>NZ_CP016543.2:2644296-3305371 GCF_001687665.2 Planococcus donghaensis | reverse complement strand
TAGCTCGTCTCCTTTATATTTAACGATATTTTAAAGTATATCATACACAAAATCACAGCTTGTGGATAACATTCATAAACAAGCTGGTGAATAACTGTCCACACCTTACCCACAATTTGTGGATAACTTATTTGAGTCGAAAATTGTTAACAAGTGAAAACAAGTTAATGTTACCAAAAAAGAGTAGACAATACAAGAAGTCTTTTAAGTTATCCACATATCTTTTTTTCTGCACAACTATTCTATCCACAAGGGGTTTGTATGTTAAAAAACTGTAGATAAGGCATGTGGATAATTATTTTTCGGAAAAAAAGAGTAAACAGGAGATTAAGAGAAAAATAGAGGAATTGTGTATAACTTAATAAATAGAGAAGAAAGCCAATTAAGCTGTTGTAGAGAAAAGAATAGTTAGTTGTTTGTTGGATGGATATGAAATTCTCCGCACTGAGCGGATGCAAATAGCAAAGCAGGCGCATAGGTTTTCAGTGACGAGGAGGTTGAAGATGAGTCCACCGAAAGTGAAAGGGCTAACCCGGTTAGAGATCCTATACCACGATTTAGTTTAGTAAAACGTTGTCTGCAGCTTCGCATTAAGCTGTTTTTTTCGTGAGACATTGACATTTATGGCGTTGCACCTTTATAATAGTCGAGACTGTCTTTAGAAAAATAGTTAACTCTCAATATAGGAGGTGTCATATATGACATTACGCACATACCAACCAAATACACGTAAACACAGCAAAGTACACGGCTTTAGAGCACGTATGAGCACAAAGAACGGACGCCGCGTTATCGCAGCTCGTCGTCGTAAAGGAAGAAAAGTATTATCAGCTTAAGTCCACTGACCGCATCAGTGGTCTTTTTTTTCTTTTCTGCTCAATTTGAGCGGTAAAGTAGTAAAATAAGCAGGTGAAAGAATGAACAAAGATCAACGGATCAAGAAGAACAAAGAGTTCCAACATATTTTTAAAAAAGGAAAATCTTTTGCGAATCGACAGTTTATCGTATATGTATTAAAAAGCGATCAACCTGAATTTCGTGTCGGGCTTTCTGTCAGTAAAAAAGTTGGAAATGCAGTAGCACGTAATCGCATTAAACGTTACATCAGGCAAACTTTCTTGGAATTGAAAGATGATTTATTGCCAAATGCGGATTACATTATCATCGCCCGACCACAGGCGGCCACATTAGATTTTCATGAAAGCAAGAAAAGTCTCGAGCATGTATTAAAAATTGCTCGTACATTGCCGAGGAAGTAGAAGATTGCGTAGAATGGATGTTATTATAGAAGTAATAGAGATTAGTTTGGGGGAAAAAAGGTGAATAAGAAATTAGTTTTGCTCTTTTCACTGATTGCAGTAACTTTGCTGCTTTCTGGCTGTACTGAATTTGATCAGCCGATCAGTGATCAAAGTGAAGGTTTTTGGAATGAGTTTATCGTTTGGCCATTGGTTTCAACTATCACATACTTTAAAGGCTTATTAGGAACTTATGGGTTTGGGATTATCGCAGTAACGATTATCATTCGATTAGTTATGTTGCCGTTGATGATTAAACAAACCAAAAGTTCAAAACGTATGCAAGAAGTACAACCTGAACTGGTTAAACTAAAAGAAAAATACAAGTCGAAAGATGCTGTTACGCAACAAAAATACCAAAAAGAAATGATGGCATTGTTCCAAGAAAAAGGCGTTAATCCAATGGCAGGGTGTTTGCCTGTAGTTATTCAAATGCCGGTGCTAATTGGTTTTTATCATGCAATTAGTCGTATGAATAATACACCGGAAATCGACTTAGGAGCATTTCTTATTTTCCCACTGGCTGAGCCAAGTATTGTTTTGGCAATTATCGCCGGGTTGATGCAGTTCGTTGTTTTACGCACTGGGCCAGCGATGGACAATCCGCAAATGCGAATTATGATGTATTTCATGCCTGTTATGATCATTGGTTTTGGTATTGTATTACCTTCCGCATTAACATTGTATTGGGTTATCGGAAATATCATTTCACTTATCCAAAATTTAGTAATTTATCGTCCGTGGGAGAAAAAAGATGTTCAAGAGCCTGTTAAAACGAAAGCAGGAGGGGCTAAAAAGTGAAACAGATTACGCAAACGGGATTAACTGTTGAAAGCGCTATATCTGAAGCATTAGAAAAACTCCAAGTTACACGTGAAGAAGTAAAGATTACAGTTATTCAGGAAGAGAAAAAAGGATTTTTCGGTTTTGGTGCCAAAAAAGCAGAAGTTGAAGTTGTTGTGATTGATAAAACAACAGATTCTAACCAACAAACTTTATCAGAACCGGCTGCTGAAATTCTTGAAACACCTGTAATAGCGTTCGAAGAAGAGAAAAAGGAAGAAGTTCCTGCCATTTCAAATGATAAAGCTATTCAAGAAACGAAAAATTACATTTTATCCATCGCGAAAGACATGAAAATTGATGATTTATCGATTACTCATGAAAAGCGAGGCAATAAAAAAGTGAATTTTTATCTTGAAAGCGAAAAAGTAGCCATGTTGATCGGGAAAAGAGGGCAAACCTTGAATTCTCTTCAACAATTAGCTCAACTCGTTGCCAATAAATATTCAAATCAATTTATGATGATTCAATTAGATGCCGAAAATTATCGTGAACGACGTCAAGAAACGCTGGAACAATTAGCGGATCGTATGGCGGATAAAGCAATTCGGACGGGTGGTCGTGTTCAATTTGAACCAATGCCATCTTACGAACGAAAAGTGATCCATCAAACTTTATCAAGACGTTTAGATATCGATACGTATTCGGAAGGCAAAGATCCGAACCGATATCTTGTTATCGAACCTCATAAATAAAAAAACTCGCCATTTAGGCGGGTTTTTTTTATGCCAAATTAACGAAATTTAGTAATATGAAGCACTGTGTCTTTCGGTTTTGAGTGCTTTATGCTATTGTAGTATGTTAGAAAGCCATGTGCATTTACTGGTTGTCCACATGTGGACAACTTTTTTTAAGCAAAAAATAATAAGATGAATATATATTTTTGTAATCAAGCTGCTCTTACGCTCTGATTGTTATCCACAGAGCATAAGTTGCTGCTTTTCTTTAGAGGAGGGAACATCATGGAATTCGACACAATCGCTGCCATATCGACACCGAGTGGAGAGGGAGCAATCGCAATTGTCCGCTTGAGCGGTCCTGAAGCTGTTGCAATTGCAGACAAACTGTTCCGGGCTCCAAGCAATAAAGCGTTAGCTTCTCAAGCAACGCATACCATCCATTATGGGCACCTAGAAGATCCAGCGACTGGGGAAATCGCGGAAGAAGTGATGGTATCACTCATGAAAGCACCTAAAACCTTTACCCGTGAAGATGTTATTGAAATCAACTGCCACGGTGGAATTGTTTCGGTAAATCGAGTGCTTGAATTGGTATTACGTGGAGGCGCAAGACTTGCTGAACCAGGTGAGTTTACGAAACGAGCATTTTTAAATGGCCGAATCGATTTGTCTCAAGCAGAAGCGGTTATGGACTTGATTCGTGCAAAAACGGATCGTGCCATGGATGTTGCGCTCAACCAAATGGAAGGTAAGCTATCCAAGTTAATTGGCACATTGCGCCAAGCCTTACTAGAATCGATTGCTCAAATGGAAGTAAATATCGATTATCCAGAATATGACGACGTAGAAGAAATGACGCGTCCAATTATGTTGGAAAAATCGAAATGGGTTCGTTTAGAAATCGAGAAATTGCTACAAACATCCTCACAAGGGAAAATTTTAAGAGAAGGGCTTTCAACCGTCATTTTAGGACGTCCCAATGTCGGAAAATCTTCTCTTTTAAACAGCCTTGTTCAAGAAAATAAAGCAATTGTCACAGAAATAGCGGGAACTACCCGTGATATAATAGAGGAATACGTGAATGTCCGTGGGGTTCCATTGCGTTTAGTTGACACAGCCGGGATTCGTGAAACAGAAGATATTGTCGAGCGAATTGGTGTTGAACGTTCAAGAAAAGTGTTAAAAGAAGCTGATTTGATCCTTTACGTGTTAAATTATGCAGAAGCGCTAACGCCAGAAGATGAACTGTTGTTTGAAACGGTTAAAGATATGGACTATATTGTCGTTATCAATAAAACCGACTTGCCGCAGAAAATCGATTTGGAGCAAGTGCAGAAGTTAGCTGGCGATAAATTGTTAGTGACAACTTCGCTAGTTGAAGAAGAAGGCATAGATCAGCTTGAAGAAGCGATTGCTGCTTTGTTTTTCAAAGGAGAGATCGAAGCAGGGGATATGACCTATGTATCCAATGTGCGTCACATTGCATTGTTGCATCAGGCACATAAAACCATTTCAGACGCCATTGAAGCTGCTGAAATGGAGGTCCCTGTAGATATGATTCAAATTGATGTTACTCGAACGTGGGAGCTACTTGGGGAGATTATAGGAGATACCGCAGATGACGGCCTCTTAAACCAATTATTCTCTCAGTTCTGTCTAGGGAAATAAAACTCGAAGGGAATGAACGAACATGCCACAATACGAAGCAGGCACGTTCGATGTCATCGTTGTAGGAGCTGGACATGCAGGAGCGGAAGCTGCTCTTGCGTCTGCGCGAATGGGCGCTAAAACGCTTGTTTTGACGATGAATCTGGATATGATCGCATTTATGCCATGTAACCCATCTATTGGGGGACCAGCAAAAGGCATAGTCGTACGTGAAATAGACGCACTTGGCGGAGCCATGGGGCGCGTAATCGATAAAACACACATTCAAATGAGAATGTTAAATACAGCTAAAGGACCTGCTGTTCGCGCACTGCGTGCACAAGCCGATAAAGTTCTATACCAACAAGAAATGAAACGCTTGATGGAAGAAGAGCCAAACTTAAGTTTACACCAAGGAATTGCAGAAGAATTGATCGTTGAAGACGGTAAAATTCAAGGTCTGATTACGCAAGTAGGGGGCATTTATCGTGCAAATTCTGTCGTAATTACGACAGGAACTTTCTTGCGTGGGGAAATCATTATTGGGGATCTGCGTTATTCAAGCGGTCCGAATAATCAGCAACCTTCCATTAAATTGGCAGAAAACCTGGAGAAGCTTGGCTTTGAAACAGTTCGCTTTAAAACAGGAACACCTCCACGTGTAAACAGTAACAGCATTGATTACAGCAAAACGGAAATTCAGCCTGGCGACGATGTGCCACGTGCATTTAGTTACGAAACGACTGAATACATTACGGATCAACTACCATGCTGGTTAACGTACACAAACGAAGAAACGCATCAAGTAATTGATGACAATCTTCATTTGTCACCGATGTATTCTGGAATGATTAAAGGAACGGGTCCGCGTTATTGCCCTTCTATCGAAGACAAAGTGGTGCGTTTTAATGACAAACCGCGTCATCAAATCTTTTTAGAACCAGAAGGTCGTAATACGCGTGAGGTTTACGTACAAGGCCTTTCAACTAGTTTACCTGAACACGTCCAGCGGAAGCTGTTAGAATCGATTCCAGGGCTCGAGAAGGCCGAAATGATGCGTGCAGGATATGCCATCGAGTATGATGCCATTGTGCCCACGCAATTATGGCCGACATTAGAGTCGAAACAAATTGAAA
Source organism: Planococcus donghaensis (assembly GCF_001687665.2). Taxonomy (NCBI): domain Bacteria; kingdom Bacillati; phylum Bacillota; class Bacilli; order Caryophanales; family Caryophanaceae; genus Planococcus; species Planococcus donghaensis. The sequence continues at coordinate 3,299,767 of NZ_CP016543.2, read as the reverse complement.
ATCTTTATACGGCAGGTCAAATTAACGGAACATCTGGTTACGAAGAAGCAGCTGGTCAAGGACTAATGGCGGGCATCAATGCAGCAGCAAAAGTGTTGGGCAAAGAAGAAGTCATCTTAAGTCGTTCAGATGCGTATATCGGTGTATTAATCGATGATTTAGTAACAAAAGGCACAAATGAGCCATATCGCTTACTAACGTCACGTGCTGAATACCGCTTATTACTACGCCATGACAATGCAGATATGCGTTTAACAGAACTAGGATATGCCATTGGCATGGTAAAAGAAGACCGTTACGTGAAATTTCTTTCGAAAAAAGAGCGGATTGAAGAAGAAATTAAACGCTTAAGAAGTGTCATGATCAAACCAAACGAAGCAACCCAGCAAGCAATTCGTGATGCAGGGGGCAGTGAATTAAAAGATGGTATTCGTGGAGCGGACTTATTAAAGAGACCCGAAATGACGTATGATATGATTTCGCAATTGACTGCTTCAACTGTAAATCTTGAGGATGAAGTAAAAGAACAAGTTGAAATTCATATCAAATATGAAGGTTATATTGAGAAATCATTAATGCAAGTTGATAAACTCAAAAAAATGGAAAACAAAAAAATTCCTGATAACATTGATTATCATGCAATCTCTGGAATTGCGACTGAAGCTCGCGGCAAACTGGCAGAAGTTCGCCCGTTGTCGATTGCACAAGCATCACGCATCTCTGGCGTAAATCCGGCTGACATATCCATCTTATTGGTGTATATTGAACAAGGAAAGATTGCAAAAATCTCTGTTTAATAAGAAAAGCCCAAACTTTTAGCTATTTAATGTAAAACAACTAAAGGCATAAGCTAACAATAGAATGGACTGGCTCACACCAGTCCATTTCTTAATTTACATAAAAGATTAAGAAAGAGGGAGGAAGCTAGTTTGAATGAACAACAGTTTAAAGATGCCCTCAGTGAAAAAGGGATCGTCTTAACCGATAAACAACTTGAGCAATTCCGGGTCTATCATAAAGAGTTAGTTGAATGGAACGACAAGATGAATCTTACAGCGATTACAGAACAACCTGCTGTATATTTAAAACATTTTTATGACTCAATTACTGCAGCATTTTATTTAGATTTCACAAAGCCTATGAAAATTTGTGATGTTGGTGCAGGTGCAGGATTCCCCAGTATCCCACTAAAAATCTGTTTTCCCCATATTGAGGTTACGATAGTGGACTCTCTTAACAAACGCATTCAATTTTTACAGCATTTGAGCGGTGAACTTGAATTAACTAAAGTCCAATTTGTTCATTCGAGAGCAGAAGACTTTGGCCAATCTATTCATCGGGAAAGCTACGATGTTGTAACAGCCCGCGCGGTAGCTAGATTATCCGTGTTGGCCGAATTATGTGTTCCACTTGTTAAAAAAGGCGGCGTCTTTGCAGCGATGAAAGCAGCCTCAGCTTCAGATGAATTAGATGATGCAGAAAAAGCATTACAAAAATTAGGTGTAAAGCTAGAAGCCGTTCATTCGTTCTTATTGCCGATAGAAGAAAGCGAACGTTACATTCAAGTATTTAAAAAGTTCAAAGAAACACCAAAGAAATATCCACGGAAAGCTGGAGTTCCAAACAAATCACCTATCTCTTAATGTTTCACGTGGAACATTAAGAGAGCAATAAAAGTGAATGATCTTCAGCAATAAAGTGAGCTTGTAAAAGGTGGTGCTTGAGGATGAAAAGTCCTTTTTCTCGTTTTTTCGGAGGCGGAGATAAAGCAAATGATACAGCGAAGAAGGAAATAGCAGAACACAAAGCGTCAGAAGAAGTCATGAAATTGCCGCTCGATAAAATACATGCAAACAAATACCAACCGAGAACAATTTTTGATGAAGAAAAGATCGAAGAACTTGCACGAACCATTCATGTCCACGGTGTTATTCAACCGATTGTGGTACGAAATTCTGAAAGAGAAGGCGAGTATGAAATAATCGCTGGTGAACGACGTTTCCGTGCAATGAAATCGCTCGAGTGGACAGAAGTACCGGCGATTATCCGTAACTTAAGTGATAAAGAAACGGCATCTATCGCTTTGATTGAAAATCTTCAGCGCGAGGAACTTACTTCGATAGAAGAAGCGCATGCTTATCGCAATTTGCTAGATATACAAGAAATCACACAAGAAGCTTTAGCGCAGCGCCTTGGTAAAGGCCAGTCAACAGTTGCCAATAAATTACGTTTATTAAAACTGCCAGAAGAGATCCAGACAGCATTACTTAATCGGCAGCTGACAGAACGGCACGCAAGAGCTTTGTTGCAAGTAAAAGATGCAGAACAACAGAAAAAGTTGTTTGATGAAACCATCGAAGAAAGCTTGAACGTAAAACAGTTAGAAGCGAAAGTAACCAAATTGCTTTCAACTGAGCCAAAAAAACCAAAAGCACGTAAAAAAGCCTTTAGCAGAGACATGCGCATTGCGATGAATACGATTAAAGAATCGTTGAGCATGGTTTCCAAAAGTGGTATTGATTTGACGACAGAGGAAGAAGAACACGATGAATATTATCAAATCACCGTGAAAATTCCGAAGAAAAAATAACGAAAAGCTCTTTCCAAGTTTGGAAAGAGCTTTTTTAATGATTAGAACATCGTATTGTTGAAAAATTTTGATACAATAGAAAAATAGGAAACTCCTATAATATAAGCTTCTGACGTTCAACGAATAAATGGCACCTTAAGCTGTTTTTAACGACAATAAAATAGCTAAAATACAGATTCCGCAGTAAAATAAAGAAAGTAATAAAGAAAGTTGGTGCAAGTGTGGGTAGAACTATTGCGATCGCCAATCAAAAGGGCGGCGTAGGAAAAACAACATCTTCAGTGAACTTAAGTGCCTGCCTTGCTTATTTAGGCAAAAAAGTTCTTTTAATAGATATCGATCCTCAAGGAAACGCGACAAGTGGAGTAGGCGTCAATAAAGGCGATGTAGAGAAATGCATTTATGAAGTGCTAATCGATGACATTGCGGTTAAAGATACAATAATGGAAACAAAAGTGGAAAACTTACATGTAGTTCCAGCCACCATTTCTTTAGCAGGAGCTGAAATCGAGTTGGTATCGACTATCTCGAGAGAAGCGCGCTTGAAAAATGCATTAGCAGAAGTCAAAGATATGTACGATTACATAATCATTGATTGTCCGCCATCTTTAGGGTTATTGACGTTAAATTCTTTAACAGCTTCTGATGCAATCATTATTCCCGTACAATGTGAATATTATGCATTAGAGGGATTAAGCCAGTTATTGAGTACGATTCGCTTAGTACAAAAACATTTAAATCATGATTTAATGATTGATGGTGTACTGCTGACGATGTTAGATGCGCGAACGAATTTAGGAGTACAAGTAATAGAAGAAGTGAAAAAATATTTCCAAGATAAAGTGTATAAAACCATTATTCCAAGAAACGTAAGATTAAGTGAAGCACCGAGCCATGGAGAGCCAATTATTATTTATGATCCAAAATCCAGAGGCGCAGAAGTGTATTTAGAATTGGCAAAGGAAGTGATTGATAATGGCTAAAGGACTAGGAAAAGGTATTAATGCATTGTTTCCAGGTGAGACAATTAGCGATACAGATAAAGTAAATCAAATCAACGTAGGCGAAATCCAAGCCAATCCATATCAACCACGGAAAATCTTTGATCAAGTGGCTTTAGAAGAATTGGCAGAATCCATTAAAGAGCACGGGATTCTACAACCGATTGTTGTAAGAAAAGTAGGAGAAAAATATGAAATCGTGGTTGGAGAGCGTCGTTTCCGTGCAGCAAAATCAGTGAAATTGAAGAAAGTTCCAGCGATTGTTAAAGATTTATCAGACCAACAAATGATGGAACTTGCTATATTAGAAAATCTTCAACGTGAAGACTTAACGCCAATTGAAGAAGCAGAAGCTTACCAAAAATTAATGGAAGCTTTAAGTTTAACACAAGAGCAGTTGGCTTTCCGATTAGGTAAGAGTCGTCCACATATCGCCAACCACGTTCGCCTTTTATCATTGCCGGAGAACGTTCGGAAACTCATCTCTGATAAGGAATTGTCGATGGGACATGGACGCACATTATTGGGGTTGAGAAGCAAAAAGCTTATTCCAGAAACAGCTGAAAAAGTCGTGAAGGAAAACCTGAATGTTCGTCAATTGGAAAATCTCGTTCAACGATTAAATGAGAATGTTCCACGTGAAACAATCGAAAAAAAGAAAGATATTTTTATAGAAGAAAAACAATCTGAACTAAGAGATCGTTTCGGTACAAAAGTGCAAATTAAGAAAAACAAGAACAAAGGGAAAATAGAAATCGAATTTTTCTCAGAAGATGACTTAGAACGGATTTTAGAATTATTAAGTTGACGAGTGCCTATTTCCCGAAACAGGGGAATAGGTTCTGTTTTTGATAAATAAAAATAGAACATTGCTCTCGAAAGAGGGAGAAGAGGACTTTGCTGTAAATGAAGCAAAGTCGAAGGGGGAGAAATGTAATGGTTCTCTTAGGAACATTGATAAATGCAGTATTGATTATAGTGGGAACCATACTTGGAAGAGCTCTTCAAAATATTTCTGAGAAAATGAAAGAAACGGTAATGTATGTAATTGGTTTATCAGTCATAGTGCTAGGGCTAGACATGGGATTAGGAAGTCAAAACTTCGTAATTGTTATTATTAGTTTAGTATTAGGTACAGTGATTGGGGAGTGGGCAAATTTAGAAGGCAAGTTGAATGCGTTTGGTCATTGGATTGAACGTATGCTTGGGGCAAAAGAAAGCAAAGGAAGTTTAGCGCAAGGGTTTGTCACAGCGACATTAATATTTGTCATTGGAGCGATGGGGATTATCGGTGCAATGGAAAGTGGACTAAGCAATGAGCATGGAGTCCTGATTTCGAAAGGGATTATAGATGGATTTACTTCGATTATTTTAGCATCTACACTTGGATTTGGCGTTATGCTAGCTGCCATTCCAGTGTTTGTCTATCAAGGATTGATTGCGTTGTTTGCTACTCAAATTAGTTTGGCAATTCCTGCCGATGCGCTGGATATGTTTATTTTAGAGATGAGTGCAACAGGTGGCGTTATGATTGTTGCCATTGGATTGAATTTGATGGGTGTAACGAAGATTAGAGTAGCGAATTTATTGCCAGGTATAGCAGTAGTTGGGATAGTCGTTTCGGTTATGTATAATTTTAATTTGATGTAAAAACCGGGAAGGTGAAAGAGTGAATGTTGAAAAAATAACACAACGAATTTTAACTGTGCTTTCTAATGAAGCCATGTGGGTAGGGTTGTTCGTTGTTTTTCTGAAAGTGATTTTAATCACAGTAGCTGCCATTGTTTTGGTGAAAGTATTGCGTATGTTAATTCGTAAAACTTTTTCTGTTCGGATTAAAGGTCCACTTGTTTATAATGAGCGAAGACAGCAAACGTTATCGAAATTATTGTCGAATGTCGTAGCGTATGTTGTTTATTTTATAGCAGTTGTGTCGATATTAGCGACCTTTACAATTGATATTACAGGGCTCATCGCGGGTGCAGGAGTATTAGGGTTGGCTGTAGGTTTTGGTGCACAGAACCTAGTACGCGATGTAATCACAGGATTCTTCATTATATTTGAAGATCAGTTTTCTGTAGGGGATTATGTCCGTATTGGTACTGCTGAAGGAACAGTAGAAGAAATTGGATTACGGACAACCAAGGTAAAAGCATGGACTGGAGAATTATTTATTTTTCCAAATGGCAATATAATGGATGTAGTAAATTTTTCAATCCATAACTCTATTGCGGTGGTCGATATCAATATCTCTTACGAATCGGATATAAAGCGTGTAGAAGAGTTAATTATGGAGTTTCTAAATAGCTTGCAGGAACGATATGAACAAATTATCAAGCCTGCAGAGTTGTTGGGAGTGCAAAATTTAACGACAACTGAAGTGGTTATGCGAATTACCGCTGAAACAATGCCAATGCAACATTTTGCTGTAGCGCGCGAAATACGTCGTGATTTGAAAGATTTCTTAGATCAACGAGGGGTGGAAATTCCTTATCCGCGTATGCTAATGGTGCAACGGTCGCCAGGAGAATCTCCTATCACGAAAAATGCTAAAAATGAATAAAAGGAGACAAATTCATGGAAATGAAGGATTTTGGACTGAATGACATAGTGGAGATGAAAAAAGGCCATCCTTGTGGAGCAAATGCATGGAAAATTATCCGCATGGGAGCAGACGTCCGGATTAAATGTGAAGGTTGTCAGCATAGTGTCATGCTTCCTCGTATGGAATTTAATAAAAAGATGAAAAAGATTTTAGTAAAAGCTGAAAGTGAATGAAAAATGGACATTTTCCTGTTTCGTTCTTATAATGAAATGGTTGTGTAAAAAATAATTCGTTTTATATAGAGGAAAGGTTGTGCATCCTATGGCATTAACTGCAGGGATTGTAGGTTTACCAAACGTGGGGAAATCCACATTATTTAATGCAATAACTAAGGCGGGTGCCGAAGCGGCAAACTATCCGTTCTGTACAATAGATCCAAACGTTGGAATTGTTGAAGTTCCAGATGAGCGTCTTGATAAATTGACGGAATTAGTAGAACCGAAAAAAACGGTTCCCACAGCTTTTGAATTTACGGATATTGCAGGAATTGTAGAAGGCGCGAGCAAAGGTGAAGGATTAGGAAATAAATTTTTATCTCACATTCGCGAAGTTGACGCAATTTGCCAAGTTGTTCGGTGTTTCGCTGACGACAACATAACGCATGTAACGGGCAAAGTAGATCCGATTTCTGATATTGAAGTGATTAACTTAGAGTTAATCTTAGCTGATATGGAAAGTATCGAAAAACGCATTGCACGTGCAGCAAAATTAATAAAACAAAAAGACAAAGACGCAGTGGCAGAAGAGCCAGTGCTTATGAAATTGCGTGAAGCCTTTGAAAACGGTCAATTGGCACGTTCAATCGAATTCACGGAAGATGAATTGAAGATTGCAAAAGGGTTAAACTTATTAACAATCAAACCAATGCTTTACGTAGCAAACGTTTCAGAAGATGAAATTGCAGATGCCGATAACAACAAATACGTTCAAACCGTACGTGACTTTGCTGCAAAAGACAATGCAGACGTGATCGTAATCTGTGCGAAAATCGAAGAAGAAATGGCTGAACTTGAAGACGAGGAAAAAGAAATGTTCCTTGAAGAGTTGGGCATTAAAGAATCTGGTTTAGATTTATTGGTTAAAGCTTCATACAGCTTGCTTGGACTAGCCACTTATTTCACAGCGGGCGTTCAAGAAGTGCGTGCATGGACATTCAAAAAAGGCATGAAAGCACCACAATGTGCCGGCGTTATTCACTCTGACTTCGAACGCGGATTTATCCGTGCTGAAACAGTTGCTTATGATGACTTGATCGAAATCGGATCAATGGCAGCAGCGAAAGAAGCAGGAAAAGTGCGTCAAGAAGGTAAAGAATACATCGTCAAAGACGGCGACGTAATGCTATTTAGATTTAACGTCTAAAAGCGGAAACGACCGTTATGCTCCGTTGAACGAAAGAATACAAAACTAAAAACTACCGGATGCCTGACCGCATCCGGTTTTTGCATGGAGGAATAGAAAATGTTGTTATTTGTATACGGAACGCTAAAACAAGGCGGGAAGTATCATTGTTATTTGGATGAAGCTGAATTAGTGGAAGAACGCGCAACGGCAAAAGGCTCTTTATATGATACAGGCTTGGGTTACCCGGCAATGGTTTTATCGAGTGACTGCCAAGTTGAAGGGGAAATATATGATATTCCGGACGTTTTATGGCCAGCGTTAGATTATCTAGAAGATTATTCAGGAAATCCTGAAACGGATTTATACGACAAGAAAAAGATTTCAGTAGAAGTAAACGGCAAAATTGTTGAAACGTTTGCGTATCTTGCAAAAGATGAACAGTTATTGAAAAAGCCAATTCCAGCTGGAAAATGGGAAGTACGGTACTCGATGGCATAAAAAAGCACCGAGATTACTCAGTGCTTTCGTTATCCGGATAATGATCGTATACATGAAGACGCGGCAGCGAAGGATCATCAAGAATCCAGGCCGCGTTTTTTTCTTTGCGTAATTCGCTATACATGATAAAGTCGCCAAAAGCACCGGCAGTCAGCATGGCTCCTAAAAGAACAAGCACTTGACTATCAAACCAAAATCCTAAAACAGTCGGGATAAAGGCAGTTGTCCAAAAGGGGAAGAGCAACGCTTTGCGCATCGCTAAATTTCGGATAGGTTTATTGGTAGTGGCATACGCTATGCCAAGTTTCAGATTTACACCGTAATTCAATGAAGAAAGAGGCACTCTACCAAATAACACAAAGCCGATTAAGTGAAAAAGCTCATGTAAAACAATCAGCACCAAATAGCCCGTTATAAACAAAGAAATACCTGTTAAAGAAAAACCGAAAGATAACGGTTCATTAAAAAGATGGTAAAGCGTAGCGAAGACAACAAGCAAAATGGCATTAAACCAAAGCGCTTGAGGAGCTATTTTCTCCATCTTTAACTCGATGATTCGAGAAGGTGTCATGGCTTCACATCCTTTAGGATCTATGCTGAAAAGTATAGCTGATTTGAAAGTCAAAAACAGGCTTGCGAGAGCTTAGTTATTATGATACAATACTGTGATGTGAGTAATATTTATGAATTGCTTGCTCCTTGCCCGCTGGATACAGCAGGGCCCAAGTCCATGAGGAGGTGACAACACGATGAGAGAATATGAATTAATGTATATCATTCAGCCTGCAATTGAAGAGGAAGCGAAAAAAGCTCTAGTTGAGCGTTTTAACGACATCCTTACTACAAACGGTGCTGAAATCATCGAGTCGAAAGAGTGGGGTAAACGTCGTTTAGCTTATGAAATCAACGATTTACGTGAAGGTTTCTACCAAATCGTAAAAGTAAACGCTGGTTCTGAAGCTATCAACGAATACACACGTCTTGCGAACATTAACGAAGACATTATTCGTCATATCGCTGTACGCAAAGACGCGTAAACAGGATACAGACACTGAAATTTTTTTGACTTGAAGGAGGTTGAATTCTGATGATTAACCGAGTTGTTTTAGTCGGAAGACTGACAAAAGATCCAGACCTTCGTTACACACCAAGTGGCGCGGCAGTTGCTCGATTTACACTAGCTGTAAACCGGACTTTCTCAAACGCTCAAGGTGAACGCGAAACTGATTTCATTAATTGTACCGTTTGGCGCAAACAAGCTGAAAATACAGCGAATTTCCTTAAAAAAGGAAGCTTAGCAGGTGTTGAAGGCCGTATCCAAACTGGTAGCTACGAGGGACAAGACGGGAAACGTGTCTATACAACAGAAGTAGTGGCGGACAGCGTTCAATTCCTTGAACCAAAAAACGCCAATACGGATCGTTCACAAGGCCAGCAGCCTTCCTATCAACAGAACCAATCACCGAGCCCAAGTCAGCAAAACCATACTCGTGTAGATGAAGATCCATTCTCAAGCGGTAGCGGCCCGATCGAAGTATCGGATGACGATTTACCGTTCTAAGATGGACGGAAACTAACGATTAATCATTAAGTAAAGGAGGTAATTCGATATGGCACCACGTCGCGGAGGAAAAAAACGGAAAAAGGTTTGTTACTTCACTTCCAACAACATCACGCACATTGACTATAAAGATACTGATCTTTTGAAGAAATTCATTTCTGAAAGAGGGAAAATCTTGCCACGTCGTGTTACAGGCACTAGCGCTAAATGGCAACGTAAGTTGACAATCGCTATTAAACGCTCACGTATCATGGCACTTCTACCGTTTGTTGCGGAAGAAAGATAATTACGATTTTAAAGACCGGGAAACCGGTCTTTTTTTTATGCATTGAAACATGATGGGAATATAAAAAATGATAGCAAAAATCATAATTTTAATACGACTTCTATTTTACAGCCGTTATCTTCATACAGGGAACGGCTCCTTTTGTTCAGGTTCTTGAATCATGGTACAATTACAAGGATGAAATATACCCGAAAGAAGGGGAAATCCAATCATATGCAAAATCAACAAACGCGACAACTTACCAACGGTGCGATGATGGCAACCGTATTTACCGTGCTGCTAGCGATTTCGGTTTATGTGCCTGTTGTAAGTATTGTAAGTACGTTATTTTTGGCGTTGCCAATTGCATGGTACAGTGCGAAATATCCTTGGAAAGCTTCTGCGCTTTTCGCAGCGGTCTGCCTGATACTAGCCTTTATCATTGGTGGCCTTTTTTCTTTACCTTTGGCATTGATCCACGTACCACTAGGTTTAGCAATTGGACTTTCAATTTATTATAAGAAAAGCAAATTGTTTATGTTCATGAGTGCTAGTTTAGTCCTGTTGATGTCTTTAATGATTCAATATGTGGTTTCAATTTGGTTGTTTGGCATCAATGTCTTAGAAGAGTTTTCTGCAAGCTTTGATCAATCTTATGAACAAACTGGCGCTATGATGGAAAAGCTAGGGGCTTCTGAAGCCTCCATAGCAGACTACAATGAGCTCGTTACGCAATTGCAGTTTTCATTTGAAACTTTATTGCCTGTATTACTAGTATTAGTTGTTTTCTCAGTTGTGTGGGTGTTATTGCTAATTCTATTGCCGATCTTGAAGCGTTTTGGAATTATGACTCCTAAGTTTCCACCTTTTCGGAACATGAAATTACCGAAATCTGTTTTATGGTATTATTTAATCGTGTTGCTTGTTTCGCTGTTATCAGAGTTTGAACCCGGAACAATGGCATACATGATTTTCATCAATGCCACCGTGTTGCTCCAATTCCTGTTGTTTTTGCAGGGAGTTTCTTTTTATCACTACTACATTCACCAAGAAGGTTGGCCAAAATGGGTAACAGTGCTGGTCACAATCTTGGCATTTCCCTTGCAGTCATTTACAAGTATTGTCGGAATCGTCGATCTTGGATTTGATATCCGGGGTTGGGTCAAACGAGCACACGAGTTTAAAGGAAAATAAGGAGCTGAAGAATAATGTCGGCTTTTTTTAGAAAAAGAAAACTTCGATATCCACTTGTCGCATTGCTAGCTCTCGGCATGGCCGCAGCGATTTTGATTTCGCTTTGGTCAGAATGGGCCGCTGGTATTTTTACACTGCTTTTTGTGCTAGCGTTTACAGCTACGTGGGTAACCGAAAAAAAAGTTTATGAGGCGACGGAAAAGCATATTGAAACATTGTCGTATCGCATGAAAAAAGTCGGAGAAGAAGCATTGCTCGAAATGCCAATTGGTATTTTACTAGTTAACGAACAGTATGACATCGAGTGGGCAAATCCTTATATGACTTCAACGCTAGAATACGATACTTTAATCGGTGAGTCGCTTTATACATTATCTGAAGACTTTCATCCGCTTGTAAAATCAGAAGAAAAAGAACTGACCATCGCGTTAGGCGATCGGAAATACCGTGTATATTATAAAGCGGATGACCGGTTGTTTTATCTTTTTGATATTACGGAGCAAGTGGAAATTGAGTCACTTTATTATGCAGATCGCACAGTTATCGGCATTTTATTCATCGATAATTACGATGAACTTGCGCAAGGAATGGATGATCAAACTCGAAGCAATCTCAATAGTTTAGTTACTTCATTGGTCAACCAATGGGGCGCAAATCATGGTATTTTTGTAAAGCGCATTTCTTCGGAACGATTTATGGCTGTATTTAATGAGTCAATTTTAAAAGATCTTGAGACATCAAAATTCGCTATTTTGGATGATATTCGTGAAGTTACCTCTAAAGATAATCTGGCATTAACTTTGAGTATCGGTGTCGGAGCTGGGTCTGCTTCCTTAGTTGAATTAGGAAGTCTTGCTCAATCAGGCTTAGACTTAGTTCTTGGCCGTGGAGGAGATCAAGTGGCGATCAAACATCCAAGTGGCAAAGTGAAATTTTATGGCGGTAAAACCAATCCCGTTGAAAAACGGACTCGAGTCAGGGCGAGGGTTATCTCGCACGCATTGCGTGATTTGATCCAAGAAAGTGATCAAGTGTTTATTATGGGACATAAGATGCCGGATATGGATTCTATCGGTGCTGCAGTTGGCGTAGCCAAAATGGCTGCCATGAACAAAGTTAAAGGTCGTATCATCATTGATTTTGATGCATACGATCGCAGTGTCATGCGGTTAATGGAAGCTATTGAAGGAGAACCGGAATTGTTTTCTCAGTTTATAACACCCGAAGAAGCGTTAGCTGAAATGACCGAGAATTCACTGCTGGTTGTAGTAGACACGCATAAACCGTCTATGGTTATTGACGAACGCGTATTGCAACGAATGGAACGAGTTGTGTTGATCGACCATCACCGGAGAGGTGAAGAATTTATCACCAACACGATGCTTGTTTATATGGAGCCTTATGCGTCATCGACTGCTGAATTGGTTACCGAACTTATTGAGTACCAACCAAAGCATGAGAAATTGTCTATGTTAGAAGCGACAGCGATGTTGGCTGGAATTATCGTAGATACCAAAAGCTTTACGTTAAGAACAGGTGCCCGTACCTTTGAAGCAGCTTCTTACTTGCGTTCAAATGGAGCGGATACAGTACTCGTTCAACGAATACTAAAAGAAGACTTAGAAACGTATATTGAACGTGCTAAAATTGTGCAGACAGTAGAATTTGTTGGCGATGGCATCGCGATTGCAAAAGGCGAGCCTGAGCGTGTCTACAGCCCCGTATTGATCGCACAAACAGCAGATATCTTGTTGACGATGAAAGACGTCAATGCGTCGTTTGTAGTGGCTGAGCGAGCAGAAGGCGGCATTGGTATTAGTGCCCGTTCACTTGGTGAAGTAAACGTGCAAATAATTATGGAAAACCTCGGCGGTGGTGGTCATTTAACAAATGCGGCTACCCAAATGCCAAACGCAACAATAGACCAAGCCGTTGAACAGTTAAAAGCGGTAATTTTAGAAGATACTGAAGGAGGAACAAACGAATGAAAGTAATATTTTTGAAAGACGTAAAAGGTAAAGGCAAAAAAGGTGAAATTAAAAACGTAGCAGATGGTTATGCACATAACTTCCTATTAAAAAATAATTTAGCGATTGAAGCAAACCAAGCAACTATTAGTAAATTAGATGGTCAAAAGAAAAAAGAGCAAAAAGAAGCTGACCAAGAACGTCAAGAAGCAGAACAGTTAAAAGAAACACTTGAGGGTTTAACTATCGAATTGACTGCGAAATCTGGAGTAGACGGACGTCTTTTTGGTTCAATTACAACAAAACAAGTAGCAACAACACTTGAAAAAAAGCATGGCATCAAATTAGACAAACGCAAAATGGAATTGGACGATGCCATTCGTGCGCTTGGCTACACTAATATTCCTGTGAAATTGCACCAGGATGTGACGGCTACGCTTCGAGTTCATGTTACAGAAGAAGCGTAAGGTGAGACACCGATGAACGAAATGATTGATCGTGTCCCCCCGCACAACCATGAAGCCGAGCAATCGGTTATTGGCGCCATCTTTTTAGAACCGCCTTCTTTAATCACGGTTGCTGAAATTGTGATGGCAGAAGATTTTTACCGCATTGCGCATCAAAAGATTTTCCAGACGATGCTGAATTTAGCAGATCACGGAAAAGCGATTGATGTAGTGACCGTGACAGAAGAACTTTCTGTCAAAAAAGAATTAGAAGACGTTGGCGGTTTATCGTATTTAACGGAAATCGCTAACGCTGTACCAACAGCAGCAAACGTTGCCCATTATGCGCATATTGTAGAAGAAAAAGCATTGCTTCGCCGATTGATCCGGGTAGCTACTACAATCGTAGAAGATGGATTTACACGTGAAGATGAAGTAGAAGCATTGCTTTCCGAAGCAGAAAAGAAAATGATGGAAGTATCAAGCCGGAAAAAAGCCGGTGACTTTACCCATATCAAAGATGTACTAGTAAAAACTTACGACAACATCGAATTGCTGCATACTCGTAAAGGAGACGTCACAGGAATCCCTACAGGCTTCCGTGACCTTGATAAGGTAACAGCAGGGTTTCAGCGAAACGACTTAATTATTGTAGCTGCACGGCCTTCTGTTGGTAAGACAGCTTTTGCTTTGAACGTCGCGCAAAACGTCGCGACTAAAACAGACGAAAATGTCGCCATTTTTAGTTTAGAGATGGGTGCTGAACAGTTGGTTATGCGTATGCTTTGTGCGGAAGGCAATATTGATGCACAAGTATTGCGTACAGGAGCACTTCAAAACGAAGATTGGCGCAAGTTGACAATGGCGATGGGCAGTTTATCCAATGCCGGAATCTTTATCGATGATACACCGGGTATTCGCGTAAATGACATTCGGGCAAAATGCCGACGTTTAAAACAAGAATATGGACTTGGCATGATCATGATCGATTATCTTCAATTGATCCAAGGACCCGGTAAATCTGGTGAAAACCGACAACAAGAAGTATCGGATATTTCCCGTTCATTAAAAGGGTTAGCGCGTGAGCTTGAAGTACCGGTTATCGCGTTGTCGCAGTTATCTCGTGGAGTAGAACAACGACAAGACAAGCGTCCAATGATGTCGGATTTACGTGAATCTGGAAGTATTGAGCAAGATGCCGATATTGTGTCGTTCTTGTATCGTGAAGATTATTATGACAAAGAAACAGAAGACCAAAACATGATTGAAATTATCATTGCAAAACAACGTAATGGTCCAACAGGGACTGTTAAATTGGCGTTTGTGAAAGAATACAATAAGTTTGTCACCATTGACTGGAGTCAACATGAATCCGGCGGAGACTTTTAAACACGAACATTAAATGTGGCAACACATTTATATGTTCGTGTTTTCTTCTGTTTTGTATTGACGGTTTCGTCTTTAATTGGTACAATAAACACTGTTTGAGATAGGGCATATGCCTAACGGAGGTGCGGAATTATGACGTCAGTCGTAGTAGTTGGAACGCAATGGGGAGACGAAGGAAAAGGGAAGATCACTGATTTTCTATCAGAACATGCAGAAGTAATTGCACGTTATCAAGGCGGTAATAACGCTGGACACACCATTATTTTTGGTGGAGAAACGTATAAATTGCATTTGATTCCTTCAGGGATATTCTATAAAGAGAAAACATCGGTAATTGGAAACGGCATGGTTGTAGATCCAAAAGCGCTTGTTAAAGAATTAAAAGGTCTTCATGAGCGTGGCATTACAACGGAAAACTTGCGCATTTCAAACCGCGCACACGTATTATTGCCATACCACATTAAGCAAGATGAAGTAGAAGAAGCGCGTCGCGGAGCAAATAAAATTGGAACAACAGGTAAAGGCATCGGACCTGCTTATATGGACAAAGCAGCACGTGTCGGAATTCGTATGGCGGATTTATTGGACCACGTTGTGTTCGAAGAAAAACTACGCATGAACTTAATCGAGAAAAACCGTTTGTTCGAGAAATTTTATGAAACAGAAGGATTTACAGTCGAAGGAATTATGGAAGAGTATTATGCATATGGGCAAGAAATCGCTAAATATGTAACAGACACATCAAAAGTATTGAACGATGCTATTGATAATGGCCGTCGCGTATTGTTTGAAGGCGCTCAAGGCGTTATGCTCGATATCGACCAAGGAACGTATCCGTTTGTAACGTCTTCTAACCCAGTAGCGGGTGGAGTTACAATCGGAGCGGGCGTAGGACCAACAACTATTCAACACGTAATCGGCGTATGTAAAGCGTACACGTCACGTGTTGGAGACGGACCATTCCCAACAGAATTGTTCGATGAAGTAGGTCAACAAATCCGCGAAATTGGTAAAGAGTACGGTACGACTACTGGTCGTCCACGCCGCATTGGTTGGTTTGATAGTGTAGTTGTTCGTCATGCAAGACGTGTAAGTGGATTAACGGACTTAACAGTTAACTCCATTGACGTATTGTCGGGTCTTGAAACGGTTAAGATTTGTACAGCTTACCGTTACCAAGGAGAACTGATCACAGAATATCCAGCAAACTTACGTATGCTGGATGAGTGCGAACCTGTGTATGAAGAGCTTCCAGGCTGGTCTGAAGACGTGACAAGCTGCAAATCATTAGATGAATTGCCAGAAAATGCACGTCATTACTTAGAGCGTATTTCTCAGTTGACGGGTGTTCAAATTTCGATTTTCTCTGTCGGTCCTGACCGTAACCAAACAAACATTGTTACAAGTGTTTGGAGATAATTTAAGCTTAGAATTGAGATCAAGCAGTCGCCTTTAGGCGGCTGCTTTTTGCTGTTTTGTGGATTGCGCTTAGGTTTTGAGTGTTTGAGACAGAGCAGGGGTAGCTACTGATAGATGCGAAATGCCTTGAACAATGATAAAGTATAGGGTAGTAAAGAACGAGCAATGACAACAAAAAAGGGTGTAGATGGGAAGAAAAAGGGGAGAAAAATGATGAGTAAAACAATATTGGTTGTAGACGATGAGAAACCGATTGCAGATATTTTACAGTTTAACTTGAAAAAAGAAGGTTTTAATGTAGTTTGTGCGTATGACGGAGACGAAGCGATTAAAATTGCTGGAGAAATTCAACCCGATTTAATGTTATTAGATATTATGTTGCCAAATCGCGACGGGATGGAAGTTTGTCGTGAAATTCGCAAAAAGTACGATTTTCCAATCATTATGTTAACAGCCAAAGACTCTGAAATTGATAAAGTGCTAGGTCTAGAACTAGGTGCAGATGATTATGTGACAAAACCTTTTTCAACGCGTGAACTGATTGCACGTGTAAAAGCCAATTTGCGACGTCAAAATGTAGCGCCTGCTGAAGAAGAAGGACAACACTCTAATGATATTCAAGTAGGTGTGTTAACAATTCAACCAGATGCTTATCTTGTATTAAAACGTGAAGAAACGATCGAATTGACTCACCGTGAATTTGAACTGCTTCACTATCTTGGTAAGCATATTGGACAAGTCATGACACGTGAGCATTTATTGCAGACCGTATGGGGATATGATTACTTTGGTGATGTCCGTACAGTGGATGTTACCGTTAGACGTCTGCGTGAAAAAATTGAAGATAACCCAAGTCATCCGGCATGGATTGTGACGCGTCGCGGCGTAGGGTATTATTTGCGAAATCCTGAACAGGAGTAGTTAGATGTCAAAAGTAAATTTTTTAAAGTCGATACATGTGAAGTTTGTGTTAATTTATATTTTGCTGATTTTGCTAGCTATGCAGATTATTGGTCTGTACTTTGCTCAGCAGCTTGAAGAAACCTTAAAAGGGAACTTTGAAAGTTCTATTAAAGACCGTATGGAAATTATTGAATTTAGTGTGCGTGAAGAAATGATTAAAGAACGTACAGAAGAAAATTCAACGCTTGAACAAACCTTGCGAACGGTATTATATGGATTTCAATCAGATGATATCAATGAAATACGGGTTGTAGATACACGGTATAGCATTCTTGCATCATCTGTTATTGAAAACCAAATACTAGTCGGCCAGCGGTCAACCAATGACTTGGTTCGCCAATCTATTATCGGAGAAATTGATTTAGAACAAACCTATGTGGATAAGGAAAGCGAAGAGCGAATTTGGGTACGAACCTTGCCGATTGTGGCGACAGGTGGCACCTTACTCGGGACTTTATATGTTGAAGCTGAAATTGAAAACGTGTATGACCAAATGGATGATATCAACTCCATTCTCGCAGTAGGTACAACGATTTCCTTGGCCATTACTGCAATTTTAGGAATTTTAGTGGCTCAAACCATTTCACGACCTATTGCGGATATGCGAAGACAAGCGCAAGCAATGGCAAAAGGAAACTTTTCCCGTAAAGTAAGAGTTTATAGTGATGATGAAATTGGTCAACTTGCTCGAGCTTTTAACCATTTAACAAATCGGTTGCAGGAATCTCAACAATCGACAGAAAGTGAACGTCGGAAATTAGCATCTGTCCTTTCTAATATGACCGATGGCGTATTATCGACTGATAGGCGAGGACGCATTATTTTGATCAATGATCCTGCGCTTCAATTGCTTAATGTTTCACGTGAAACGGTCATAAACCGACCGGTAACGAGCGTATTGGGTCTTGAAGAAGAATATACTTTCGAAGATTTAATTGATATGAAAGAAGCTGTTACATTAGATTTAAGTACGTATGAACAAAGTACGTTATTGCGTACGACTTTTTCTGTAATTCAAAAAGAAACAGGCTTTGTTAATGGTTTAATTGCGGTCTTGCATGACAACACAGAACAAGAAAAAATTGATATTGAACGCCGTGAGTTTGTGGCCAATGTATCGCATGAATTGCGGACACCTTTAACAACAATGCGCAGTTATTTAGAAGCATTGGCTGATGGGGCATGGCAAGATCCAGACTTAGCGCCAAACTTTTTAAATGTGACACAAACAGAAACAGAACGCATGATTCGACTGGTAAATGATTTGCTGAAATTATCAAAAATGGATTCGAGTGAAACCGAATTAAGCAAAGAAATGGTTGAATTCAACGTCTTTTTCAATCGCATTATCGATCGTTTTGAAATGTCGAAGTCGCACAAAGTGAATTTTATGCGTCAATTGCCTAAAGAGCAGTACTTTGTTGAAATTGACCCAGATAAATTAACCCAAGTAATTGATAACATCATTTCGAATGCATTGAAATATTCTCCTGAAGGTGGAAAAGTCCGCTTTAACATGACTGTTGAAGAAGGATATTTACTGATTCAAATTAGTGATGAAGGAATGGGAATTCCAAAAGAAAATGTCGATCGGATCTTTGACCGATTTTATCGCGTTGACCGTGCAAGATCCCGTGAAATGGGTGGTACGGGATTAGGGTTGGCGATTTCAAAAGAAATGATCAATGCTCATGGAGGCGTCATTTGGGCAGAAAGTAAGCTAGGAAAAGGAACAAGTATTTTCTTTACGTTGCCATTTGAAGAAGACGATGGGGGTGAGTGGGATTGAAATATGTAGAACATATCAAGTCGATCGCCTTGTTTTTACTCATCCTACTGAGTCTTGCGTTAACCTTTACTATTTGGACGTTCACACCAACACATGAAATTATTGAACCAACTACTACAGTAGAAATGCCAATTTCAGAAACGAAAAACACAGAAGAAATTGTTCGTCCCGTAAAACTACTGTTTCATAACGACGAAAATGTCACCGGGACGAGCGACCAAAATGATATTGAAGTCTTGCTTGAGTCTGTGAAGAACTGGCAAATTAGCAATATAAGATTGGTGCAAGATGAAGCAACTCCAGCGACGATAAAATCTTATATGCACAGCTCAAAACGAGCGCTTGTTTACTATCCCGGATTAGTACCCTTACCAGTTTTTGACTCGATTAATAATATTGTGGATACAACAATTCCAGAATCTTCTTTTGACCGGCTTATTATCGAATGGGATGCACCAGCTAATGATCGTCCGGCTTTATATTTTATTAACTCGTTGTCAGGAAGAATATACAAAGCAGATCTTCGAGTAGAAGACTTGTATCAATTCCAAACAGAGATTGTGGACCAAGCGGGCGACTATGATACCTATGTTACAGATGACGCGATTGGGGTATTACCGATCTATGTGCAACAAGAAAAAGTTGAGAAGACGAGTATTGGGTTTTTATTAGAAGAAATTTCAACTTCGAAGTTTGCAGAAGCGTTATTGGATAGTCCAGAATTGGTCTTCTCAGCGGATTTAAAAACGCAGGAGTATACGGATGATTCAGGGGCATTTATGAGAGAAAATCCGAACACCAAAAGCATAAGTTATATACAGCCAAAAGCCGAAACCACAGATCCAGCGATTCCATCAGATTTACTTTTCGATTCGCTGAACTACATTAATGCCCATGGCGGCTGGACAGATCAATATTTCTATGCAGGCATGAATTCAGTAAATCAGCAAATTGAGTATCAATTATACGTAGCTGATTTACCGGTCTTCAGTAATTCGACTACTACGGATCTAGAAGTGATGTGGGGAATAGATGACGGAATCGAACAAGTTTATAGTTATGTTCGACCAGCTTATCAATTAGATTCAGAAGCAGAAAAAAGAGTAGTTGTACTTGCTTCAGGAGAAAATGTATTGAAAGCTCTTGGACAAATGGAGGAAGAAGAACGATCCGCGATAACGGATGTTACGCCTGCTTATCATGTAACGAGAAGTGAAGATGATTCTTTTATCATTTTTGAGCCGACGTGGTACGTGAAAACAAATGGGATTTGGACAGAGCTGCCAACTGAATTGACAGGAGGGGGAGAACTTGGATTGGAATAAAACCAAGACTATTTTTATCATTGTCTTTTCTATTTTAAATGTCTTTTTGTATTCCTTGTACTTGAATCGGTATACAGAAGCGAAAAATGTAGAAGTGCTTTCGGAATCCTCAGTGGATGAAAAGTTACAAGCTGATAAAATTACCTATTCAAACCTTCCTGAAAATGTGGAAGGGATGCCTTATATTCGTGGAGAAACGAAAATATTCACGGCGAAAGAAGCACCTAAAGAAAATGTTCAAGTGAATATTCAAGACGGAAAAAAACTACAAGTTTCGTATGAAAAAGCTGTTTCACCGGTGGGCGAACCAGAAAGCGCAAAAGCGTTAGCTACGTTTATGGAACAAAACGTGTATGAAGGCACTTCCTATGAATTATGGGAGATTGATAAAGAGTTAAATAAAGCAGTCTATTTTCAAAAGCTTGCTGGTGAAGTTCTTTATTATAGCGATGATGGAAAAGTAACGGTGTATTGGGATAACGAAGGGAATGTTGTCCGCTATGAACAAACGATGTTCACCAATATTATCGAAAACGAAGAACCGAAAAGTTTAGTGACAGCGGTCACCGCCATTCATACCCTTTACCAAAAAAACATGTTGGAATATGGTACTAAAATCGTCAATACAGAATTAGGTTATTCGGTACATGTTCTAGTATCAAAAAACCGTCAAATGTTTGTCCCAACATGGCATGTTCAAGGCGAACTTGAAGATGGAAGCCGACAAGATTATTTTGTGAATGCGGTAAAAGACGGAGTTATTGAATTGAACAAACCACCAGAAGAAGTAGAGTAAGGAGATTTTCACTATGCAATTCAGTGTATTAGCCAGCGGTTCAAGCGGCAATGCCACATATATCGAGAACGGAGAACATTCTTTTTTAGTCGATGCGGGACTTAGTGGCCGTAAGATGGAAGAATTGTTTGCGGCAATCGGTAAAAAAATGAGCGATTTGGATGGCATTTTGGTCACTCATGAACATAGCGATCACATTAAAGGGCTTGGGATTGTAGCACGTAAACACAAAGTGCCGATTTATGCCAACGCGAAAACATGGTCTGCGATGGATGGGTTGATCGGAGCGGTTCCTGTAGAGCAGCGATTCCATTTTGATATGGACACGGTGAAAACTTTCGGTTCGATGGATATTGAATCGTTTGCTGTGTCACACGATGCGGCAGATCCTATGTTTTATGTGTTTCATGCGAATGGTCGGAAGTTGTCGTTGATTACGGATACAGGTTATGTCAGCGACCGGATGAAAGGCGTTATTCAAGCGTCGGATTCGTATGTGTTCGAAAGTAATCACGACGTGGGAATGCTGCAGATGGGCCGTTATCCATGGTCGATTAAACGTAGGATTTTAAGTGATGTGGGTCACGTGTCGAATGAAGATGCGGCAGTGGCGATGAGTGAAGTGATTGCTGAAAAACCGACGCGCATTTATCTTTCGCATTTGAGTAAAGACAATAATATGAAAGATTTAGCGCGTATGAGTGTTGAGCAAACATTGCAGTCAAAAGGGATTATCACGGGAGAATACGTGAATCTGTTTGATACGGATGCCAATATACCGACTAAATTAATCGTTGTGTAAGAGAAGAGCTGTTCAAAGGTCATGAAAGTGACTTTTGGATGGCTTTTTTGTTGAGAAATAAACGAAGAAGTCGTGTTAGCCGGACGCTTTCCGCGGGCGGAGCGATGAGCCTCCTCGTCGCAAGCTCCTGCGGGGTCTCATTACTCCGCTTTCCCGCAGGAGTCGCCGACTAATACGACTTCTTCTACGTGTGTTGAATACTCTTTTTATTGATATTAGAAGAAAGTTAAATATACGAAGTTTTTCCAGCTTGCATTGGTTACACGAAATTTTTAAACTGAAATTATAAAGGTCTTATAAATGGTTCAAACGGGGTAAATAGAGAGAGAAGATAAAGGAAGGATGAGTGCGGTGGGTTATTACAATCAAACACCAAATGGTAGGCCGAGACCAAGCCGGTTTGGTGCGTTTGCTGCAGGTCTTGGCGGAGTTGTAGTAGGTGCGTTATTAGTATGGGTATTGTTTTATACCTTACCAGAGCTAAGACCGGAAAATGGCACTAGTGACACGCAAATTGTAGAGCAAGGTGCGAAAGAAGGTTCTGAGGCAGTTTCGGTTAATATTATGACAGATGTGACAAAAGCAGTTGATATAGCGGCGGATGCGGTTGTGGGGGTTAGTAATTTGCAAGCGAATGGGGATTTTTGGTCTCAATCACCGCAACAAGAACAAGCTGTTGGCACGGGATCTGGTGTTATTTATAAAAACGAAAATGGAAAGGCGTATGTCGTTACGAATCATCATGTTATTGATGGAGCCAGTGGTATTGAAGTGACGTTGTCGGACGGTTCTAAAGTTCAAGCCGAGCTAGTAGGAAGTGATATATGGACCGATTTGGCTGTACTTGAAATGGACGGCGCTAAAGTGCAGGCGGTTGCTCAATTTGGGGATTCAGATGCGTTAAAACAAGGAGAGACAGTGATTGCAATTGGCAATCCGTTAGGTCTGGATTTTTCAGGTTCAGTGACGACGGGTGTCGTTTCTGGTAAAGATCGAGCGGTGCCAGTGGATTTGAATGGAGATGGTCAAGAGGATTGGCAAGCAGAAGTGTTGCAGACAGATGCAGCGATAAATCCAGGAAACAGTGGTGGCGCATTGGTCAATTTAGCAGGGCAATTGGTTGGCATCAATTCGATGAAAATCGCGACTTCGCAAGTAGAAGGCATTGGATTTTCGATTCCCATCAATTCTGCGATTCCTGTGATCGAGTCGATTGAAGAAAATGGGGAAATGATTCGACCTGCAATGGGTGTAACGTTGATGGATTTGGTTCAAGTGCCCCAAGCTTCTCGTCAAGACACCTTAAAGCTTCCTGAAGACGTGGTAACGGGTGTCGTTGTCAATTCAGTGATAGAAGGTTCTGCTGCAGCTGCGGCGGGTATGGAGCAGTTTGATGTAATTATTGAAATGGATGGTACCGCAATAGACGATATTATCGAGTTGCGAAAGCATTTATACAATAAAAAGAAAATCGGTGATGAACTGACCGTTAAAGCGTATCGAGATGGTGAGTTAATCGAATTCAACTTAAAGCTTGTGGATAATTCAGCATTGTAAAATAGAAAACCTGCATAGAAACTTCTATGCAGGTTTTTTTGTGGAAATTTATCGCTTTGGTCGCTTTGGGTAGAGCAAAGATGATTGCTCCTGCGCAAGCTCGTCGCCAAGGAGGAGCCAAAATCGCTCCTCCTTGGCTTTCGCGAGAAGCCAGGAAGATCATCTGTCTTCTCGCTTCGCCTACCCCGTAGACGCGCCTTCGCTAGTGAAAGGTTCTTTTTTAAGATAGGAAATATACTCTGAATTTGTTTATTTTAAGGAGTAGCCACCGTCTACGACTATTTCCGCACCGTTTATATAGGATGCTTTGTCTGAAGCTAAAAATAGAACAACTTCTGCAATCTCACTTGGTTTTCCGTAACTTCCTCGAGGGTGTTTTTTGGATTGTTCTTCATACTTCTCTGTTCCGCCATATGCATTAATGGCTAGGTCGGTTTCTGTAGGGCCAGGGGATATGCAATTTACGCGAATTCCGAGGTTAGCAAAGCGAAGTGCTGTGCTTTGAGTCATTGCCACAATCGCTGCTTTTGTTCCACTATAAGCTGGCAGCATAGGATTAACCTTATCGTTTCCAAGGATGGCTGCATTATTAATAATAACGCCATTTCGTTGCTTGCTCATCCCGACTAAAGAATATTTCATATAGACGAAGATGGCTGTTTGATTGACCGCAATTAAATGATTCCAGTCATCTAGTTTTACTCGAGACAAAGGCCCCATTCCTGTCGATAAAATACCAGCACTATTGAATAGAATATCAACGTTGTGACCGTTATTTTCAAGTGTTTTAAAAAAGCTTTCGATTTCTTCCACGTTTTCGTTATGGACTTGGTAAAAATGAGCCCTTCCATCGCATTCACTTTCTACTTGAGAGCCTTTGTTGCGATCTCTTCCAGTAAAATGAACGGTAGCCCCTTCTTTGCAAAAGAAACGAACCACTTCTTTACCAATTCCATCGGTTCCACCATTAACAATTACTACGTTGTTTTCGAACATCATAAGATCTCCTCCAAATATCATAGTAAAGTGATGAGTATGTGAAATCAGTATATAACATTCGTATAACCAAAGGAAATCTAAGTATTCTCCACTTAAGAGGATATTAATCTTGTCTAATATAAAGGATTGAATACTCGCTTCTCATTTCATTGTCTTGAACTAATACTATTCAAATAATAAATTCTGAAATTTAGAGGAAAAGTAAAAACGTTCGGGAAGGTGAAAATAGCATGTGGATAACTTTTAATGTGCATATTTATTGTTAACAATCCACAAGAGGATAAAAGCTTCGCTATCCGGAACTCTTTAGGTCTGTTAAAATAGGGTGTGGATAAAGGTGAATGAAATGTGTATAACTATGTGGAATATTCGGAAATCGAAAGAGGTGGAAATAATGGAGATAAAATGCTGTAAAACCCACGTGGAGCATGCGTTAGACGTGTTCGTGGCAGAGACTAAAAATTATCCGATACTAACAGAATTATCAGAAACAGAAAAGTTATCCACAACTTGTGATTATTGCAAAGAGGCTGCAACGTATCTTGTGGCAAACGCATGATCGAGCACAATATGTAGAAATTGGATGTTAGTATGTGTATAACTATTGTGTATAACTTGTTTGTAAATTTAATGTGAAGGGGGATAAGTTGTGAATATCTCAATTATCAGTGTAGGAAAGTTGAAAGAGAAATATTTGAAAGCTGGAATCGAAGAGTACACAAAACGACTGGGAAGCTATTCAAAAATTAATGAAATTGAAGTTGCGGACGAAAAAGCACCAGAGCAATTGAGTGATGCGGACATGGAAATTGTCAAAAAGAAAGAAGCCGACCGAATTTTGGCGAAAATTTCCGCTGACGCGTATGTCATTGCATTAGCGATTGATGGCAAGATGAAAACTTCAGAGCAGCTGGCAAAAGATATCGAATCGTTAATGACCTATGGCCGCAGCAAAATTGTCTTTGTCATTGGCGGATCGCTTGGATTGCATGACGAGGTGTTAAAGCGGGCGGATGAAAAATTATCGTTTTCGAAGATGACGTTTCCCCATCAATTGATGAAGTTGATTTTGGTGGAGCAGGTTTATCGGGCGTTTCGGATTATGAAGGGTGAACCGTATCATAAGTAAGTGAGGTTTTCTCGACAAAGATATAGTGGAAGTCCTGTTCACCCACCTTTCCAAAATAAAAAAAGCGCCAGGATTATAATCCTAGCGCTTTTTCATATTAAAACACGCATCATCCACAAGGAAATAAACCTCCCTGTTACTCCATAAGCAGAGGAGCAAGTAACTTATTTTTTAAAATGCCCGTGCGGATCAATGACAAACTTCTTGGAAGCGCCATGGTCAAATTCAGCGTATGCCTCTGGTGATTGATCTAACGTAATGACGGTTGCGTTTACGGCTTTGGCAATTTGTGCTTTTCCGCTTAAAATCGACTTCATCAAATCACGATGGTACCTCATAACCGGAGTTTGGCCAGTTACAAAGGTATGAGCTTTTGCCCAGCCCAGTCCTAAGCGCACCTTCAAGGTTCCATTTTGGGCATCTTTGTCGGCAGCGCCAGGATCACCGGTTACATAGAGTCCAGGTATACCAAGACGTCCACCTGCACGCGTAACATCCATAATGGAATTTAATACGGTAGCTGGTGCTTCACCAGCGCCCTCACCATGTCCGCTAGCTTCAAAGCCTACGCAATCAATCGCGCAATCCACTTCTGGGACACCTAGAATTTGAGCAATTTGTTCCCCGAGGTTCGGATGCTCCCGAAGATTTACAGTTTCACAGCCGAAACTATGGGCCTGTGCAAGGCGCTCCTTGTTTAAATCACCCACGATGACAACAGATGCACCCAGTAGTTGAGCAGAATGGGCAGCGGCTAAACCTACAGGGCCAGCCCCGGCAACATAGACAGTAGCTCCTGGTTTCACACCAGCACTCACGGCACCGTGGTAGCCTGTCGGGAAAATATCGGAAAGCATCGTTAAATCAAGTATTTTATCCATTGCCTGATCTTTATCTGGAAATTTGAGCAGCTGAAAATCTGCGTAAGGGACCATCACATATTCCGATTGCCCGCCGACCCATCCACCCATATCGACGTACCCATAAGCAGAACCTGGACGATCCGGATTTACGTTCTCACAAATATGGGTATCTTGCTCTTTACAGCTGCGGCAGCGACCACAAGCAATATTAAATGGAACAGATACTAAGTCACCTTTTTTTATAAATTCAACATCACGGCCAACTTCAATAACTTCTCCGGTAATTTCATGGCCGAGTACAAGCCCTTCAGGAGCTGTTGTCCGGCCACGCACCATGTGTTGATCACTTCCGCAAATGTTCGTTGTAACGACTTTTACAATTACTCCGTGCTCACATTTACGCCCTACATTCAACGGATTTACCCCGGGACCGTCTCTGATGATTAATTCAGGGTAGCTAATGTCTTCAACTGTTACTGTTCCAGCACCTCTGTATACAACCGCTCTGTTTCCTGCCATTTCTGTCAGCTCCTATCTAATTTTGTACATAGAAAGATCTAATCTTTACACCGGGGCAGCATCGGAGAAGAGACAAAACTGTAAGCGTTTATATTAAATATTCTCTATCTTCGATTTATTCTAAATTATAATTCTTTTTAATGGAATAACGCACTTTATTGTGAGAAGGTTACCTAAAGGATACTTTCAGGAAGAAATGGAAGAAAGGGGCAGGCTCATGGGTGATTTGCGGTCAGAAATAAAAAGGGAAATTGAGAGTGGCGAATTTAATTGCGAAAAAGAACTGACCTTATCAATTATCAGCGGCAAGTGGAAAATCATTATTATTTATTATTTGGGAACAGAAGGTGTGTTGCGCTTTAGTGAGATTAACCGCTTACTTCCCAAAATTTCACATAAGGTACTGACTACGCAAATTAGAGAATTAGAGGAGGACGGGATTGTCCATCGGGAAGTATTTGCTGAAGTTCCGTCGAAAGTAGAATATTCATTAACTCCTTTAGGGGAAAGCCTAATTCCAATCGTTTTAATGATGGACGAATGGGGAAAGAAAAACATCAAACACTTTCCTGTTGCGAAAAATGGATGAATAGCATTTATCATAAATAAAAAAAGGCGATTCCATTCAAAACGGAATCGCCTTTTAAGTTTCATTAATTTAGAAATAAATAAATGAAGTATAGTGGTACAAGAATAATCGCCATGTACTTCAGCATATACAGCGAACTAGTAGATAAGCACTTTACTTTAGCGATCAACGCTTCTTTGAAATCGTTTGCCATTTCGGACATTGTGTCTGCCCCCTTTAGTAAGTAAGATTAGTATAAAGCATGAATTGCTTGAATGGTAATTTGCTGTTTTAAAATTACTTATCTATCATCGAAAAAGACGTAGAGTGCTTAAAAATTGGTTGAAAAGGTGGCTTATTTCAATGACTAAAATACCCATTATTATCGATACAGACCCTGGAATTGATGACGCAATGATGCTCACATTAGCATTTGCTAATGAAGATGCGCTGGACGTGCGACTTGTTACAACGTGCTCGGGAAATATTTCTCAAGATAAAACAAATTACAACGCACGTTCATTCTTAAGTTATATTGAAGCGAATGTAGAAATTGCACGTGGATTGGAACAGCCGATTTTTCGACAACTAGAAGTAGCAGAAGATATACACGGAGAAAGTGGCTTTGGTAATGTACAATTTCCAATGCCAAAATTGCCGGTAAGCAAACGACCAGCCATAACAGCAATGCTCGAAACGATTTTAGCGAGCGATGAGAAAATAACGATTGTCGCAACGGGACCATTAACAAATGTCGCAGCGTTATTACTAGCGCATCCTGAAGTAAAGGCGAACATTGAGCGTATTTCTTGGATGGGCGGTGCGGCAGTTGGGGGCAATATGTCGCCTAGCGCTGAATTTAATGCGTATGTGGATCCGCATGCAGTTGAAATCGTCTTTCGGTCAGGAATACCGATAGTAATGAGTGGATTAGATGTTACGCATAAAGCATTTGTCACAGTGGAGGAAGCAAAAAATATTTTAGCTATTGGTACGGAATTTGCAGAAAAAGCTTATCATTTGGTGACTTATTATTTAGATGTTATCAAAAGAACTCCTTTCCACGAAGAAAACTACGATCAAGTGCTACACTTCCACGATGTTTGCGCCGTTATGTATTTATTGAAGCCCGAATACTTTAAAGGACAAGATTGTTATGTAGAGGTAGCATTAGAAGGTGTAACAGCGGGAGCAACAGTGGTTGATTATACGAATCGTTCTGGTAAAGTGCCGAACGTGCATGTTCTTCACACGGTCAATCGCGAAGAATTTGTTTCCGAATTTATGAAAGCCGTCGTAACTATTTCAGATAAACTAAAATAATAAGTAAAGTTTAGAGGATAGAGAAAAGAGCGTCTACAGGTCGATTATTCGATTTATAGACGCTCTTTTATATGGGTTAGATGTAAACAAAAGTGCTTTATGAACTCGACAGGTCTATTAGTCCTTTTAAAATAATTTCGTTGTAGATACATAGACTCTTAAAAGATGAATCAGTAGAGGGATTTATCTGTTTTAAATAGTGGAATTTAAGGTTTTTAAAGTCTAAATGCTTACTTTTAAGAAAAAAACCTATTATTTTTAGATCGGAAATTGGTTGAAAGACAATTTAATACAACTGTGGATAACGGAGGTAATAGTCTATAAATATTGATTTAACAAGATTTAAAATGTACGTAAAAAATAAATTAGTATATTTTTGAGAATTACTAAAATATTAATTGAATAAATTTACAATAGTGTTACAATAGCACTATACAGCAATACGATAGTACTAATAAATTGAATTTATAATATGCAAAAATATGGGATGGGGGTATTTTAATGACAAATGAATTTGTTACGATTGGAGAAGTTCTTACGTATTTAAAAGGTATTACTGATCTTGAAGAAAGAGCTAAAACGCTTCATGGTTTTGTTGAAGTAGATAATGAATATGATCGATATTTGGAAAATGGTCCTGCGACTTTGATGAATGTCATAACAGAACAATCCGGTGAAATAAAAGAATGCGTTTTATGGAATGTAAATCATTACCTTAGTTTAAACCGTAATAAGAACGTAATTGAAAAAGCTACCCGCGCTTTAAGTCAGTTTGGTACTGGCGCTGGGACTTCTGCATCTTCTTGTGGAATGACAACTTTGCATAAAAAAATAGAACAGAAAATAAGTGACATGACAGGAAAAGAAAGCGCAGTTCTATTTCCAACAGGCTTTACTGCAAACTTGGGTGCTATTTCAATGTTGGTGGGAAGTAAGGACTTGATTCTTTTTGATCGTGAAAGCCATTCATCTATTATTAATGGTATAAGATTATCCAATGCTAAAAGAACAATTTCTTTTAAACATAATGATGTTGCCGATCTTGAAAAGAAATTGACAAGGTATGAGGACTCATTTGAAAACATATTTGTCATCGTCGAATCAGCGTATTCAATGAGCGGGGATTTAGCTCCACTCAAAGAAATAACAAATTTGAAACAGCAACATAAATTTTATTTGTATGTAGACGAAGCACATACATTTGGTATTTATGGAGACAAAGGGCGAGGCTATTGCTTTGAACAAGGGGTAAGTGAAAAAGTTGATTTCATTATGTCTACTTTATCTAAAGCGACAGCTTCTGTTGGAGGCTTTCTTGCAGCAGATAAGAAGTATTGCTCGTTGCTAAGGTTTTCCGATGCCTATTTATTTCAAGCATGCTTAACACCTGTAGATGCTGCAGTTATTTTAGCTGCGCTAGAAGAAATAGAGAACAACCCTTCATTAATAACTGAACTACATGCTAAAAATACTTATATGCGAAATTCATTGATATCTAAAGGGTTTGACCTTGGTACAAGCAAAAGTCCAATTATTCCAGTGTTTATCGAAGATCACAATAAACTAAGATTAGTTGTTAATGATCTTTATCTCGTTGGTGTTTACTCGACTCCGATTGTCTTTCCCGCTGTAAAAATGAATCAAGGAAGAATCCGATTAATCGTCAATTATAATCACAGCAAAGAGCAAATTGATTATACAGTCAATGCTTTAGAAGAGATTTGTCGTAGACATCAGGTTAATACGGAAGAAATTAAACAATTAGATATGCATAGAGTTATGTGAAGTTATGGATAATAGTAGAGGCCAGCTTGAATTGTCTTTTCATCCATTGACTTTAAGTTTTCGGGATCGAACATTAGAGAAAGAGTTTAAATCTTTCAATGATAGCGAAGTACGTCTGTTTAACAAAATCGGGATTGTCTTATCCTACTTAGCGTGGCTTAGTTTAGGCATATTTTCGTATATGAGTATACAGCAACATTTTACGCAAATTATTCAAGTAATAGTTCTTGTATTGTATCCAGTGTTTACTCTGAATTTAATCGTTTTAAATACTAACCGCTTTGGAAAGTATTATCAATTAATGACGGCAGTTTCTAATGGACTTGCTGGATTAAGTGTCGTTGTTGTTGGTCATATTATATTAGAAAATAGCATTTTAGCAATTTGTGGAATCGTTATAGTTAGTTTGTTTTCATTTTTTATTTTAAGGTTGAGGTTTAAAATTGCTGTTTTGACTACTCTTCTTTATGTTTCTATTTACCAGATTGCCTTAATTGGTACAAAGGAAATTGGGATACTCTCATTGCTTCTTTGGGTGCTTTTGGTTACTTGTGTAGCAGGTGGAAATATTATGGAGCGAGCAAACCGTAAAACCTTTTTTCAAAATAAGTTGAGACGAATTGCAGAAGCAGAAAATCGGGACAAAGGCGAGTTTCTAAATAATATGTTCAACTTAGTATCGGTACCCATTATCGTTGCTAAAGAAGACCATCAAATTTTAGAAACCAATCCTGCCTCCAATGAACTTTTTGGAAAAAAACCACAGTATTTAATCGACTTATTAGCAACTTCAGAGCGACGTCGGATGACTTTGCTTAAAGGTTTTTTAAAAAGAGTTCCTATTAATAACTTTGAAGCAGAGTTAGTCAATAAAGATGGGCATATCATTTCTACTTTAATCAATGTAAATTTTGTAGAAAGAGAAGGACAGAATATTTCCATTTGTGCCATCCAGGATATTACTGATCGTAAAAAAGCCGAAGAGAAGAGTACTTATTTAGCTTACCATGACACATTAACAGGTCTCCCTAATCGACTCCATTTTACTGAGAAACTAAAAAGTTTTGTGGAATTAGATCAAGAAATTGCGGTATTATTTATTGACTTAGATAAGTTCAAAATGGTAAATGATACTCGCGGTCATGCTGTTGGTGATAAACTCTTGCAGCAAATTGCGAAACGATTAATTAGTTGTGTTTCTAGAGGTGATATAGTCTCTCGCATAGGCGGAGATGAATTTACTGTCATATTGCTAGAAAGAGAAAAAGCTGAAGTTTCTCGGGTTGTAGAGAGAATTTTGGAAGAAATTAGAAAGCCGATTTTCATCGACCAGCATGAATTGTATTTGAGGTCGAGTATTGGTATTAGCTTTTATCCATCTGATGGTGAGAATATAGAAGCTTTGATAAAAAATTCGGATATTGCTATGTATAACAGCAAAGTATTGGGAGGCAACAACTACAAATTCTTTACCAATTCGATGAACACTTCGTTTGAGGAACGAGTTGGACTTGAAGAGCACCTTCATAATGCTTTAGGTAATAATGAACTAGTGATGTATTATCAGCCTCAAATAGACCCGAAAACAGGGCTTATGTATGGGGCAGAAGCACTTATTCGCTGGATTCATCCAGAATGGGGAGTCATCCCACCCGATCGATTTATTCCAATTGCAGAAGAAACGGGATTAATCATTCCAATCGGAGAATGGGTGTTGAGAACGGCATGTAAACAGGCCGTGGAATGGAACGATACGTATGGCCGTCCTTTCCATATTGCTGTGAATTTGTCGATCAAGCAGTTTGTAAATAGCGATATTGTGGATACTGTTGAACGAGTTCTTCAAGAAACTGGGTTAGATCCAAACATATTGGAACTTGAACTGACGGAAAGTGTGTTCTTGGAAAATACGGAATCCATGATAATCACGATGAATAAGTTGAAAGACTTAGGAATTCGAATCTCGATTGATGATTTCGGAACGGGTTATTCTTCTTTATCTTATTTAAAGGATCTTCCAATCGATTCGATAAAAATTGATCAATCCTTTATTAGAAATTTATCTAAAAACAAAAAAACCACTTCTATTATTTCTACCATCATTAGTTTGGCACAAAAACTGGATTTGAAATCTGTTGCTGAAGGGGTAGAAACTTTAGAGCAATACAACTACTTTAAGTCAGAAGGTTGCGATTTAGCACAAGGTTATTATTTCAGTCGTCCTGTACCTGTAGATCAAATAGCGTCCTTACTTGATCGTACGGAATGGGATGTTAAACAATCGAATGATAATTTTTCGGTAGTACTAGAAACAGTTGAAGTAGTAGCGAAGTGAAATTCATAACAAATTAAAGAAACTATAAGTCACTCCATAAAAACAGACAGAGAAAAAGAAAGACTTTTCTCTGTCTGTTTTTTGATTTTCAAATATAATTAATCATGAAGTAGACAGTTAATTTGATATGGAAAGGAGGAGCCAAATGATTAGCGAGGTGGATTTAACACATTTAAAGCGTTGTGTGGAATTAGCGGAAATGGCTTTAAAGAAGGGCGATGAACCGTTCGGGTCAGTTCTCGTTTCAGAAACCGGAGATGTGCTTTACGAAGATCACAATCATGTGGCGGGTGGCGATCATACACAGCATCCTGAGTTTGCGATTGCCAGGTGGTCAGCAACGAATCTATCACTTGAAGAAAGAAGCAAGGCAACGGTCTATACCTCGGGAGAGCATTGTCCGATGTGCGCAGCAGCGCACGGCTGGGTAGGCTTGGGGAGAATCGTTTATGCAAGCTCTTCTAAGCAACTAGCTGAATGGTTAAGCAATATGGGAGCCGCGCCATCACGTGTTCGAAATTTGGCTATTAGAGAAGTCATTAAAGACACAATTGTTGATGGTCCTGTTCCTGAACTAGCAGAGCGTATGCACCAACTTCATCGGAGTTCGTTCGAGTCGCTCTGAATTTTATTGGCTAGAAGAGATGTGCCATCTGAATTCTTGTTATACTGAAAGAGTGTCAAAAGCTAATGGTTGCTTTGATACTCTTTTTTGTATTACTTGGATTTTATTAGTTAGGGAGTTGGAAAAGAGATGAACAATAAAGATATAGCCGATATTCGCAAACGATTTAAACTAGACAGTGAGTTATTAAAAATCACTGATATTTATAATGTCTACATACAGCAGGAAAGCAGTGAGATTTTTCACGAAGAAAGTCGTTCGTTTTCTTTATTGGACCGGGAACAACAAGAGCTGTTTCTTGCCAACTTCAAAAAGGTTTTAAGTGGCAAGTTAGACATCAAATTGTTTGATGTTAAATTCCAACCGCAAGAAGAAGGGCAAACCGATCATACACAACGCCTATTGTATGAAGGGCTGGAGTCAAAGGTGGTCGCAGAATGGAAAAAAAATATGCAGCAAATTGCATTGAAGATGGTTCAAGATGTTCAATACGAAAAAGATATCGTTGTTACGTTTATTCGTGGAAATTACCATAAAACAACAAAGCGCAAATCAGATGAATCCGAAATGGACTTTCGAGATGAAACGTACACAACGCCGTTTATTTTAAGCAGCATGAACCAAACCGAACTGCCAAAAAGTTCGTTGGTATTTGACTTCATGGAAAAAGAGTTTAAGTCAAACGTGCTAGTTGATCCCGTTATTAAGCTTTCTTCGCCAATTGGGGGCTTCTTGTTTCCAAGTTTCACAGACAATGCAGCTGACATCAATCACGTTTTATATGCAGCGAGCAAAGCCAATAAACCGGATTTCCAATTTATCGAAAATGTCTTAAATGGCAATGAGATCGTCACGGCTGAGGAAGATAAAGCCGTATTTGAGGAAATCGTGAAAGCGGTAATTGGAGACGAAGTAGATTCAAGAACGCTGGCGGGTGTTTACGATGAAATCAATCACCTGTTAGTGATCGAAGCTGAAAGTGATGACGACAATGAAGAAACACCCATGATGGATGTGAAAGAAGTCGAACGTGTATTAAAAGCGAGTGGCATGAAAGACATCAGCACAGAAAAAGTAGAAAGAGCTTTTCAACAGGTGGTTGAAGACAAAACCTATGAGATGAAAGCCAGTCATATTGTGCCAAGTTACACGTCAAAATCCATCAAAATCAGCACAAAAGTTGCGGATATTGCCATTAACCCACAAGACTTACGTTACGTTAAACAAGTCAATTACAATGGCAAACGTTGTGTATTGATTGAAGTAGAAGAAGATACAATGATTGAAGGATTTAAATTGATTTCAGAAGATTTACTAGAGTAAATCCAGTGATTAGCAATTAATCCGCCATCTAATTTACTAATTTAATATAAAAAAAGCGAGGAAAGGAAAACTATTTGCGAAATAGTTACCTCGTTTTTTTTTTACTACGAATGCTGTTCTAAAGCGGATAATACAGAAATTTCTCATAATTAACGAAACCGGTTTACATTTTTATTTAAAAAAAGATTGATTTATTTGATTAATCGTTATATATTATGCGTGTAAGCGGTTTAATTCTATTTTTTTTACGAATTAACGAAACCGGTTTCGTTAATCAGCGAAAAGAGCACGATGGAGATTCGGGTAAAAGAAATTATTCAAATACAAGGGGGAAAACACATTGATCAACAAAAAATGGCCTGTACTTGGTGCAGCACTAGCTCTTTCTTTAACACTTGGAGCATGTAGCGGAGATGAGAAGTCAGAGGGTTCAGGGGATGGCAACGAAGAAGTAACCCTAAATTTTTGGTCTTTTGGAGCTACTAACTATGAAGAATTAGCAAAAGCATACGAAGAAGAAAATCCAAACGTAACAATTAAAGTAAAAGCGTCTGAAACAGCAGAACATCATGATGCATTGTTTACTTCTTTATCAGCTGGAAGTGGGGCGCCTGATATCGCAATGTTAGAAGTTGACCAGTTTGACCGCTTTAAAGAAGCACAAGGTAGTTTTGAAAACTTATATGACCTTGGGGCTAAAGATGTTCAAGATCAGTATTTAGAATGGAAATGGAATGCTGGAGAAAATTCAGAAGGTGATTTCCTTTTCGGTCTACCTACAGACATCGGGCCAAAAGCATTGTACTACCGCACGGATGTATTTGAAGCAGCTGGGTTACCGACAGATCCTTCAGAGGTAGAGGCATTGATCAATTCTCCAGAAGCGTTTAAAGAAGCTGGAGAGAAAGTGTTAGCGGAAACTGGAAAACCTTTTGTTGATAGTATCGAAATGGCCTTTAGAGCTTACTTGGATGCTTCAGAGCAAACGTATTTAAATCCTGAAGGTGAATTGTTGATCACTGAAGGAGATAACGATGTTAAAAAAGCATACGACTACGCAGTTGAGCTTAACGAAGCTGGAGTTGTAGGAGAATTTGATATGTGGTCACCTGAATGGGCAAATGCAGTCAACAACGGTGAATTTGCAGTTGAGCTAGGCGCAGGTTGGTTAAAAGGTTGGATGGAAGGAAATGCACCGGATGCTGTAGGCAAATGGAAAGTTGCTACACTTCCTACTGAGTTCGCAGCAAACTGGGGTGGATCATACCTTGCGATTCCAAACGAAACAGATCATGCACAAGAAGCATATGACTTTGCTGAATGGTTAGTATCTGCTGAAAATCAATTAGAATCATTCCAAAGCAAAGGATTGTTCCCATCATCTCCTACTGTTTATGAAATGGACGAATTTAAATCGAACGAAGATGAATTCTTCGGTGGTCAAGTAACATCGTCAGTATTCGCTGAAGCTGCACAAGATATCGATGCTGCTGTTTACAAAGGCGTAAAATACTTCCCTGTAAACAACGAAATACTAACGGCATTGAAAAACGTGCAAAACGGAGCAGATCCTGAAAAAGAGTGGGATGAAGCTGTTAAACGTGCACAAGATCTAGTAAATCGTTAAAAGTTATAAGCAACACAAACTTGTTAATGGATATGGTGACCTCGCGGAAGCCATATCCTTATTATTTTTAACGGAAACGGGGAGTGAAA
The DNA here is from genome assembly GCF_001687665.2 of Planococcus donghaensis. Taxonomy (NCBI): domain Bacteria; kingdom Bacillati; phylum Bacillota; class Bacilli; order Caryophanales; family Caryophanaceae; genus Planococcus; species Planococcus donghaensis. The sequence goes on along the minus strand of NZ_CP016543.2, from coordinate 3,263,071 downwards.
ATGGACTCTACTTATCAAAAAGGGAAAAAAGGCAAGAAAAAGAATTTATCTGAAAGCAAGAAAGACCGAGTGTCCGCGTACTTATATATCGCACCCTTCTTTATTATCTTCGGCGTTATTGGTCTTTATCCAGCACTTTTTAGTTTCTATTTGGCTTTCCAAAAGTGGAATGGCCTAGGGGAAATGAGCTTTGTTGGACTAAACAACTTCAAAATTGTATTGGAAGATCCTCTTTTTTGGAAATCACTTTATAATACAATTGTCATCGGTTTAATCGGTACTGCTCCACAGATTATAGTCGGTATCATTTTAGCAATTTTGTTAAACGTAGCATTTCTCCGTTTCAGAAGTTTTTTCAGAGTTACAATCTTTATGCCTTACATTACGTCAATGGTTGCGGTTGCCTTGATCTTTAGTGTTATTTTCAGTGACCATCAGTCTTCATTGGCAAATTACGTGCTTGGATTGTTCGGCGCTGATCCAGTAAGCTGGGGAACTTCAGAGTGGGGAACAAAGATCGCCATCTCCATCATGGTATTTTGGAGATGGGTTGGGTACAATACGATTATTTATCTAGCGGGTATTCAAAGTATTCCCAATGATGTTTACGAAGCTGCAACAATTGATGGTGCCAGCAAATTCCAACAGGTGATCCACATTACCTTGCCTTTGCTGAAGCCGTTCATTCTTTTAACGGTTTTCTTTTCAACCGTCGGTGCACTCCAACTGTTTTCTGAACCAACGGTATTCCTAGGAGCATCAGCCTTTACGAGAGATGAAGCGATGACGGTTGTAATGTATTTATACCGTGACGCATTCAAACTTCAATCGTTTGGAACAGCTTCTGCAACAGCGATTATTTTACTCGTGGTCATCATTATTTTCGCTGCAATTAATACGTACTTAACATCTGGAATTGGCAAAAAGAGAAGGAGGGGCTAGATAAATGAATACAGTAGCTAAAAAAAGAAAACTATCTATGGGTAAGGTGTTTGTCTATTTATTTCTGACTCTTGCTTCGGCGCTCTCTCTTTTCCCATTTTATTGGATGTTTGTTATGGCAACTCAAACCAGCTCGGCGTATAACTCAATTCCACCTACCATTACACCTGGTAACTTAATGGTGGAAAACTTTCAAAAAGTTCTTCAGCAAATTGATTTTTTCGGAGCATTATGGACATCGTTCGTACTATGTACGATTGTTACCCTCGTCGTGTTATTTATTAGTTCACTAGCAGGATTTGCTTTTGCGAAATTTCATTTCCCGGCTAAAAACTTTCTCTTTATTACGATCTTATTGACCATGATCATTCCACCTCAACTTGGATTGATCCCACAATATTTTTTGATTGCGAAAGCGGGATTACTTGATACGTTATCCGGTGTTATGATTTTGTTCTTTTTGAATCCACTAGGGATTTTCCTTATGAGACAATATGTAAGTGACTCTGTACCTGATGAGTTGATCGAAGCCGCAAAATTAGATGGCTGCTCGAATTTCAAAATCTACAGAAGTATTGTACTGCCGATCATCTTGCCAGCTTTTGCAACGCTTGGAATTATTGTGTTCACAGCGGTATGGGGCGAGTTCTTATGGCAGTTTACCATCTTAAGAGATCCGGAAAATTACACGATCCAAGTCGCACTAGCTTCATTAAGCAATACATTTAATGTGGACTTTGGCATGATCTTGTCAGGTGTGTTCTGGGCAACTGTACCATTAATTATTATTTTCTTATTGTTCAACCGTTTGTTTATCTCGAGTATTGCAGAAGGATCCGTTAAATAATCTTTTCGTTTCTAAAACTACTTTAATACTCACTGATTCATTATGATTAAGGATAAGAACCTTTACTATAGGAGCAAAAGAGGGAGTACAAATGAGTTTAAAAATAAAAGATATCGCAAAAATGGCCGGTGTCTCTCCGGCTACTGTATCCAAAGCGATCAATAACTATCATGGTGTGAACGAAGCCACGAAGAAAAAAATATTGGATATTATTAAACAAACGGGATATCAACCAAACTTTTCAGCTAAATCGCTCGCCACAAAAAAGTCCAATTTGATTGGCTTGATTTACGCTGGAAAAGTAAATGTTGAATTTACGCATCCTTTTTTCACAGAAGTTGTGACCGCCTTTAAAAAGAACATTGGCCAATTGGGCTTTGACATCCTCATGTTTTCAAATGAAAATTTCTCTCAAGATAACGGCAGTTACTTGGCTCGCTGTAAGCATTTCCATGTAGATGGCTGCATCATTATTACAGGAGAAGAAATTGAAGACTCGATTTATGAATTGGTTCATAGTGAGATTCCGTGTATTGGTATTGACTTAGTATTAGATGGACCCAATTCAAGCTATGTGATGACCGATAATGTGTCGTTAGGGAGTAAAGTGGTTCAACATCTGTATTTGAATTCAGTAAAAAATATTGGCTTTATTGGTGGACAGCAAGATTCTGTCGTTACGAAACTGAGAGCACAAGGCTATTTACAGGCGATGAATCAATTTGGTCTTGAAGTAAGAGACGAATGGATCGAATACGGAGATTATTATGAAGCTAGTGGATATACAGCGATGAAAAAAATATTAGAAGCACCAGTGCAGCCTGAAGCCGTTTTCGCAGCTTCTGATATGATGGCATTCGGAGCGTTAATGGCGATTAAAGAAGCAGGACTAAAAGTGCCTGAAGACATTCGTCTTGTGGGGTGTGACGATATTGACGCTTGTCGTTATAGCGCGCCTCCGCTTTCAACTGTTAAACAAGACAAAGAGCGATTAGGCAAATTAGCTGCGTATATGCTAAATGACTTAATCAACGGCAAAGCAGAATTACAGCCGGTATTTATTGATTCGGAGCTAATCGTAAGAGAATCTTGCGGCAGTTTGATCAAAAAAAAGGTATAAACTAAAAGAACGTGACGCATTCGTAAATTCTGGATACTGGAGGTAATAGAAATGGCAATTATGGAATTTCCGAAAGACATGAAATGGGGAGCGGCAACAGCTGCTTTTCAAATAGAAGGTGCAGCTTATAAAGATGGAAAAGGTTTGTCAATTTGGGATACGTTTTCACATACGCCAGGCAAAGTGTTAAATGGTGATAACGGGGATGTGGCGATCGATAGTTACCATCGCTATGAAGAAGACATCCAATTAATGAAAGAATTAGGGATTGATACGTACCGCTTTTCTGTTTCATGGCCTCGAATTTTCCCTGCGGGTTCTGGTGAAGTAAACCAAAAAGGGTTAGAGTATTATCATAATTTCGTAGACGCCTTGTTGGCAAACGGTATCGAACCAATGTGTACGCTTTATCATTGGGACTTGCCACAAGCTTTGCAAGACAAAGGCGGCTGGGATAATCGAGAAACAGTTGAAGCATTTGCCGACTATGCGGAGCTTATGTTCAAAGAGTTTAAAGGAAAGATTAAAAACTGGATAACAATCAACGAACCTTGGTGTGTATCGTTCTTATCTAACTTTATAGGCATACACGCACCAGGCAATCAAGATCTTCAACTTGCAACCAATATTTCTCATCACTTGATGCTAGCACACGGGAAAGCAGTTACTCGATTTAGAGAAGCAGCAATTGAAGGTGGCATTGGCTATGCACCTAACGTGGAATGGCTTGAGCCATTTAGCAACAAGCAAGAAGACATTGATGCTTGTAATAGAGGAATGGGCTTCCTAATGGAATGGTTTTTCGATCCGATCTTTAAAGGGAGCTACCCTGATTTTATGGTGGATTGGTTTGAGAAAAAAGGCGTAACTCTCCAAATTGAAGAAGGCGATATGGAAATCATCAGCCAACCGATCGATTTCTTAGGCATTAACTATTACACAGGAGCAATCGGCAGATACAAAAAAGATGCAGACTTGTTCGACCTGGAAAGAATTGATATTGGCTTTGAGAAAACAGATTTTGGTTGGTTTATTTACCCTGAAGGTTTCTATCGTGTATTAGCAAAAATAAAAGATCAATACGGTTCTATTCCAATTTACATAACCGAAAATGGCGCTTGCTATAATGATGGTGTGGAGAATGGGCGAGTTCACGATCAAAGAAGGATTGAGTATTTAAAGCAACATTTAACTGCTTTAAAGAGAAGTATCGATTATGGCGTTAACATAAAAGGATATTTAACTTGGTCACTTTTAGATAATTTCGAATGGGCTGAAGGCTATGATAAACGTTTTGGCATCATTCACGTAGATTTCAACACATTAGAAAGAACAAAAAAAGATAGTTATTACTGGTACAAACAAACGATAAGCAATGGTTGGTTTGATATGTTCTACTAAAACTTTCTTTGTACTAGAATAATACGGATAAAGATAAAGGCATTTATACAGCTTTGAGCTAACCACTCAAAATTGTATGGATGCCTTTTTTGCGGAATTATCGGAATCTTCTATTGAAATTTGGTTGATATACCTGTATTATGGATATAATTTAGTCCATTAGGTGTATATTGAATTAGGTCATAAATAAGCATAATGTATTGAAAAAGCTTATAAATTTTACATTTTTGATTACAAAGTAGGATAAATAGTCCTTCTAATTTGGCAAGCGTAATTGGTTAGGAAAGAGGTTTAACTATGGATTATTTTTTACTTAATGATTACATGCTGTCAATTGTGGTAGCCAGTATAGCTGCCTTTATAGGCGTTAGTATTATCATGAAAATCGATTTTATAGATAAAAACAAAAATAAGGTGCGTATCACTTCTTTTGTGGCAGGATTTGTCATCTACTTTGCTTATTTAAATACATATTTCACCGGTGCTATGACCCCGATTAAATTATTACTAATTGTCTCAATCATTCTCTTTTGTTCTTTTTCTGTTTATTCAGCGATCAGTACCATTTGTTATAAAGAAGTTACATTTCAGCGATTGTTAATCGGTTCCATTATTTTTGCTTTTTGTATTAGTTTAGTCAATTACATTGACCTTAGAAAAATAATGATCGAGAATAATCTAGACATGAATCTTCTATTATTTATCAGTGCGAATATTTTGCTGTTAGGAAATGCGATAGCAACTTTTCGGTTTATTCGACAGTTACGAAAAATAGAAAAAATACATGTTAAGTGGATTGTTTATGGTAGTGTGGCGATTGGACTTGCCTTTGCAAGTATTCGGTACACGCTGTTTTCGAGCATTACGTTATTTTCCAACTTTGATTTATTTAATAATCATGACATCGAAATTTATGACTGGCTGTATTTTAATAACACTTTGTTGCCATTAACCATTAATATATTTGGGTTAGTGTTTTTAGAGTTGTTTCCAAGTTTTATTTCGGAACTGTATAGCGAGAAACAAAAAGAACTTATTTATAAAAATAAGCATCAATATGAAGCCCTCTTTGAAAACCAAGCGATTGCGATATTTTCAGTAGATGATAAAGGTGAAATCAATAAAGTAAACGAGGCTACAAAAGAAATGACGGGCTTTCTTCCAGAGGAATTAGAAGAATATTCTTCATTTAGTAAACTGATTCATGAACATCAACGAGCTGAATTTTTAAGTTTTTTGAAAATCGCGTTTAGTGGTGATTCTCAAATGTTTGAAACAAAGTTGCTTACTAAGTTTGACAATCATATTGATGTGCAAATTACATTAGTCCCGAACTTTTTAGATGAAGAACTGACACACATAAATGTATTTGTAAAAGACATAACGGAAATTGCAGAAGCCAGAGAAAAGATGCATCATATGGCCTATCACGATTCGCTAACGCTTCTACCGAATAGACGATTTTTTGTGGAAGAGCTAGACCGTAAAATTACTTATTCAACGGCCTTCTCACAAATGGCTGTCTGCTTTTTAGATTTGGATCGCTTTAAATTAGTGAATGATATTTTAGGACATCAAATAGGAGACCAATTGCTTCAAGTATTAGCCGATCGTTTCCGGTCTTTAGTAGATAAAGACGTAGTCATTTCAAGGTTAGGTGGAGATGAATTTACTTTTCTCTTTCCCGATGTCTCAGACGATGAAGTTTTCCAAAAGCAGTTAGAGGATATTTTGCTTCAAATACAAACGCCTTTCCTTTTAGGAAGTCAAAATCAGGAACTTTACATAACAGGAAGCATTGGAATCGCTTTGTATCCTCAAGATAGTCGAATTGGAGAAGACTTGATGAAGTTCGCGGATGCGGCTATGTATAGCGCTAAAGAAAAAGGGAAAAATATGTACGAGTTTTATCATAATTATTTAAAAGAGAAAAACCCAAAACAGCTATCATTAGAAGCCGATGTAAGAAAAGCAGTCAAAGAAAAACAATTTGAGATTTTTTATCAACCGCAAATAGATTACGCAAGTGGAAAAATGTTTGGTGTAGAAGCTTTACTGAGGTGGAATCATCCGAAAGAAGGGTTGATAAAGCCGGATGACTTTATCGCGATAGTCGAAGACAGTGAGTTAATCATTGAACTAGGCGAATGGGCGTTAAGGGAATCTAGCAAGCAAGTGAAAAGTTGGCAAGAACAAGGATGCGAAGAGTTGTATTTAAGTGTGAACGTATCGATTAAACAATTTTTCCATCACAACTTTATTGGAACGATTAAAGAAATTTTCAAAGAAACTGGTTATAATTTCGAGCGGTTGGACTTGGAAATTACAGAAAGCTTGGCAATTAAAGATGTAGAATATGCTAAAGACATTTTTGATAAGTTGAGACATCTTGGCATTTCAATTAGCATGGACGATTTTGGTACAGGCTATAGCTCTTTGAATCATTTGAAGAACTTTTCAATCGATCGCTTGAAGATTGACGGCTCTCTTGTACGAGATATTGAACATGACGAAAAGGCAAGAACGATTATTGATACCATTATCGTTATGGCAAGAAATTTAAAATTACTGTCCCTAGCAGAACAAGTCGAAACAGTAGAACAAGAAGAATATTTAAAATCAATTGGCTGTAACGAAGTGCAAGGCTATTTATACTCAGAGCCCCTAACTGCAGATGATATGAGTGAGTTTTTAGCCTGTAATTACAATTCAAGGTTATTAAATAAAGTAAATGCTTAAAAAAGCTGTCGTAATAGTGATGTACCTAAAAAAGTGGATCTTACACTTTTAGGTATATCACTATTTTTTTGATGATCCATTATTTTTCACTCGAAAAATAACCGATTTAGGGTTTTGTTTTACTTAGTAAAAAATTTGCTTTTAAATTGACAGTCTTATTACTGTTCAGCTACGCTCTACTTTAGTATAATTCTAATGTAAGAATCATTTTTACACGAGCAACAAATAGCGGTAATCGATTTCGATGAAAACAAACTATTTTTCACACTATTGGGAGGTTATCAAAGATGGAAAACAATGAAGAAAAGCGCCACACAGCGGCAGGCGAAGGTCAATGCCCAGTAACAGGTGGTCATAAAGATAGTGCAATTACAACTTCAAACAAGCCAGGAAAAACGCAAAACAAAGACTGGTGGCCAAATATGCTGAATGTGAACATTCTTCACCAGCATGATACAAAGACAAATCCTCTAGGGGAAGAGTTTGATTATAAAACAGAATTCGAAAAATTAGACTTTGATGCTTTAAAACAAGACTTGCATAAGTTAATGACAGATAGCCAAGACTGGTGGCCAGCAGATTATGGTCATTACGGCGGTTTGTTCATTCGTATGTCATGGCATGCTGCAGGTACATATCGTACTGCAGACGGTCGCGGAGGTGGCTCTACCGGAAATCAACGTTTTGCGCCGCTTAACAGCTGGCCAGATAACGTAAACTTAGATAAAGCACGTCGACTGCTTTGGCCGATCAAACAAAAATACGGCAACAAAATTTCATGGGCTGACTTATTAGTGTTAACTGGTAACGTTGCACTTGAGTCAATGGGCTTTAAAACATTTGGCTTTGGAGCAGGACGCGAAGATATTTGGGCACCAGAAGAAGATGTATATTGGGGCAATGAAAAAGAGTGGTTAGAAGACAATCGCTATTCTGGCGATCGCGAGTTAGAAAACCCTCTAGCAGCTGTTCAAATGGGTCTAATTTATGTGAATCCAGAAGGACCAAACGGTAAACCGGATCCGTTAGGCAGTGCTGTAGATATTCGTGAGACATTTGCACGGATGGGTATGAACGATGAAGAAACGGTTGCACTAATTGCAGGTGGGCATACTTTTGGTAAAGCACACGGCGCTGGGGACCCTGATCAAGTAGGGGACGATCCAGAAGCAGCTGTAATGGAAAACCAAGGTCTTGGTTGGAAGAGCTCATACGGCTCAGGAAAAGGCCGCGATACCATCTCAAGTGGTGTTGAAGGAGCTTGGACTGCCAACCCAACGCAATGGGATAATGGTTACTTTGAGCAATTATTCGAATACGAGTGGGAATTGACTAAATCTCCTGCCGGCGCTTATCAATGGACAGCAAAAGATTTGTCTGAAGAGCAAATGGCCCCGGATGCAGAAGATTCTTCTATCAAAGTGAAAACAATGATGACAACTGCAGATATGGCACTTCGTAAAGATCCTGTTTACGAAAAAATTTCGCGTCGTTACTATGAAAACATGGATGAATTTGCCGATGCATTTGCACGTGCTTGGTTCAAACTTCTTCATCGCGATATGGGACCTAAAGAGCGTTACTTAGGACCAGAAGTACCAGAAGAAGAATTGATTTGGCAAGATCCAGTTCCAGCAGCACCAGGTACATTAACAGCTGACGAAATCAATGAGCTAAAAACAAAGATTTCGGAAAGTGGCTTAACTATCCAGCAAATGATTAAAACCGCTTGGGCATCTGCTAGCACATACCGCGATTCAGATAAACGTGGTGGGGCAAACGGAGCGCGCATTCGCTTCGCACCTCAACGCAACTGGGCTGTTAACGAACCAGAAGAGTTGGAGAAAGTACTAGCGACTTACGAAAACCTTAAAGCTAGCACTGGAAACAAAGTGTCGATGGCTGATTTAATCGTACTAGGAGGAAATGTTGCAGTTGAACAAGCTGTTAAAGCTGCTGGCTTTGACTTAGCTGTGCCATTTACTCAAGGCCGTGGAGATGCACTCGAAGAACAAACAGATGCAGAAAGCTTTGACGTATTAGAACCAATTTCAGACGGCTTCAGAAATTACCAGAAAAAAGAGTACTCAGTTAGCCCAGAAGAATTGCTTGTTGATAAAGCACAATTACTTGGTTTGACTGCACCACAAATGACAGCTTTACTTGGGGGGATGCGTGCATTAGACGCAAATTACCAAGGCGCAACAGAAGGAATTCTGACAAATAATGCGGGTGCATTAACAAATGACTTCTTTGTTACGTTACTGGACATGAATATTGAGTGGACACCAGCTGAGTTTAACAAATACGAAGGGAAAAACCGTACAACTGGAGAAGCAGTTGGTACAGCTACACGTTTTGACTTAGTATTTGGCTCAAACTCAATTCTTCGTGCAATTGCCGAAGTATATGCACAGGATGACAACAAAGAAAAATTCGCTCGTGACTTTATCAAAGCTTGGAACAAAGTGATGAATGCCGATCGTTTTGACTTGAAAAACTAATTTTAAAAAATCCTGATCAGACTTAATACGGCTGATCAGGATTTTTTTAGCTCAATTTTTATTACGGTTCATAATCAAAAGGAGTGACTAAATGAGGAAATTACTTGTACTTCTTTTTACAGCGCTCGTTATATTGGCGGGTTGTTCACCTGAAGAAAATGTCCAAGAGGTAGAACAAGAAGCAATTGATAATACTGAAAAAACTAGTACAAGCAAGAGTTCAGAAACAACGATTAACCTTAATGGTATCCCAATTCGTATCGAAGCGGAGAAAGTAAACAATGATGCAGATGTAGAGTTGGCTGTTGTATTAGATAGTGGGGAAATTCAACGATTTAGAGTAGTAGCGGAAAGTGGCCAATTGACAGAGCTTACAGAAAAACAGACTGCAAAAACCGTTCCTCAACCAAAAGGTAATCTACAGGTGCCCCCTCTTCTATTAGAAGAAAATGAATTTGTGTACATCGATCAAAATGGCGATGTGGTGTTTTGGAGTGAAGAACAAGAACTTGAGCGACTTGCAATTAATGCACTTCCTGACTCAAATTTGTTAGTGGGTGACAAAAACCAGGTTCTTGTGTTGACGCAACCATCTACTCGCTACGATCATGGCATTTTGGGTGACCAAATAGAAGCGACTGGGTTTGCGATTATTGATGGAGATAAAAAAGAAGTAGTTCAAGAAACCTCTGTTCCTCAAAAAGACGTCATTGAAAGTTTGAAACCAATTTGGGTAGATTGGGATCAAAATGGAACAAAAGAAATTATCTTAACCTTAAGCAATGATCAAGAAGGAGCGAGGTTGGTATTGTATGATGAAGCCGGCAAGCAATTAGCTGAAGGTGAGCCGCTCGGTCAAAGTCATCGCTGGAGACATGCATTAACAGTAGAGGCATTTCATTCAACAGATAAATTAGAGTTAGCAGAAATTACGACTCCTCATATTGGTGGGAATTTACAATTTATAGAATGGGACCAAGAAAATAAAAGGTTAAAAGTGGTGGCTTCGGGAAGTGAATACTCAACACATTCAATAGGGAGTAAAAACCTCGATATGCATACTTCAGTAGATTCCAATTCTGATGGTCAAATCGAGCTGTGGGTGCCAAGTCAAAGGAAAGATGAACTAATTGGTATTCAACGAACTGCTGAGGGCTTTGAAACGATCAAGCAATTCGCATTACAAGGTAACCTAAGTTCAAATATTGTATCGGTGTCAAGCGAGAAACAGTCTATGCTCGTTGCGGGTACTGATTCAGCAACAGTAACAGTATGGACCTTTGTGGAGTAAGAACATCTAGTCAACTAACTGAAAAAAGCAGCTCTCATCTATTGATGGGAGCTGCTTTTTGACTGTTATTGAAAAATTATTTTAATGTGATAACAATTTTTCCGCGAGCATGGTGTGTTTCGCTCAACGCATGTGCATCCTGCATAAATTCTTCAGTAAACTCGAACGTTTCTCCAACAATTGATTTTAGTTCACCGGCTTCATACATATCCGCCAGTTTTTGCAATTGATCGCCTTTTGGATCAAGCCATAAGAAAGCGGCTTCTACGTCATATTGCTTTGCTTCTTCTTCGTTAGGTGGTTGTGCAATTGAAACAAGTTTGCCTTTTGGTTTTAATACTTTGTAGCTATTAGATTGAACTTCTCCGCCCATTGAATCTAAGACGAAATCGTAATCCTCAAGCATTTCGCTGAACTCTTCTGTTTTGTAATTAATGACACGGTCTGCACCTAGTGATGTTACAAACTCTTCATTTTTTTCACTGGCTGTTGTTGTCACGTACGCACCTAAAGATTTAGCGATTTGGATTGCAAAATTACCAACGCCACCTGCTCCTGCATGAATAAGAACTTTATCGTCTTTTTTCACGCCACCAAAATCAACTAAACATTGCCAAGCAGTTAATCCAGCTAACGGAATTGCAGCAGCTTCTTCAAAACTCATAGAAGCTGGCATTTTAGCAAGTAAGTTCTCATCTACAGGTACATATTCAGCGTATGTTCCTTGGTTTGTCGTTGCGGGTCTAGTGAAAACACGTTCCCCGATCTCGAAGTTTGTTACATTGCTTCCTTTTTCTACGATAACACCTGCAGCGTCCCATCCAAGGATGATTGGAAATTCAAATGGTAGCATGTCTTTAAGGTATCCCGCACGTACTTTCCAGTCGATTGGATTGATAGATGTTGCGTGTATTTCAACAAGCACTTGGTTTTCTTGAATTGATGGTTTTTCGACTTCTCGTTCGGTTAAAACATTTTTTTCTCCATATTGATCAATAACGATTGCTTTCATTTGATAGCCTCCTATTTTACACGCAGATAAATAATTGATTTTTTATATTAATTAGTTTTGATTGATTTCAAATTCTTTTAAAGTAGCTTTTGGAAGAAGAATTTTTTGGAAGTCAAATGCCTCTAATTCTTGGCCTGATAATATTTTATTAGGCCAATCTTGATTGGCAAGAGCCCCTTTTCCAATGGTGATAAGATCTGCTTTGCCTTTACTAAGCAATGCTTCAACGAGTTGAGGATTTTCTAAAGCCCCGTTTGCAATTGCCACTGTATTTCCATATTTCTTAGCAAGTTCGACTAATGTTGAAGGAGATTCAGAAAATGCAGACTCAGTCGCATTTGGTTCAGATGTATGAATATAGTCGACTCCAGCTTGCCCGATTTGGCTGAAAATGAGTTTAGCATCGTCAATTCCATTTACCCATTTATGATTAGCGTCATTTACTTTAGCTTGAGCAATGCGAATACCTACTGGGAAATCACTTCCTACAGCATCGCGTACGGCTTCAATAACTTCTATGATTAAACGTAAGCGGTTTTCTGTGGGACCACCATATTCGTCGGTTCTAAGATTTGTATAGTCAGTTAAAAATTGATCCAAAATATATCCATTTGCTCCATGAATTTCAACACCATCAAAGCCAGCTTCTTTTGCATTTTTAGCAGACTTAACAAAGCTTTCTATAAGTTGAGAAATATCTTCTTTTGTCATTTCTGTAGGCATCGAAAACTCACCGGAACCACCGTAAAATGCCAATTGTTCTCCTTTTGGTTTAACGGCAGAAGGTGCGATTGTATTTTTTTTAAATCGATTTCCTTGTGAAAGTGCCCCTGCATGCATTAGTTGTAGAAATATTTTCGACCCTTGTTCTTGAACTGCTTGAACAACAGGTTTCCATGCGTCAGTTTGTTCAGTGGTTGCAATTCCAGGTTGGTTTAAATAGCCTTGGCTGTAAAGCTTATCAGTGTAAGTACCTTCGGTAATGATTAGGCTAAATCCACCTTTAGCAAAATTAGCATAATACTGAGCCATATCTTCAGTTGCTAATCCAGTTTCAGTCGCACTTGTTCTTGTCATAGGTGCAAGCCCAGCCCGACTATCTAATGTAACATTTCCTGTTTTTATTTTAGAAAATAATGTTTGAAATTGGTTGTTGGTCAAAATAATCACCTTCCTTGTTAAATTTATAAACGTGCCATATATGTGAATTAGTTTCCCTTCAAAAGAAAAAGTAAACTGGTATAAAAGTTGTACCTACCAGTCGGTACAAAAAAGGATAACAAAAAAAGAAGAATAGAGTCAATTTTTATGATTCTCTATTCTTCGTTTAAATTGTACTCAGTGCGAATAACATCAGTAATGTCATATAGGACTTGAATATCTTGTTTATTTTTCATAAGCAAAATAGCTCCTTCAATCATGGCAATCATCGCCTGTGAATATTTTGCTGTATCCAAATTCGTATCCAACTGTCTTTGTTGTTGTAATTCATCTAAAGCTCGTTGGATTTTCTCTTCCCACTGTTTAAAAAAAGAAGCAACTTTATCTCTAAGTATCGGTTCGTTTTCACTAATTTCAATTGCTAAATTTCCCAAGGCACAACCACTTTGAGCTTGATTTTCAAATTGCATAGCGCACAACTTATCTAACATTTGATTTAATCTCAATTTCGGAGCAATTGGTCGATCCAAAATTTCGTCGAAAATGTCATGTTTCATATTACCGATTAAATATTCTACAACGGCATCAGCAAGATCTTGTTTGGAAGTAAAATAATGATAAAATTGTCCTTTTCCAATCCCACTCGAAGTTAAAATATCACTTAACTTCGTATTTGTATAGCCAAGAGAATGGATAAGTAACGAAGCTTTATAAATAATTTCTTCTTTCTTAGATGTCATCATAATCCGCTCCTATTTCTAGAATCTTTAGTAGAAGTTTTTTCCACTATAACATTCATTATCATAGATTTAAATATAGGTCACTGCTTAACTTGAGTTTGAGTAATTTATAATTTATAACTATAAAAACCTAATTTTTGTATATAAATTAAGTATATTTTAGTTTAAAATGATATAATAATATGGGTAAATATAACTTGTTCTACAGTTAATTTGTAACATAAAAAAAGACTAAATTTTCATTTATTTGATACTTTTAAAAATACAGATACGTTAAAATATTTGAAGGTAGTTATGACTCAGCTAAGAAAGGTAGATCTCAGTATGTTTAACGAAAAGACATCAAAACGTAGATTAATGCTCTTATCTGTAGTCATATGCATCGTACCTGTATTAATTTTATATTTTATTAATGAGAAAAAATTTGAAGAACTATCTTTGGCAGAGTTAGAAACAGAAAATAACCAAGTGGCAAATTTGGTGGATAAAGAATTAGCGAAAATGCGTCAAACGGTGTTGTTGTTGGCTAATAACCCGGCATGGGAAAAGTACTATACAGAGCCAGAACGAAAAGAGTACTGGAGAGAACAGCAAGTAAAAGCATTCCAATATGTTAAAGAACAAATTCCTGAAACTGATGAAGCGTGTTTTTTAGATGACACACATAACGGAGAAGAAGTTGTTCGAGTAGATGAAGAAATTGCTCATAGCCATGATCTTTCTCCTTCCGAAAAACAACAACCATTTTATCAAGCGGCGATGGCGGTAAATCGTGGAGAAGTATACCAATCTATGCCTTATGTGTCAGCCGATAGTAGACGTTGGGTTTTTGGAAACGTAACCCCTTTGGTGATACAAGAAAATGGTCCTTATAAAGGAAAAAAAGTAGGACTGATTCATTACGAAGTTAACTTATCGTATTTATCAAATGAATTAATCGATAGTGATAATAATGAATTTGAAGCTTTTGTAATTAATAATAATGGTGACTTAATCGCTAGCAGTACTCAAGAGAAGAAAGATTCTATTGCCGCAACAGTAGAGAATGCAGCTAATCTTTCAGAAGAAGAGTTTGGAGAATTCCAAGGAGAGGTAACACTCCCGCATGTAAATGAATTGACTGGAAACACAGAATTATGGGACCAAATTAGTCAAACGATAAAAGGGACTCACGTGATTCAAAAAGACGGAAAAGACTATTTTGTAGCGTATGAAAATGTGAAATTTAGTGATGATATGGATTGGGTAGTAGGATTGATAAAACCAGTTCCCCGTAATGCCTTTTTATCATTTTCTAATGTGGTTATGTATGTCACGTTTCTTATTTTGCTCTTATTTATAGTAGGTGCGTGGGGAATTATCAATAAAATATTTAATGAAATTAATGGATATCAAAAAGACCTCACAAAACAAGCTCATTACGATGCATTAACCGAGCTTCCAAATCGGGTTTTGTTTCAAAAGAAAGTCGATCACCTCATAGACTCTATTAAGAATGAGAAAAATCAGCAAGCGTTTGCGGTGTTATTTATTGATTTGGATCGTTTCAAAATAATTAACGATACAATGGGGCATTCTACTGGTGATTCTTTGCTTAAGGAAGTTGCAAGTCGCTTAACGAATTGTGTACCGGAAACTACAATTGTTTCCCGGTTTGGGGGAGATGAATTTACGGTTCTACTTAGTAATATAAAAAACAAAGTAGTAGTACACGATATGGCAAAAGAAATAAATGAAACCATTTTACAGCCATTTTTCTTGAAAAACAATGAGTATTACATTAGTACAAGTATTGGTATAAGCATGTATCCAATAGATGGAAGCAACAGTGAACTATTGATCAAAAATGCGGATATCGCCATGTACAAAGCAAAAGAGTCCGGCAAATCAAATTATGTCTTTTATCAAAATGAATTTAATCATCAACCTGTCAGAAGGTTACAATTGGAAAATAATATACGCAAAGCGTTAGAGTTAGAAGAGTTTCAAGTATATTATCAACCAAAAATAAAAATGCCCTCAGAAGAAATTGGAGGAATGGAAGCGTTGATTCGCTGGTTCCACCCCGAATTAGGAACAATATCGCCTAGTGAATTTATCCCGCTCGCAGAAGAAACCGGATTGATCAATCCAATTGGTAAATGGGTGTTACGCCAAGCGTGTATGCAAAATAAGAAATGGCAAGATGAAGGGCTTCCGCCTGTGGTAATGGCGATCAACATCTCGGCTTATCAATTTCATTATGGAAGTCTAGTTCAAACAGTTACTGAAATTTTAAAAGAAACAGGTTTAGAGGGCAAATGGTTGGAGTTAGAGTTGACAGAAAGTCTGCTCATTAATAACGAAGAATATGTATTAAAGTCGATTGAAAATTTAAAGAAGCTAGGCATTAAAGTTTCGATTGATGATTTTGGAACAGGCTATTCCTCTTTAAGTTACTTAAAACGATTTCCTATCGATACCATCAAAATTGATCGTTCATTCATTAAAGATATCCTAGAGAAAAAAGAAATGAAGAGCATCACAAGAGCCATTATTACAATGGGACATGGTTTGGGGTGCCAACTCGTAGCAGAGGGCGTCGAAACAGAAGAACAAAAAGAGTTGCTGACTACTTATGGAGTCGATCAAATTCAAGGCTATTATTATAGTGCAGCTGTTTCTAAAGAGCATGCCACTGCAATGATCCGAAATAATCGTTTTTTTCAACTAGAGGATAAGATTAAAAGAGCGTGAAAGTGATGACTACACAAGAGCGATCAGAGCGATTTTTTAACATAAAAAAAACTGTAGACATCTCGAATCGAGATGCTCTACAGTCTATAGCGCTTGAATTTCAAGCGTTTTTTATTTTAAATCGACCACTATAAAGCATTGATCGTCTTTTTTATGATTTGTTTCTTTTTGATTGTCGAGGGAGTGCAAAATCTTTTCTTTGAATTGCAGTAAAGAAAGGGCAGAGTGTTTTAATAATAGGGAATTTATAGGTTCGGGTTCGAGCGATTCGGATACGCCATCTGTATACAAGATGATTCGAGATCCTTTTTTATATGAAAAGGTCTTTGTTTCAAAATGAATATTGTCAAACGTTCCAAGGGGAGGAGAACTTGCATATAACTCGAGTTGCTCCCCATCTGAGTCTTGGTAGATCAATGGTGGATGTCCCGCATTAACATATTCAATCGTGTGTTTTGCTGTATCGATAAACAAATAGATAGCTGTACAATAATGCCAAACACTTTCATCGCTAGGAAACAAGGTGTGTAAGTGATGATCCAACTCTTTCATGACCATACTTGCCGAAACACCGGTTGAAATAAGTCGCTGGAATAAGGATTGCAAAGACATGGTTATAAGTGCAGAAGAAATACCATGACCCATCACATCTAGCAAGATGATGCCGTATTGATGCTCATTAATTTTATAGAAACCATAAATATCGCCAGATAATCCACTTGAAGCTTTATAGTAAGATTCGATATGAATGCTATCGTTACAAATAGGTTTAGTTAAGGAGCGCTCTTGTATTTTTTTTGCAAGTTGTAATTCCCGGTAAGTATCTAGATTATACTTTTGGTTTTGTTTATTAATTTCTAAAAGCTCTTTTTGGTTTGCTTCCAGATTTTGAAGAGCAATTTCTAACTGCAGATGTGCTTTTTCTTTTTCTTTAAAAGCGTCTTCAGCTACTTTTTTAGCAATAAGCAATTGATTTTCGTATTCACTTCGTTTCCGAATAGGGACAATAATGCAGGAAATAACCTCTTGGTCTTGCTGTTCATTTAGGACTGCATTAATAAGGACAGGCGTATCCTCATCATGTTTAGAGTTTAATGAGAGGTACATTTCTTCTACCCGATGTTGAACTGTTACAAGTTGCATGAAATACAGGTGGAAAAAAATACGCGTTGATTTGGTAAGTGTCTTATTAATATGTTGCCCAACAAGTTCATCTGAAGAGAAATCAAGCACTCGAAGCAATGTCTCGTTTACAGATAAAATGATGCCATCCTTCGTAAGTGTAAGAAATCCACACGGTGCTTGGTTTAGTTGTTCATTCATTACGTTAGACCACCTACATCCTCTTTTTCCAGGGAAACTGAGGTTTCTAAAAGATACTCACGTATGAGTTGCGTAGTTTCTTCGGGGTGACTCATGTGTGGGAAATGACCTGTCGCATTCATATAGTTGATCGTGCTATTTGGCAAACGTTGGTTCATGTACTCGCCGGCCGATTCTGGCGCAATTATATCGTTAGCACATTGCAAAATTAAAGTTGGAAGTGATACTTTTGATAAATCTTGACGATTATCAGCAAAAAAGCATGCTTCAGCAAAATTGCGAGCAATTACAGGATCGGTAGAGCAGAAACGATCTTCGATTTCTTTTCCGACCTTGGGAAGGTTTGGGTTATTTAAAGCAGTTGCCGAAAAAATATTCGCCCAACCAATATAATTTTTAGCCATTAAGTCCATTAAACCGATTAAATCCTCTTTTTCAAAACCGCCAATGTACCCCGGTGGGTCATTTAAGTAACATGCAGATGGACTAATCATAATGAGGTGAGAAAAGTACTCGGGTTTACGTAATGAAGCAAGCATACCAACCATTGCTCCAACAGAATGACCTACTAATATAGCGTTTTTTAAATTTAATGTTGAACAAACATCTAATACATCTTGTACATAGCCGGAAAGTTTACTGTATTTATCAGAATCATATGCCTTAACATCTGAAAGTCCAAGTCCTACATAATCAAATAAAACAATTTGATAATCTTTTTCAAACGATTTAACAACTAAATTCCAAACAGTTTGATCGCAGCCAAATCCAGGGGCAAATATCATAGCTTGTTTTCCGGAACCTATAATTCTGACATTGTTTCGAGTTAAGACATTCTGGTTCATTGTAAACCTCCTTATGCACTTATATCTAAAAAGTTAATTATATATCTTTAATCATAACATTCTCGAGCTAGTAACATGAAATTTGTTGAACTTTATACTGGTTTTATTACCATCCAATAAGGAATAGAACAAAGATTTTATTTATAGTTAGCGAAAAATGGGATTATCATAATTTTATCAATAAATTATAATAAAGTGCAGGATATGTAAAAAAACAAGGTAATAGAGTATAGTGATAGAAACGCATATTTTATCATTATACAGAATAGCTAATGGATGTTTACTAAGTAAGACTTTAATCTATATAGAAAAGAGGAAATTATATGTTGATAGACATAAGCTCTTTAAATTATTGGGCGATTTTAGCTGGTGGGATTTTGTATATGATTTATGGTGGAGTTTATTACACTGTCTTAGTTGGAAAGAAAAATCAAAGCACAGGCCCATTAAAATATGTCGTATCGGTAATCGTAGCATTTATCAGTTCTATCTTCATTGGGGTTCTTGTTCAAGCAACTAGTTCGAGTAGTCTGTTGGGCGGAGTTGCAGTAGGGAGTATTGTAGGCTTCTTAATTTCAATCGTCTATTTGAAAAATACATTATTTGGGCTTGTCAGTGCAAAAAACTGTGCAATTGCTATCGGAGATCACTTAATCATCTTTACGTTATTAGGAGCATTGCATGGTTTTTTAAATTAATACACTTGAGACAGAATATTATATGCGGTAGTTTAGGATATTAGGGAGGATTATTTTTGGCGACAATATTGACTGATTTATTTGTGAATCTTTGTATAATGGTTTCTCTAATTTTTATTTATTTACAAATCAGAATGAAACTTAGGTTAGAGCAAAAAAATCGTATCATCTCGATTTTAATAGATGGTTTTGCAGGAGGTATATTAGGCTATTTTTTAATGTTTTTTTCCATACAAGTATCCACTGAAACGATGGTGGATTTGCGCTTTTTACCAGTTATGTTGTTGATCATCTTTATCGGGGTGCCTCAAGCTATTATTAGTGCTATTTTAATTATTTTAACAAGGTTTATGTTTGGATTTACCACATCTGCAATTGCAGCCATGATTTTGATGACTGTATTAATTTTAGGTTTTATTGTCATTCATAAATTATGTAAAAGTACAGATTTTAGAAAGAACGCATATCAACAAAGCTTTCTAATGATTATCTTATCAAATATTTCTTTTAGTATTATCATTTGGTATTTAGTAAAGGATGTTACAGTTTTAAAAAGCTTAATTTTCTCATACTGGATGGTTTCTACAATAGGTGGACTGACTTCAGTCATGTTTGTTAGGTATATACGAAAAACACAATATTTATTGATGAAATATGAAAAAGATTCGACAACTGATTTTCTTACCGGTTTAAACAATGTACGGCAATTCGACAGCGTTTGGAATGATTTGATCAGCAATGCAACGGAGAAAAATGAGAGATTGTCCTTATTGATGATCGATATTGACCACTTTAAACACGTGAACGATACATACGGGCATCCAATAGGCGATAAGATTTTGGTTGAGTTAGGGAAAGTGTTGCAAAACAGTACTCGCTCATTTGATGTGGTTTCGAGAAATGGGGGAGAGGAATTTTCCGTGATTCTGCCAGACTGTCCTCATCAATATGCTATAGAAATAGCTGAGCGCATAAGAATAGCAGTAGAACAGCATAAGTTTGAAATTTCATCGAAAGAAGAAATTCAAATAACGGTTTCAATAGGTGTAGCCACTTATCCAGAAACAGTGAGTGACACAGTGGAAATCGTGGATGTTGCGGATGATTGCTTGTATAAGGCAAAACGTACAGGAAGAAATCGGATTTGTCCAAGTTATATTGCAACCTGAAACAGCATGATATTTGCGCCATAGAAGGATAAAAACCCCCGTCACTGCTTTGGCAGAGGCGGGGGTTTAAAGTTAACAGCTTGTGATGAAGCTTATTATTTAGTTGAATTTCTCGATTACAATTTTTCCAATAGCAGCACCGGACTCGAGCAATCGATGAGCTGCTTTGACATTTTCAGCATTTATAGGAGTCAATCGTTTGTTCAATGTAGTCTTTAGTTCATTTTGATCGATTGAATCGGCTACTTCATTTAACAAGTAATGTTGGTTAATCATATCTTCTGTTTGGAACATAGAGCGTGTAAACATAAACTCCCATACAAAACTTACACTTTTATTTTTCAGTAAAGTTAAATCAAGAGGCTCATCTGATTCTACAATAGAACAAATTTTCCCTTGAGGGGCAATCGCTTCGGCCATATTTCCCCAATGTTTTTGTGTAGCATTGAGACAAAGAATATAATCCACGCTACTAAAACCTAATTCCTGCAACTGTGAAGTAAAAGATTCATAATGATTGATGGTAGCATCGGCACCAAGATTTAGTACCCATTCTTTTGTTTCAGGGCGAGAAGTCGTTCCAATTACAGTCATGCCGACCTTTTTAGCCAATTGAGTAGCAATAGAGCCAACACCACCTGCAGCTCCAATAATCAAAATGGTTTTCCCTTTGTTTGTATCAGAATCTGAGCTGATAGCAAGGCGATCAAATAAGCTTTCATAAGCCGTAATTGTCGTGAGAGGGAGTGCTGCAGCTTCGGCAAAACTCAAAGACTCTGGCTTTGTGCCAACAATTCGTTCATCAACTAGATGAAACTCACTGTTGCCTCCTTGACGAGTAATATCTCCTGCGTAATAGACTTTATCTCCTGGCTGAAAGAGCGTACATTCAGGACCAACCTCTTCTACAATACCCGAAACATCCCACCCAAGTATTTTAGGTTCTGTTAACTTTTCTCCGTTCGACTCACGTACTTTGGAATCGACTGGATTCATACCTATAGCTTCAACACGTACTAAAAGATCCTGTTTTGTTGGGCGAGGCTTTTCTATTTCTAAATCTACTAAACTTTCCTGGTTATCGATTGGTAAATGATTATATAATCCGACGGCTTTCATTTTAGTCATTTTCAATACACTTCCTTTTTTTATAGTAGTGGAACTAACCGTAGTTGAAGTTTCTGCAAACAGAAAACACATACCGCGTTCCTTTAATAAATTGATAATAGCATATAACATATTTAGGTGTAAGTACGCACAATTTTGTGCTATAGTATCATTTTGTATACTGTCAATGTTTTAGAAAGTTTATGTGTTATAGTAACTACCGCTACCAATGAAGTAGTCACGCTTGAAATAGATAAAATGCGATTGATACAAAAGGAGTGCTGAAAATGAATACGGGGAAAGTACAAGAAAATACAATAAATCCTTTTTTAAATCAATATTCGTGTCCTGTAGCAGGTACCTTAGATGTTATCGGAGGGAAATGGAAAGGCGTAATCCTTTTCCATCTGTTAGAGGACAAAAAAAGATTCAATGAATTAAAAAGGTTAAATAGTGGCATTACACAAAGAATGTTAACGCTACAACTGAGAGAATTAGAAGCAGATGGCATCATTCACCGGGAAGTGTATCCTGTTATCCCGCCGAAAGTAGAATATTCTCTCACTGATTTTGGACAGTCCTTAAAGCCTATCGTCCTGCTAATGCGCGAGTGGGGAGAAGAATATATGGAAACCGTTTTAACGCAACGTCAAAAAAACGTGGGTGAATAGAACAAAATAGCATCTCACTCTTTACCCAATGAGGCTTCTATAAAAAAAGAAATTAAACCTTAAAGCACTCAAAAACCTAAAATGAACCGTATCCATTTGGAGGATACGGTTCAGACTGTAGATAAAGTCTTATTAAACCGAATAATGATGCATACTCTTCAACCGGACTGGCCACTTCGCTTTCCGTGGGCTCAGCTTCAGCCTCCTCGTCACTGAAAAACCATGCTCCTGCATCGCTGCGCTAGCTTCGTCGCAAAAGCTTGTCCTCGCAGGCTTCGGCCAATGCTATTCCTGCGGGGTCTTCAGCTTTCGCTGTCCCACAGGAGTCTCCGTGGACCAGCCCAGTTGAAGTCTTCTTGCTACGAACCGAGTGAGATTCTTTAGTGCGTTTCACCGTATAAATAACGTGTTAAAATATTTTTCCTACTCACTCCAGGATTCGGAGCACCTAGTGGCGACTCCAGCGGAAAAACGAAGTGATGAGACCCCGCAGGAGCTTGCGACGAGGAGGCTCAGCGCGGAGTCCGCGGAAAGCGTCCACTAGGTGTGGAGAATCCCACATGCATACAAAAAATGAGTAACTATTTTTTGTCTACAAACTAAGAACCGTATCCATTTGGAGGATACGGTTCAGCTTGTTAATAAACTCCTGAAGAGTACGTAATTTCATAACTATGGCTATAGACTTCGAAGATAATACCGAATGGATCTTCTACGTAACACATTTTATAAGGTTTTTCGTTTGGATAATATTCTCGAATTGGCATTCGTTGCTTGCCACCGTGTTCTACTATTTTGCTAACCAATCCTTCTACATCTGGATCTTGGACGCAAAAATGGAAGACGCCTGATTTCCAATATTCAAAGTTGTTTTCCGGTTTTTCGCTGTTTGGAAACTCGAAGATTTCAATCCCTGTGCCGTCAGATGTCGACATGTGCGCAATTCGGAAAGTTCCCCAACCCGCGCCGAAAACATCGATGCACATTTGTCCGATAGGCGTATCATTTTCTTCTTTTACCTCAGATGGCTCCATAATAACATACCAACCCATCACTTCTTTATAAAAAGTGACGGCTTTATCTAAATCTGTAACGGATAAACCGATGTGTGAAAATGCTCTTGGATATGCCATGTTTATCGCTCCTGTCTGTTTTTATCGTCATGATAAGTTTCATCATACAGAGTAGTTCTGTGGAGTACAATACGGCACTTTTTAGTGGTATAGTTACGAAAAAGTGACTACGAAAGAGAAAAAGGAGACATACAATGGCAGTTAAAAACAATTATGTTTGTTCTTTAGGACTGACAATCGATTTGATTGGTGGGAAATGGAAACTGATGATTCTCTGGTATTTGATCAAGGACAGTAAACGGTTTGGAGAGCTTAAAAAAAGCATTCCGAACATTAGCCAGAAAGTCCTTACTGAGCAACTCAAAGAGTTAGAAAGCAGTCAGATTATATCGAGAAAAGTATATCCAACAGTTCCAGTTACGGTTGAGTATTCGATGACAGCTTACGGAGAGAGCTTGATCCCATTAATATATGGGTTATGTGATTGGACAAAACAGTATGCGAGTGAAAATGAGATTGAACTAAGTGGAGACTAATGAAAAAAGGACGGTAGATCGACTCGAATGATTCGAGTTGATCTACCGTCCTTTACTTTTGTATTAAACCAAGACAGGAACTTTACTTCTAATAAGATGGTCAAAAGCACTCAGTGAGGCAGTTGCACCAGATCCCATTGAAATGATGATTTGTTTATAAGGAATGTTGGTACAGTCTCCTGCACCAAACACACCTGGAACGTTGGTAGCTCCACGTTGGTCAATGACGATTTCGCCATGCTGTGTGCGTTCTACCAAATCACCTAGCCAGTCTGTGTTCGGAACAAGGCCGATTTGCACAAAGACACCAGCTAATTCGATATGGTTAAGGTTTCCGGTTTGAAGGTCGAGATAAGAAATGCCGTTTACTTTTTCTGTGCCGGTAATTTCTTGTGTTCGAGCATTTGTGATGATTGTTGCATTGGGTAAGCTACGTAGTCGATCTTGTAAAACAGAATCGGCTTTGAGTTCGGAGTTGTACTCCAGAACAGTCACGTGATTTACAACACCTGCTAGATCGATTGCTGCTTCGACGCCGGAGTTCCCGCCGCCGATAACCGCTACGTCTTTGCCCGCAAACAATGGACCATCGCAATGTGGACAGTAAGCGACACCTTTGTTCTTAAACTCTTCTTCACCTGGCACGCCAATGTTGCGCCAGCGTGCACCTGTTGAAAGAATGATCGTTTTGCCTTTTAAGACAGCACCATTTTCAAGTTCAAGCTCGAAAAGTTCTTTTTTCTCCAACTTTTTCGCGCGTTGCAAGTTCATAACGTCGATATCGTATTCCTTCACATGCTCTTCAAGACTGGCCGCAAATTTCGGGCCATCTGTCTTTTTCACACTAATGAAGTTTTCGATGCTCAACGTATCCATGACTTGACCGCCAAAGCGTTCCGCAACAATGCCGGTCCGTATGCCTTTGCGTGCTGCGTAAATGGCAGCACTAGCTCCAGCCGGTCCGCCACCGACAACAAGTACATCAAATGGATCTTTGTTTGCAAATTCGGATGCATCTGGCGCGCTGCCAAGTTTAGCTAACAGTTCTTCAAGTGTCATGCGTCCGCTACCAAACGATTCCCCGTTTAAGAAGACAGTCGGTACCGCCATAATGTCTTTGCTTTCAACTTCTGCTTTGTATACCGCGCCATCAATCATTGTATGTGTGATATTTGGGTTGAGAATACTCATTAAGTTGAGTCCTTGAACCACTTCAGGGCAGTTTTGACAACTCAAGCTAATATATGAGTCAAAGTGGTAAGAACCTTGAATGCTTTGAATTTGATCGATTACGTTTTGCTCAACTTTTGGCGCACGTCCGCTCACTTGCAACAATGCAAGCACAAGAGACGTAAACTCATGTCCTAAAGGAATACCAGCAAATACAACACCGGTGTCTTGTCCTGGACGGTTAACGCTAAAGCTTGGTGTTCTTTCAAGCTGTGCATACTCTAGAGTAATGAGAGAAGACATTGCAGATATTTCTTCCAGCAATGCCGTCATGTTGCGAGAAACTTTATCAGTGCTTGCGCTAACTTTCAACAACACATCATTTTCAAGCAATTGTAGATACTGTTCTAATTGAGCTTTTATTGCGGAATCTAATATCATGTCCTGCACTCCTTAAATTTTACCTACAAGATCAAGACTTGGCTTAAGTGTTTCGCTGCCTTCTTCCCATTTTGCAGGGCAAACTTCGCCTGGGTTGTTGCGCACGTATTGAGCTGCTTTGATTTTTCCGACAAGCGTACTTGCGTCACGGCCAATGCCATCTGCGTTAATTTCTGCAGCTTGAACAATACCTTCTGGGTCTAAGATAAATGTTCCGCGTTGTGCCAAACCAGCTTCTTCGTCAAGTACGTCAAAGCCGCGAGAAATGCGTTGTGATGGATCGCCAATCATTGTGTATTCGATTTTGCCAATTGCCTCTGAATGGTCGTGCCAAGCTTTATGTGTGAAGTGAGTATCTGTAGAAACAGAATATACTTCAACTCCTAAGCTTTTCAGCGTTGCGTATTGGTTTTGAAGATCTTCTAGCTCAGTTGGGCAAACAAACGTAAAATCTGCTGGATAAAAGCACACGACACTCCATTGACCTTTTAAGTTTTCTTCTGTTAGTTCGATAAAGTCTCCGCTTCCTGCTTGATAAGCTGAAGCGTTAAATGGTTGGATTTCTTTCCCGATTAATGACATAAATAATGACCTCCTAATATTTTTAGAACAATTATGGATAATGATGTAAAAACGGTAATCAATTGATTATCGTTATTTGATTATAATTATTCTAATGCTACTCTCATTGTTATATGAACTTGACTGTTTGTCAAAGAGAACCCTTTTCTTATCTAGTATTCTTTGGAATTGCACTAAATAAAAAATAGATACGGTATAAAATATTCTATTTAAATTAATTCTCCAATGATTGTTAAAAGATAGAAATAATAATTTCAGAATATTATTAACTTTAAGAAAAATTTCGTTTCTTAATATAAATTCATAATTTATAGAGTTTGCTCACTAATGAAACAAATAATCACGGTATTTTAAGCTTTTTGTTTGTTCAAGAAACAACAGCTATGTCGTGACAAGCCCGACAAAGTTGACTTTCCTAGTTGTTGAATGCGCTTCCATTAAGAGTCTATGATAGTAGTACACCACGACACACAATTTTAGAAGATAAATTCAGTTTCGAAGGAGAGGATCACATGAAGGTAGGGGTACAGAAATTCGGTAACTTTTTAAGTTCGATGGTTTTGCCTAATATTGGTGCATTTATTGCATGGGGGTTAATCACTGCCCTATTTATTCCAACAGGATTTTTTCCAAATGAGGAGTTTAGCAAGTTAGTAGGCCCAATGGTTATCTACATGTTGCCGCTTCTTATTGGATACACAGGAGGCCGGTTGATTTACGATCAACGAGGCGCTGTAGTTGGTACGATTGCAACAATGGGGGTTATTATCGGAGCTCCGGATACACCAATGTTTTTAGGTGCCATGATTATGGGGCCACTTGGTGCATATGCTATTAAGAAATTTGACCAATTGATAGAAGGAAAAATTAAAACAGGTTTTGAAATGCTAGTGAACAACTTCTCGGCAGGTATTTTAGGTGGTATATTAGCACTTCTTGCGTTTATCGGAATCGGACCGGCTGTAAGTTCGTTTACAGATGTTCTTGTTGCGGGCGTAGATTGGTTGTTAGAAGCGGGATTACTACCACTAACAAGTATTTTAATCGAACCGGCAAAAATCTTGTTCTTAAATAATGCGGTTAACCACGGTGTGTTAACACCTATTGGACTAGAGCAAGTTCAACAAACAGGTAAATCACTTTTGTTTCTACTAGAAGCCAACCCAGGACCTGGTCTTGGTGTGCTACTTGGGTTTATGCTATTTGGAAAAGGAGTTGCCAAGCAATCTGCACCAGGCGCGGCGATCATCCACTTCCTTGGTGGGATTCATGAAATTTATTTCCCTTACGTATTAATGAAACCAATGTTGCTACTAGCTGTTGTAGCTGGTGGAATGAGTGGTGTATTTACACTTGTATTAATGGGTGGCGGATTGGTTGCTCCAGCGTCACCAGGTAGTATTCTAGCAATTGCAGCTGTTACACCACCTGAAGGAATGGCATATTTAGCAAACTTTACAGCAGTCTTTGTGGCTACGGCAGTTTCATTTGCTATTTCAGCAGTCATTTTAAAAGCGAGTAAACAAACAGATGAAGATATGGAAGAAGCAACAAAGAAAATGGAACAAATGAAAGGCAAGAAAAGTTCTATTTCCCGGGAAATACCTTCACTTAACCCAACTACTAATGGTGTTTTCCCAGCAAGCGCACAAAAAATCGTCTTTGCTTGTGATGCGGGAATGGGCTCAAGTGCGATGGGAGCCTCTCTATTACGCAAAAAAGTAAAAGAAGCAGGACTGAATGTATCGGTATCGAATACGGCAATCAGCACCCTCCCTTCAGATTCTGAGATTGTTATTACACAGGAAAAATTGACGCCGCGTGCTGAAAACAAAATACCAAATGCTTATCATATTTCAGTTGATAATTTCCTATCAAGTCCGGAATACGATCAGTTGATTGAACGGTTAAAAAGCGGTGAAATAGAAGAGCATAATGTGTTAGTTGAAGAAAGTGAAACTAACGCTCCGCAAAACCCGGAAGATGAGCAATTGTTGCGCGAAGAAAACGTCTTTATCGGACAAAGCTTCCGTACGAAAGAAGAAGCAATCATCTTTGCAGGGTTGGCATTAGTTAAAGCTGGTTATGTTGAAGAATCATACGTGGACGAAATGTTGAAGCGTGAAGAAATCACGACAACATACATGGGCAATAACGTCGCAATTCCTCATGGCACAGAAGAAGCGAAAAAATCTGTCATCAAGTCAGGCTTTACTGTTATTCAAGTGCCAAATGGAGTAGACTTTGATGGAGAGAGTGCAAAAATGATTTTCGGGATTGCTGGAAAAGATGGCACACATTTAGAAATTCTTTCTGGAATCGCAGTGATTTGTGCTGACCAAACCAACGTGGATCGCTTAGTAGAAGCAGAGTCAGCGAAAGAAATAATTGACATCATTAACGGCAATTAAATAGTAAGAATGGAAAGGCGGGATTTCCTGCCTTTTTGTTCTATCTACATTTTCAAGTCGAGAAAAAGCATTTAAAAGCGAAATGAGGGACAAGCATGTTTATCACGTTTAGAGAAAAATCTATTATTGAATTGATTGTTAGAACCTCTGGAAAACATACCGTTCATTCCTTGTCTTCGCATTTAGATGTCAGTGCTCGGACTATTCAGCGAGATTTAAAATCGATAGAAAAAACGTTAGTAGAATTTGAACTGAAAATCGAACGAACTGCAGATGAAGGACTTTTAATTACGGGGCCTAACGATCAAATTTATCGCCTTATACAGAATTTGATAACAGTTAGTCCAGCAGATGAAACACCTGAGGAACGGAAGTTAAAACTGCTGATTATTTTATTGCACGAAGGGCCATTTTTTAAAAAACAAGTGCTTGCAAGTCAATTAGGAATTAGTAATGCTACATTAACCACTCATTTAGATGACTTATCGGACTGGCTACATAAATTTTCCATTGCCGTATCTCGAACAAAAGGTGTTGGGATCGAAGTTAACGGCGAGGAAGCCAATATGCGTTATGCACTAGGCAGTTATATGTTGGCTTATTTTTATGAAGAAATGATTGAAAGTTTGTACCATCTCCAACAAGGGAAAAGTCAGAAAGACAATATTCTTGGTTATTTTTTTCCGCGGTACTTGGCAGTAGTCGATCGGTTAGTCAACCAAAAAATCAACCGGGGCCAAACAAAGTTAGCCGATAGTGACTATGTGGGTTTAGTTATTTATAGTTGTATGACACTTCAACGAACAGAAAAAGGGTTTCTACTGGAAACTATAGAATTAGTAGAGAAGAGTTCTACTAGCGAGTATCAGTTGATCGAAAGTATATGCAATGAATTAAGTGAGCAACTTCTTGTACCGTTAACAAAAGCTGATATGCATTTTTTGTCGATTATTTTAAAAGGGTCTAAAGTTCAAGAAGCTAAAGGCTCTTACTATGATAGCGTCTTGCTAGGAAGAAAAGTGAAGAACCTAATTCGTAACGTATCGTCACAGTTAGATGTTGATCTTATTAATGACTTCTCATTGTATCAAGGACTGCTAGCGCATATGGAACCATTGGTTTTCCGGTTAAACCAAAATATCGAATCTTTTAATCCATTAACTGATGAAATCAAACGCAAATATCCAGTGCTATTTATGGCGGTTAAACAAGGGGTAGAAAATGAATTTGAAGAGTTGTATTTCTCAGCTGACGAGACTGCTTTTATTGTTCTTCATTTTGGTTCTGCTTTATTAATTAGGGAAGAAAAAGTACAAATTGGCGCCGTTGTTATTTGTCCAACGGGCATTGGTACTTCAAAAATGCTGGCAAGCCGCATTCAAAAAGAACTTCCCGAAATCAATTCCATAGAAATTCTTTCAATTAATGATTTTCAAGCGGCAGACTTTAAGAATTATGACTTAGTTATCTCTACTATTCGGCTACCGGTTACAGAAGTAGATTATATTAGAGTAAGTCCTTTATTAAACGAGCGAGATATCGGGTATATTGAAAGTTACTTGCAAAATAATGTGAAGAAAATTACGAGCAAAATGAATTATTTACATCCCGGAAAAACGAGCGAAGCAATAATATCGAAAAATCGACCAAATGTTCAGCAGTTGCTACAGGAAATAAAACAAGTGCAACATAGTATGGATGTACTATTGAACAATTTTAAAGTTTTTCGAAAGCAGTACGCTACGGATTATTGGGAGATTTTACAGGAAGTCTTAAACTCTGCTCGAAAAGAAAACATTGTAACAAATGTAGCTTCTGCAATGCGCGAACTTAGAGAGCGAGAGGAAAAAGGCGGACTAGGGATTCCGAATACGACAATGGCTCTTTTTCACGGCCGTGATGACTCGATACAAGAGTTATTATTTCAAGTTATCCATATTGATCATCCGCTTATCGTAAAAGGAATGGATGGCAAAGACATGCAAATGAAAAGTTTGCTGTTAATGCTAGCACCAACGGTAATGACTGAACGACAGCAAGAAATATTGAGTTTAATTAGCACGAGCTTGATTGAAAGCGATCAATCAATGATGATTTTTACTTCTTCCAATGAAAAAGCCATTCGACAGAAATTAGAAGAGGTTTTTTGGGAATACCTACAAAATAATTTGATAAAGGAATGATGACAGTGAAACAAGCCGTTCATTTTGGAGCAGGAAACATTGGTAGAGGATTTATCGGAGCGTTATTTTCTAAGTCAGGCTATCATGTAACGTTTGTGGACGTAGCAGATCAAGTAATCAATAAATTAAACGAAGAAAAAGGCTATCACGTAAAGTTAGCTCAATCACAGGAAGAGCAAATTGCAATTGAAAATGTGTCGGGCATTAATAATATGACGCATGCTGAAGATGTGATTGGAGTAATTCAGCAGGCAACATATTTAACTACTGCTATTGGACCAAACATCTTACCAAGAATCGCTCCTTTAATTGCTCAAGGACTAACGGAACGTGTTTCGGCAACGGATGAAAAACTGTATATCATCGCTTGTGAAAACCAAATCGGTGCAACGGATATTTTAAAGCAGCACATTCTAGATAGTTTAGATGATGAGGTAAAAGCGAAGCTAGAAGGAAGAGTATATTTCTTCAACTCAGCTGTTGACCGCATTGTGCCGATTCAAGATCAGAGTTCATTAGATGTGTTAGTAGAGCCATATTTCGAATGGGTAGTGGAAACAACAGAAACCATCCCACAAGTAACCGGTATGACAATAGTTGAAGATCTCGCACCATTTATTGAACGGAAGTTGTTTACGGTAAATACAGGTCATGCTGTTATTGCCTATTTGGGGTATTTAGCAGGAAAAGAGACAATCGATGAAACATTAGCAGATGAGGAGATTGTTACTCAAGTCAGAGAAACGCTAAAAGAAACTGGAGCGTATTTGGTAAAAGAATATGGACTCGATGAACAGGAACATATGACGTATATCGATAAAAATATTGAACGTTTTAAAAATGCTTACTTGAATGATGGTGTTACACGCGTAGGACGGGCACCTATCCGGAAGTTAGGGCCTGAAGATCGATTGATTCGTCCGGCTACACAAGCACAAAAAGCAGGGTTATCTTATACTTACTTAGCGAATGCCATTGCGGCTGCGTTGTTATTTGATTTTCCGGAAGATGAAGAAGCGATGGAAATTCAACAAATAATTCAAGACAAGGGACCTGCCGCTGTTTTAACAACCATTAGTGGGTTACCTGAAGACAGTGACATTACAAAAGAAGTTGTTAGCCGCTATCATGCGCTGAAAGCTTAACTATAGGTCAGTAATAACAAACAAAATAAAAAAGGCAAACACGTATTTTAACGTGTTTGCCTTTTTTGTCGGTTGACCATGCTTTTGCAGACGCATGAAGTGAGGTATAATGGACAGGCAAAAGCAGATAGGTACAATCAGGAAATATGATATAATTATATAATTGAAGCAGAAAAGGTGTGTTTTATGGTTGAACCTGGCTTTTTGTATTATTTGATCAGGAGCAAGCTGCACCTATTTGCAAATATACGGGATAAGGAAGGTTTTAATGGACAACCAACAGAATAATAAAAATATCATCTTAATCGGCGCCGGAGTTATGAGTGCAACTTTGGGAGCAATGCTTAAAGAGTTAGCTCCAGAGTGGAACATTAAAGTGTTTGAAAAGCTTGAAAAAGCAGGCGCTGAAAGTTCTAACGAATGGAATAACGCAGGAACAGGTCATGCTGCACTTTGTGAACTGAACTATACACCTGAACAAGCAGATGGCTCTATCGATATTAAAAAAGCGAGCAGCATCAACGAACAATTCCAACTTTCGAGACAATTTTGGTCGTTCCTTGTAAACAATAAACGCATTGAAAATCCAAAAGACTTTATCATGTCGATTCCTCATATGAGCATGGTTCAAGGCGAAGACAATGTTCGCTTTTTAAAAAATCGTTTTGAAGCTTTGACGAAAAGTCCTTTGTTTAAAGGAATGGAATTCTCAACGGATACAGAAAAGTTAAAAGAATGGATGCCTTTGATTATGGAAGGGCGTACGTCAACTGAAGCAATCGCAGCAACGAAAATCGATACAGGGACTGACGTCAACTTTGGTGCGTTAACCGAAATGTTGTTTGAGTACTTGGGTGAACAACAAGTCGAAATAAATTACAACCATGCAGTTAAAGACATTACACGTAACAGTGATAGCACATGGGAAGTAAAAGTGCAGGACTTAGAAAACAATAAAATTGAATACCATAGTGCAGATTTCGTCTTTATTGGCGGCGGTGGCGGAAGCTTGCCATTGTTACAAAAAACAGGTATTCCTGAATCCAAGCAAATTGGTGGATTCCCGGTTAGTGGTTTGTTCTTAGTTTGCAACGACCCTGAAATTGTGGAACAACATCATGCAAAAGTATACGGTAAAGCAAAAGTTGGCGCTCCGCCAATGTCCGTACCCCATTTGGATACACGCTTTATTGATGGCAAGAAATCATTATTGTTCGGACCGTTTGCTGGGTTTTCTCCAAAATTCCTGAAAACAGGATCGAATATGGACTTAATCGGCTCTGTAAAACCGAACAATGTCTTCACGATGCTTGCTGCAGGGGCAAAAGAAATGTCATTAACAAAATACCTTGTTCAACAAGTCTTGTTATCAAACGAAAAACGCGTAGAAGAATTACGTGAATTTATCCCAACTGCGAAACTAGAAGATTGGGAAGTAGTCGTTGCCGGACAACGTGTACAAGTGATTAAAGATACAGATAAAGGAAAAGGGACACTTCAGTTTGGTACAGAAATTGTAACGGCTGCTGATGGTTCAATTGCTGCATTATTAGGAGCTTCACCTGGTGCATCTACGGCAGTTCATGCAATGCTTGAAATTTTCCAAAGATGTTTCCCAGAACAAGTAGGCGAATGGGAGCCAAAAATTAAAGAAATGATTCCGTCTTACGGCGTGTCCTTGTCTGAAAACCCTGAGCTTCTACAAGAAATCCATGCATCAACTGCAAAAGCATTGCAGTTGGACGAAAAGAACACAATCACTAAATAAATTTTTAAAAACCACATTTCAAAAACCCCGTTCATCTTTTAGATGAACGGGGTTTTGTTGTGAACCGACTTATTTTATTTGAAGTAAGGTGTTTTCTTTAAAGCAATCGCAACAGGAATTGCGATGATTAATCCCACTACGTTTTGAACGATGTTTCCTGGGATTGAAGCGGCTGGAATAACCCAGCTGCTAAAGATGATCGCTTCGCCTACATAGTAGATAGCTATCATCAGTGGCATTGAAACAACAGCAGCTAAAATATTGAAAGACGTACTGTTACCAGTTCGATTGCCTGACCAAGCGATTTTCCCGACTAAGTATCCTTGAAGACCGCGCGCGATGATGGTGATAGGTGCCCATAAAGTCCAACCAGAAACTAAATCGAACAAGCCCATGCCGATAGCACCTGCGATCAATCCTTTTTTAGGACCAAACAAAATTGCGATGATGAAAAGCATAGCTGTACCGAGGTGAACAAGACCACCATTGGCAGCAATCGGTAAACGAATATTCAATAGTAATGTGGCAACAAAGACAAGTGCAATGGCCATCGAACTTAAAATCAAATCAAAAGTACGAGAATTAGCTGTTGGTGAATAGCTAGATGTTTTTTGCATAGTTAGTAATCATCCTATCTTTTCTTTTTCAGATAAGATTAGCAGAGGAGTGGACTAGTTAAAAGCGTCAATTTCCAATAAAACTTAGGGGTCAGATGTATTAAGAAAAGCCCGGTCGCATGTGGAGGATCCACATGTGACCGGGCTTTAAGTAGATGTTTCTGGATTAAACGACAGATTCTCCGTTTATAATTTCCATAACATTTGAATCCTTAGCAGTTACTGCACCGGATTTTTTAAGTTTAATCGATTGTCCTTCTTCAAGATTAGTAAAGACAACCGGCGTAATAATTGATGCTGCGTGTTCAGCGATATAGTCCAAGTCCATTTCCATTAAGAGTTGTCCTTGTTCCACTAAATCGCCTTGTTCAATATGTGAAGTAAAGCCTTCGCCTTTCAAGTGTACAGTATCAATTCCGATATGAATCAGAATTTCCGTACCATTATCAGCTGCAATACCGATTGCATGCTTTGTTGGGAATACGGTAACGACTTTCCCGTTTACTGGAGAGAAAACTTTTCCTTCAGTCGGTTTGATCGCAAAACCATCGCCCACCATTTTACCAGAAAATACTTGGTCTGGGACTTCTGAAATCGGTAAGATATCACCTGTCATCGGGCTGTTGAATTCTAATGGCGTTGCTGAAACCACAGAGTTTTCAGTCGGAACGGCTGTTTTAGCAGCTGGACGAGGTGCTTTCCCATTGATAATGTCCTGCATTTGACCGCGTAAGCTATCTGATACAGGTCCGAAAATAGCTTGAATGTTGTTGCCAACTTCCATAACGCCTGAAGCACCTAGTTTTTTCAAGCGCTTTTTATCAACATTGCCTTTGTCTGCAACACTAACACGTAAACGTGTGATACACGCGTCAAGATTTTGGATGTTTTCTTTTCCGCCCATAGCGGCAAGTATTTCATATGGCAAATCGCCAATTTCTTCCGTTTCTTCATCGTCTTCATCATCGAGTTCGCGTCCAGGTGTCATCAAGTTGAACTTTTGGATAGCGAAACGGAAACCGAAGTAGTAAATAACCGAGAACACGAGTCCAACTACAATGACCCAGAACCATTCTGTTCTACCAGGCATAACCCCGAACAGTAAGAAGTCAATCAGTCCACCAGAGAATGTCATACCAATTTTAACGTTAAGTAAATGCATCGTCATAAATGAGAGTCCTGCAAAAATCGCGTGAACACCGAATAAGACAGGTGCAACAAATAAGAAAGTAAACTCAAGTGGTTCTGTAATCCCTGTTAGGAATGAAGTCAAAGCACCAGAAGCCATGATGCCGCCGACAACTTTCTTTTTCTCAGGACGTGCTGTGTGGTAAATCGCAAGTGCCGCAGCTGGAAGACCAAACATCATGAATGGGAATTTACCCGTCATAAATGTACCAGCCGTAAAATCTACACCATCTTGTAGTTGAGCAAAGAAAATACGTTGGTCGCCGCGAACGATGTCGCCTGCAACTGTTGTATATTGACCAAACTCAAACCAAAATGGAGAGTAGAAAATGTGATGCAAACCAAATGGAATCAATGAACGTTCAACCGTACCAAAAACAAAAGCCGCTAGCGTACGGTTTGTTTCTAGCATAAAGTGAGAAAGTGCGTTCAATCCGCCTTGAGCAAAAGGCCAAACCATGAACATTACGATACCAAGAAAAACAGCTGAAAACGCAGTAATAATTGGGACAAAACGTTTTCCTGCAAAAAATCCTAAAAACTGAGGCAACTGAATGTTAAAGAATTTGTTGTACAGGAAAGCAGCTAAAATACCAACAATAATCCCGCCAAATACACCTGTTTGTAATGTAGGAACTCCGAGTACATTAGCATAAGCTGGGTCTGAAGTGGCCATTTCTAGCGTAATTCCGCCAAACGCTTTCATGGTGACGTTCATGATCAAGTACCCGATAATGGCTGCAAGTCCTGCTACACCATCACCACCGGCAAGACCGATTGCGACACCAACAGCAAATAGTAAGGGAAGGTTAGCGAAAACGATTCCGCCCGCTTCTGCCATTACGTATAATAATTGCTGAATCCAGTTAGCTCCCATAAAAGGAACCGCTTCCAAAAATGATTCTTGTGCAAAACTTGTACCGAAAGCCAGTAAGATACCAGCAGCTGGTAAGAGTGCAACCGGTAACATTAAAGCTTTACCAACTTTTTGCAATGTACCAAATAAGTTAAATGACATGTAATTTCCTCCTCTATGGGTTGTATATGAAAAAACAATTGAATCCATTATAAAAGGCATGAGCAGAAAAGGGAAAAGTCAATAAAAGGACAGTATTGTCCTGTTAGTTAACTTTCGTCTTTTCATACTCATGCCTGATCGAATCAGTAACACGTATGGTCAGAATTTATGTGTCAAGCGCTGCAAGTGAATCGTCAAATACATGACTTCTGATTCATCTACGGGCTTATTCAATTGGTTTTGCATTACTTTTATGAGCTTCCAAGCAAGATTATAGCACACAGGATATTCACTTTTCAACATAGCCGCCAATTTATTTTCTTCGCTAATAATCGTGCCTTTATCGGCGCGATCAATTGCCCGGTGAAGATGTTGGATTAAGCGGTGATAATCGATGTTGTTTTTATCCAGTTGAATATCCAAATTGTTTTCGATAATCTCTACCAGTTGGGCCAGTAAAGAATGATAGCGCTTAATATCACGTAACGACTTATCTGTTACCGCACTATGAATATGAAGAGCGATAAAGCCAACCTCACCTTCTGGGAAAAAGACGCCTGTCCGCTCTTCTATTTTTTGAACAACATCTTTAGCAACAAGATATTCTTTTGGATACAGGGATTCTATTTCAAATAAAAAAGGGTTGGAGAATTGGATATCCTTTTTTGCACGGTTAATAGCAAAGGCAATATGATCGGTTAATGCAACGTGGATATGTTCATTGAGTTCTTTACCCATTTTTTCTTCGATAAAAAGAAGCAATTCTTGGATAAACGCGATGAGTTTCTCTTCAATATATGGAAGTAGATTTACATACTGTTCCATTTCTTTTTCATCTTTAAGCAAAAATGTTTTATCGGCTTGGTCAAAAGGAACAGTATCTCCTTTTTTTCGGTTAAAACCAAGACCATTGCCGATTAATACAACTTCTTTATAAACGTCGTTATGAGCAATCACGACATTATTATTTAATACTTTTTGAATGGTCAAGACCTGTTTCATTTTAACCTCCATCTGCCATTGCTAGCTTAGATAAACAAACTTCTTATCACATCAAATAAACTCTTTAAACTTCACTTTCTATTATTCTAACATTTTCTACCTTTACGCAATAGTTCTTATCCAGGAGAGTTGTGCTTTCATTGAGTTTAGAAATAGCACGGCGTATACTGAGAGGTATCATGTGCATTGAACAACAGGAGGTAATTGAGTGACTAGTAATCCAAAAGCCATCTTTTTAGATATGGATGGAACAATATTAAATCATTATAACGAAGTGAGTTCTGAAACAAAGCAAGTGATAGATCAACTGCGTGACCAAGGAATTTTTGTTTTCATTGCGACAGGCAGATCGGCAGATGAACTAGCAGAAATGTTACCGGAAGGCTTTGCAGTAGATGGCGTTATTACCGCAAACGGCATGGCAGGCTACATTGGCGATGAAATCGTGTTTGAGCATGCGTTATCGCTAGAGCTAGTGAAAACAATTATTGAAAAAGCACGCGAACGAAAAATCTATTACGAGCTCTTCCCACATGGCAGCCAGCGATTAGTATTAGAACAAGATAAAGCATTTGTCGAAGCGGCAATTCGCGATCCAAAGCCTAATTCCGTCCAGATTAACGAATGGATTTCGCGTCAGAAAGCCATAGAAGAAGATATTGAGTGGACATCAGAAATAACAGGTAATCATTTTTCGAAATTTTATTTTTTCGCAAGAACACGCGATGAAATCGAGGCGTGGAAAGCTGAACTAAAAGACTTACAAAAAGAGATGAACTTTTCGATGACACCTTCGTCTCCGCATAATGCAGAAGTCATGGTAGCCGAGATCAATAAAGCATCAGGCATCCAAGAAATGTTAGAGCGATTTGGCTTAACAGGTTGTGAGACATTGGCTATCGGAGATAGCGATAATGATTTGAAAATGTTTGAATACGTTAACCATGCTGTAGCAATGAAAAATGCCCCAGATCACATTAAAGAAAAAGTAGATGAAGTTACTGAATTTACTTGCGATGAAAATGGCGTTTCCCATTACTTAAAAACGGCAATATTGGACAATATTGTGATGAAAGCACCAAAAGCATAAGCGTAAGAAAAAGCAATCGAAACCGGAGATCTCTTTCACGGATTTGATTGCTTTTTTCTAGTGTTTCAATATCTAAAGCTATTTTGGATCCTCAGTTGAAATGTGGTGAATCCCTTCAACAAGGGTTTCACAGGCCCAAACCCCAACAATTAATACAGCTCCCGGTGCACTCAAGAACAAGTATCTTTTTTAGTGAGTGTATACTTAAAGAACCTTTAGTAAAAGAATGAATCAGAGACGCTAAAATGAAGAGCTGTCGTTGATTCACGTTATGCAGTTAGAGATAATAGAAAAAACATCAAAATGGTCCCGAGAAGGTTATCTCAGGAAGGAATTTTTCATATGAACTTTTCACTAAATGAATCACAAATAAAAAAATTATGCGGCCAAGTGGCTTTCAAAAAAGGAAAATCCTTTTTTCAGGCAGGAAAAATCCGGCTAACGCCGGACTCTAGTGATGACCGACTTATAAAAGGCGTTGTTATTGGGCGCGACGAATTTCACGTCAGCGTAAAACAAGAAACAGGTGGAGAGGTATTAGCGTCTTGTAGCTGCCCACCGGTTGGATTTGTCACAACTTACTGTCATCATATTGCAGGGGTTTTACTGGCGATTGATAGCATGCAGCAACGTGAAAACCCTACAAGGAAAATGATGGAGTTATTCTCGCGGCAGGCTGAGGGCACGAAAGGAAGGCGCCAGTATTTTGATCAACGTCAAACATACCAAATTGAATTTAGTGTGCTGCCGGTTTTGTTGAGAGACATCGCGTATCTCGGTTTACGTATAGCTGCGGCTAATGAGCCCATTCAAAATATCGGAGAATTTCTAAATGCAGTGAGATCTGAAAAAACATACAGTGAACCATCTGGTGTTGATTATTCGCCCAAAAAACATCGGCTAGAAAATAGTACGGAAGCCGTTCTCAATTACTTAGCGAAAACTCGAATTAACGAGAACAGTAGAGCAGAAAATAGCGATATGCTTGTCATTACTGCTTCAGATTGGGAGCGGCTCTTGCCTTTGCTGCAATCCACTTCTAACGTCAAACTTGTAGGAGGGGGGAGAGTAACAAATGGTCTGTCGATTGAAAAGCAACTGCCGCTGTCCTTTCATTTTAGTGAGCACCGACCGGGCGGATTTCGGTTGGATGTGGAAGGTCTTGAAGAAATACTCGTTCTACAAGCTTATGAATTGGCATTCGCAGATGGTGCACTCGTTTATTTGGCCAATGAAGATGCAAAACGCCTTTCAGAACTAAAAGCATTACTGCCGAATGGACTAGATCAATTACTCCTTTCAGCAGAAGAAATAGATTATTTTATGGCAACAGTGGTACCAGGATTAGAGCGTTTAGGAAGTGTCTATATCGCGGATGCAGTAGCCGATCGGCTTGAGCAAACGCCACTTCGCGCCAAATTGTTTCTCGACCGAATACGTCATCGCTTACTAGCGGGCGTAGAATTTCATTATGGTCATTTAGTGATCAATCCATGCGAAGAGTCAGATGAATTCCGACATTATCCAGGAATTCGGAGACAGCGTGAAGAAGAGCAAAGCATTATGCGCATGATGAAAGACAGTGCATTTACGCAAACCGATGGTGGCTTTTACATGCAAGACGAAGATTCAGAATATCACTTTTTGTACCACGTCATTCCGCAATTAGAAGAAAAGATGCAAATCTTTGCGACGACTGCTGTTAAAATGCGCGTCTCAAAAAACTA
Organism: Planococcus donghaensis; assembly: GCF_001687665.2. NCBI lineage: Bacteria > Bacillati > Bacillota > Bacilli > Caryophanales > Caryophanaceae > Planococcus > Planococcus donghaensis. The sequence continues at coordinate 3,222,814 of NZ_CP016543.2, read as the reverse complement.
CAGTGGTCCGAAAGTGAAAGTTGAGATTAGTGAGCGAACAGATTGGCTGGAATTTCGTTTTGACATGCAAGATATTCCTGAAACGGAGATTAAAAAGATTTTAACAGCTTTAGAAGAAAAACGACCTTATTACCGAATCCCTAACGGTACGTTAATGTCGTTGGAAACGCAAGAATTCCTTGATATGAGTGACTTTTTACGTGAATTAAATGTCGATGCAGCTAATTTTGGAAGAGAAGAAATTCGCATTCCACTCATCCATGGCTTGCATTTAGTTTCTTCTTTAGAGGAAGGACAGTTGTTAGACCCAGGGACGAACTTTGCAAATTTACTCCAAAATTTAAATTGCCCCGAAGCGTTAGGAACAGATGTCCCAACAAGCTTAAACGGGGTGCTTCGTGATTACCAAGAAGCTGGATTCCGCTGGTTCAAACTATTGGCAAGCTATAAATTCGGTGGCATTTTAGCTGATGATATGGGACTTGGCAAAACCTTGCAAAGCATTGCTTTTATCGTTTCGGTGTTGCCAGATGTTCGTAAACAACAGCAACCGGTACTCGTCGTTGCGCCGTCATCGCTTGTTTACAATTGGCTAAATGAATTGACGAAATTTGCACCAAGCATCAAAGCGGGAATTATCGATGGTGATAAAACAACAAGAGCTTCTTTAATTAAAAAAATATCAACGTTAGACGTGGTCATCACGTCTTACCCTTCTTTACGTATGGACCAAATGTTGTACCGTGACCAGCACTTTCACACTTTGTTTTTAGATGAAGCACAAGCTTTTAAAAACCCCGTTACTCAAACAGCAAAAGCCGTGAAAAGCATTAAAGCAGACTATCGATTTGCATTGACGGGCACACCTATTGAAAACTCATTAGACGAGCTATGGTCAATTTTCAATGTGGTGTTTCCGGAACTTTTGCCAAACCGCAGGCTGTTTAGTGAAATGAGACGAGACCATATTAAAAAGCGCGTACGACCATTTATTTTGCGGCGCATTAAAACCGACGTCTTAACAGAACTTCCAAACAAAGTAGAGTCTATCCATTTTTCAGAGCTGCAAACAGAGCAAAAGAAATTATATGCTGCCTATTTAGCAGAGTTAAAACAAGACGCATTCAAGCATTTAAACAAAAACAGCTTTCAAAAAAATCGCATTCGCATTTTAGCGGGACTAACGCGATTACGCCAATTATGTTGTCATCCTGCTTTGTTTGTAGAAGGATATGACGGAGGATCTGCCAAATTTGATCTGTTGATGGAATTGTTAGCAGAATGCCGAGCAACTGGCCGCCGCGTATTGGTATTTTCGCAGTTTACACAAATGCTTGGAATTATCGGCAATCAGTTGGCAAGAGAAGGGGTTCCTTATTTTTATCTCGATGGCCAAACTCCGCCAGTAGAGCGTGTAGATCTTTGTCGTCGATTTAATGAGGGACAAGGAGACTTATTTTTAATCTCGTTAAAAGCGGGGGGAACGGGATTAAATTTAACTGGTGCGGACACAGTTGTTTTATATGATCTCTGGTGGAATCCAGCTGCTGAACAACAAGCCGCAGATCGGGCACATCGTATGGGACAAGAAAAGGAAGTCCAAGTCGTTCGGCTTATTGCCAAAGGGACTATCGAAGAAAAAATTAACGAACTGCAATTAAAAAAGAAAAACTTAATCGATGATGTGATTTTATCGGGAGAAGAACCGTTAAAGGCGATGTCTGCGGACGATATTCGACAGATTTTAACAACATAAAAAACAACCGAAGAGAATTGTAGTCTCAGATTTGATAAAATAACTCTACGAGATGAGGTGTTGAAATGGATCCTGAAAAGTTACTAGAAAAAATGAAAAACCGAACGCCAGATGTATTAGGTCATGATGAATTTTTGAAGTCTGCCATTCTCTTGCCACTAATTGAAAAAGAGGGAGAGGTTCATGTTCTTTTTGAAGTTCGGTCTCATATGCTGAGACAACAACCTGGTGAGATTTGTTTTCCAGGTGGAAAGATTGATGCTCAAGACCAGACAGAACAAGCGGCTGCTGTCCGAGAAACAATAGAAGAGTTGGGAATAAAAGAAAGCCAACTCTCTACAATTTTGCCACTCGATTACCTTGTTTCTCCTTTTGGTATGATTGTCTACTCTTTTGTTGGGGTAATCGATTCAAAGGCTACTTTTGTCCCGAACTCTTCTGAAGTCGATAGTGTTTTTACAGTTCCTTTGTCTTTTTTCTTAAAAAACAATCCGCAAAAATACCGAATCAACTTTGAAATTCAACCAGAAGAAAATTTTCCCTATGATTTAATTGCTGGTGGCGAAAATTACAACTGGCGTGCACGTCAAATGGACGAAAACTTTTATATTTATGAAGATAAAGTCATTTGGGGGCTTACTGCCAAAGTCCTTCTACACTTTATTGAGATCATTCGCTGAATGGTCTTTTTGTTTAGGAAAAAACAGGTCTTTTATCGCGATTTTCGAACGGTGGCACCAATAAGCTGTTAAAGCATCGAATATATGTGTATAATTATTCATATGACTGATAATTAAAATTATTTTTACAAAAGGAGTCTTGACGATGACTACATACCAGCTAGAAGTTCTTGAAAATACGAACAAAAAAGAAAAACCGGTAAAAGACCAAGTGCCATTCGGGACTACATTTACAGATCATATGTATGTATTGGAATACGAAACAGAAAAAGGCTGGTATGATCCAAAAATTATTCCTTATGGACCAATTAGTTTAGATCCTGCAGCAATGATTTTTCACTACGGACAAACTGTTTTTGAAGGCATGAAAGCTTATCGCACAGAAGACGGACGAGTTTTATTGTTCCGTCCAGAAAAAAACTTTGAACGATTAAATCTTTCAAGTGAACGCTTGAGCATTCCACCTATTGACGAGAAATTAGCTTTAGAGCATTTAACTGAACTGATCAAACTTGAAAAAGCCTGGGTTCCTAAAACTCCTGGAACGTCTCTTTATATCCGTCCATATATTATTTCAACAGATGCGAACCTTGCAGTAGGACCATCTCAAACGTATAAATACATGGTTATTTTATCGCCAGTAGGCTCTTATTTCCCAGGCGGGCTTAAACCGGTTGTGATTCATGTAGAAGATAAATTTACGCGTGCCGTAAAAGGCGGAACGGGCATGGCGAAAACAGCCGGCAACTATTCTTCTGGTTACCAAGCACAAGCCAATGCGAAAAAAGAAGGCAATGCAGATGTTCTTTGGTTAGACGGTGTGGAGAAAAAATACATCGAAGAAGTCGGAAGCATGAACATCTTCTTTAAAATCAATGGAGAAGTGGTAACACCTGAATTGAACGGCAGTATTCTAAAAGGCATTACTCGCATGTCGATTATTGAATTACTTGGCACTTGGGGAATACCAGTGACAGAAAAACGAATTTCAGTTGATGAGCTTTATGAAGCTTTCGAAGCAGGTCAAGTAGAAGAAGTTTTTGGTACCGGTACAGCAGCTGTAATTTCTCCAGTAGGAGAACTGAACTGGAAAGGCAAGAAAATGATTATTAACAACCATGAAATCGGTGAATTATCTCAAAAGATTTATGATACCATCACAGGAATCCAAACTGGTAAAGTCGAAGATACGCTAGGTTGGACCGTAGAAGTAAAATAAATCTATATAATTGCATTATTTTAGCCCGCAACTATCAGCTTATCCATTGTGATAAACTGATAGTTGCGGGTTTTTTAGTGGTGTAATTTACATAAGCTCAAATGGAGCTATAGAGAAGAGCGACGATAGAAAAGAAGGTGTAAATATTTTGAAAAGTTCCACAGGTCTTACACGCACTCAGTTTATTTTATTGGTAGGTGCGTTGACTACGTTAGTTCCGTTTACGATTGATATGTATTTACCGGCGTTTCCGATTTTAGCAGACGTCTACCAAACAAATGCCAGCTCTGTGCAATTAAGTCTCACAGCCTGTTTGTTAGGGTTAGCAATTGGTCAATTGGTAGCGGGAGCACTGAGTGATATGCATGGCAGACGTAAACCTTTATTAGTTTCGTTAATCGCCTATATTGCTGCATCGATTGCTTGTATATTTGCTCCAAACATCTATGTTTTTGTGTTTTTGCGCTTTATACAAGGGTTTGCAGCCTCGGGGGGACTCGTTATTTCCCGGGCAATCGTGCGAGATGTCAGTCATGGTCCTGAATTAACGCGGTTGTTTGCGTTATTGATGGTTATCGGGAATTTGGTCCCTTTAATCGCACCTTCAATTGGAAGTGGGGTGCTTTTAGTTGCTGATTGGAAAGGAGTTTTCATATTACTGACGCTACTGGGAATCTTTTTGCTAGTGCTTTCGGCTTCTCGTTTAAAAGAAAGCTTGTCACCTGAAAAACGAGTGCCAAGTAATTTTAAATCCACATTTGGTAACTTTGCAGGAATCTTAAAAAATCGTCAGTTTACGGGTTATGCGTTAGCACAAGGTTTTTTAATTGGTGGAGTTTTCGCTTATGTGTCCGGCACGCCATTTATTTACCAAAACATTTACGGCGCTTCTCCGCAAGTGTTTAGTTTGTTGTTTGGAATGAACGGCATTGCGTTGATTATCGGCAGTTACTCGGTCGGTCGATTTACACATATTTGGTCTGAAAAAAGGTTTTTAGAAACTGCACTCTATGCGGCAACCATAGCGGGTGCCCTCTTATTGACCGTCGTATTAATGAACGGACCTTTATGGGCAGTTGTCATTCCCATTTTCTTTTTTATTATGTCTATTGGGGTGGTCGGAACGTCTTCTTTCACACTTGCTATGGAAAGCCAAGGGCATGTGGCAGGAAGTGCATCTGCATTGCTTGGGTTATTACCTTTTATCCTTGGAGCCGCAACGGCACCTTTAGTAGGGATAGCGGGAGAAAATACAGCGGTTCCGATGGGACTCGTGATTTTTTCGATGTGTTTGATCGCATTGCTTTCGTATTTGCTGTTAGCCAAAAACGCAACTTCATCAATTTCCAACTAATTAGAGCCCAGAAATTTTTTCTGGGCTTTTTGTATTGTGTAAAAATACCTGTTTTTGGAAATTTACAAAAGCTAAACAATTCTCTAATCAATCCTTAACAATCAACTTCTATACTGAGCGTGTAGATCAAATGACTGGAGGAGAGAAAATGATACATAGAAATTTGAAAACGAAAGTTCTACCACTTGCTTTAGCTTCAGCAGTGGCATTGTCTGGAGTTAGTTCGTTTACCTTGTCAGCTGAAGCAGGTAGTCCGGACAAAAACCAGGGGAAAGCTCACGGCCAAGACCATAAAAAAGGCAAAAAGGATAAGGTGAAAAATGTTATTTTTCTAATCGGTGATGGCATGGGCACTTCCTACACATCTGCTTATCGTTACTTACAAAATGACCCTACTACGAAAATGGTGGAAGATACGGCTCTCGATGCGTATTTGGTCGGACAACAATCAACATATCCTGAAGATCCTCATCAAAACATCACGGATTCTGCTTCTGCTGCTACAGCGATGGCAGCCGGTATTAAAACGTACAACAGTGCCATCGCTGTCGACAATGACGAAAGTAGCGTGAAAACAGTTCTTGAGGCAGCAAAAGAAAAGGGTAAAGCCACGGGACTGGTCGCAACTTCTGAAATTACACATGCCACACCAGCATCATTTGGTGCGCATGACATTGCAAGAAAGAACATGAATGCCATTGCAGATGATTACTACGATGAACTGATCGATGGGGAGCATAAAGTTGATGTTTTATTAGGTGGAGGTGTCGATCTATTCGAACGAACAGATCGTAATCTTACAGAAGAGTTTCAACAAGATGGTTATAGCTACCTTACAAATCGCAATGATCTATTAAACAATGATGATGAGCAAGTACTTGGCTTGTTTGCGCCAGCAGGTCTTCCAAAAATGATCGACCGTGACGACAGCACGCCGTCGTTAGAAGAAATGACGACATCGGCTATCGATCGTTTGTCAAAAGATGAAGATGGTTTCTTCTTAATGGTAGAAGGCAGTCAAGTCGATTGGGCAGGACATGATAATGATATTGTGGCTGCTATGAGCGAAATGGAAGATTACGACAAAGCGTTTCAAGCGGCGATCAAATTTGCTGAAGAAGACGGCAATACGTTAGTAGTTGCAACTGCCGACCATTCGACAGGAGGCTTCTCGATTGGAGCGGATGGTATCTACAACTGGTTCGGAGAGCCGATCAAAGCTGCAAAACGGACACCTGACTTTATGGCGCAACAAATTGTAGACGGGGCCGGTGTAGAAGAAACATTAGATGAGTTTATTGATCTTGAATTGACAGCTGAAGAAATAAAAACCGTGAAACAAGCAGCAGAAAGCAAGGAATATACAGCCATTGACAATGCGATCGAAGAAATTTTCAATAAACGTACACATACGGGATGGACAACTGGTGGGCATACGGGAGAAGACGTTCCAGTTTATGCATACGGTCCAGCAAGCAATCAATTTGCAGGAAAGCTCGATAACACAGACCACGCCAGAATTATTTTTGATTTACTGAAAGCCAAAGTAGAAATTCACGATAAGTAATGCAAGGAAATGAGGCAGTGATATGAAAAAGACACTATATTTCTTACTATTTTCAGCAATTCTTCTTGGCGGATGTTCAGAGCAGAACGATTCGATAGCGGTAGCTTCAACAGATACTGTAAATGAAGTTCCAGAGTATTATGAAGACTACGTCTTGAGTCCCCAAATCACAGATGATCGCACGTTACAAGAGGTTGGACAACACAAGCGAGATTCAAAAGGGGAAGCTACGGTCGAAGCTGTTAATATGGCTACAGAAACTTATGATATAGGATCTGTCGAGTTGACAGTAGAAGAATCAAAGATCCTTCAAGTAAAGCCTGATTATAGTTTGATCGATTTTTTCCATTCGTATACGCATGAGCAGGAATTTAAAGTCGTAAAAATGTTTGTGGAAATTACCAACACATCCACTGAACCTGTACATTTTGCTCCAGTAGCATTGTTTAAGACGGATGCCGAAGAACTCAAGCTTTGGGAAGATGATATTTACTTAGAAAACTTAAACGGGGATCTGGCACCAGGAGAAACTAAACGAGGCAATATTGGCTTTATCATTGAAGAAAGTGATGTTGACTCGGTAACTATTACAACAAGTGATGTTTTTAATAATAGTGAAGAAAAAATTGCTGATGCCTTACAATTTGATACACGTTTCGAATAAGTGAGGGTTAATTTTAATAAGGTGTTGAAAATCCAAAATAATGAGTGCACAGGCGGAATATCGCCTGTGCACTTTTTAGAGTCAAAAACAAAACAATATATAATATAATTGCCTTATTTGATAGCGCTTTCGTAATAGTAGTATAAGAAATATTTCCTATGTAGGTACATGAATTCATCATAATCAATTCGATTCTCTTGAATATAGTTATTTTACAGTATATTTGTTTTTTTCTAAATATTATGTTTATATATTTAAAAAACATGTTATCATTCTTTATACTTAACAAAACATCAGGAGGAACCGCATATGATAACCTTTTTCGCTGCTCTTGTATTACTTATTCTTGGCTATGTATTTTACTCGAAATTCATCGAACGTGTTTTTGGAATTGATGACAATACACCAACGCCCGCTTATTCTAAAACCGACAAATTAGATTTTGTCCCAATGAGCTGGTGGAAAGGGAATTTGATTCAATTATTAAATATTGCAGGTCTTGGTCCAATTTACGGAGCAGTTGCAGGTGCATTATACGGACCAGTAGCTTTTGTCTGGATCGTTGTAGGCAGTATTTTTGCCGGAGGGGTACATGATTATTTTTCAGGTGTCATGTCGATGCGTCACGGAGGCGCACAATTTCCAACCTTAGTGGGAAAATACCTAGGGAAAAATGCAAAAGTATTTATCAATGGTCTTTCTCTTGTACTGATGTTGCTAGTGACTGCAGCTTTCACGGCAGGTCCAGCACAGTTAATTGCACAAATTACACCGATTAACTTTATCACGGCATTAGCCATTATTTTCTTCTACTTTATCTTAGCGACAATTTTGCCAATCAATAAAGTGATTGGACGGATTTACCCTCTTTTAGGTGGGATTTTACTATTCATGGCAATTGCAGTAGCCGTTGCACTCGTATTCTCTGGAAAACCGATGCCAAACCTTACGTTTGAAAATCTTCACCCAGGAACTTTACCGATTTGGCCATTGTTGATGGTTACCATTTCATGCGGAGCCATTTCTGGCTTCCACTGTACGCAAAGCCCAATCATCGCGAGAACAATGAAAAAAGAGTCAGACGGTCGCAAAATCTTTTATGGTGCAATGATTATTGAAGGTGTGATTGCTTTAATTTGGGCAGCTGCCGGGATGACATTCTTTAATGGCACTGAAGGACTTGGAGCAGCGCTTGCTGCAGGAGGTCCATCCGGAGTAGTCAATGAAATTTCAATCACTTTACTTGGATCGATTGGTGGCTTGCTTGCCATTTTTGGAGTAATTATCTTGCCTATCACTACAGGCGACACAGCCCTTCGCTCTTCCCGAATGATCTTAACAGATATACTTTCGAAATTTGTCAACATGCAAGGAAAAGTAAAAGTCCTGTTAGTCACGATTCCACTAGGGATTCCAACGTTCTACATGGCAACAATCGATTATACATTCCTTTGGCGTTATGTTGGATGGACCAACCAATTGGTAGCAACATTCATGTTGTGGACAGCAGCAATTTACTTATTGAGAAACTTTAAATTTCACTGGATAGCAAGTGTACCAGCAGTCTTTATGACAGCAGTTGTTTCCATGTACATCTTCTACGCGCCAGAAGGCTTGAATATGGATTACCAAGTATCTGCAATTATTGGAGCGTGTATTACATTAGTAGTTGTTGGATGGTACGTAACTCAAATTTTAAAGTACAGAAGTTTGAAACAACTAGAAGTAGACTATCGCGCTTTATAAAACGAGAGAAAAAAGCATGGGATCACTTTCCCATGCTTTTTCTATTAGCAATTTCTCGGTCAAAAGTGCCGTGTGTTGATCGGAAAATATATGATAGACTAATATATCCTTTAAAAATTAATTATTCTTTTTATACAGAATAATTAAATTAAAAATTTTTGTATGTCCACTTAATACACAACTAGTGCACTAATAAGAGTTGAAAGAGTTTCATTATATTGAATAAATATTCATTAATTATGTATAAAATAAAACATTAAAGTCTATTATAAAGGAAATTAATAATTATAATGTTGACTTAAAATGCAAAAGAGTGCATAATAACTCTATTCAAGAAACGTTAAAACAGCCGAAGGATATCCAGTCACGGGGGCAAGGTTCTTCCGTTTTTGAACAAATGGAAGATTTTTTTTATTTATCAAAAACGGGTGGTGAATGCGCGTGGAGAAGAAAAGAATCGTTGTAAAGATTGGAAGTAGTTCGTTAACAGATGAGCAAGGAACATTATCAATTGAGAAATTGCGTGAGCATGTGGATGCACTGGCTCGTTTAAAAGAAGAAGGACACGAAGTGGTATTGATCTCGTCTGGGGCCGTTGCGGCAGGGTGTATGGGCATGGGTTATTTATCACGCCCGAATACATTAGTTGATAAACAATCCGCTGCAGCGGTCGGACAAAGCTTGTTACTGCAGGCTTATGCTGATGAATGCAAAAAACACAATATTGTCGCGGCACAGTTGCTACTAACAAAAGACCTTTATAAAAATGCCAATGCGACCATTTCCAACCTATTGAAGCGGAACGTTATGCCAATCATTAACGAAAATGACTCGGTTTCAGCGGAAGAACTCACTTTTGGTGACAACGATATGCTGTCTGCATTAGTTAGTGGGTTGATTCATGCCGATTTCCTCATGATTTTAACAGACATTAATGGCATATACCTTGAAAACCCAAGAACCAATCCTCAAGCGCAGAAATACCTTCACTTACATGATATTCCTGATGCACTAATAGCTGCTACTTCTTCTGATGGCTCTACTGTTGGTACAGGTGGTATGAAGTCTAAAGTGGAAGCAGCTCGAACAGCACTAGCTTTCGGCGTCCAAGTATTTATCGGCTCCGGCACAGGTAGCGAAAAATTAGTCGATATTTTTCACGGCACAGGCGATGGCACTTATATCGGCGTCAAAACAAAAATGAGTGTTTAACAAACAAGAAATTGAAAGGGGCAATTAGATGACAAAAATTTTTCAAGAGCAAGAAACTGACCAAAGCGAACTTCTACAAAAAGCCAAAAAAGCAAAACACGCTTCAGCGGTATTAGCAAAATCGACGACAAAGCAAAAGAATCATGCGTTGCGTGCTATTTCAGCGCAATTGTTAGAAGAGCAAGCCTATATTTTAACGGAAAACAACAAAGACGTGGAAGTTGGCCGTCAAAATGAGATGAGCGAGTCTTTAGTCGATCGTTTAAAGCTCGATGAGACGCGGATACAGGATATGGCGGATGCTTTGATTCAACTAACGAAACTAGCAGACCCAGTAGGTGAAGTGCTTGAGAAATGGGAGCGTCCTAACGGCTTAACGATGTCCAAAATACGTGTGCCTTTAGGTGTTGTCGGCATGATCTATGAAGCGCGTCCCAATGTCACCGTAGATGCTTCAAGTTTGTGTTTGAAAACAGGAAACGCTGTCGTATTACGAGGCAGTTCGACAGCCATCCATTCAAATAAAGCAATTGTTGCTGTTATTCACCGAGCATTAGAAAAAAGTGAGTTGCCAGTAGAGTCCGTGCAGCTATTAGAAGATACGAGTAGAGAAGCAGCATCTCACATGTTCAAGTTAAATCAATATTTAGATGTACTAATTCCTCGTGGAGGCGCGAAGTTGATTCAGACGGTTGTTCAGAATTCTACGGTTCCGGTATTGGAAACAGGCGCAGGAAATTGTCACATTTATATTGATGAGACAGCAAACGTTCAAATGGCAATTGACATCGCATTAAATGCCAAAACACAACGTCCATCTGTTTGTAACGCTTGTGAAAGCATTTTGGTCCATCAAGCTTGGGCAGACAAGCATTTGCCGCTCTTGTTGAGCGCTTTACAAGATCAGCACGTGACAATACACGGTGATGAACTTGTACAAAAACTCTCACCTAATGTGATAGCTGCAGAGGAAGAGGATTGGGGAACAGAATACCTCGGACTGGAAGTAGCGATAAAAATCGTGGGTGATGTTAGTGAAGCAATTGAGCACATTAATACGTACGGAACAAAACATTCAGAAGCAATTATTTCGAAAAGCTCGGAAAGTGTCGATCAATTTTTCATGGAAGTTGATGCGGCTGCAGTGTATCACAATGCTTCGACTCGATTTACAGATGGTTTCGAATTTGGGTTTGGTGCAGAAATTGGCATTAGTACACAAAAGCTTCATGCGCGAGGACCCATGGGCTTACCAGCTTTAACGTCGACGAAATACATTATACGTGGTAATGGCCAAATAAAATAAAAAGTAAAAGAGGTATTGGGGTGGTGCACCCAATACCTCTTTTTAACTTGTTTAGTTGTAAAAAATCTCGATATTATTTGACCTAACTATTCACTCTCAAAGCGATCAGCGCGGTTTATAGCTTTGCAAACTGCACAAATGAACTTTATCTAAAATCTGAAAGGACCCGGAGCAAAAGCTTCGGGTCCTTTTTTATGCCTGTACTTTAGTACGGTTGTGTTTCCACATCATGTAGCGGTATCGAATTGTACAGCCGATGCAGTAACCCATCAATGCAACGCCTGCAGCGATAATAACCATGACACTAAAGGCAAATCCAAGTATCGGTAATCCTACAGAAAAGAAAACAAGAGAAAGGCCTAAACAAATAGTGGCAATCCATTGATTAAATAATTGTTGATCTCGGTCTTCTTGTGGGTAGCTCGCCATGGGCTTTTTCAAAAAACGACGGCTTCCTAAAATGACAGGATTTTTCTTAGTGATTAATGTATAAGCTCCAACAACAAATGGGATCAATAAAATAGCTGGGTGGAGCAATAATGCCATTACGACTGTAACGACGATAAAAGCTTGGTTGGTTTGAACAAGGGGTTTTGGAATAGACATACACACGCCTCCTTCGATTTCAACCTATTATACCAAGAGACTTACTAGGTTTAAAGAAAAATGCTTTGAAATAGAGTTTTTTATTATTTTTTTTTACATCAACTGAGAAATAAACAAAGTCGCCAAACCGAAATAAATTAATAAAGACAAAATATCATTAATGGTCGTAATTAAAGGACCGGAAGCGACAGCTGGATCAATATTAAATCTATACAAGAGAAGAGGAATAATCGTTCCCGCCAATGTTCCGATGATTAATGTCATTAATAAGGATCCGCCGACCACTATGCCTAAAACCAAATTGCCTTGCCACACATAAGCAATTAACAAAATAAGGATAGAACAAATAACGCCAATAATGATACCGACCCATAATTCGCGAATGATCAGCTTGATGGTTTGCTTGAAATCAAGCTTTTGTGATGCCAGTCCGCGGACTACGACAGATAGGGATTGAGTACCCGTATTTCCAGTCATGCCGGCAATTAATGGCATAAAAAACGTTAATGCTACAACGGTTTGTAGCGTGTTTTCGAATCGACTAATAATACTGCCTGAAAACAAACCAATAAACAGGAGTAAAATTAACCATGGCAATCGTCGGTAAGCCGCTGTCCAAGCAGGGGTATCAAAATCGATTGATTTACCAGAAGCAGATAATTTCTCAATATCTTCATTTGCTTCTTGCATGACCACATCAATTACATCATCAACCGTGATAATCCCGGCAAGGGTATTGTCGGCTTCAACAATTGGCAAGGTGACAAAATCGTAACGGCTAATAATTTGAGCCACATCTTCTTGGTCCATCAAGACATCTGCTTTGACGACACGTTTGTACATCACTTCTTCAATTTTATCTTCTAGATTCCCAAGGATTAAATCTTTATAGGAGACAACTCCAAGTAGTTTTTTATCTTCATCAACAATATAAAGATAGTTGAGGTATTCCGCTATTTCTGCAAAATGTCGGATCTTATCAATGGCGTCACGAATTGTGTAATGACGGGGGATCCAAACATAACGGTTATTCATTAGTCGGCCGGCTGTTTCAGGAGGGTAAGTCATTGTACTTTGAACAAATTTAGAATCGTCTTGGTTTATTTGAGACAACAGCTCTTCAATGCGTTCTGGCTCAAGGTCAGCCAACAGCAATGCCAAATCGTCATTATCCATGCGGTCGAGTACTTTTGAGGACTTTTCCACACCTAATTTCTGTAGAATATCAATTTGCTCGATTTTCGGAAGCTCTTGCATCAACTCGGTTAATTGACGAATCGATAAGTAGAGCAAGAATTTATTGCGGTGCTTGTCTGGCAAGTGACGGTATTGAATTGCCATATCATAGGGTTGCAACTCATCTAAAATTTCTTGAAATTCAGTTAGTTTGCCTTCTTTTAAGGACTTGATCAAAGCCAAAGTAATTTCGTCTTCACGCAATGCTACGGACACGGGATTCACTCCTTTTGTAAAAAATACTGCGATGCTATTGTTGATTATTACGTTAAATCTCTCATATGAAAAGAATTATTTAAAAAAGATGGCAAAAATGCATTAATTAACATATAATGATAAAAATCTGAAAAAGGCAAACTCTATCGAAAGAGGAGGACGCAAAGCCATGAGCCTACCCGTTGAAAAACGCAAGGTCGTCAGGTTGCCAGGGTCTCGTTCTTTGAGCCACGGCATACAGAACGGGAGGGTATGGGAAAATGAAAAAACTATTGATGGCAGGTGTATTATTGTTGTTTATGCTGACACAAACAGGTGTCAACGCTCATGCAATGGAATTAGATGTAAAAGCGACATGGTTATGGAATCCATGGATGATTTATAGTGATGAAGCAGGCACACTAGCGTTTTTAGAAAGTAAAGAAGTCAACAAAGTCTATGTCCAAATTGACGAAGACATACCACTGGCTGTCTATCAAAGCTTTATTGAAAAAGCGGGAGCATCCGGCATGACAATCTATGCATTAGATGGGGCTAATGATTGGGTAGCGCCTAAAGGCTTTACGAAACAGGACCGTTTGATGAACTGGCTATCCGCTTATCAGCAAAAAGCTTTACCGGCTCAGAAATTCGCGGGTGTTCATTTGGATGTTGAACCGTATTTATATAGTGGGTGGAATACGAATAGAGCAACAACGATCAAATCGTACCAATCTCTTTTAAGTAAAGCAGCAACTAGTACAGCAGCGATGAATTTACCACTTGAGGCGGATCTGCCTTTCTGGTTTGATGAAATCGCTTATAAAAATACATACGGCAAAGGTGTACTCGCCGAATGGGTAATTGCCAACACAAATAGTGTTACGTTAATGGCATACCGAGATTCAGCAGCAATGATTACAGAACTCGTAAAAAATGAAGTCGCTTATGCAGAGAAATATGGAAAAACCGTTGTAGTCGGAGTGGAAACAGGACAAACCGATGAAGGCAACAATATTTCTTTCTTTGAAGAAGGCGAAACTTTCATGAATGGTGAGTTAGCGAAAGTGTCAGCTTATTATTCGACAGCAGCTGGATTTGGCGGGGTAGCTATTCATCATGTGGACAGCTGGAAAACAATGAAACCTTAAAAATTAAAAACTGCCGGCGAAAAGGATTATCCTTTTCGCCGGCAGTTTTTAATTTTTCACATATTATTCGGTTTCTCCAAACGTTTCTTGGAGAATGTAATAGGATTGTTTTAATCGTTCTTCAGACTGGGGTAATCCCCATGTTTCCCAAGAATATTGAGCAACTTTCTTAGAATCAAAAGCCTCTACAACTTCTCCGTCTTTGCTCGTTAAGTTTGCTGCAACCTCTAGACCTTTGATTGTTTGAGAAGCTTCAATGCCGTCTTTGTAAAGGTCACCCGTAAACTCTCGTTTTGCTGGGTCTTTTGCATTCAATAACATCCATGGAATACGTATTTCCATAATGCCGGTCTGTTTATCGTAATAATAATCATTCAACGAATCGTAGTCTTTGTGTTCTGGATTGGCAATGCCAAACTGGAAAATACCTGTTTCATAAGAAGAAAACGGTAGAATTTCTCCGGTGTCGGGACGCATAAATTCTTTATTCAGAGCCAATCGAACGGGATGAAACGTCGATTCAATGTTTTCTTCTGCTGGAATCATTTTCAAACGTTCATGATAATCATAGTAAAAACTATCATAATCGCCCGCTACTTGAAGTTGTGCTTGTTCTAGATTTTCAATCTGTAACTGAAAGTCAGCCAGAAATTCAGTTTCTTCTAAAGCATCGACGGCAATGCCTTTGTTAGTCCGAATACTAAAATAAAGATTAAAGTCTTTTTCAGTCCACCAATTTTCATTGGCAGGATCGAATTGGGCTTTGATGTAGACATATCGCTCATCTGAATCCATCGTAACGCTATTAAGTGCGCCAGATTCTTTTTCGTAAAGTGTTTTACCCTCTTTCCAATCGTCTACGCCATCGACTTTCACTTTGTGACGATCGAAACTCAAGAGTCCAAATTGTTGTTCATTTGTTTGAGCATTAGACCAAAATGGTCGTTCGTTTGGATTGTCGTAGTCCATTGTATTCCATGTCCGTTTAAACCACTCGTCTTGCCATGTAAAGACCATTCCACCTAGCATGCCTTCTTCAAGAATGTCCTCATACATGTGACTGACGATTTCACCTTGTTCTTTTTCAGAGATAAACCCTTGGTTCCAACCAAATGGATTTTCATGAGTCATCCCACGTGAGGCAGGGACTCCAAACTCGGCAATGAGAACCGGCATGTCGTGCGAGTCATTTAAATCTTTCAAATAGCCGGCGTAGTTATTGAATTCTCCACGGTGATCAACGTACTCTGTATAGCGCTCTTCTAAATTTAAGAAATCAGGATAATACGGATAGACGTGATACGAAGCAAACATGCCTACGGTATCGGCAATATCTTTTGTTTTAATATGATTTGGATCTACAGTAGCCATGTCTTCTTGATCGCTTGGCTCTGCAGGTTGATCGATATTATCGGTTGTTACCCAGTTAGTAAAGCTTAAAGGACGCATACTTTTGTACGTATCAAGTTCATAAGAAGTGAGAAGGTCTAATTGCTGTGCTAACCAATTTTCCATTGGATTGGCATTTTCTGTGTAAACATACTGGCCTTTGTACTCACCAAGGTCGGGATAGTCCTGCACCATTTGATCGACCATGATCGGGTACCATTCGATACCAACCATCCAACCGATCACATAAGGGGAGATGTCTGTTTTATAATTGCCATATGCATGTCCAGGTTGTTGTTCTACGATGGCATCCCCGTGGACAACATCTACTATTTTTTTGACTTCAGCTTGAAAGCGCTCGGTAATTTCGGGATCAAAGGCATCTAAAGACTCCACTAAAGGCTCTTCATCAATCCAAACACCGTGATACAAGTAAAGCGGTTCTTTAGCGGTAGCGTTATATGCTGCAAAGGCTTCATAAAAAGCAGGAGGGTGAAGTGTGTACACACGTACTGCATTCGCATTCATTTCACCAATTGCTTTGAACCAGCGGTCATATTCCGCACGTGTAATAGCGGCTTCACCAGGGAAGGTTCCAGGTTTGGCCATTCCCATATTAACTCCTTTAATAGTAAGGGGTTGCCATTTGCCGTCTTCGTAAACTTCAAATGTTTGATCGTTTATACGAGAAGGATATGAAATGCCATTTTCGACAGCTTGCGTTTTTTGTGTTTTTTCTGTAGGAGATTCTTTATCTTTTGCGTTTGCCAAGATGGATTCCATCATTGGGATATACGTTTTCCAGTAAAAACTCTTTTCAGCGTCTAGCGACTCTGTAGACAGGAAAGAACGCAGTTTTGAGAAACCTGCAAAACGGTAAAAATTCGGAATCTCATTGATATCAACAAAATCCCCAGCAAAATAGTAAAGGTCGGCACCGTATTTGGATTGATGGAATACTGCCGGGAAATTTTGGGGAATTCCCGCTTTTTCCAACTTCTCTTTACCTGAATCCTGCAAGTCCCACTGGTAATCTGCAAGAACTTCAGTTTCGGGAGAAGCCAAGTTAATGTCAAACCAATAATCGAAAGAAGGGCTGTCTGTCAAATCAAATTGAGCAGTGCCTTGTTCAGTAAATGCTAGGTGAAGACCATCGCTGCCAATTTCATCGGCTTCTTCAGAAAGAACGACAATTTCACCTGAGTCGTCGTTAACTAATACAAAGCCAGCGCCTTGAAACTGCCATTGCCCCTCATTTTTTTCGTAATTGGTAACAATCCATTGGGGGACAGCATCAGTAGAAGTTTGAAGCTTTTCAAAATAGCGACCACTCCACCCACTCCATTCAAGACCTAAAAATTTGTTCATATCTTTAGACACTTCTGCAGAAGTCGGAGAAGCGAACGTGTTGAACTCCATGACTAAGTCTGTACCTTCAGTTTGAACTTGCTGTTTAATGGCTTGCCACTCATCCATTTGAAGTCCGCCTGTGACTATAGATGAACTACCTAATGTATTTTCTTTAGTTTGCCAAGGGAGATCTTCTTCGTAAACTCCATAAGAATCAGCCAAATAAATAAGGTCAGTGCCTGAATAGTCTGTAGGTAAATCCCGAATGGTATAGCTTTGATCCAATTCATCGGGAACAAAACCATAATAGTCGACGGCTTCTTTATATGTTTCTCCTGATTCAGAAACATATCGCTGATGATTTAAGAGCCACATTAAGCCTTTGTGTTCCCTATAACTTTCAGTTGGAACAGTTTTATCGATAATTGCTATATGAACTATTTTTTCTTCTTTTAAAAACCAAAGTAGGATAGGGAGAGAAAGTAGTAGTACCACTCCGCCAAAAAACAAAAACATTTTTTTCATAGGAACCGCTCATTTCTAATTTTAAAATATAACTCACAAGCCATTATAGCTTAAAAGACATTATTAATAGAAAGAAATTACCTTTTTTCTCAAAATAAAAAGACTCGACTGTGTCGAGTCTCTTCTTATTAGATTATAAATTTATACGTGGCTTTCTTCTTGGTAAACCGGAACCCATCCTTCAGTTGTAACGAAAATACGAATGGCCACGACTTTCCGATCTTCAGCAAGTGTAAAGTAATGTGTGATGTTTTCAGGAACCGAAATGAGGTCGCCTGGTGTCAAATGAACTTCAAAGAACTTCTCATCTTTTCCTTGAATAATGAAAACCCCATGTCCACTGACGATGTAACGTACTTCATCATCAGTATGAATATGTTTGCGTTGGAAGTTTTTTAACAGCTCATCTAATTTAGGGTTAGAGTCTGATAAAGAAATGATATCCGCTGCCTGATAGCCTCGACGTTCTGAAATATCACTGATTTCTGTTTGAAATGCTTGAAGAATTTCATCTTTTTCGGTATCCGTCAAATCGAATTTTTCGCGTAAATGGGCTGGTAATTTATCGATATCCCAATGCTCGTAAACAACCTCTTGTTGTTCCAAAAATGCAGCGACTTCGTTTTGCGCTTCAATCGTTTTTTCTGTTCCTTGAATTTTAATGATAGCCATGTTAATCTCCCTTTCTTACTTTAATTGTAGTTGTAAAGCCAATTGGTATTGAAACAAAAATTCACAAGCTTCAAGTAGCTTTTTCGCTTCAAAGCTATTTTTCCCCCAAACAGTAATCCCATGGTTACGGATTAGAACAGCTCCTTTATCTGCAGAAATAGTGGATTCAAACTCACGGGTGAGTGTGGGAATATCTGCGTGATTTGCAATAATAGGAATTGTTAGGACCGCGTCTTCTTCCCATAATCCAAAAGCTTTAATCAGTTCCTGTCCTTGAAAGTCGATTTTTCCAGCGTCCCCATATAATTCTGAAATGACATTATTGGCAACTGTATGGACGTGAAGGCTGCAACCGGCATTGGTTTTTTTATAAATTGCACAATGCAATAAAGTTTCAGCAGAGGGTGTTAAAAATCTTTCGATAATAGGTTGTCCATTTCCATCCACTAGTAGAAAGTCTTCATCTGTCCGTTTTTTCTTATCTTTGCCACTGGCAGTGACTAAGAATTCGAGTGGTTCATCAGCGACTTTAATAGCAAGATTTCCACTCGTCCCCATAAACCAATCACGAACTGCTAGTTCATCTTTAACGTCCGCCAGTTCAAGCCATTTTTCATTCACTGCAATCATGACTTCACTCCTATATATTTATCCACTATAGCGATCACTTCGTGGAAAGTTTCGAATGGTTGATAAGCGATTTTAGCTTCTTTGCATTTTTCGGCCAGTAAATCTCTAGCGATGACAAAATCAGCTTCTTTAGCAGCTTCCCAGTCGCTAATCGAATCTCCAATAACGATGCTGTTAGTACCTTCGTCTAAAAGTTCACGAATGATAGACGGTTTACAGCATCCACACCCTTGACTTGTACAAATGTCATCACAGCCATGCGGAAACTCGATATTGATCAGCTCTTTTGAAAAATCTGCGCTGTTGCAATAGATGCCGTCATAGGGACCAAAAGGGTTAAGAAGAGGATACACAAAAAAATCAATACCACCGCTGACAATGTATAAAGAAAGTTCGTGATTTTTTACATAGGCTACAAAATCACGAAAGCCTTCACGTATTTCCGCTTGCTCAAGAACATATGAAATAATGTCATCTTTTTCTGCGACGGGAAGCAGTGAAAACATTTTCGCTACACCTTCACGTATGGTTATAGATTGATCGAGAATTTGGTTTTTAATAGGTTCCCAACCAGGCGGATCGAATTTTTTCATGATGGCAATGATGTTATCGTTGGCTGTGATCGTGCCATCAAAATCACAAAAAATAATTGGTTTGTTCAATTTTTTGACCCCCATAACTCAAGTGCTGTTTGTAGCTGTTCGTGCTGTTTACTGGCGTTTTGTAAGGTTTCCCCTTGTAGTACGGCATCAATCGCTTGTCTAAAAGCTTGTCCGCCTCCAACCGCTCCAGCTGGATGTCCGTGAACACCACCACCGGCATTAATCACACTATCGATGCCATAGTCAGCCATTAGCAATGGGACAAGTCCTGGGTGAATACCAGCTGATGGAACTGGAAAACTACGTTTTAAGGAGTTTTCCTTAGTCAATTCTTCACCGAGCGAAAGGGCAGAAGCTTTTTCCAATGCGACACTCCCGTAAGGAGATGGGAAA
Source organism: Planococcus donghaensis (assembly GCF_001687665.2). Classification (NCBI taxonomy): domain Bacteria; kingdom Bacillati; phylum Bacillota; class Bacilli; order Caryophanales; family Caryophanaceae; genus Planococcus; species Planococcus donghaensis. Next base: position 3,202,561 of record NZ_CP016543.2, on the reverse strand, counting down.
AGTGAGAAATCTGCACCAGCGTAACGGGTCAGTTTGCCAAGTGCGAGTGATGTGGCAAGCCCATAAAAAGAAGAGGAAGTAAAAGCACCGCTGAATGCGGGATGTGCCATCAGCGGCAAAGCAATATCTTCGTCTTCAACGAGCTCTTGCATTACATCCAAGCCGTATGCGTGAACATTGAACAATAGTGCATCAGCACCCAGTTCGCGCGCTTTTTTAGCTTTTCCTCTCAGCTCAGAGGTTCTTCCAGAAAGGTTTACTGCATAAAGTGTACGGTGACCCGTTTCCTCAAAAACTTGTTGCAACACTTCTTTGCCTGTAGTAATTCTCTTTTCAAATGGTGTCAGAGGGTTATCAAATAGAATTTCATCATCTTTAACGAGATCTACGCCGCCTAATGCTTGATGGCGCAATTGAGTAGACAAGTACTCTAAGTCACGCCCGATGACGCCTTTGAATATGCTCATGAGAAGCGGTCGGTCAGTGACCCCAAGTGTATGGCGGATTTCTTCAATACCAAAGCGAGGTCCTGGAAAATGCTTTAACAAGTCATCGCTGAATTCCAGATCCAATAGCTTTACTTCACCATCCAAAGATAATTTTCCGAAAACGGTTGTTAAGATGGCCGGAAGGTCCGCTGAGAAATTTGCTGATGGATAAGCAATTGCAACTTCAGCTTTTATCAAACCTGGTTTTAAGGGATGAGGATTTTCTTCATATTCTTTTATGGAAACAACATTTCCTTTATGATGTTTTAATTGCTCTTGTTCAAGAAGGGGCAGGTTGGTCCAAGATCCAATTGTCAGTCCTAACGCAATGCCTTCAGCTTTTTGCTCAAAGGAACCTGATTTTCCATATAATTGGTAAGTAGCAGTTAAAGTGCTCATTGAATTCACGCTCCTATGTAATGTTAAAAAATAAAAAACCTCTTCAAATAAGAAGAGGTTAAGGGCTTTAACAACTTCTTATTTCTCAGTCATTGTTTCTGACTGCAAGAATTAGCACCGTGTCCATTACTGGACCGGTTGCCGGGTATCATAGGGCTTGTCCCTCCACCTGCTCTAAATAAGAAAGAATATGAAATTGGATAGGTTATTTTTGAAGAGTAATTTAAGTAACTTTAAGTTTTGCTAGTTCGTAAACGCGCTCAGTTTGTTTGAACCTACGTCTAGAAGTAATTTTGATTATTTCACGTGCATAAGAGTCTGTCAACTCTATTGTTGTAAAATTTTTTTTATTGAAAAAATAGGATTGACAGTTAATTCTGAAACATGATAGGATTCTTTTCAGAACTTAATAGCATGAAAAGTAGTACTCTTATCAAGAGCTGGCAGAGGGATTTTGGCCCGATGACGCCCAGCAACCGACCGTAATACCGTTGTGAGACGGGGCGCTTTTGCGCCAGGATGAAATTCCTGTAAGGCACGGTGCTAATTCCATCAGAAATGTAATTTCTGAAAGATAAGAGGCGTAGAATCTCTCTTATTCTGGCCTCTTTCTTTTAGAAAGAGGCTTTTTATATTGCGTAGAAAAGGGAGAGAAAAAAATGACGCTTACTATTCCAACCACTTATAAAGGATTAACTGAAGTGACGGCAATTGCTTTAGCAAAAGCTGTCTATACTTTTGAGCCTACAGCCGAGTTGAGCTGCCGAGAAATTGGTGACGGCAATTTGAATTATGTTTTTCAAATCGAAGATTCGAAAACAGGCAACCGTGTAATTATTAAGCAAGCACTGCCATATGCCAAAATCATTGGGGAAAGTTGGCCGCTCACTTTAAAGCGTGCAACGATTGAAGCCAATGTTCTTAGAAAGCACGGTGAGTTTGTGCCATCTTTGGTGCCGGTCGTTTATGCGGCGGATGAAACATTAGCGATTACAGTGATGGAAGATTTGTCTCATCTTGTCATTGCAAGAGAAGGGTTGATTAACGGACAAAATTTCCCTAGACTGTCGCAGGATATTGGAGAATACTTGGCGCAGACTTTGTTCCATACATCAGATTATGGTCTTCATCCTTTTGAAAAAAAACGTCTTGTTGCCGAGTTCACTAATCCAGAGCTTTGTAAGATCACAGAAGATCTTATTTTCACGGATCCATTTTTTGACCTTGAAACCAATAATTACGAACCACAGCTTCAATCAACTGCAGAAGCAATTTGGAAAGACCAAAAATTACAACTAGAAGTAGCTAAATTGAAAAAGAGCTTTTTAACTGAATCAGAAGCCTTGTTGCACGGGGATCTTCACACAGGCAGTATTTTTGCTAGTACAACTGAAACCAAAGTTATCGATCCAGAGTTTGGTTTTTATGGTCCAATTGGATTCGATGTTGGCTTATTCCTAGGTAATTTGATTTTCCAATGGATTACGCGAGAAGGGATTGAGCGTCAGGTGATTGCCTCACACATTGAGAAAACGTGGGACGTTTTTGCTTTTTCGTTTAGTGAACTATGGAAAAGGGAGAGCGTTGAATCGTTTAGAGACACTCAAGGTTATTTAGAATTTGTTCTGGATAAAGTGTTAACAGATGCGGCAGGTTTTGCGGGCTGTGAATTGATTCGCCGAACAATTGGTTTAGCTCACGTTAAAGATTTGGACAGTATAGCAGAGACAGAAAAAAGAATTAACAGTAAAGAACAAGCGCTATATACAGGGCGAGCATTGATCCTGCAGCGTCAACAAATTGACTCAATCACTGATTTTCTAAAGATTTTACAGGAGGTGTACAAATGAGCATTCCTTTATCTATCAAATGGAATGGTCAGCAACTGACTATTCTAGACCAACAAAAACTACCACACCTTATCGAATACGTAACACTTGAAACTATAGAAGATGTTTACGAAGCCATCTTTTCATTAAAAGTTCGAGGTGCTCCAGCCATTGGCATCACAGCCGCCTATGGATTGGCTCTTGGAGCTCAGCGGCATGAAACGGTTTCACTGGGAGCTTTTCAGCAATACATAAAAAAAGATGTATCTTACTTAAACGCTTCAAGACCAACAGCCGTTAACCTAGCTTGGGCGCTGAATCGTCTCCAGGATAAAGTTAGTGAAGCAACTAATGTCGAGCAGGCAAAGCAACTATTGTTAGCAGAGGCCATTAAGATTCACGAAGAAGACGAAGCTTCTTGTCGGCGTATCGGTGAGCATGCGTTGACGTTGTTAGAAGGGCGCACAAAAGTCATGACGATTTGTAATGCTGGTTCCATCGCGACTGCAAAATATGGCACAGCCCTAGCACCGTTTCATCTGGGCAGTGAACGCGGCCGTCATTTTGATGTCTATGCTTGCGAAACTCGTCCAGTTTATCAAGGTGCGCGTTTAACGGTATGGGAACTGCAACAATCAAACGTTGATGTGACCTTAATCACTGACAGCATGGCGGCACATACGATTAAAGCAAAAGGCATCGAAGCTATTATTGTCGGTGCAGACCGCATTGCCGCTAATGGGGACACTGCAAACAAAATTGGTACTTTTAATTTGGCTTTATTGGCCAAAGCTTTTAATATTCCTTTTTATGTTGCGGCGCCAGTTTCGACATTCGATTTGGAGATTGAAGACGGGACGGCAATTCCGATTGAAGAGCGCAACCCGGAGGAAATTACTCATATGAATGGACGGCCGATTGCGCCACTTGGCACAAAAGTATTTAATCCCGCATTTGATGTGACACCGTCGCAGCTGATTACCGCAATTATTACCGAAAAAGGCATTATTACCGCCGACTACCAAAAAAATATCTCTAGGTTGCTTGCCGCATCTATAAGAAAAGGAGAAAAAATATGAAAAAACAATCGTTCTGGCTACTTGTCACTTTATTATTAATCGGTATTGTATTGGGTGCTTGTCAACCTAAAGGAGAGGTTACAGAAGAAAAAACTTCTTCAGAAACAGAAGCAAAAACCTCAGCTCATCCGCTTGCAGGTAAAGAAATTGCTTTAATCATGCAGATCAACCTCGGTACTTTTTCTGCACAATACATAGCAGGTGTTGAAGAGCAAATTGAAAATTTCGGAGGCAAAGTGACGGTTTTCACTTCTGAAGGAGATTTGGCGAAAATGGCTTCTAACTTAGATGCTGCGATTAACCAAGGCGTCGATGGTATTTTAATTGATCACGGCACAAAAGAAGCGTTAAACCAAGGGGTGGAAAAAGCGCTAGAAAAAGGGATTTCAGTTGTGGCATTTGATGCAGGAATTGATATGGACGGCGTCGTTTCTTTGGAACAAGGCGATCAACAAATGGCACAGATGACTTTGGAAAAATTAGCACAAGACAATGAGGGCAAAGCCAATATCGTCAAAATTTGGACTGCTGGTTTTGCACCGATGGAAAGACGTCAAATAGCATATGAAAAATTCTTGGCAGATAACCCAAATATCCAAGAAGTCACAGCGTTTGGATCTGCAACTAGCAATACGGCATTGGATACACAGTCACAAATGGAAGCTATATTGAAGCAATATCCAAATGAAGGAGAAATTACAGCAGTATGGGCTTCATGGGACGAATTTGCTAAAGGCGCTGTTCGTGCTATCGAACAGGCTGGTCGGACAGATATTAAAGTTTATGGAATCGATATGAGTGATGAGGATCTTCAGTTAATGCAAAAAGAAAACAGCCCTTGGCTAGCTTCTGCAGCGGTTGACCCAACAGATATTGGGTGCATTCAAGTGCGCTATTTATACCAATTGCTAAATGGAGAACAACCGGAAGAAAAAGTAATTCTAGAACCTATATTTATTGAGGCACAGAATTTACCGGAAGAAGCGGTGACAACCGATAAACTGAGCGACTATATAGAAGGTTGGGGGTCAAGTGAGCAAGGTTATACAGATGACTTGCGTGAATTGGAAGGGCAATAACTTTTATCAAATTGAGCTGTCCTGAAAAGTAGGACAGCTTTTTTACCAGGAAGGAGCATTGTTATGGCGGAACCTTTACTTTCGATGTCGGCTATTGGAAAAAAATTCGGTACAGTGACAGCGTTGCAAAATGCCAAGTTCCATTTAAAAAAAGGTGAAGTTCATGCCATTCTAGGCGTCAATGGTGCGGGGAAAAGCACGTTAATTAAAATCCTGTCCGGGGTCTATCAACAAGATAACGGAACTATCTATTTGGATGGCTCTCTTATCCAACTGACCACGCCAAAGTCAGCTAAAGAGAATGGGATTTATTGTGTTTATCAGGAAGTGGATACTGCAATTGTGGCAGATCTAACAGTGGCAGAAAATATCTTACTTGATACATTTGCGAATAAGGGTAAGTTATTTATCTCAAAACACAAACTCAACGACAAAGCTCGAATGATTTTGCATGAATTGCAAGTAGACCATTTGAATGTTCAGCAAAAAGCAGTGCATCTAACATTAGCAGAAAAACAGTTGGTGTTAATTGCAAGAGCATTGGTCCACTCAGCAAAAATCATCATCTTTGATGAACCTACAGCTCCTCTATCCATTCATGAATCGGAAAAATTGTATGCCGTTATTTCGAAACTAAAACGAAAAGGCGTTGGATGTATCTTTATTTCGCATCGGTTGCCAGAAGTGTTTGCAATTAGTGACCGGATTACGGTAATGCGTGAAGGGACCTGGGTTGAAACTTATAATACGAGCGATGCGGATCAAAGTCAGGTGATAGAAGCAATGCTCGGGGAGGCACTGAGCCATGAATTAGAACCAAACACACACTTTCAAGGAGCGCATTATTTGCAAGTAGAAAATTTGTCGGATGGACATAAACTTAAAAACTTGTCGCTGACGGTTTCATCAGGCGAAGTGGTTGGTGTCGTCGGTCTCGTCGGTGCCGGAAAAACGGAACTTGCGAAAGCTATATTTGGAGCAACTCCTCTCACATCAGGAACGATAAAGCTTGAAGGCAAGGTGACCAAAATTAAGCATCCGGCTGACGCCATCAAAGCAGGAATGGCATTGATTCCCGAAGAGCGGAGAAAAGAAGGGTTATTTGTTCAGGAATCATTAGAGGTTAATGCGACATTTCCCAACTTGAAAAAATTCTCTAAAGGTTTGTTCATAAATCGAAAAGCCGAAAAAAGGTATGCCAGTGAGATAATTGAACGTTTGCGCGTTAAAACTAGTAGTACTGAAACTGCGCTTCTCCACTTAAGTGGAGGAAACCAACAGAAAATAGCAATCGGAAAATGGATTTCGCTCGATTCTGCTTTGTACCTGTTTGATGAACCGACTAAAGGTGTGGATATTGGAGCAAAAGTGGACATTTTTAAATTGATTCGTCAATTGACGGAAAAAGGCAAAGGGTGTTTGTATTTTTCTAGTGAAATTCATGAAGTTCTCGGAATTTCCGATCGCATTCTCATCATGCACAACGGTCAAATCGTGAAGGAATTGTCACGGCAAGAAGCGACCCAAGAAAGGATTTTGTTGTATGCAAGTGGTGGAAAAGAACAATTTTGAGAAAAACAAGAGCTCAGTGAAAGACAATGCGACACAGTTTCTGTTTAAATATGGCGCAATTGCTTTGCTGGTGTTTATCATTTTTTATTTTAGTACAATCAGTGATGCTTTTTTCACATATGCTAATTTCACAGACATTTTACGCTCGATTTCCATTGTGACGTTATTAGCTTTAGGCGTGACGTTTACGCTTGTAGTAGGTGGCTTTGATCTGTCAGTGGGTTCGACAATGTCATTTTCGACCGTCGTTTCTGCATCATTAATGGTGTGGTACGACATGCCGTTATGGCTTGTTCTTATTCTGCCATTACTAATTGGAGTTTTAGTTGGTGCCTTCAACAGTTTTCTCATTGTGATCATTGGCATTCCAGACTTGCTCGCAACTTTAAGCGTGATGTATATCGTAGCTGGTTTGCACCGAACTTATACGGAAGGCTATTCAATCTATAATAATATGCCTCTAACTTCAGGTGGCACCGCACCTGGTCAATTATCGGACGCCTTTCTTTGGATAGGACAAGGACAATTAATGGGTCTGCCGGTTCCTGTTTGGATCATGCTAGTAATGGTTATAGCTTCTTACATCGTACTGAAACACACGCGCTGGGGAAGAGTTCTTTATATGACGGGAGGAAATGCTGAAGCTGCCACATTGTCAGGAGTTAACGTTAAAAAAGTGAAATTTACAGCTTATGTGGTATCTGGTGTCTTTGCATCAATGGCCGGTATCCTCTTTACGGCACGCGTCGGTTCGGGACAAATTGATGCAGGAGCTCCCTTAATGATGGAGGCGGTTGCGGCTGTCTTCGTGGGATATTCAGTTTTAGGAGTAGGTAAGCCAAATGCTTTAGGTACATTTTTTGGCGCAGCAATTATTGGGATTTTGTTAAACGGACTGACGATACAGAATCTTCCCTATTATGCCTTCGATATTATTAAAGGAAGTGTATTAGTCGCTGCTTTAGCAGTTACTTATATTTATGCTAAAAAGAAACTCAACAGAACATAATTTCTGCAAAAAAAGGCTCCTTATATAGGAACCTCAGCTTGTAGACGAAAGAATTATTATGTTAGTTAACGAATGAATATTCATCTTATCCTATATACTGGATCCTTCGCTCCATGCGGACGCTTTCCGCGGACGAAGCGCTGAGCCCATAGCTGTCAACTTAAGAAATGACGTTGAGTATTTCCATTAAATTTGTACGACATCGGGGTTTGAATTCGGGAAATATCGGAAATGGAGATAACTAAGAACGCCAACTAGCCCCCCTTTTTGGGGAGGCTGTGGTTGGATGATTCTAGATGAATTGAAGGCGTTTCAAGGCTGTTCCTTTAGCGGAATTCGGCTTCCGTGCAGTCCTGCTGAATAAGTGGGAAATCAAGGGAACAAAAGCCAGAAGCGTCTTCTTTTTTTGTTTGACGGCTTCATACATTTGCGCCAAAAACTCACAGGCGATACTTCGAATCGCGATGGTTTCGCTAATTTCTTTCTCCTCGACTCCCCAAATCGCATTCCGAATTTGATACGCAATCAATTGGCTTAACAGGAAGACCAGTAATGTGGCATAGATATGGCAGAGCCAACGCTCTTGTTTGACCAATCGGAAATGATCGATTTCCAAATAGGATTTCAACGCCTTAAAATTCAATTCAATTTGCCAACGCATGCGATACAATTCAACAAGGTGCGAACCTGAAACAGGTTCGGGTAAGTTGGTCATATAGCCGGTTATTCCAGCTAAATCACGAACCAGCTGCTTGGGTTTCTTCCCACTTTTGGATGCCCGGCGCTGAATTTTTTGCAGTCGTTGTTGGCGTTGTTCTTCGCTTCGGGCAAATAGCACACATCGTGCTGAAAAATGCGCATCTCGACCAAAGTAAACTTGTTCCAGTTCCAAGATTTCTCCCGGTGCCATGTTCTCACAAAGGCGCTCGAGTTCAATGCGCTGATACTCGCTACTTTTCACCACAGATCCATCCGGATGATAGGCAGGGAACGGGTTTTGATAGGCTAAATAAGCGTCATTCCGAAACTTGGTGAGAAAGTAGTTGTGGTTTTCATCAATCTGCTCGAATGAGTGGAAATGAAAATAGCCGAGGTCTTGCAAGCACAATTCTTGCTCGTCCAGAAACGGCACCCGTTTCCCACCCATAATGGTGTCGTTGACGTTGCCAAAATCGACACGCAAAAAGGTCAGCCGTCCCGTTAACACATCAAATTCATGTTGGATTTTCACCGAGCTTTGGCGTGTTTTTTTCGCGCGCGCTTTCAACGAATTAGGCACCTCGAGGTGCGTGGCATCTAAAATGCGCAAGCTAGTAAAGGGCCAATCCACTGCCACTGGGTGTTTCACTAGTTCAAGAGATTGTTGAATCTGGAATAACTCTTCGACCAACCGGTGAAGAAAATGGACAGCTTGCTTAGTGAATTTCTTATCGACTGCGGTACGACTGATGTCGATTTCCTGATCAGCCAGAAGCTTGGTACTGAGTTCTTGCAAGCTAGGATCGATGAAATTTCCATGGGCCTGAAAAAGCAACGACAGAAAATCGCTGGCAGTTAGTTTTCTTTTTCGTTGAATAAATCCCGTTTCTTTGGCTAGGGCGTCGACCTTCTCTGGTGCCAGGAATGCAAATAGCGGATCGAGGTAGTTAAGTGTAGCTGGAGCTGTCATAAAAAAAACTCCTCTCGTTGATGGATAGTCTTCCATACCATCTTTTGAGAGAAGTTAGTCCTTTTTCTTAAGTTGACAGCTATGGAAGCGCTGAGCCTCCTCGTCGCAAGCTCCTGCGGGGTCTCATCACTCCGTTTTTCCGCAGGAGTCGCCGCATTGCGCTTCGGATCCTTGTGTGATTAATCATTAATCCTCTTGAAAATAAATTCGCTGGTTACTCTCTCTAATTAGAGCTATATGCTAACAACCGTTCTGGCCACGAAGACTCCTATGGGACAGCGAAAGCTGAAGACCCCGCAGGAACGCAAGTGACGAGGAGGCTGAAGCTGAGCCCATGGAAAGCGCAGTGGCTGGAACGGTTGTGGTTATAAACAACTATACATTTTCAATAGACTTTGTCTATAGTCTGAAGGCTCCTTATATAGGAGCCTTTTTAATATCGACTTATTTATCCGGTGCATAACTAGCAATCAAAACACCTGAATCGGTTGAACGAATATTTTGTAGGTTGAACATTTTCTGATCGGCATTTTCCTTGAATAGCCGTTTTCCTTCTCCTAATACGAGTGGGAATGTCATTAAATGAAGTTCATCAATCAAATCATGTCTTAGCAAGGTTTCGATAAGTTCAGCACTTCCATAGACCAATAATCGTTGACCGGTTTTTTTTAGTTTAGCCACTTCTTGGGCTACGTTGCTCGTGATTAGACGTGCGTTCCATTCTGTACGCTTTAAGCTTGTCGAAACAACATACTTTGGTAATTTATTGATGCGTTCAGCAAAGCCTTCTTCATCTTCAGCAGAAGGCCAAGCTGCGGCAAATCCTTCGTAAGTTACGCGTCCAAGCAACAAGGCATCACTGCTAAACAGCAAATCCAATTGAAATTTAGCAATTTCATCATCCCAGTAAGGTGCTGTCCAAGATGGTTCTTCCATAACCCCATCAAGTGTCAAATACATAGCCACAATAATTTTTCCCATACTCATTCTCCTTTGTGAATGAATTAATAGCGGGCGGTTCTTGAAGCATGATAGTTAGGTTGTCTATAGCTTTAATTCGATTTCAATTAGAAAACTCCTTTAAAGTTCTGATGGAAATTATCAGCGGGTTAAATAATAAAGAAGAATAAATTGACTTTTTTTATAAAAAAATAACAGTTTTTAGTATTTATCAAGTAAACTAAAACTACTGTATAAATAGGAGTGATAAATAATGCAATGTAATAGCTGCACAGTTGCAGCCATCAAATTTGAAATTAAGCTAGAAGGACAAACGAATCTTTCAGCGCTGCCAATGGTCATAGAACACTTGAAAAGAAGAGAAATTGATGTTGTTTTAAAAGGCAACAAGCTCCAAATAGATGAAAAAGGTGCAAGAGAATTCCTCGATTTTTGCAATGATTTACTAGTGATGGAGGCTGCTACTTTTCGTATTAACCAGGAAGCTTGGCAGCCATTACAAGAGATGTCAAAAGTTTTCGCTATGGAATGGATCGATGCTGTCATTAAAGATGAGCGGATTATTTGTCACTACCAACCAATTGTAGATGGCGATGAAAATATTTATGCGTATGAAATGTTAGCGCGTTTCCAAAACGAAGACGGCTCGATGATTTATCCGAACGAAATTTTTCCTGCGGCAAAAACACGTGGCCGTTTATATGCACTCGACCGGGTTTGCAGGATGACTGCGGTGAAATATGCAGCCGCATTAAATGGAACAAAAGCATTTATCAACTTTATCCCGACATCGATTTATTCGCCCGAATTTTGTTTGCGGTCGACCATCGAGTTGTCCGAGAAATTGGGAGTAAATCCAAATTCGTTAGTGTTTGAAGTAGTGGAAACTGAAAAAGTAGACGACATCAATCACTTAAAGAAAATTCTCAGTTATTATCGATCGAGAGGCTTTGACTATGCATTAGACGATGTTGGCGAAGGGTATAGCACGATTGAATTATTGGCTGATTTGCAGCCTAAGTATATGAAACTGGATATGCAATTTGTTCAAGGCGTTGCAACGGATACAAAAAAACAAGAAATCGCCAAAAAATTTCTAGAAAAAGCTCAAGAAATTGGTTCGATTCCATTAGCAGAAGGTATAGAAACACGTCAAGATTTTGATTGGCTAAAGCAGCTCGGTTATCAATTATTCCAAGGGTATTATTTTGGGAAACCATCAGCAACGCCTGTAGCAGTAGTTCAAACCCTAACAACTAGTTGAGTTGTTAGGGTTTTTTATCCAAGCGGATTAAAAATAAAGAATTCTAAGTATTACTTGAATTGGCGTCATGTTGAGTTTAATCAGGAGAGTAATTGTGCAAATGCAAAACAAAAATAAACAGCCAGGATCTTCATAGGCGAAGAGTCCTGGCTGTTTATTTTCTTAACAACAAATAGATGAAGTAAGGCGCACCGATTAACGCGGCCATAATGCCTGCTGGGATACCTGAAGGCTCGAGTAAGTTTCGTCCGATTGTGTCTGCTAGTAACAGTAGCCAACCGCCTATCAAAATCGCAAGTGGTAAAAACAATTGATGTCGCGGTCCAACGATGGCTTTGGCAATATGCGGGGCCATTAGCCCGATAAACGCGATTCCACCAGTAACAGAAACCGCAGAAGCGGCTAAAGCGACAGCAGCCAGTAGCAACACAAGTCGTTCTTTTTCAATAGAAACACCAATCCCGACAGCGACAGGATCGCTCAGCCCGAGAACGTTCATACGGTTTGCTTTATATAACGTAAACGGGATCAATATCAATAACCACGGAAGGATGGCAATGATAAATGGCCAATCCGCTCCCCAAATGCTACCTGCTAACCAATTGGCGATAAAATCAACTTTTTCTGGTTCAGCAGAAGAAATGAGCACAATCATAACGCCAGAAAGTGCCATCGAAAAGCCAATTCCGACGAGAACTAAACGAACAGGTTGTAGCCCTGTGCTTCGAGAATAAGAAAAAGCATAGATCAATATAGCCGTTAAAAGTGCACCACCAAAAGCGACAAGCGGCAATAAGTAAGCAAACGCACCAACTTCAACTGGAATAAACAAGAAGAACACCGCAATGGCGACACCAGCTCCGGAATTGATCCCGATGATTCCAGGGTCTGCCAAGTCGTTACGTGTCACACTTTGTAAAATAGCGCCAGACAAAGCGAGTGCCATTCCGGCTAGTAAGGTAATTAAAATTCGCGGCAAGCGAATTGAAAACAAAATAAATTCTTCTTTAAATGTTCCTTGTCCCAAAATAGCAGGCATTAACCGGTCATAAGAAATAGGTGAGTAACCTAAGCCCATACTGACCATGGTTGTTAGTAAAATCAGTGTCAGCAAACCATAATACGAAATTCGTTGCTTTTTGCGTAAACTAGGATGAATCATGCGAATGCTTTGCCTCCTTTACGAACGATGATTAGAAAGAACGGCAAACCAAGAATTGCAATGATTGCGGCGACTGGAGTTTCAAAAGGCGCGTTGATTGTCCGGCCAATTAAATCGGCGAGCAACATAAAAATCGCTCCAGCTACGGCAGACATCGGAATGATAAAGCGGTAATCGGTGCCAACAATTGTCCGAACCACATGAGGGATCATCAACCCAATAAATGCCATATTGCCAGCTAGTGCCACAGCAGCACCTGCAAGAAGAGTAATGACGATAAAAAGAATTGCTTTAATTTGCGCCGTTTTTTGTCCTAAGCCAATGGCAGCTTCTTCACTTAAACTTAAAATGGTCAATTGCCGGGCTAACACGATGGCCACGAATAACGACACGGCGATAAAAGGAACCACTACTTGTAGTTGTCCCCAAGAAGTGCCGATCAATCCACCCGCGGTCCATTGTGAAACGTTTTTTGAGATATTAAAGTAAAGACCAATACCTTCAGCAATCGCTGTTAAAAATGCCGATATCGCAGCCCCTGCGAGAACAATTCGAAACGGTGAAAATCCACCTTTTTTAGCTGCGCCAATCCCAAACACTAACGCAGCACCCACCGCGGCACCGATAAAACAAGCGATCATAATACCGAAATAATTCGCCGCCGGAACAAATGCTAAAGTAAACGCAAGCGCGGCATTAGCCCCAGCTGTTAAACCGAGAAGACCCGGGTCAGCCAGTGGATTGCGCGTCATGCCTTGCATCATCGCACCGGATACAGCAAGTGCAGCACCTACAAAAATGGCCGCGACTTCACGCGGGAGTCGAATTTCGCGAATCACACCAATAGAATCGCTAGAAGAAGTTGAAAACAAAGCGAGGCCGACTTCTTTTAAACTAATATCCGCCGCACCGAAAATTAAAGAAACCATTAAGGTCAGTGCGAGTAAGACAAAACTCAAAGTTAATTTAATTGGAAAGGGAATTTTAGGTGTCATTAGTCATCATCTTTTCCTAAGAATAAAAGAGAGATTCTTTAACAGAATCCCTCTTAGTTTGTAGACAAAAGAATACTTACTCATTTTTGTATGCATGTGGGATTCTCCACACCTAGTGGACGCTTTCCGCGGACTCCGCGCTGAGCCTCCTCGTCGCAAGCTCCTGCGGGGTCTCATCACTTCGTTTTTCCGCTGGAGTCGCCACTAGGTGCTCCGAATCCTAGAGTGAGTAGGGAAAAAGCTTGTAACACGTTATTTATACGGTAAAGCGCACTATAGAATATCACTTTGTTTGTAGCAAGAAGCCTTCAACTGGGCTGGTTCACGAAGACTCCTGTGGGACAGCGAAAGCTGAAGACCCCGCAGGAACGTCAGTGACGAGGAGGCTGAAGCTGAGCCCACGGAAAGCGAAGTGGCCAGCCCGGTTGAAGAGTATGCATCATTATTCAGTTTAATAAGACTTTGTCTACAGTCTGAGAGGAACTCTTTAACAGAATCCCTCTTTTTTTGTTATATAAATTGGACTCGCTAGTATTGCCTCACTCACCTAAAAAGTTTTCGATAAAGAAATCCAATTGGTATTCGAGTGTGAGCGGGTCGTTAAAGTAAAATTCTTTGGCGTTGGCTTCAAAAATTTGGCCGTTTTTGGCAGCCGGAGTGTTTTTGTAAACATCTGTTTCTTGGAAGGAGTTGTCTTGCGTGCTGTCTTTACTAAAGATTACGTAATCACCCATGTATTCCGGTAATACTTCTTGAGACAACATGTAATAGCCATCTGCTAACGCCATTTCTTCCACTTTTTCAGGCATGTTTAATTTCATTTCTTGATAAAGAATTTCCGTTCCGCGTCCCCAGTTATCTCCAAAAACGTATAATTGCTTATCGAAGTTTTCTATGACTGAAACAGTGGTATCTTGTCCGATTTTCGCACGAATGTCTTCACCCGCTTGTTGTGCACGTTCTTGGAAATCGGTAATCCATTCTTGGGCTTGTTGTTCTTTGTTCAGTAATTTTCCGATTTCAAGATGCTGTTCCAAATAGCTCAAATTACCGTATGTAAATGTCACAGTTGGAGCGATTTGATTTAATTTGTCAATATTATTAATAGTGGACCCACCGATAATCAAGTCTGGATCTAGTTCAATAATTTTTTCAAGGTCTGTATCGGCTACTTCTTCTACATCTTTTAGTTGTTCTTCAAAGCGAGGGTTCATTTTTGACCAAGAATCGACACCGACTAATGGAACGTCCAAAGACATCACGTCTCCGCTATATGTAGATAAAACAATCACGCGTTGTGGATCCGCTGGTACTTCTACCGGGCCATTTTCAGATTCATAAGTAATCGTGTCGGTGCTAGTGTCGCTCGTTTCTTTTGCAGCAGTATCAGAATTACAAGCACTAAGAAGAAGAAGTAAAGTAAATAAAGTGAGAGGTAAAAATAGTTTTTTCATATGGGTTAAACTCCTTTGATTAAGTTATAAGTTGTACACATTGGTTTTTGCGTTCGCGGATCAAGTCCGATTTCTGCATCAATTCGAAAAACTTCTTTCAGGACCGGTTGTGTAATTACGTCATGGCAATTGCCGGCTTTAACGATTTTGCCATCTTTCATCGCAATAATATGGTCTGCAAAACGAGCGGCTTGGTTTAAATCGTGAAGCACCATAATGATGGTTCGTTCTTGCTCTTTGTTGAGTTGTTGCAAAAGCTCCAATATTTCTAGCTGATGTGCCATGTCCAGATAAGTCGTAGGCTCATCTAAAAAAATCATTTCAGTTTCTTGTGCAAGTGCCATTGCAATCCACACACGTTGACGTTGGCCACCGGATAACGCATCGACTGGATGGTATTTAAAAAACTGTGTGCCTGTAACATCGAGTGCCCAATTGATGATGTCATAATCTCTTTTAGACAGACGCCCAAATCCTTTTTGGTAAGGAAAGCGGCCGTAAGAAACGAGTTCACCAACTGTAAGTCCCGCTGCGCTATCAGGTGTTTGCGGAAGAATTGCCATTTTCTTCGCGAGGGATTTTGTGTTTTCTTGTGCAATATTGCCGCCATCTAAAACGACTGTTCCGGATTGATGCGGAATCACACGAGTTATCGCTTTTAAAAGTGTAGATTTCCCACAGCCATTCGAACCGATAATTGTCGTAATCTTTTTATCCGGAATTTCAACAGACAAATCTTTCACAATCAAGCGATCTCCGTAGCTAATATTTAGCTCCTCGGTGAATAAACGCACCATCTCTAAATCCTCCTTTGCTAAATTTTATGTATTTTCATTGATAATGATTATCATTTTCAGTACAATCAATACTATAAAACTTATATTTAAGCTTGTCAATGCAAATTCAAAAGGACAGGAGTTACATAAAAATGGAGAAAAACACACTTTTTGATGTGACAATTATTGGTGGGGGGCCAGCGGGGTTATACTCGGCTTTCTACAGTGGCTTACGAGAAATGAAAACAAAGATTATCGAATTTCAACCACAGTTAGGTGGGAAAATTCATGTTTATCCAGAAAAAATGATTTGGGATGTGGGAGGCCAACCTCCAATTCAAGGCGCGAAATTGATTGATCAGCTAGTAGCACAAGGGCTAACATTCCAGCCAGAAGTGGTATTGAATGAAAAAATAGAAGCGATTGCCAAAAACGAAGAGGGACTTTTTGAATTGAAAGGTTCTTCAGGAAAGGTGCATTTGTCGAAAACAGTGATTGTGGCAGTAGGCGGGGGCATTTTGAACCCTCAAAAGCTCCAAATCGAAGGAGCAGAACGTTTTGAAGTATCCAATTTAAATTACACCGTAAAATCTTTAGAACGCTTTAAAAACAAAACCGTACTCATCTCTGGAGGCGGCAACTCAGCAATCGATTGGGCGAACGAGCTCGAACCTATAGCTAAGCAAGTGTACGTTACGTACCGTAAACCAGAACTCGCAGGGCACGAAGCACAAGTAACGCAGCTGATGAACGGATCTGCCATTTGCTATTTAGAGACCAACATTACGCGCCTGATTGCATCGGACGACCGAGATGCCATTGAATTTGTTGAACTGACCCATCAAGGAACAGGAGAAGTTCAAATTCTCTCCATTGATGAAATGATTATCAATCATGGCTATGAACGAGACATTAGTTTGCTCGGCAACAGTCCTTTAAACATCGACATCGCCGACGACTATTACATTGCAGGAACACCAAGCAGTGAATCTTCTGTTGAAGGTCTTTATGCAGCCGGTGATATTTTACAGCACGAAGCGAAACTGAATTTAATTGCAGGGACATTCCAAGATGCTGCTAACGCCGTCAATAAAGCTAAACAATGGATTCAGCCAGACGCGCGTAAAGTTGCCATGGTGTCTTCGCACAACGAAGTGTTTAAAAAGCGCAACAAAGAGTTAGTCAAGCAACTGTTAGTGTGAGAGAAAGGTACATCCATTTAAAATCTTTAAACTCACCTTTATTTGCAAAAAATGTATGGTAAAGTGTGGAAAAGGGGGATGTGCCATGGGATGGATGATCATAGTGGTCATAGCGTATTTGCCAATATTTTATCGAATTCATAAACGCCTAAATTTTCTTGAGAGTGAAGTAGCTAGGTTGAAAAAAGAGCAGTAAAATATGAAAACGCCTAACCTAAAGGTTAAGCGTTTTTTTGCGGAGCAGTTATTTATAACCCAATGCAACTGCATCAGCACGTTCTTTTTTGCCATGCAATACATAATAAAGAATAGAAGTAGCAAGCACGACAAAACCTAAAATTCCATAAAGTGAGGAATACCCGATCATTGGAATGATAAAGCCAAGAAAATAAGGTCCAAAACCTAGTCCGGCATCCATCGCGATGAAAAATGTCGATGTCGCAAGACCCATGCGGTGAGTTGGCGTTAACTTTATCGCTACAGCTTGAGTCGTCGACTGCATGTTACCGAACCCAAATCCAATTAATGCACCTGCTACTAATAAGCCAGCACTACTGCTAGATACATTCAACAAAAACAATCCCGCTGCAAAAAGCACAAATGCTGGGTACATAATAAAGTTGGCACCTTTTAAATCCATCAGTCGCCCTGTAAAGGGACGAGATAGTAAAATGGCAATTGCATAAACCAAGAAAAAGTAACTAGCAGCTTGAACAAGGTTTTCCTCCATCGCATAAAAATTGATAAACGACAAAACGCTTGAATAACAAAGTGCAATCACTAAACAAACAATGGCAATAGGTACAGCTTTTGGTTCGACAAAACTTGAAAATTTAAACCCTTTCGTAACGTAAGCGTTTGGGGGTGCCTCTACCGGCGGTACATATACTAACAAAGAAACCACGAAAGTGACTACACCAAGAGCTAAACAAACAGTAAAGATCATTTCATAACTGCTGTATTGACTCAACATTAAGCCAATAAACGGACCAAATGCCGCTGCCAAAGTTGAGCTCATGCTAAAATAGCCAATGCCTTCACCTTTACGGGTCATAGGGATAATTTGCGCCACAATGGTTCCAGCAGCAGTACTGGCCATTCCTAAAGTCATGCCATGAAGAAAGCGATTAGCCATTAAAAAGGGAAGTCCAAAATTCAAAAAGTAGAAAAACGTTGTTAACGTAAATAAAGCCGTACCGATAATTAATGTTTTTTTGCGACCAATTTTATCAATGCTACGACCGATGAAAATCCGGCCAGTCAATGCACCTAAGATGAATATGCCAGTAACTAATCCGGCTTGACTCGTTGAAGCACCGTATTCAGTTACCGCGTAAACAGCAATCGTTACCATCAATAGGTAAAAAATGAGGACCAAAAAGAAATTTACCAATGAAGTAAGGATAAAATCTCTTGTCCATAAAGCGGGCTTTAATTTGCTCATAATAGGGACTCCTTGTTAAGAGATAATAGTCAGGTAGTATGAAAAATCAAAAAATAAACAGATAGCCTCAATTAGGCCATCTGTCTATTTCACTTAGCTTGAAGTGGTAGCTTCAATAAGTCCGACAACTTTTGTAATAACGAGCTCACTGCCTAGCATCGGGGATTCTTTTTTCGGTTCATTATCGTCGCCACTAGCTTCAGGGCGTTTATGAGCTTGTTTAAACGCATCGCTCGTTTTCCAAGCTTCGAAATTTTCGAGCGTTTCCCAATACATATTAACGTTTAGCTCATCGTATTCTGTCAAGTTTTGTGTGATCGCGACTTCCACTTTGATAAAGCCTTCCAGTTGTTGCAACGGGCCTGGGCGTGAAAAATTAGGCGCCATTTTTTCTGCAAATCCGGGTTTCATTTTAATGCGATTCGATACGATATACATGAAAAAGCGCTCCTTCTTACGTGTATTTGACGTGCTAACTATTGTTTACTTTATCACAGTCACCGAACGAACGAGTCACGCAAGCCATCAAAAACTTTTACTATTTTCCAAATGCACCGTGCAATTATACAATGAACAATCCCATTTGTTTTCAGCGTTCGTCAAAATCGTAATAGATGTGTTGTCTAAAGACGTTTTTGTAAATTTGTCAGGTATTAGTTTTTTTAACGTCAAGCCAATCAATCCACCATGACTCACAAGCAAGACACGTTCGCCTTTGAAATGGGCTAACACGTCTTCAACTAAAGAGAGGCCTCTGTCTGCTGCATCATCCAAATTTTCCATATCTAAGTCGAGGCTACGCCAATCGGCTCCCCATTTTTCAATGCGTTCTTGTTCTGTAGTGCCCTCGATTTTACCGCCGTTTCTTTCACGCAGCCGGATATCAAAATGGCTGACAGGTAAATTGAGTTTTTTGCCAATGATCTCCGCCGTTTCTTTTGCTCGTGCCAAATCACTTGAGATAATTCGGTCCCACTTGTCTTCTTGAGCTAAGCGTTCTGCAAGTGCTTCTGCCTGCTGTAGTCCTGTATCGTTAAGTGAAACGTCCGCAGACCCTTGTGCGATGCCTTGTATATTCCAATCCGTGATGCCGTGTCGTACAAATCCGATTGTTGTCATGAAAGCCATCTCCTTTGCTATACTCCTTTAAAGGATAACGGAAACCGGAAGAGCAGACAAATGTTAATGAAAGCCTAAAAAAATATGTACAGTTACTAGTTTTATGGAGAGAGGGTACCTTATGAAAAAAGTGGCGTACGATAATTATTATGAAAAAGAAAACTATTTTGGAAATCCCTATCCAGGTCTTGTAGCATTTTTTACAACTATCGAAACAAAAGGAACGGTTTTGGATTTAGGCTGTGGGCAAGGTCGGGATGCTTTACCATTAGGCAATCTAGGTTATAAAGTAATCGGCGTCGATCACTCAAGTGTTGGCATTGAACAACTAAATCGACAAGCAAAACTTCAAAAGTTGTCGGTAGAAGGACGTATTGGCAATGTATACGAATATTCGATTTCAGCAGAAATTGATATTGTGTTACTAGATTCCATGCTGCATTTTTATCAAAATGACTTGGCTAAAGAAACGCAGTTTGTGGAGAAAATACTAACAGAGTTAAAAGGGGGAGGCATCTTTGTAAACGGTCTCCTTAAAGGACGACAACGCGAAGACACATTAAAACAAATCATCGAAAATTCGCCATTTGAATGGGACATTTTGCTAGATGATTATACTGAATACAAAGAAGCAAATGCTGAGTTTCATTTGTTTGCGATTAAAAAAAGAAGTTAAAGTCATAGTTAAAACCCCTTAAGACGAGCAATTGCTCATTTTAAGGGGTTTTGATTGTTAAGCTGTTTGTCGTTTCTTTTCATTTTTATCAATGAGAGTAGTGCCGACTAAGTCTCCTGTAACGTTAAGCCCTGTGGCACCCATTCCGACTAAAGCATCAATAGCAGTCAGCAATGCGACCGCTTCGATCGGTAAGCCTAATTGAACAAATACCGTTGCAATCATCACAATACCAGCACCCGGAACACCAGCAGTGCCGACCGATGCAAGTGTACCAACCAGAACGACCATCAGCATTTCAGAAATACTTAATGGATCTCCAACGAGATTGGCTGCGAAAACCGCTGAAACGGCAATCCGTATTGCTGCACCATCCATATTGATTGTGGCGCCGAGCGGCAAACTAAAACCATATAAACTTTTGGATAGCCCTAAATTTTTCGCAGCATTCAACGTTAATGGCAACGTACCCGAACTACTTTGCGTGACAAATGCCGTTAACATAGGCGTGCGTGCTTGTTTAAAGAAATCCAGTGGGTTTATTTTGAATGCCAATAAGAGCAATACATACAACACAATTTGAACAATCAGTGCAACGTATAATACTACGACCATCTCGCCTAAAGAGAATAGCGTATCTAACCCTTGATTTCCAACGGTTTTAGCCATAATCGCAAAAATTCCGATTGGGACATATTGAAGCACCGCTTTTAAGACGAGCAACGTCATTTCATTTAATGCATTTACGGTTTTGTATAAATGCTCGCCTAAGCTCCCAAGTTCAGTCGAATTACGCATATAAGATAACGCAATGCCGAAAGCAAAAGCGATAAAAATAATGCCGAGTAAATTGAGTTCAGTAAACGCTGTGAAAATATTAGAAGGGACAATGTTCAACAACACACTGACGATGCCTGGGTTTTCCGGTACGTCAAAAGTTTCATTGCCTTGCATTTGCATCCCTAAGCCGGGTTTTAATAAGCTAGCTACTGTAAGACCTACAATAATGGCAAAAGCAGAACTCAGCGTGTAGTAGATAAACACTTTTCCACCCATTCGTCCAAGGTCACCGATAGAGGATTGATTAATCCCAACCATCATCGTGAATAAGATTAAAGGAATGATTAAGAAGGTTAGTAATTTCAGCAACAAGTCACCTAGAGGTGCCAAAACAGCTGCTTGTTCTCCGAATATTAACCCAACGGCAACGCCGAGTATAAGTGCAATCGTAATTTTAAGAATCAATGAAGCATTTAAATACTTCGTCCATATGACTTTCATAACGTACCTCTCATTTCTTTAAAAGTTAAATCCCTATAAAGTCTATCGGAATTCATCTTATTAACTTATCTCAAGGGGATGGGGGTGTCAATGCATCTGCTTATTTATATGAAAAAACCGGTTCCTGAAGAAAAAGGAACGGACTCAGACCGTAGACAAAGTCTATTGAAAATTTATAGTTGTGTATAACCACAACCGTTCTGGCCACTGCGCTTTCCATGGGCTCAGCTTCAGCCTCCTCGTCACTTGCGTTCCTGCGGGGTCTTCAGCTTTCGCTGTCCCATAGGAGTCTTCGTGGCCAGAACGGTTGTTAGCATATAGCTCTAATTAGAGAGAGTAACCAGCGAATTTATTTCAAGAGGATTAACGAGTAATCACACAAGGATCCGGAGCATAATGCGGCGAAGGGCAAAGAATATGCTCCTGCATCGCTGCGCTAGCTTCGTCGCAAAGCCACTGCCCGAAGTCCCTTCGGTCACTGACTTTCCTGCGGAAAAACGGAGTGATGAGACCCCGCAGGAGCTTGCGACGAGGAGGCTCAGCGCTTCGTCCGCGGAAAGCGTCCGCATGGAGCGAAGGATCCAGTATATAGGTTAAGATGAATATTCATTCGTTAACTAATATAATAATTCTTTCGTCTACAAGCTGAACCCGTTCCTGAAGAAAAAGGAACGGGTTTTTAAGGTTACAGACGTCTATGCGACATGGCTTCGCGCATATCTTGAAGTGCTTTTTTTCCATCATCGCCACGAAGAATCATTAAATTGGTATAAAGCGCATCGATTAAACTCAATTGCGCAATTCGGGAAGAAAGAGCTTCTGAACGGAAGTCGGTTTCTTCGGAAACGGTATAAAGAGCGATATCCGCTTCTTTAGACAACGGCGACTTAGCAAAATTAGTCACAGAGATAATGGTTACACCTTTTTCTTTTAATACACGGAGCACATCGAGTACTTCAGTCGTTGAACCCGAATGGGAAATGACAATTGCCACATCATCCGATTGAAGTTGAGAAGCGGCCATAAGTTGCATATGGGAATCCAAATTCATCGAAACGTGAAGCCCTAGACGAACAAACTTATGGTACCCATCCATCGCAACCATCGCAGATCCGCCATTGCCGTAAAAATCGATTTTTCGAGCGTTCATTAACTTTTGAGTAGCTTGTTCCATCGCTTCAGCATCGACAATTTGTAACGTGTCTTCCAAGGTTTTGATATTGGAGCGGAAAACTTTTTCAGTAACTGCATTAATGCTGTCGCCTTCTTCGATTTTTTCATGAATGTCTTTTAAAGGAGCGACAACTTCTGCGGCAAGTGAAATTTTAAAAGCTTGGAATCCTTTAAAGCCAATGCGCTGGCAAAAGCGAAAAACAGTGGATTCCGCGAGTCCTAATTCATCCGCAATTTGATTGATCGTCAAATGAATAATATTCTTTGGGTCATTTAATACATAATCGGCAATCTTTTTTTCTTTTTCACTAAAATGGCGGTAACTACCGCGTATGGCAGCCAGCGCAAATTGCTGTTGTTTCATGAGCCGTGCCTCATTTCTTTAAAAATATCTGTCTATTATAGAATAACATGTTGCGTACGGAAAAATATTTGATACAATGAATTAAATAAAGAAAAATATTCTTTTTTAGAAAGGGAGGCTTTTCAATGGAAATTGGAATTATCGGTTTAGGAAAAATGGGATTAAACTTGGCACTGAATTTAATCGATCATAATCACGAAGTCATCGGCTATGACAGTCATGCAGTAGTTGAAGAAAGCAATCTTAACCAAGTTTCTTCTATAGAGGCCATGGTGAAAGAACTAAAAGCACCGCGTACGCTGTGGTTAATGGTACCCGCTGGAGAAATTACAGAATCTGTTATTCAAGGATTGATTCCGCTACTCGAAGAAGGGGATTCCATTATTGATGGTGGAAACTCTAACTACAAAGACACTGTACGTCGTGCAGCAAACTTAAAAGAGCACGGAATTTTCTTCTTTGATTGTGGAACAAGTGGCGGAACAGAAGGCGCGCGTCACGGAATTTGTTCGATGATTGGTGGTGACGCTGAGAAATTCAAAACGATCGAACCACTTTTGAAAGACATTTCTGTACAAGATGGATATTTATATACCGGTGAAGCCGGAAGTGGTCACTTCTTGAAAATGATTCATAACGGAATTGAATACGGCATGATGCAATCCATTGCAGAAGGCTTTGACATTCTCAACAAAAGTCCATTTGGTTATGACTTTGAAAAAGTAGCTGACGTTTGGAACAATGGCTCGATCATCAGCTCGTACTTAATGGAAATGACCAAAAATGCATTTTCAAAAGACGCTAAACTAGAAGGCATCAAAGGGGTGATGAACTCTTCTGGAGAAGGCAAGTGGACAGTAGAAACAGCGCTTGATTTGAACGTGCCGGCGCCAGTGATTACCTTGTCGCTAATGATGCGTTACCGTTCGTTAGAAGAAGACACATTCGCAGGAAAAGTCGTCGCAGCTCAGCGCAACGAATTTGGCGGCCATGCGGTAGAGAAAAAGTAAGTGAATGTAGTTTAAAAGTACGAAGAAGTCGCAACCAGTCCGGTATTGCTGGTTGCGACATATCCAAATGAAACAAGATCAACTATAAATGTGTTGCACACCAAGGGGGAAAAAATATGTCAGGTTCAATGTTGATTATGGTAGCGCTTGCAGGTATATTTTTATTGTTATTCTTAGTTATTCGCACGAAATTACATGCTTTTGTGGCCTTATTATTGGTTAGTTTACTTGTCGGGATTGCTGCGGGTATGCCGCTGAATGAAGTAATCGCATCTATTCAAAGTGGTATGGGGGGCACACTTGGATTTGTTGCGGTAGTAGTTGGACTTGGTGCGATGTTCGGAAAAATGCTTGAAGTGTCCGGTGGTGCAGAACGTTTAGCCGCTACGATGATTGCTAAATTTGGGGAAGACAAAGCACAATGGGCGTTAGGGATTACTGGATTTATCGTAGCGATTCCTGTATTTTTTGATGTTGGTTTTATTATTTTAGTGCCGATTGTGTACGGATTGGCTAGAAAAACAGGGAAGTCGCTTTTGCATTACGGGATTCCTTTACTCGCGGGTCTTGCGGTTACGCATAGTTTTATTCCACCAACGCCTGGACCCATTGCGGTTGCAGAATTAGTTGGCGCAGAACTTGGCTGGGTTATTTTATTCGGTGTGCTTGCCGGGATTCCCGCAATGATTTTGGCTGGACCTGTATTTGGACGTTTTATCGGCAAAAAGCTACATATTGAAATTCCAGATTACATGGAACTTGAAAAGAAAGAATACGATAAAGACCTGCCAAGCTTTGGCATGATCACGTCATTGATTTTGATTCCGCTTGTGTTGATCTTATTGAATACTTTATCCGGTGTGTTGCTAGAAGAAGGCAACACGGTACGTGAAATTTTAACGTTCCTTGGTCATCCGTTTGTTGCGTTGACAATTGCAACATTGCTGACGTTTTATTTGTTGGGGACAAAGCGTGGGTATTCGCGCCAAGAAGTACAAGATATTGCGACGAAAGCGCTTGAACCTGCAGGTATTATCATTTTAGTAACGGGTGCAGGTGGTGTTTTCAAGCAAGTATTAATTGACTCAGGTGTTGGTGCAGTACTCGGTGATATGATGGGCGACTCGGCGTTACCGCCAATCGTCTTGGCATTTTTGATCGCTTCGGCCGTACGTGTAGCACAAGGGTCTGCAACTGTGGCGATGGTAACGGCTGCTGGTTTGATCACGCCACTTCTTGAAATGGTGGGCATGACAGGACCTGCACTAGGATTAATCGTTATCGCGATTGCTTCCGGCGCGACCGTCTTATCACACGTTAACGACTCAGGCTTCTGGTTAGTTAACCGTTATTTCGGTATGGATGTAAAAGATACATTAAAGTCATGGACGGTTATGGAAACCATTATCGGGTTAACCGGTTTCGTGGTAGTGTTGATCATAAGCTTTTTTATCTAATGAAACAGGAAAGGAAAAAGGAGCTACTGCCTTTTTCTTTTTCTTGTATATAGAGGAGGATTTTTATGCCTGAGCAGTCGTATTATTTAGGCGTCGATATTGGGACGACGTCTACAAAAGCAGTGTTGTTTGATCGAGCGGGGAAAGTCATCGCAGGAGATACCGTGTTTTACGCATTAGATACTCCCAATCCATTAATAGCTGAACAAGATCCAGAAGAAATTTTTCGCGCGGTGTTAACTTCGGTCCGAAAAACCATCCGTAAAAGTGAAATAGATACAAAGCAACTAAAGTTGGTGTCGTTTAGTTCAGCGATGCATAGCCTCATTGCCGTAGATGCGGCGGGAGGCTTATTGACGCAAAGCATCACATGGGCAGATACGAGAAGTTCAAAACATGCCAAATACATTAAAGAACGGCTGAACGGACACGAAATTTACTTGCGTACCGGCACTCCGATTCATGCCATGTCGCCACTCGCAAAACTACTTTGGCTAAAAGATGAAAAGCCGGAAATTTGTGAGCAGTCGGCGAAGTTTATTGGCATAAAAGAATTTGTCTTTCATGAACTATTTGGAACGTACATTGTGGATCATTCCATTGCTTCAGCAACAGGACTTTTCAATCTGGAGCAACTAGATTGGGACAAAGAAGCTTTAGGTGTGGCAGGCATTACGCCAGCACAGTTGTCTCATCCGGTTCCGACTACGCATCAACTAACCGGACTGGTGACAGAACATGCTGTCTTTATGGGCATTCCTGAAAACGTGCCATTTATTATCGGGGCGAGTGACGGCGTGTTAGCTAATCTAGGCGTAGATGCTATCGAACCGGGTGTTTTGGCAGTTACAATCGGCACAAGCGGCGCCATTCGAACAGTGACGACTGAGCCAAAGACGGATCCAAAAGGACGGACATTTTGCTATGCGTTGACAGAAAATCATTGGGTAGTCGGTGGACCTGTTAATAACGGCGGCATTATATTGCGCTGGCTGCGCGATGAATTTGCTTCGTCTGAAGTGGAAACCGCGAAACGACTTGGTATAGATTCTTACGACGTTCTCACGAAAATCGCTGAAACGGTGAATCCCGGAGCGGACGGCTTACTGTTCCATCCGTATTTAACAGGTGAACGTGCACCGCTTTGGGACGCCAACGCACGCGGCTCATTTTTCGGCTTAAGCATTCATCATAAAAAGCAGCATATGATTCGATCTGTGCTAGAAGGCATTGTTTTTAATTTGTATACGGTGCTGCTAGCAGTCGAAGAATTGACCGGCGAACCGGTACGCATTCAAGCGTCAGGTGGTTTTGCACGATCGGATATGTGGCGTCAATTGCTGGCTGATGTTTTCGACAAACCAGTCGTCATTCCAGAAAGCTTTGAAAGTTCATGCCTTGGCGCCGTGGTGCTAGGCATGTACGCAATTGGCGAAATTGACGATTTTAGCATCGTCTCTGAAATGATTGGCCAAACGCATACGCATGAGCCAGAAAAAGAAGCGGCGGGCATTTACCGAGAACTTTTGCCGATTTATATCCGCTTATCGCGTCTTTTGACAGAAGAGTACGAAAGCATTGCCGATTTTCAACGGAAACATTTAGAGTAGTAACCGCATCCTGAACCAGTTTCGCTGGTTTGGGGTGTTTTTTTGTTTTAGCTACGCTTATGCGCGATCTTTCGGAAATATGCGCGGTGGGAAGGGTGATACGCGCGGTTGAGAGGATATATGCGCGGACGCAGGAGGAATACGCGCGGTAAAAAGAAAATACGCGCGCTCCAGCAAATTCACTCGCGAAATAGAGTGAAATGTCAGATAATATCTATAATTTTCCAATCAATCATGCTACGATAAAGCGAAAAGATTTGATCACGTTAGCGTTCACACATTCCGCTTATGGGCGGAGATATTTCAGTGCGATTGATTGTTTTATGAAAATAGAGGAAGTAAAAGGAGGTTCAACAAGTGCTCTTTGATGGAATAGCGTATCAAATTTTTCTGTTTGCACTTGGTAGTGGATCAAGTATTTATTTAATGAATTTATTTCTGAGAAAAATTTTAGGGGTTGAGAAAAAGAAAGCTAAGCCAATCAACGATCTTCATAAAAAGTGGGAAAACAGATTAAGTATAGGGTCGGCAATTCTTATTTTTTGCATGTCGATGGCAGTAATTAAGTACGGACCTACAGCTAGCCTAATTATATTCGGACTAACTGTTGTAATGGGAGTTGCGCAAGTTATGCTGCGAGCAGGGTTTGAAAAGAAGCATGCTGAAAACCCAAATGATTATTTGTTCACCATTTTAGAAGCGTTAACAAACGTTACGATTTTGATGATTTTTGGCTTTAGTTTATTTCCAGACTTTATTACGTTTATGCTCAATATATATTGAAAATATGCGAAACGCGCAAAACTAGGAGGCTAGTTATGCGTGTTTTTTGTTGGTCGGGGAATTTATGCACGTTTCGGCGAGAATACGCGCGGTGCAGAGAAAATACGCGCGGTCTGCAAGGCGATATGCACGTTCCAGAGAAAATACGTACATTCCACAGACTTTGTTTGCGGAATAAATAAAACTGTCAGAAAATATCTATAATTTCCCAAACCGTCATGATACGATAAAAGAAATTACGAAGTCATTCACGATCAAAGGGGATGATGTAGATGGATCTTGATGTGATGAGGGTGAAAGACAGTATCCTTATGCTAGTTGGAGATGGAATTTCAGAAAGTGAAATGGCATTCCGCTTTATTCTTTTTATTGGTGGTAGCATAGTGAGTATTTTTTTAGTGGATATGTTACTTAGAAAAATTCTAGGAGTCGAAAAAAAGAAATCTGTAAAAGATAGCCACTTCAACGATTTACACAAAAAATGGGACGAAATTGTAAGTACAGGCTCAGGGATTGCAGTGTTAATTTTAACACTTATTATTATTGGACTAGATTTTACTGTCAATGAGTATCTTTTTATACTAATTGCCATCATCACAATAATCCCGATATTGGTTCAGGTAGGGTTCGAGAAAAAGTATGCAAAAAACCCAAATGAATACTTGCTCACAATACTAGGGATGGCAATAACTGTTGTGATCATGGGAACATTGCTTTTTATTTTATCACCAGGATTTTAAGTGAAATTAAGGAGGTAACAACATGGGCGATATTATTGGAACAATTTTTATTGTGGCATTTGCATTTAGCTGAATTCGTCAAATCCGTTTAAATTTAGAAAAGCAGATTGAACAAAATAATAAAATCATCGCATTATTAAAAGAAAGTAGAGGGAATACGAGTGACTAACCAAGAAGCGGTATTGATCCGCCCTTACCAGGATAAGGATTTCCCAACAATTAATGAATTGAACAAACAACAAGGCTGGAACAACCTTGTAGAAAAGCAGCAAGAGACAAAACAGGCTTGGGCCAACTCTACAGTAGCGGTAGTTGCCGTGAAGGATGGACAAGTAATCGGCTGCTTAAGAGGCTTAACCGATGGATTTATTACTTTATATGTGTGCGAATTATTGGTCAGTCCAGCACATCGGAAATTAGGAATAGGGAAAAAATTAATACGTCATGTTCACCATCAATACCCGAAAACACGCATAGAACTGTTAGCTAGCGGTACGTCACGCAGTTTCTACGAAACACAAAAATACCGCCCTTTTTATGGCTTTCGCAAAACGATAGAAGAATAAAGGTGTTTCACGTGAAACGTTTTAAGTAGAGGGGGGTTCTTCAATGAAAGGTGAACAAGTGTATATTCGTTTTTTTCAACATGGAGATGCTGAACAAAAACTAAAGCTAGAAGTTGAAAATCGAGATTTTTTTGAAGAGTATTCCGTAACGCGTTATTCGGATTTTTATACGCTTGCTATGCAACGGGAATTAATCGAAATCTATACCGAGCAACAAGAAGATGATCAATCGTATAGCTTTGGGATTTTTGAAAACAACACGGATGTACTGGTTGGCACAATTAGCTTGGTCCAAGTGATGAGAGGACCTTTGCAAAGTGCGATTCTTGGATATGCACTGGATAAAAAACATAACGGCAAAGGTTATATGACAGAAGCGATAAAGTTAGTTGTGGCGTACGCTTTTAAAAAGTTGGCGTTACACCGAATTGAAGCAGGTGTTATGCCTGGTCATATGGCTTCTATCCGAGTATTAGAAAAAGCTGGGTTTCATCAAGAAGGCATCGCCATTAAAAACGTTGAAATCAATGGGAAATGGCAAGATCACCAAATAATGGCTATCATCAATCCGCGAGATGATTAAAGTGTAGAAAAGCCGCAAAGAAAGGGTTGGTTGCATGCGTCTTCAGTCTGACAGACTCCAATTCCGAGTATATACAGACGAAGATTTTGATTTTTTATGGTCACTATTAGCTGATCCGGAAATAGTTCGCTATATTGGCAAAGGCGAGACGAGAGATAGAAGTAAAGCGCTCGAGTTTCTTTATTGGATTTATCGCTCTTACAAGGAAACCCCAGGAAGAGGACTTTTATTACTAATTCGAAAAGAAGATGGTAAAAAAATTGGCCATGCTGGACTTGTCACTCAAACCATTGAAGGTAGAGAAGAATTAGAAATTGGCTACTGGGTGGCTAAAGAATATTGGGGACAAGGCTATGCTAAAGAAGCAGCGGCAGCTCTACAATGTTACGGACTACAGCAACTCGGAAAAAAGCGGTTTATTTCCTTGATTCAAGAAAATAACATGGCTTCACAAAAAGTAGCAGAACATATTGGGATGACCATAGAAAAAGAGATTTCCCTACATGGAAAAAACGTTTATATTTACGCAGTAGAAGAGGAGAAGAGAGATGGAATTTCCGGTATTGGAAACAGAAAGATTGATATTAAATAAAATCGAAGAAAAAGATGCAGCACAATTTTTCGACGTCATGTCGCGTGATACAGTAACCGTATATTACGGAATGGATAGTTTGACTTACCAAGAAGAAGCGGTTGAAATGATTCGTTCGTTCGAAGCGGTGTGGAGCGCCAAACGAGGGATACGCTGGGCGATTCGCTTGAAAGAAACGGATGGATTTATTGGAACGATTGGGTTAAACAACTTGAATGTAAAAGCAAAAAAAGCGGAAGTTGGATACGAACTGCACCCAGACTTTTGGCATCAATATTACACGCAAGAAGCGAATCGCGCCGTATTAACTTACGCTTTTTCTGAACTAGGTTTATATCGCATGGGAGCAGTCACTTTCCCGGAAAATATTTCGTCGAACCGATTATTGGAAAAGCTCGGATTTACATTAGAAGGTCGCCTCCGTGGTTATTTGCATCAGCGAAATCAGTCCCACGATGCGTACGTTTTTTCTTTACTGAAACCAGAATGGCAGAAAAATCTAATGTGAATCGTTAATCATCGCATTCAGTAGTGGCATCATCGTTTTGCGCTCTGCAACGTGGTTATCGATCCAATTTGCTTCTTTAGCAATCAGTTGACGGAGTCGAGATGCAGCTTGTGCATGGTTTTCAGGAGTCATTAAGTTGGAACTAGACTCGATTTCTGAAAAAATGATGTCTGGTAGTGAGTGACTGATAGTTTTTAATCCTAGTTGAGCCCGATGAGGCGCATATCGGTACAGTAAAACCCGTGCCAAATGCTCAAGTACATAAGATAACATTTTCACGGCCCATACGTCATTGCCTCTGCCTCTCGCTTTGCGGTATTGAAATAAAAACCAAGCAACGTCAATAACATGGTCTGTATATTCTTCTTTACTCAGCTCAAGGTTTTGCGATGCAACAAATTGATCGAGCAAATTTTCTGGATCATGCACCACTTTGAAAAAATCCTTTGTGGTAAATGATTCAACCGTTACCGTAAACAAGTCGATATGCAACAAATTATCAAAAACCACAATCAATTGAGGCGCAATAATGAAGATATCGTCTTGAAACAGCACCGGTCGATACGCTTCAAGGTGAGCAAGTCGTTCTTTCAAAAACAATTCTTCATGTTCTGAGTCCACTAAGCAATACAGATCAATATCCGAATGTTCATCGTGTTCATTTCTACCCATGGAACCTTTTAGAAAAACGGCGCGCACATATGGGCTTTTTATTAAGCTCTCCGTAATTTGTTGTACGGCAATTTCTTGCGTAAGCATAAGCAATTCCTCCAATGACTGAATTTTTTTATTATAGCAGAAGAGGATAAAAGTTCCAATTCTAAAAAAAGAGGTGTTTTACATGCGACAAATTATCGCGATGGGCGGCGGTGGATTCTCTATGGAGCCAGACAACCCGCTAATCGATCAATACATATTAAAACAAGCAAACAAAACTCGACCAAAAATCTGTTTTATTCCAACAGCAAGTGGAGATGCAGATAGTTATATTGAAAAATTTTATAACTTTTTCAATCAGCAAGACTGTGAACCGAGTCATTTGTCTTTATTCAAACCACATACACGAAACTTAGAGGCGTTTGTATTACAACAAGACATTATTTATGTGGGTGGCGGCAACACCAAAAATTTATTGGTGCTTTGGAAAGAATGGGGATTGGATCAACTATTGAAAACTGCGTGGGATCAAGGAATTGTTTTAGCGGGTCTTAGCGCAGGTTCGATTTGCTGGTATGAACAAGGTGTTACCGATTCTTATGGCGACAAACTCGAACCACTCGAGGCGCTCGGGTTTTTACTGGGCAGTCATTGTCCGCATTACGATGGCGAGGCAGAAAGAAGACCGACCTATCGTCAATTTGTGGAGCAAGGAACGCTCCAACCAGGCATTGCCGCAGATGACGGAGCAGCAGTCCATTATATCGACCAAGACATTA
The DNA here is from genome assembly GCF_001687665.2 of Planococcus donghaensis. Lineage (NCBI taxonomy): Bacteria > Bacillati > Bacillota > Bacilli > Caryophanales > Caryophanaceae > Planococcus > Planococcus donghaensis. The sequence goes on along the minus strand of NZ_CP016543.2, from coordinate 3,170,282 downwards.
AAAAGGTAGTTAGCTCAAGACTAGCAGCTAAAGCGTACCGCGTATTTAAAGGCGGAGAAGAGGAATTGGTGGTTGAGTATTTGGGGGAGTGAAATGTTACAATAGCTTATTTTGGTAACATCGGTATATGCCAAGACTCAAACCATGTCCCAATCCCTTCACTTCTGCTATAGTGAAATTAAGGGCAGTATCCTTGCTGAACTGCACCCGTAAAAATTACCCTACAATCGCATAGTTCTGCCTTGATCATAAATCGACAGGGACGGAGAAAACCTACAATAAACTTCCTGCCCGTCTGTCCAAAATTGGAAAGATGGGCTTTATTTTTGGTTTTCCTCCCAAAAGGAGAGAGAAAAAATGAAGAATACCGCTTCACTGATCAAAATGAAAACACAAAATGAAAAAATCGCCATGCTGACGGCTTATGATTACCCATCAGCCAAGCTTGCTGAAGAAGCCGGCGTGGATGTCATTTTAGTCGGCGATTCTCTTGGAATGGTCGTTCTCGGCTATGATTCCACTGTGAAAGTAACCGTAGACGACATGATTCATCACGGCAAAGCCGCTCGTCGCGGAGCTCCGGACACATTTTTAGTAGTGGATATGCCGTTTGCATCGTTTCATGGAAGTGCCGAACGAATACTAGATAATGCAGTTCGCATGTTCCAAGAAACCGGAGCGGAAGCATTGAAAGTAGAAGGGGCAGATGAAGTGGTAGACGCCATGAAATTATTGACCCGCACAGGCATTCCGGTTGTGGCGCATTTAGGTTTGCTTCCTCAATCGGCAGGGGTTCTTGGTGGCTACAAAGTGCAAGGCAAAACAGCAGATGCTGCACAAAAACTGATCGACGATGCCCTCGCTTGTGAAGCGGCAGGAGCGTGCATGCTGGTTCTTGAATGCATCCCTTACCAATTAGCTGAGAAAGTAACGGCAGCCCTTATGATACCAGTCATTGGCATTGGTGCTGGCAGTGAAACAGATGGACAAGTACTTGTTTACCACGACACCTTAAAATACGGCTCGCATCATTTGCCGAAATTTGTTCGTTCGTATGCTGAAACAGGCGAGAGTATGAAAAACGGCTTGATTCAGTATGTGAATGAAGTAAAATCAGGCGTATTTCCTGCAGAAGAACATCGCTTCACGATGAAAGAAGAAGAACTGAAGCAATTGTATGGTGGAAAAGAATAAGCACTAAAAAGATAGTACACCCCCAAAGTTAGCAATAAAAACTAACTTTGGGGGTGTTTTGTCGTTAAGTTCTCTACTCTATGTTAGAAAAAATTTCTCGCGGGTATATGAATTTAATAAGGAGCAAAATAGAGGAGGGAGGAGACACGATGAAAGCGAGTATGATAAAGCATTCAGAATGGGCAGATACGAAGTTTACGCTGCATTTAGTCTCTCAGATTTTAGGGAAGATAAAACTAGTCACGGCTCATAAAGAACCTCAATGGGCGCATATCACACTTCCGCTAACGCCAAACGGCTTTACTACGGGTTTGTTATTTGCAGGGGATGACCTTTTGCAACTGGATGTCGATGTCAGAAATAGTTTGATCTCGATAAATGTCAATGGAACAACCGAAGACATCCCGATTGAAACGTCAAAATCGATCAAAGATTATTTTGATGAAATATTTCACAGTTTGCATTCACGAGGGGTCGACGTAACGATAAACCCAAAACCACAGGAAATGGCATACAAAAAGCTATTAAATGAAGACGAGACCCCATTAACGTTCCATCAGCAAGATGCAGTGAGAGGATTAACGCTTTTTCAATTTGTCCTAAATGAGCAGCTGAAATTTTTAGCTCCATTACGATGCCGTAAAGTAAAACCGGCTCTTTTTTGGGGAACGTTCGATGTTTCAGCCATCATTGTAAACGGAATTATGGAAGAGTTTCCGGAAGATAAAGTGATTGAAAAAGCGGCATTTGACGAGCATATGATCGAGTATGGATGTTGGCTAGGCGACGAGAAAACCGATACACCTTCTTTCTTTGTATTGCCCTATCCATTTATCAACAAAGATTTAAATTATCCGAGTGTTAAGCCAGCTGAAGCCTATTACGAAGCAAGTTTGAGCGAATATTTTTTAGATCTTGAAAGCGTGATGAAATCAGACAACCCAAGTGAAACAGTTCAAGCGTTTTTCCGCACGACTTTTGATGTCTTACAGGCGGAATTAGAGTGGGAAGGCTGTTCTCATTACTTTATACCGCTGAAAATGGAGTAGAGGAGGAAATGGAAGATGGAGATTAAAACTGGAGAAAACAAATTTTATATTGGGAATGACTCAGGAGACCCGGATGCAGAGCTTCACTATGAACCAACCGACTCTAAGTTAATAAACATCGATCACACGTATGTGAGTGAGAGCTTACGAGGACAAGGTGTAGGTGAAATGCTTGTGGAGAAAGTAGTAGATTACGCGAGACAAGAAGGCGTCCAAATTACGGCAAGTTGTCCATTTGCCAAAAAAGAACTTTCAAATCGTTCGGAATTTGAAGATGTTTTAGCAACTAAATAAAAACTGTTATAAGTAAAAAAGTAAGGTAGCCAAATAAGTTTGGCTACCTTACTGAGTTAATAAATAGTTGATCAATCTTTTAAAAGGAGTATTTGAATAACTTAAAAAATGTTAAACACTCAAATAGAAAAGAGGATATTTAGAATGATTTCGATCAACCCTAAACAAAATAGTGAGCGAGACAATTACAAATTATTAGTAGGTTCGATTATTCCGCGACCAATTGCGTTTATCACTACTCAATCTGAATCAGGAATAGTAAACGGAGCGCCATTTAGTTATTTCAACATCGTGTCTTCCAATCCGCCAATGGTATCTGTTTCCATACAACGATCGACTGGAAAGTTGAAAGACACTGCTCGAAATATTTATGATACGGGTGAGTTTGTAGTTCATATTGTAGATGATGAAAATGTGGCACAAATCAATGAAACCGCAGCAACTTTGCCACCATCAGAAAGTGAAGTGGAAAAAGTCAATTTAACACTCATTCCTAGTACAGAAATTTCAGTGCCTGGTGTAAAAGAATCGAAAGTGCGTATGGAATGTCGTTTAGTACAAGCCGTTTCGTTAGGAGGGGACGGATCTGGTAGTGATTTGTTTATCGGAGAGGTAATCCAGTTCCACGTAGATGAAAAAATATACGAAAGTGGCCGTATTGACCCTATAGGCTTAGGGGCAGTTAGCCGTTTAGCAGGTGCAAATTATGCGCATATAGGCGAAATTTTTTCAATCGAAAGGCCAAAATAAAAAACCCCCAAATTCTCATTCGAGAATTCGAGAGTTTATCTATTATCGTACGTAAGGAGCAGGATTGACTGCGTTAGAACGTGAGCCGTTCCATGGTCCTACGTGAATTTCAAAGTGAAGGTGTGTGCCAGTAGAACGGCCAGTATTACCCATACCGCCAACTTGTTGGCCTTGTGATACGGGTTGACCTACTGATACATTGATTGAACTCATATGAGCGTAAACGGTAGCATGTGTACGTCCATTAATAGAGTGTGTCAAAATAACAACATTTCCGTATCCACCCATGTTACCAGCGTAAGAAACGATACCGCTAGCTGCAGCAGAAATACGTGTACCAGGTACGTTTGCAATATCCATACCAAGGTGTGATTCTGCGCCTACGCCAATGTCACGTCCGCCATATCCTGATGTAAAGCGTCCAGCTGCAGGAAGAATGAATGTTGAACCGCCTGTAGATGGAGCAGATGATGCTACCGCTTGTACAGGTGCTTTAGATGTAGATGCTTTAGCCGCTGCTGCCGCTGCCGCTTTACGTGCCGCTGCTTCTTTCGCTAAACGAGCCGCTTCAGCTTTACGTGCAATTTCTGCAAGGCGTGCTTGTTCTGCACCAATTTTTTTCTCAAGATCCGCACTGATGTCCAATGTTTCACTATGTTCAGCTTCTAATGAAGACTTTTCTTTTGCTAAACGCGCTTGTTCAGCTTTTAAATCTTCTTCAAGTTGAGCTTGTTCATTTTTCTTAGCAGCTAGTGAATTTTTCAAGTCCACTAGTTCAGCTTTTTTCGCTTCTTGTTCAGCTAGTTTTGTTTCAACTTCAGCTTTTTGTTCAGCAAGAAGTTTTTTGTCAGCTGCTTGTTCACGCATAATTTCACGATCAGCTTCGATTAAGATGTTAACTGCTGAAAAACGGTCAATGAAATCAACAAAGCTATTTGCACCTAGTAGTACATCTATGTAATCTACTGATCCACCACTTAATTGAATTGCACGTGCACGTTCTTTTAATAATTCTTCGCGTTCAGCGATTTTTCTTTCCAATTCTTCAATAGACTTTCTCAGTTCATCGATTTCCACTTTTGTTTGATCGATTTCGGCTTGAGCCACGTCAATTTTATCTTGAGTTTCAATGATTTGGTTATCTAATTCGCTAATTTTTGCGATGATTTTTTCGAGAGTGGTTTGGTTCTGGGAAATTTCACTAGCTTTTTGTTGGATGCCAGCGTTCAATTCGCTTTGCTTTTGTTGAACCTCTTGCTGTTGTTTTTCTAAATCGCTTAATTTATCAGCATTTGCGGAAGGCAAAAACATCGTTAAAGCCAATACAGTTGATAAAGCGACTGTTAAAAATTTTGATGATCTATTCAAAACTATTGCTCCCCTTTCATATATCCGTGACTATCTATCTATGAGTTACTCCGTGACTATTTATAAGTTATCGTAAAATTCTTTACATAAAAAATGGTTTCTCCCGAAACTTTGGTGTCTGTTAGGAAAAATCCAGCAGAATCATTGTAACACCACATAAACCTATTTATTATTACAGTTTCTTATCAATTTCAATGCGTAAATGACAAACTATCAGAAAATAATATTTATATGCTGTTTTTTAATAAAAAATCACTAGAAATCAGATTTTTCTGTAATTATTTATGAGTTTTATTAATTATTTGAGTTGGTGTGAGGAATTTTGTAAGAGGGGAAGCTGCAACAAAGTGAAAATGAAAAAGCCTTTCCCATCTAATTCGGGAAAGGCTTTTGGCTATTCTTCTGCTAATACGTCAGCTTGATCTCTGCGAACAATGAGTACATCGCATTTGGCAGTACGGACAATTCGTTCAGAGACACTGCCCATTACGAATCGTTCAGCCGCATTTAATCCGGTAGCTCCACAAATGATGACATCCACATTTAGCTTGGGGGCGAGTTCTTTTGGAATGGCGATTTTGGGTACGCCGTATTCAATAATGACATTTACGTTTTCAACGCCGGCAGCGAGTGCTTCTTCTTTGTACTTGCCTAATAACTCTTGAGACGTTTTTTTTGTACGATCTGCAATCGTACGGTCGTAAGCTTCAATAGAACCAAATGAGCGGTTATCAATAATATGTGCAAGGTGTAAGGTTGCATTGTTTCGAACGGCAGCAGCTAAACCTTTTTTAAAAGCGAGTTCTGATTCTTTCGAGCCGTCGACTGCTACTAAAATATTAGAGTATTTTAACGTCATTTAGCATTCCTCCTTGTTTCTTATAGTATAAATTCGCCACTGTGGAAGAAAGTTCCTTCTAATGTATCCCTCGGAATCTGCGAATGAACAAATTTATAAATAAGCAATAGAAATTGTTTTACATGAAAACCTTCTATAATATGGGAAGAAAAGAATAGGAAGTTGAGGCTTTTCATATGACGATAATGGAGTGGGTATTTACAGCAATAAGTGTCTTTTGGCTTTGTGAATTTTTGATTTTTCGTAATCGTGGAGTTGGTCAAGGAGATTCGTTGGAAAAACGTACTTTTGTTGCGATTTTTGGAGTATTAATCGGCACCATTGTAATGGCGTATTTTTTACAAGAACTCAAGCCGTTTCAAACACTTTCGTTTATAGGGCAAGTAGTGGGTATCATCTTTCTCGCGACAGGAGTGTTTTTGCGTTTTTGGGGAATTTTGCACTTGAAATCTCAATTCACACGTTACGTCACAGTTCGAGAGGGCGACCAAATTGTCAGTAGTGGGCCTTATAGAAAGCTACGCCATCCACTTTATACCGGCTTATTTTTGATCACGCTCGGCATGGCCCTGTTTTTTGGTAGCTTAGTTGCGACAATTATAGGGGGCATTGCAATGGTATGGGCTTTGCTTCGGCGCATCAATTACGAGGAGCGTTTACTGGTTGAAAAGTTTGGTCCCGATTATGAAATTTGGATGAAGAAACGTGCCAGACTTATCCCGTTCGTTTATTAATAAGATTTATTCATTGGTGAGCAGTTCTTTTTACATCGTGTACGATATAGTTTAATGTAAGTCGTGTGCGATATAAATAAGAGGAGGACTACATACAATGAAAACATTATTTGAAACAACAATGACCAATACAGGCGGAAGAGACGGAGCGGTGTATTCTCCGGACAATATTTTTTATATGGACGTAGCAAAACCTCAAGCGCTTGGTGGATCTGCTACAACTGCGACAAATCCAGAACAACTTTTTGCGGCTGGCTATAGCGCCTGCTTTAACAGCGCGTTGGAATTAGTACTTGAAGCTGGTAAAGTGGAGATAGAGAAAAGTGAAGTAACAGCAACTGTTGCGTTAATCGGAGACAAAGCAAATGGCGGCGTAAAACTAGCGGTCAAACTGGTAGTCGATATAACTGGCATTGATGAAGAACTAAAACAAGAATATGTAGAAAAAGCGCATAAAACCTGCCCGTATTCAAAAGCGATTGCAGGATCTGTAGATGTAGAAATAACTGTTCTATAATAACCAGTATAGGTGAGATGTAAATGGAGAAACCGACGAAACTCGAGCAACAACTGTGTTTTGAAGTGTACAAAGCTTCTAGCAATTTTTCAAAAATGTATGCAAGAGCATTAGAACCCTTCAATTTAACTTTTTCACAATACTTGGTGCTTCTTGTTCTGTGGGAGGAGCCCGAATTGCTGTCGAAAGATATCGGGGAACGGTTGGGACTAGGAACTGGTACATTAAATCCAATCATTAAACGAATGATTGATAATGGCCATTTATCGAAACAACAATCGGAAAAAGATAAACGTGCATTTGTAATTGCGTTGACCGAAAAAGCGCAAAACGAACAATCGGCTATCGAAAGAGCCGTTTTTGAAAAAGTGGAGAGTTGCAATTTTATGGGCATAAATGCAATGACGTTAATGCAGAACTTAAAAGAGTTGAACGCAGCGTTTAAAACAATGAATTTGTAAAAAGTCGCGTGAATCAGTAAATAAGGAGTGAGCAAGATGACTATTTACGATATTGAAGTATCAAAACCAAACGGTGAAGAGTACTCATTAAGTGAATATAAAGGCAAAACCCTGTTAATTGTGAACACTGCAACAAAATGCGGACTACGCGATCAGTTTGATGGTCTCGAAAAATTATACGAAGAATACAAAGAACAAGGGCTAGTCGTTCTAGGGTTCCCGTCGAATCAGTTTAAGCAAGAAGAAGCTACAGGGGCACAAGCACAAGAAGCTTGCCGTATGACCTATGGGGTGACGTTCCCGATGCATGATTTAGTGAAAGTGAACGGAAGCGATGCGCATCCACTTTTTAAGTATTTAACGAGCAATACAAAAGGGTTTTTAACAAGTGATATCAAATGGAATTTCACGAAGTTTTTAGTGGACGCAAATGGCGATATTGTATCCCGTTTTTCTCCAAAAGATACGCCGGAGTCGTTTAGAAAAGACATCGAAAAAGTACTTACTCGCTCTTAACGAAAAGGTTTCTGTTTCACTAGAGGCCGTGATGTGATAAGCTGTACATCATCGTAGCAGTAATGGAGTGATTAAAATGAGCAAAGCAAAAGCGAAAGCAAAAAGTGGTACGGGTCAAGGAACTGGCAAAAAAGGCTGGACTCGCTGGAAATCTGGCGCAAACAAAGCAAAGAGTTTCAAACCGTATACTAGCAAAAATAACAAAAAAGCGGACGAACCGAAAACAGATAAAGAAAAAGCTTCTGTATGGGTCGATGCATAGATAAAATGTCGAGGGTTGTCCAAAAGGGCATCCTTTTTTTTGTGTGTGGCAGAGCGGAAGTTTCTAAAAAACCCTTTACTCCATGAGTAAAGGGTTTTTAGCAGGTCGATTTGTATGGTCAACCCGTTTTTGGATGCCTTCATCCTGTTTTACAGGCGGGTGTGCTAGCAAAGCGGCAAGCATGCCAAAGGCCGGGAAAATCATTAAAATCCACAAGATTTCTACATATCCACCAAAAAAGTCAAAAGCAATGCCGAGCGGCAATGGTCCGAGTGCGGAACCAGTAACAACCATAGCCATTGCAATACCACTTAAACTCCCGATATGTTTTCTGCCAAAATAATTTGGCCATACCACAGCCATGACAATCCGCTCAATCCCCATACTAATGCCCCAAACTAAACCGAAAATAACGGCCCCAGCGAAAACATCTACTTTTTGAAGAAGCAATATAGAAAAAAGTTCCCCTGCAAAAACGACTGCAAGCATGTACTGGACTTTTACTTTTTCCAACAAGATACCTGTGATAAAAGTAATCGGCAAGCCAATCAATGCTGTTAAGCTTAAGATACCAGCAGCTGTTTCTAACGATAAAGATTTTTCAGCGAAGATCGATACCAAATGGAAGGTTAATCCGGTATTAACGATTCCGGGTATAGCGGCACATAGCAACAATAACCAAAAAGCGCGGGTTTTAGAAGCTTCCTTTACTGCCCAACTAACTTCAACCGCTTCTTTTTTGGGGAGTTTGTTTTTAAGGATTTCCCCATTATCGGGCAATAAGCCCATTTCTTCAGGTGAATTTTGAATCAGAAAAAGAGCGAGAGGCGTAAAGCAGACAACAATGATGGCACCTAAAATCAGCCATGAACTGCGCCAGCCAAATGCTTCAATTAGCCAGACATTTAGTAAAGGAAAAGCCGCCGAGCTGACTAATCCACCAATTGCGGCAATGCTAATAGCGCGCCCTCTCTTTTTAACAAACCATTGAGGGATAAGTGAGCTTGAAATAAGTGCCATAGAACCTTGACCAAGGAGCCGTATAAAAAAGAAGCCGATAAACAACATAACCAAACTGGTAACGAAACTGTTGAAAAAGCAAGCCACTGCCAAGGCGATGGAAACGGTCACAGCCATTTTTCGCGAACCGTTTCGGTCAATTAGGCGGCCGACAAAAAATAACATAAACCCTGCAGTTAATGTCGCAGCTGAGTAGATTCCCGAAACCGTCGAGCGGCTCCAACCGAATTCCTCTATATAGTAGTCGATGAAAATCGAATTAGAATATGTTTGTCCAGGTCCAGAGAAAAATTGAGACAAGGCAGCGATCGCGATAATGACCCAGCCATAATGAAAAGCGTTTCCTGTTAATTGTTTCATAGTGCATCTCCAATTGCTGTAACACTTGGTTACTATATTTCCAAAATTAGTATCAAAAAATATTCTAAAATCACAATTTATTATCATAGCACACATCTTTGTTCTAATATGGGTTGAAATATAACTGTAAATAAAAGAATCATTCAGATATTTTGGAAACTTATTAGGGAATAAAAGTTTTCGATACGTGTAAAATTTAACCCGTTAAAAACTATAAATGCTGTGAAATAAACTTTAAAACAATAGTTAACAGCTAATTAAAATCATCCCCTTGTTTAAAGTGGAAAAGTGGTTTATAGTTTATTAAGTACAATATTTAGTGTTTTATTCTAAAAAAAAACTATATATAGTAGAAATCGATAACGAAGGTGCCTAAATAGGCTTAATAGGGAATCCGGTGAAACTCCGGAGCTGTACCCGCAACTGTAAGTGCTGACGAGCTATCACAACCCACTGTCCAATGGACGGGAAGGAGATAGCAAAGGATGACGCACGAGCCAGGAGACCTGTCTTCGTTACAAGTTTATGATCTTCTCCGGGAGTAGAGAGGGATAACGAAGATATGATGCGCAAGCAGTTAAGTTCAGCTGTCTTGGTATGTTATTCTGCGTTTTCAAACCCATCCTCTCCTTGAGAGGATGGGTTTTTTGTTTTGTAGAGATGGAGGAATGGAAGGTATGACAGAAGCATTAGCTGCAAGCGTGGCTAGAACAGTTCAAACAAAATTGGTGTTGCCACCAGATACCAATCATTTAGGCACAATATTTGGAGGAACGGTACTCGCATACATAGATGAAATCGCGGCGATTACCGCAATGAGGCACAGTGGAGAAGCAGTTGTGACCGCTTCAATCGATACCGTGAACTTTTTATCTTCTGCCAAAGTAGGAGACATCTTTATTTTAGAAGGAGTCGTCATTTCGACAGGAAGAACATCGATGGAAGTTTATGTGAAAGCAGAATGCCAACAAATTGAAACGGGCGTGACCAATTTAACAACAACCGCAATATTGACAATGGTTGCAGTCGATAGTGACGGCAAACCAATCCCTGTTAAAGGCGTAATCCCTGAAACGGACGCAGAGAAAAAGTTATTCCAAAGTGCACAAGAACGAAAACAACGACGCATGCAAGTAAACGAATACTCAAAGGAGTTGTGCTGATATGAACATGAAAATTGAGACGGCGGAAATATCCTCAGTCGAAAAAGCGCTTGAACGGGCAACAGAAGTATACGGTTTAGATACACGAGAGCTACTTGAGCGAGCAGGAGAACTAGCGGAACAAGCAAAAGGCGAACAATCGTTATTGTATGCGCTAAACCATATTACGATGGATCAGCCCGATTGGACCTATGTAGCTGCTGAATTGTATGCAAGTGATTTATACAAAAAAGCTGCAGAACATCGGGAGTATTCCGCTTCTGAGAAATACGGCGATTTTTACAAACTTATTCAAGAGCTAACGCAAGTTGGGATTTATTCGACAGAATTACTGTCTGCTTATACACAAGAAGAAATCACAGAACTTGGACAAGAAATCGATGCGGAGCGAGACTTACTGTTTAATTACATTGGCTTGTTTTTGTTAGCAGACCGTTATTTAGCCAAAGATTACGAAGGGCGTTTGTTTGAACTGCCACAAGAGCGCTTTTTGGTCATTGCCATGACATTGATGCAAAACGAACCAAAAGAACAGCGCTTAGAACTAGTAAAAGAAGCATACTGGGCGATGAGTCATTTGTATATGACGGTTGCTACACCAACTTTATCAAATGCTGGTAAAAGTTTTGGGCAGTTGTCATCGTGCTTTATCGATACGGTAGACGATTCTTTAGACGGTATTTATTTAAACAATTGGGATATCGCCCGTCTTAGTAAAGACGGGGGCGGCATCGGCATTTATTACGGCAAAGTGCGCGCGTTAGGCTCAGATATTAAAAAATTCAAAGGCAATTCTTCAGGCGTCGTGCCGTGGATTCGTTTGCTTAACGATACGGCGGTCAGTGTCGATCAGCTTGGTCAGCGTCAAGGTGCTGTCGCGATTTACTTAGATGTTTTCCATAAAGACATCATGAACGGCTTTTTGGATTTGAAAACAAACAATGGCGATGAGCGTCGTAAAGCACACGACATTTTTACAGGCGTATCAATTCCAGATTTGTTTATGGAACGTTTGCAAGAAAAAGATGAAAATGGGCGCAGCATTGGGGAGTGGCATACGTTCTGTCCGCATCAAGTCAAGCAAGTGATGGGGTGGAAAGATGCGAATGGCAACGCATTAGGACTCGAAGATTTTTACGATGAAAAAGACACCAAATACTTTAGCGATAAATACCAAGAGGCAGTTGATCACCCATTATTGCCGCGCAAAACGTACCGCGCAATGGAAATTATGGCGCGCATTATGGTGTCGCAACTAGAAACCGGCACACCGTACATGTTTTATCGCGACGAAGTCAATCGTCAAAATCCGAACAAGCACACGAGAGGTCGCGGGTTAACATCGATTTATTGCAGTAATTTGTGTACAGAAATTATGCAAAACATGTCAGCTACAACCATTGTTAAAGAATATACTGATGAAGACGGCAATCTTGTTATGATTCGCAAACCAGGCGATTTTGTGGTGTGTAATTTGTCATCAATCAACTTGCCAAGAGCAATTAAAGCAGACGTATTAGAGCGTTTAGTGCCGATTCAAACGCGCATGCTCGATAACGTTATTGATTTAAATACGATTTCGGTTGGACAAGCTGAAGTAACAAATAAAAAATACCGCGCAATTGGTTTAGGAACATTTGGATGGCACCACTTGCTTGCGCTTGAAGGCATTCATTGGGAAAGCGAAAAAGCAGTTGAGTTTGCCGATAAGTTATACGAAGAAATTGCTTATCAAACGATTCGTGCTTCTATGCAATTAGCGGAAGAAAAAGGGGCGTTCAGTCAATTTTCCGGATCAGAATGGCACACAGGCGAGTATTTTGAACGCCGCAACTACACGAGTGAGCGTTGGAACGACTTGCAACAGCAAGTAGCAACAACAGGAGTTCGAAATGGCTGGATGATGGCCGTTGCGCCAAACTCATCAACTGCGAAAATCGGTGGTTCAACAGACGGCATCGATCCGCTCTATGCTGTTGAATACGCTGAAGAGAAAAAGAACTTCAAATTTAAAGTGACTGCGCCTGACTTGGATCACCATACGTATGATTTCTACCGTCGTTCTCGTCACGTACTGGATCAAAAATGGAGCATTCGTCAAAATGCAGCACGTCAACGCCATATTGATCAATCGATTAGCTTTAACTTTTATGTGCCGCACACGATTAAAGCAAAAGAATTACTGGATTTGCATTTAGAAGCGTGGAAGCAAAACTTAAAAACGACTTATTATGTCCGCAGTACATCACAAGCGGAGATCGAAGAATGCGAAGCATGTCAAAGCTAAAGGAGAATGATCATGACAATACATGAACCATTAAAAAAAATTAAATTATTAAATCCAGAACATCCAAATAAATCGACTGGCGTGTTAAACGGTCAGTCTTCGGGGTTATTGAATTGGAACGACATTGCGTATCCGCAAATGTACGATTTGTACCAAGCGTTGTTGGCAAACTTTTGGAAAGCGCAAGAAATCAATATGCAAGACGATATAAAGCAATGGGATAGCTTGAGCAGTGTGGAAAAAGACGTCTTTTTACGTATCAATACACAACTCGCATCACTCGACAGTTTGCAAACACCAACGATGAGTCAAGCAATGGACTACGTGACCGATTCGAGCTTTAAAGCAATATTTGCGGTAATTTCTCAACAAGAAGCCGTTCATACCGAGTCGTATTCGTATATTTTAAGTTCACTTGTTTCCGTGAGTGAACAAAACGCACGCTTCAATCAAGCAAAAAGCGATCCGGTTGTTCAAAAACGCAATGAGTTGATTTTGGATGCATACGAAGAATTTCGTCAAAATCCAACGCCGCAAAACTTGTTTAAGCTAAGCGTCAATTCGATTAATTTAGAAGGCATTTATTTTTATGCCGGCTTTGCGTTTTTCTATCATTTGGCGCGTCAGCAAAAAATGCTGAAAACCAGCACGATGATCAGCTATATTCAACGCGATGAAATGCAGCATGCGTATTTTATCGCACAGTTTATCCGCATCATGCTGACGGAAAATCCGGACTTGAATACGGACGAAAACATTCAATACATTTATACGACCATTGATAAAGCAGTGCAGCTTGAAAAAGAGTGGGCACACTATATCTTAGCTGATATTGAAGGGTTGGATTTGGTAGAGTTTGAAGGTTACGTGGAATACTTAGCTAACAAACGATTGCGTCAGCTTGGTCTCGACAATTTATATGAAGAACGCAACAATCCAATGCCTTGGATTCAAGTGTTTGGCGATGACATGATGAACGATACCAAATCTGACTTTTTTGAACAAAAGTCTAGAACCTACACAAAAGTGTCGCAGTCAAATGGCTTTGACGAGCTATAAGCCAAGAACAGCAATCGTTTATACTTCAGTTACTGGGAATACAGAACACTTGGCAGAAATGCTGCAAACAGCCCTGCTAAATCAAGGGATTCCAGTTGAGCTTTACCGAGTAGAAGAATTTTTGCTTGATGAACTGCCCTATTTTGCTCAAGTGTTGATTGGCACTTATACATGGGGAAGCGGTGAAATTCCAAAAGAAATGTATGGATTGTATCAAGCGATTGAACAGCTTGGTAACAAAGAGTTACAAACAGCAGTTTTCGGAACGGGAGATCGTTTTTTTGCAGAATTTTGTGGAGCGGTCGATCGTTTTCGAGATATGTTATACGTCAAAACATTGCTGATAGCTAGCTTGAAAGTGGAATTGATGCCTCAACCAAAAGACGTGATTCGCTGTGAGAAATTAGTAGCACTCCTTAAATAGAAGATGAAAAATCGCCGAGAGGCGGTTTTTTATTTTTGCTTATAAGTGTTTATTTTTTAAAAACGGGGTATAGGATAGAAAAGAACGAGAAAGCAGATTCTTACTATTTCCAGCTGCAGAAACCGGTGGAACTTTTTGTCGTGAATTTTTATCGTCTGTAAACACTTTACACCTATAGTATTTATGAAAAGATAGCTAAATGAGAAATCGGCGTTTTCGTTTACACCATCTTTTCGATCAAGAATTAAAAGCGCAACAACATACAATCCATTAATGATTTTGGCTGTAAGGAACGCCGAAAAGAGTCTAAGGATTCTTTTCGGTGTTTTCGTGTCTACAATATTTTAATATCCCATATAAATTGATATGGGAAAACAGGAGGGTGAACCGGGTGGATAGATTCGAGCGATTGGCCGAACAAGTTGGCGTGTTGCTGAATGCAGAAGTAGAAGTACAAAATGGCGAATGCCTAATCAAAAAAACGAGGGCCATCAATATTTCTTCTCAAAACAAAAATTTCAATTGTGTGCTCGATCATGATATTTCGTTTAAAAACCTTAAAGAAGATGGCACTGCGCTTAATGAGGCAGGAATATTGTTACTCCCGGAAGAGCTAGCTCTTTTTACAGACACGCTTCACCAGCAGGCTATTCCGTTGCCGATAAACTATCAACAACGTGTGGACATAAACCCGAATATTGTATGCATCTATATGTCTTCAGAAGAATCACCTGAAGATTTCGCTACCAGATTATCTGCTGTATTTAACGCGATAGAGCAAAATTCACTAGTAAAGTAACAACTGAATGGGGGAGAGTGTAATGCTAACTAGATACAAACGGTCGCATGAAAAAGTGGCGATGGGCTTGCTGGCATTCATGCCCGAAGAGCGAAATGTAAAACAACTAAGGAAAACGATGGAACTATACAATGACCACCCAGATTGGCAGCTTTTCTTTTGGAAGGCCAATGATTATTACGTAGGCATCATTGGTGTTCATATAGAAGACGACGAGTTTTTTACGGTGCAGCACATTACTGTCATTCCATCGTTTAGAGGAGAAGGAATTGGCCATAAAATGGTAGAAAGTGTCGAAAAACTGATGGGCAATCGCAAACCAAGACCATCTGAAGCAACAAAGGCGTTTTTAATGAAGTGCAGAGTTTAATAACACTAGAAATAACACAAACCCAAATGATGAATTTGACAAAAAACGATGAAAAAGCCGGTTGTGATGATACACAACCGGCTTTTTTAATGCATACATTTCCATCTGAGGCGGTCTACAGCGTATAATAAAAACACCTGATTGATTTTATAAAAGCGAAGGTAAGAGGTGTGCTCCATGATTGTCATCATCGATAACCAAGATTCATTTACTTATAATCTGGTTCATTATTTTGAGCAACTAGATCCATCCGTCCGTATATTTCAAAACGATGAATTGATAGAAAAACAATTAGAAGCGCTAAATCCCGATTTAATCGTCCTGTCTCCAGGACCGGGGCGACCTGCAACAAGTGGAGCGAGCAAGCGCGTATTAACAAACTTAAGTGGACACGTGCCGATACTAGGCGTTTGTCTCGGGCACCAAACCATCGTGGAACATTTCGGCGGCATAGTGACAAAAGGCCATCAGCCCATGCACGGCAAAGTTTCTAGCCTAACACATGATGGAAAAGGACTTTTTAAAAAAATCACCAATCCAACATCGGTTACTCGCTATCATTCGTTAGTGGCCGAAAATACGCTACCGGAATGCTTACTAGTGACGGCTCGTTCTGAAGACGGTGTGATTATGGCCGTTCGCCATCGCCAATTGCCAGTGGAAGGCATCCAGTTTCATCCGGAATCTATATTAACGGTGGAAGGCTTTCAAATGCTGAAAAATAGTTATGAGCAAGCTAAAAAGTGGAAAGAAACAAACAAGGGAGGTACTGAATATGACGAACCCTCACCTACTGTATGAGTTTAAAAACAGTGTTGGAGACATCGAACCGCTGTATTTTAGTGATCCGGTCAAGGTTTTTGAAACACACGAACTGGAAAAAGTCGCTGATATTTTAGCGGAAGTCGAACGAGCAGTGAATAAAGGATTTTATGCAGCAGGTTATGTGGCGTACGAAGCAGCTCCAGCTTTTCGACCGGAAATGCAAGTTCAATCGGCAGGTGAACTGCCGCTTCTTTGGTTTGGCATTTTTAAAGAGCCGCAAAAAACGCCTTTAGTCTTTAAAGAACAAGAAACCTATCGTGTATCGGATTGGGAAATGGCGAGTTCGGTAGAACAGTACAAAACCGGCATCCAACAAATCAAAACAGCCATCGAAGAAGGCCATACGTATCAAGTGAATTATACAGAACGCTTGTCTGCAAAATTTACTGGCGATGACTTAGCATTTTATCACCAGCTAGCAAGAAACCAACAAGCAGATTACGGAGCTTACTTAAACTTAGGGCGCTTTCGTTTATTATCGGCATCGCCAGAACTGTTTTTCAAAGTCGAAGAGGGCAAGTTAATCGCGAAGCCCATGAAAGGCACAGCGCCAAGAGGACGAACGACACAAGAAGACCAAGAACACATAAAAACCTTGTTGTCGTCTGAAAAAGAAAAAGCTGAAAACGTAATGATTGTGGATTTGTTGCGAAACGACATGAGTCGCTTAGCCGAAAAAGGAAGCGTAAAAGCAGATCCTCTTTTCACAGTAGAGACTTATCCAACAGTTCATCAACTAACTTCAACGGTCACTGCTGATTTAAAAGACAACACAACAGTTTGGGATTGGTTTCATGCACTGTTCCCATGTGGCTCGATTACTGGAGCTCCGAAAATTAGTACGATGAAATACATAGCCGAATTAGAACAAACACCAAGAGAAGTTTATTGCGGAGCTATCGGGTTTATCACACCAAAAAAGGAAGCAGTTTTTAACGTACCTATCCGGACCGTTGTGATTGACGCAGAAAAAGGTGTAGCACGTTACGGAGTGGGCGGCGGCATTACGTGGGATTCAACAGCTGAGGGAGAATACCGAGAGTTGCAGACTAAAGCAGAAGTACTTACTGCAAAACGTCCTGTATTTAAATTGCTCGAATCGTTAAAACTTGAAAATGGGGAGTACCCGTTGTTGTCGTATCATTTGGCGCGTCTAAAAGACTCTTCGGATTATTTTCATTTCCCGGGAAATAGTGAAAAAGTAAAAGCTGAATTGGGCAAACTGACCCAACAATATCCACAAGGAACTTACAAAGTGCGTCTTTTAGTAGATCGTAAAGGTGAACTGGAACTGCAAGCGCAAGAAACAACTCCGATGAAGGAACCGGTAACATGTGCCTTAGCTAGTTCTCCTATAAATAGCAAAAACCCATTTTTTTTTCATAAAACCACGCACCGTGAAGTTTATGAACAGGCAAGTGTTGAACATTCAAAAGAGTTCTTTTCAGTCTTATTATGGAATGAAAAACAGCAAATTACCGAATTCACCATTGGCAATGTGATAGTCGAAAAAGACGGTCGATTTTTCACGCCACCAGTAGAATGTGGTTTGTTAGCAGGCACTTTTAGGCAGCACCTATTAGATCAACAAAAAATTGAAGAAAAAATCATTTTAAAAGAAGAGTTAAAAGAGTATGATGCTATTTGGTTTATCAATGGTGTGCGAGGATGGCTCGCTGTAGAGTTAAGTAAGTAAATACAATGAAATAAAAAATTCTAACCGTGAAAAGATCTTCGGTTAGATTTTTTTTGTGTCATTCATAAATAGTTATTAAAATTGTAATATTCAGATAATTGATGTTTAATAGGAGGTAACATCTTTCCAATACAAGGAGGCGGAACGAGTGGAACTTGCAGGAAAAGTAGCAATTGTAACTGGCGGAGCATCTGGTATTGGTTTTGCAACAGCGAAAGCATTTCTAGATAAAGGCGCAAAAGTGGTGATTGGTGACTACAATGAAGAAGGCGGGCAGCAAGCCGAGCAACAATTAAAGGAAAGCAGCGACGAGGTAGCATTTGTTAGCGTCGATGTCTCACGTGAAGAGTCAGTGGAGAAAATGGTCTCAGCCACTGTCGAACGTTTTGGCAGAGTGGATATTATTGTGAACAATGCGGGCATTGGGGAATTTAGCGTAACACATGAACTGACGTATGAAGATTATCATAAGGTGATTGCTGTCAATCAGGATGGCGTCTTTTTCGGTGCTAAGCACGCCATTAAGAAAATGCTTGAACACGGAGAAGGGGGTGCCATCGTTAATACTTCGTCAATTTTGGGGTCGGTCGGAGAAGGTGGTGCGTTTGCTTACAACGCTTCAAAAGGCGCTGTGAATCTTATGACTAAGTCTTTGGCGTTACAATATGCTGAGCATAAAATTCGTGTGAATGCAGTAGCCCCGGGGTATGTAGAAACGGGATTGGTCAATAGAGAAACCTTAGGTGAGCTTTATGATGTTGTAATCGCTAGGCATCCTGTCGGTAGAATTGGTCAGCCGGAAGAAATCGCACATGCCATTGTCTTTTTAGTTGAAAACGAATTTGTTACAGGCACTACGATTATGGTGGATGGCGGCTATACAACTCAATAGACGGTAGACTCAAAAAGCTGCGCTATGCAGCTTTTTTTAATGGGCATTTTTGATACAGATAGGGGCAACTAAAATCTGATGGATGGAAAAGAAACAATGGATAAAGTATGATGAAATCATAAGTAACCATGGTGAGTAACAGAAATTGTTATGTAGAAAACCTCTTTCTTCCGTAAAGGGCAAGTATCAAAACGTAAGGAGTGGGTGTTAATGATTCAGGCAAAAGAAACAATAGAAAATCAGCATGGTGAGCATTCGAAAGCGTTTATTCGAAATGACCAATATAACTTCATTAAAGACCAAACAAAAATTTTGTTAACGGCACAAACTAGCACGAATGACGTTGAAGTATTGCATGTCCTAAAACATTTGGCGTATGAAAAAGTTCAGAATCTATTTCCTGTTTTGACCGAAAAACAAAAGAAAATTCTTCAGCCACTCGTCCAGATAAAAGAATTAAGTGAGGCAGAGAGCTTTTTAGAACAACTGCAACCATATCTTATTTCTTTTAAAGCAGTTACCGAGCAAAACTTGAAAAAATTATTCCCCAAAGCCAAAAAGCTGAAAGGGCCGAACACGGAGATCATTAATTTCCATAAAACTTCTTATTTAAGCTGGACGGAAAGCTCCAACTTGCGCTATTTGGTTGTGGAGTTAAATGATCAATTGATAGGTCTTCAAGGCAGTTTCACACGCAGCCAAAAACAAGGGATTTGCAAAGTCTGCAATCACCATAGTGAAGTAGGGCTGTTTGTCGCCAAGACGAAAAACTCAGGGAACGAGCAATTTGTTAAGCGGGGCAATTACATTTGCCAAGATGCTACGGTGTGCAATGGCAATATTAAAACTCTGGATTCGCTGGGTGAATTTGTGGGGCAATTCCAAAGGTAACCAAAAAAATCACTCTGCAATCGTGTAATCGATGTTAGAGTGATTTTTTAGCTTAATTGGTTTGATAAAGTCATTATAGACTGTAAAGGCAAGATTGAGGATGCATCTTTTTAGTCAAAAGAGATAAACTAAAGATCAAGCGTTGGGGAGCAGCAAAACTTTAAAACAGTGTGAACGGGAGTGAGAGTATGGGGTTATCTTTTGATGAAATGTGGAACAAAGTAATAGCTTGCGATCGTAAGTACGACGGTCTTTTTTACACATGCGTGAAAACCACCAAAATTTACTGCCGCCCTTCTTGTCGTTCTCGAAAGCCGAAAAAAGTGAACGTGGAATTTTGTCTGACGATAGAAGAGGCAGAGGCAAACGGATTCCGCGCATGCAAACGTTGTCAGCCAGAAACGGAATATTCTCCTGCTGAAGAACTTACGCGTAACGTTATGACTTATTTGACTGCCAATTATAAAGAGCGGGTTAGTCTTCAACAAATCGCACACCATGTCGGCATGAGTCCGTCATACTTAGAGCGCATTTTCAAAGAAGAAACTGCAGAAACGCCACATGCCTGTCTTGAAAAAATTCGCATCGATAAAGCGTTATGCTTATTAACAAGTACCGATTTATCAAACCTTGAAGTCGCGCTAGAAGTGGGGTTTCAAAGCCCATCAAACTTCTATAAAGTATTTCGTAAGCTAACAAACCATTCACCATCAGAATATCGAAAGCAAAGTGAGTTGGTTCTTCTATGAAGCCTGTACAAAGTACGCACTATATAGAAATCTCAACACCTGCTGATTTTAATTATGAAGAATGTCTCGTGCATCTTGGCAGGTCTTCGCAAGAAAACTTATACCGGATTAAAAAAGACAAAGTGATCAAGTTGCTCAACATAAACGGAGAACGGGTGCTGTTTCAACTAACAGCAGTTCCGGGAGCTTTACGCATTGAGTTTCCGCTAAGTACACCTACTCCAGATGAAAGGGAGCAAGTCGTTGCATATATAGAAGACTGGTTTGATTTGAACACCGATTTGCGAGGATTTTACGAAATGGCGGAAACGGATTCTGTCTTAAATCCAGTAGTCCAACAATATTACGGCTTGCGTATAATAGGTGTCCCGGACTTGTTCGAAGCATTGGTGTGGGCTGTCATGGGGCAGCAAATCAATTTAACATTTGCGTATACTTTAAAGAAAAGATTTGTCGAAAGTTATGGAGATTCAGTTGTTTACGAAGAGGAAACGTATTGGACTTTCCCGCATCCTGAAACAATCGCGGCATTGACGCTTGAAGAATTGAGAGCGTTACAGTTAACGGGACGGAAATCAGAATATATTTTAGGCATTGCATCTATGATGGCGACCGGTGATTTAAACAAAGAGCGATTGCTAGAAGAGCCAGACATGGAAAGTAAATTGTTAGAAATTCGAGGAGTCGGCGCATGGTCGGCCAATTACGTCATGATGAAATGTTTGCACGATGCATCTGCTTTTCCGCTTGCAGATGTTGGGCTGCATAATGCCCTAAAATTTCAATTAAACATGGAACGAAAACCAACACTCGCAGAAATTACCGAGCTTTCGACCAATTGGAGCGGGTGGGAAGCCTATGCCACATTCTATTTATGGAGGTCATTATTATGAATCACGTGCATCAAATTGAATTTCAATCACCTATCGGCATCGTAGAAATCACCGGAACCGACAAAGCCATTCGATCGATTTTGTTTAGTGAAAAAAGTAGAGTGACAATGCCGCTCTCTCCAGATAGCCCGCAAGTGTTAAAAGATTGCCAACAGCAACTTGAAGAATATTTTCAAGGGAAGCGCATGGATTTCACATTTGCGTGTGAGTCTGCAGGAACAGAATTTCAGCAAAGAGTGTGGACGGCGTTAACCGATGTGCCGTATGCAGAAACCGTGTCTTACGGTGCGATTGCTAAAGCTGTCGGCAGTGAAAAAGCGGTCAGAGCAGTAGGCAACGCCAACAGCAAAAATAAACTAAGCATTGTCGTGCCGTGTCACCGCATTATTGGCGCAAACGGCAAACTAACAGGCTACGCCGGCACATTGCCGCGAAAAGAATGGCTACTGCGTCACGAAAAAGCATGCAGTGACAATCAATCAGTTTAATGATGACATCGAAAAGCTGTCCCGAAAATCGTGTGAATGATTTTTGGGACAGCTTTTTTGTTGTTCAATCAGCTTATACTTAAAAACCTGAGAGAGAAAAGTGGAGGGCTTTTCTTTCTCAGGTTTTAGGTTTTTCTAAGCGAGGGTGCGTCCAAAGGCTAATTGCGTGAGCCGTGACCCTTGGAAGCGTCCAGCTAGAACGATTTTTTCTACTATAAAACTTATTTCGTTTCTGCTAATGCTTTTTTCGATTCATTCAAATCAACATCAACTGAAGTAACAAAATAACGCTTTGTATCATCTTTTTGAATGTCTACTTTTTTGCGGTCAAACAACGAAACCGTTTCGATTTTTGTCATTTCACCAGTTTGGATGTCTTCTTCGTAAATGCGGTAGCCGATAATCGCATCGTCACGCACTGCGTGCCAAGAAATGTTGAATGCTGTAGCAAAAACATTTGCCGGTGGTTCAGGTTGTTTATCAGTAACGCTTGAATCAGAAATCAATTCAGCCGTTACAACTAGACGCTCTTCGTGTGAACCGATGTCGCGGTTATAATCGCCAGTACACGTGATCAAACTCAAGAGACGTTTGTCTGAACTACCGAATATTTTTTCAATCGGTGCATCATCTGTTACGT
Organism: Planococcus donghaensis; assembly: GCF_001687665.2. NCBI lineage: Bacteria > Bacillati > Bacillota > Bacilli > Caryophanales > Caryophanaceae > Planococcus > Planococcus donghaensis. Next base: position 3,147,722 of record NZ_CP016543.2, on the reverse strand, counting down.
AGCTCGTTAAGTCCGTCACTTTATAGACCATTTCGCGTCCGTCTGGACCTGTTACCGTAACGGTTTCACCAATTTTTATATTTTCCAGTTCATAAAACACGGCGGGTCCTGTCAAGCTGTCAACGTGTCCTGCTAAAACTGCATGGCCTTTTGCGCCCACTTTATAACCAGGCTCAAACCAGCCAACTTGGTCTACATCTTCAGGTACACCCATTTCACCGTTGTCTAAAATACCAGTCGACTCGATTGCTGCGTCAACGCCGATGGAAGGAATTTTAATTTGAAAAGGCTCCATGCCCTTAATGCTTTCTTGTCGTTCGCGTTGCAACATTTGTAGCTTTTCGCGTTGTTCTGGAAGAATGGGAAACTCCGCAATCTTGTCTACATAGTTGCCAGTCACTTCTTCTTTTTTAATCGGCTCTTTTTCTTCCACTTTTTTGACCTGTTCAATTTGCTCTTCAAAAGTGGGACTAGCGGCCAAAGGCTTTAATATGATAAACAAAGCGAGACATAAAACTAACGCAGTTCCAATGGTAACAAGCTGCTTCATTTGTCATTCCTCCTTTCTAATCGGGAACAGAGAGAGCTTGAGGCTCTCTCTAATAAGTTTTACTGTTGGTTTTTCGTTTGGCGATAAGTAATCGTTCCAGCTGCCAATAAAATCATCATGCTCAATGTGATCCAAAGAACCATTGTGTTTGATTGGTTGGCCATGCCGCCAAGTCCTGTAGCAGGCATTTTTTCAGGTGCTGTGTTTTCGAATTTCTCAGGGAACTGATCAACAACTGCGCCGCTCAATCCTTTACCAATGTCGAACATAATCGCATAGCCTGAACGGTATGTTTCATAAGAAGTGGTGTAATCACCAGATACGTATTGTTGGAACGTATCGATAACTGACGTTTCGTGAGCTTTCACACCTGCAATGGTTTCATCCAAAGGCATGCGATCTTCTGTCGCTGTGTTTAAAAATGTTCCTAAGTCTTTTGCAAATGTACTTGTTAATGTATTTGTTGCTTCTTCAGCCGCTTCTTTATCATCAGCTGCTACAGCAATCACTAAGTCACCTTGAACAGAAATGTGTTGGTTGTTCCACAGTTGAACAAATTCGTTGCTTGCTTCTTCACCATAAACCGTAGCAAGTGCTGCACGGAATTCTTCTGTATTTTGATCTTGCGCCCAATCGGCAAAATCAAAGTCTTCAGAACCATTATAGCCTTTTTGCATGCTCAACTGTGCTAACGCGAAATGCTCAGCCGCAATCCGGTTTACTGTCGAACGGAAGTCACCAGCTGGCGTATTTGGATCTGAAAACTGATCGGGAAACTGAGTTGAAATAGCGCCACTAATTGCGCCACCAGCTCCAAAGATTTGTGTGAATCCATCTAAGTAAGAGGTATAAGCCGCAACATAATCTCCTTCTACATAAAGGTCAAATGTGTTTTGAACAAAATCTTCGTGTTCACGAAGAGCTGCAGTGGCACCATCTTCAGGAAGGTTGCCTTCTGTCGCTGTACCAAGAAATGCGCCCATGTCGTCAACAAAAGATTGAATTTCGTCTAACGCTTCTTCTTTCATTGCGTCATCGCCATCTCTAACCGCTGCGGCATAATCATCTGTCCCAGTATTGTGCTTGTCAAAAATTTCCGTGAATGCTGCGCCACCTTCTTCACCGTAAACAGAAGCAATAACAGGCTCCATGTCTGCTGCGTTGGCGTCAAGCGCTGCAATTGCTGCTTCTGCTGCTTCGTCTTCGTCATAAATTTTCATCATTGAATCTACTGCTAATGCGTAATGCTCGGATAATAATGAATCCAATGTTGCGCGAAGTTCCACGCCTGTCGTTTCAGTTGGTGATACTTCAGCTGCTAATACGTTTGTTGCCATGCCCGGTATTAAAAGCGTTGCCCCTAATACAGGTGCTAAGATTTTATTCCATTTCATATAAAAACACTCCTCGTTTTTTAATCTGTTATGGACATAACGGAGAGAGTTGAAGTTTAGATCACATTTTCGGTAAAAAATAGTTAGGAATTTTATTTCGACAGTAAATAGAGTGATTTGGACAGTATTTAGTCTCAATCGGACAGTATTTGATCTAAATCGGACAGTATTTCCAGTTAATTGGACTGTATATCCAATTAACTGGGAAATTCATGCGAAATATACGCGAATTCTCTCTAAAAAAACCGCCCGAGGGCGGTTTTTATCACGATTTAGCGCGAACATCTTCAAATGCATCGAGTGCTTCCACATCTTCTGGAGAAATCGAGAAATCCAATTGGCTATTTTCTAAAATGCGATCTTCGTTTGTCGATTTCGGAAGGGGCAATGTATTTTTTTCTAAACAGTAACGAATGCACAACTGCGCAGGCGTAACATCATATTTAGCGGCCATTTCCTTGAGTTCAAGACTGTCCAAAACTTGACCCGTTGCAAGTGGCGAATACGCTTCGACCACAATGTCATGCTTTGCACAAAACTGCAGCAAGCTCTTTTGGTCGCGACCGACATAAAACGGAATTTGGTTGGCCATTGGCACGATCTCGCAAGCATCAACAAGTGCTTGAATATCGCTTTCCGCAAAATTGGAAACGCCGATGGCACGGATTTTGCCTTCTTTATAAAGCTTCTCCATCGCTTTCCACGATTCAATATTGGCTGCTGTGCAATCTTTGCCAATGTCATCCCAAGGCCACGGCGCATGAATCAAATAAAGATCCAAGAAATCCACGCCAAGATTTGAAATCGTTTCTTCAAAAGCCTTCAAAGTCTCTTCATATCCTTTTGTTTCGGCTGGTAGCTTACTTGTAATAAAGACGTTTTCCCGGGAAATATTAAAATCTTTGATTGCTTTCCCGACATTTTCTTCATTTTTATATGCTAACGCCGTATCAATGTGCGTATAGCCAGTTTTCAACGCAATCGTTACTGCGTCGTAAGCTTCTTCGTTTGGAATTTGCCACGTACCAAAACCAATCTTGGGAATTGGTACGCCGTTGTGAAATGTGAAAAACTGCTCGTTAGCCATTAAAACATTTCCTCCTCTTTCTTAATGATCCTTTTGAGTTAGCAACTAGGTCTGGAACAAGACATCACGATGGGTCATCTAATTGCCTAACAACTTCCATGCTGCATAAAGTCTTTATTTTGCATCAGAACCCTTCAAGAACTTCAACAACTCACTGTTAAAACGTTCTGGCTCATCGGCGTTGATGCCATGTCCGCTGTCTTCAAACGAAACGAGCACGGAGTTGGAGATTTGTTTGTCCAGTTCTTCAGCTAATTCATACGTACAAATTTGGTCTTTTTTCCCGTGGAAAATAGCCGTTGGCACAGTGATGCTAGCTAACTCATCGCGCAAGTCCTCGTCTCGTAAAGCAATCGCTGATTTAATAGTTGAGTGAGCACCGGCTTCGAGTCCAAGAGTTTGGAACCAGTGTATAAATTCCGGTGATTTTTCTTGTTCAAAGAACATATCCGCGAATTGACCAAGAAAAGCGGGACGGTCTTGTTTAAGTTGGTCGATAATGCCATCGACTTCTTCGGGTTTTAAGTTGTGTTGGAAATCATCACGTTGCGTAAACACCGGAGCCGCCGCTGCTAACAGCATTAATTTATCAACGCCTTGCTGATCGAAATTTGTTAAGTACCGAATGGCAATCGGTCCGCCCATGGAAAATCCGGCAAGCACAAAATGATCAAGCTTCAAGTAATCAACGACAGCTTTCACGTCATTTGCTGCCATGTCGTAATCATAGCTCGACCATGGCTTGTCCGATTTCCCGTAACCTCTAAGGTCAATGCCAATAAATCGGAAGTTTTGCTCTGCAAGCACGCTCACTTGTGACTCAAATGCTTTGCTGTTTAAAGGCCAACCGTGAATAAAGACAACCGGTTGCCCCGATCCGATATCTTCTACATAAACGTTCACGCCATCTTCCACTTCAATATAATGTCCCAACTAGTTCTCCTCCTTTAATGTAAAACGGTATTAGTGTAGAACTTCCCGTTGTCGAATTAAAGTAAACAACTGGAAATGGAAAGCTTGTCTTTTCAGTTTAGCTGGAGATGGTCGGGGGAATCTAATTAGTAGAAAATACATATTCAGAAGGAGGCAATTATGGATTATATCTATTTAGGAAACTCAGGTTTGCGGGTTCCAAAGTACATACTCGGAACAGTTCCTTTTAGTGGAACGAATGGTTTTAACGCTGCAGGGAACATTGATGAAGACACAGCTCGACGCATGGTAGACATGTCACTTGAAGCTGGCATCAACATGTTTGATACTGCCAATTTGTACTCAAAAGGCGATGCAGAACGTGTATTGGGTGCGGCTATTAAAGGACGCCGTGACGAGCTATTGCTAACTTCGAAAACCGGATTTCCATTAGGTGAAAATCCTAACGCTAGGGGAGCTTCGAGAAGCAATATCTTAACCTCCATTGACCAATCACTGGAACGTTTAGGCACAGATTACCTCGACGTCTATTTTGTTCATTTATGGGACGGGCAGACACCGGTTGAGGAAACAGTCGAAACGATGACGAGCCTCGTCAAATCCGGTAAAATCCGCCATTGGGGTGTCTCAAATTATAGCGGCTGGGCATTGGCCCGAACGTTCACGGTCGCTGAGCAATCTGGTTTTATTCCACCGATTACGCAACAAATCTATTACACACCAGAAGCCAGAGAAGCGGAATATGAACTACTTCCTGCAGGCAGTGAGCTCGGCATTGGCTCAATGATTTGGAGTCCGCTCGGAGAAGGGCTGCTAAACGGCAAAATCGGCCGCAACAAACAAGCACCGGCGAATACACGCCAAGGAGCTGGATGGCCAGAGCCATGGGTACAAGATCAGGAGAGACTTTACCAAGTAATTGATGCGTTAGAAAGAGTCGCAGCCAACCACAATGCGTCAGTGCCGCAAATCGCTTATGCATGGGTACGAGACCGGCCAAATGTCGGTCCGATAGTTATCGCGGCACGCAACGAAGAGCAGCTAAAAGAAAACATCGCTTCTTTTGAAATCGAGTTAACAAAAGAAGAGCACGACCAGATTGAATCGGTCGCGCGACCAGCGCCGCTGTATCCGAACTGGCACCGCGCCATGAACTCGTTTGACATGGGCAGTGCATCTGAAAAAACATATTTAACCGGGTATAAACAATCGATGGGCATCGATGACTAGTCGATTCATTCAATAAAATAAAAAAATGGTTTAATAAAGAAGAGACTAGGGAATTCATGTATTATAATGAGTACCCCAAAAAGACTGCCAGGCTATTTAAAGCTGGCAGTCTTTTTTACGTTTCCAAGAATATCGAGCTATTACTTTATATTAATTGCTTAAAAAGCGTCGTTCGCTAGTAAATGCCACGAATCGGACAGTATTCGGTCCCATTTGGACAGTATTTGATGCGAATCGGACAGTATTTCCACTAAATTGGACAGTATATCCAAATAACTGGAAATAGACGGCGGACCATAAGCAAAAAGCGTCGATTTCAAAGAAGATTCACCCACATATGCGAAGTAAAATCCTTAAAAAACCGAAACTTCTCCGTATTCAACTCGTAAATACTGGTATAAGAAATAAGGGGGGCGCTGTTTTGTGGCCAATCGTCTTTACGTTACTAGCAATTGTAGCATTAGGCATCTCAATCAATAAAATCATAAAAGCGAAAAAAACATCCAATACAGATCCCCAAAGTAGAGTAACCGCAATGTGTTTTTTTCTAATTAGTGGTGTTAACTTAGTTGGCTACTGGTTCGACTTACTTGGTGTGTTCACTATGGTGCTAACCGTGGCATTGTTAATTACCGGTGCTTACTTTATTCGCTATACGCAAACAGATCATAAGGAAAATCAATCAAATAAGGAGCGAAATCATGCCGAACTGTGAAAATTGTGGTCAAAAATGGCCGTGGAAAACAGTAGTGAAAAATACAATGAAGTTTACCAATAAAGCCAAATGTCCTTATTGCGAAAAAACTCAATACCTTAAACCAAAATCAAGAAAACTAACTGCCATTTTCAGTTACATTCCTACTTTACTCATTATTGCACTGACGCTAATTTTAGACCTCGATGGGTGGGGCATTTTCTTGCTTGCGGCCGCGTTAATGATTGTGTTTTTAGGACTGTATCCATTTATGACGAAACTGTCGAATGATGATCAAATGCCAACTTAAAACAGAGGGGCTAGAATCGAGGTTTTGTTTAGTAGAGCATACATAAGGGAAAACTTATTAAAGCGATGCATTTTGAAAACTAAAAATCAGGAGGCGCAATCCTAATGGACGATAAAACACGCAAGCAAACAAAGTTTTTCTCCATCTTGAATTTAGTTTTTTACTTCCTAACCTTAGGGGTAAACTATCTCGGGTCATCGGGATTTTTTAATGGCATGAGTCAAAAAGACCTGTCAGACAAATACATGACACTCATCTCACCAGCGCCGTTCACGTTTTCAATTTGGGGCGTGATCTACACGCTGCTGCTGGCAACGTTAATTTATTTCTTTATTAAACGAAAAGATCAACGCGTCGGTAAGCTCATTCGATTGGTATCGCCTTTGTTTATCGCCAGCGCTATATTTAATATGGCGTGGATTATCGTGTTCTCATACGAATTACTCGGGCTTTCCACGCTACTGATTTTGGGATTGCTGTTCTCGTTAATTTTGATCGTCAAACGAATCACCAACAATCGTTCTCAATTTCCAAGTACATTAGCAGGCATCAGTTTTACACTCTACAGCTCATGGGTTTTCATTGCCTCAATCGTCAACACATCGTTATTTTTAGTGCAGCAAGAGTGGGGTGGCTTTGGACTATCTGATTCAATTTGGACAATGGTCATCTTGTTTGTCGCCATTGGATTTGCATTTTTCTACTTAGCGCTATACAAAAACGCCGCATTCCCGCTTCCTATCGCCTGGGCTTTCTTTGGCATCTATAGCGCATATGCAAGCGGGGTCTTAGACGCAACGATGGCAACAACGATTCAAGCCGTGTTAGTCGGCGGGATCGTCTTATTGCTAAGTGCCAGTGCGTGGACATTTGTTAAAAATGATAAAGGGCTTTTTCCGAAAACCAATCACTAAATGTAGTTAAATAAAACCAGCCACACCGTCTCTTTTGAAGCGATTTTGTGGCTGGTTTTATTTTTCGCTAGTAAATAGCGTGATTTGGACAGTATTTAGCCTCATTTGGACAGTATTTAGCCTCATTTGGACAGTATTTGCTGTGAAATGGACAGTATTTCTACTAAACCCGACAGTATGTCCAATTAACTGGAAATAACACGAGCTAAGCATGCGAAAAGCAGTGATTTCAAAAGGATTCTCTCCAAAATTCATAGCAAAAGTCTTCATAATCACTAAATGAACAAAAAATACGCAAAAAAGAGCATGGCTTGAATTCACTCAAGCCATGCTCTTTTTTCATGCGTCTAACAAATCTGTTAGCCTTTCATTCGATTTAGACAAAACTCCAAATCGAGTTGCAGGTGTTCTTTCATCAACCGCTCTGCTTCATCCGCATGGTGTTGTCGGATAGCCTCATAAATATCATGATGTTCTTCGATTAATAGTGGACGCTTGTGAAGGACTACTGTTTTTCGGAACAAGTAAATAATCGACTGCATGCGGTCAAATATATCAATCATTACAGGGTTGTTGGTAGCGCCTACAATGATTTCATGAAATTCTTTATTTGCCGCCATGACTTCTTCGATTGTACCTGTTCGACCGATGTCTACACAGTTTTTCAGTTTAGCCAATGCCTCATCTGTTATATAAGTAGCACAATAGTTCGCCGCAAAACCTTCTAGTAACGTACGAACTTGAAAGACGTGGCGAAGATCCATATCGCTAGGATTTACAACACATTTTTGTTTGATCAAACCTTCTTGTTCAAGCTTCCGTATAGAATCTCGCACCGGCGTACGGCTAATGCCCATCTCTTCCGCTAGCCGTTCCTCAACCAACTTTGTTCCGCGCTCGAGCTCTCCACTTAAAATTCGATCCCGTATATATTCATAAGCATGGACGTAAGCAAGTTGTGTTGGTTTTTTTGTCAATCTAATCGTCTCCTAAAGTAAGTTGTCTTATTTTAAAGTATAAGTTTAATAACCAAAATTTAAAAGGGCGGAGATTTTGTATACAATTTAAAATAAAATGTATACAAAATATAAAATTGTGTGTACAATTCATTTTAAGAGTTATGAAAGCGCTATCTAAAGAAATCTATTTAAAGACTGAAAGGGGAAATTGAAATGGCACAGACTATTGGAGTTATTGGTTTAGGAATAATGGGGAAGCCGATGTCACTGAACCTACTTAAAGCAGGATACAAGGTAATGGTAAATGATCTCAATACAGAAAGTGTAAATGCACTAGTAGAAGCTGGAGCAACAGCAGGTACGCCGCAGGAAATGGGATCTGTGTGTAAGGTAATTATTACGATGTTGCCAGCTTCTCAGCATGTGAAACAAGTAGTGACTGGGGAAAATGGCATTTTGAAAACGGCAAAAGAAGGACTTGTCATTATAGATATGAGTTCCATTTCTCCTGTGGCTTCGGTTGAAATTTCTAACGAGGCTGCAAAACGAGGCGTCGAAATGCTAGATGCTCCGGTAAGTGGTGGAGAGCCAAAAGCAATCGATGGCACGCTATCGATTATGGTAGGCGGTAAAGAAACGGTATTCGAATCCGTGAAACCCGTACTGCAAGCGGTAGGTTCAGACATTACACTCGTTGGCAAAAGTGGAAGCGGTGTCACAGCCAAATTGGCAAATCAAATTATCGTAAACCTAAACATCGCAGCAATGTCTGAAGCCCTTATTCTTGCTGCAAAAGCAGGCATTGATATTGAAAAAATGTATCAAGCAATTCGAGGCGGACTTGCTGGAAGTGCGGTACTAGATGCGAAAGTGCCTTTAATATTAGATCGCAACTTCGTAGCAGGTGGACGAATTGACATCAACTTAAAAGATATTACAAACGTAATGGAAACAGCACATGATATTGGCGTGCCTTTACCACTTACGAGCCAATTGCTTGAAATTTTTCATGCATTAAAAGTAGATGGAAAAGCTGGCGATGATCATGGCGGCATCATTCAATACTACGAAAAATTGGCAAACGTTGAAGTAAAAAGGGGGTAACCTGATCATGGCCAATTCTACAACTTTAAATGCATCCGAAACACTTAGCCATCTGCCATCCGTCCCGGATGAAGAAAAAGTAAATCAACTACTCGCAAATGAATTGCAAAGTTTCAACAAAAAAATCATTGTGCTAGATGACGATCCGACAGGCGTTCAAACCGTACACGGCATTTCGGTTTACACAGATTGGACAGCTGAAAGCATAGAAGCAGGTTTTGCTGAAGAAAACTCGATGTTTTTTATCTTAACCAACTCAAGAGGGTTTACAGCTGCGGAAACAAAAGTCGCACACGAAGAAATAGCGAAGACGATTCTTCAAACGGCGGAGCAACAACAAAAAGACTATATGATCATTAGTCGTGGGGACTCGACATTACGTGGTCATTATCCGCTTGAAACAGAAGTATTAAAAAATACGATAGAAGCGCAATCAAATCGTCTATTTGATGGAGAAGTGATTATGCCGTTTTTCAAAGAAGGCGGACGTTTCACAATCGAAAATATTCATTACGTGCAAGATGAAGATCAATTAATTCCGGCAGGGGAAACCGAATTTGCAAAAGATCGCACATTTGGTTATGCGTCTTCGCATCTTGGAGAATGGGCAGAAGAAAAGTCAGCTGGTGCCTTTAAAGCATCCGATGCGACATATCTTTCTTTAGAAGACATACGGGGTCTCGAAATTGACCGTCTGGTAGAGCAGCTTATGGCAGTAGAAGACTTTAACAAAGTAATTGTCAATGCGACACACTATGTGGACGTGAAAGTTGTCGTAATCGCTCTTATTCTCGCGATGAAAGCAGGAAAGAATTTTATGTTCCGAAGTGCTGCCGCATTAACGAAAATTATTGGCGGTATTGAAGACAAAGCGCTTTTAACAGGAGACGAATTGGTAAAAGATCATTCTGGAAATGGCGGGTTAATAATGATTGGCTCCCATGTGAAAAAAACAACCGAACAGTTTAACGTACTGCAAACATGCAAGTTTATAGAATTTATCGAGTTCGATGTTCATTTAGTATTAGATCCAGAGAAGTTTGAAACCGAAATTCAACGAGTCATTCAAAAAAGCGAACAACTGATTCAAAAAGGAAAGACGGTTGCCGTATATACGAAGCGGGAGCGGCTCGATCTTGGTGAAGATAAAAAAGAAGAAGAGTTGTTGTTGTCTGTGAAAATTTCGGATGCTGTCACAAGTATCGTTAAAAACATTCAAACAAGACCGAGCTTTATTATTGCCAAAGGGGGCATTACCTCTAGTGATATTGGAACGAATGGACTTGGCGTAAAGCGAGCAACAGTTGCCGGCCAAATCAAGCCAGGAATTCCGGTATGGCTGACTGGCAGTGAAAGTAAGTTTCCAGGCTTAGCTTATGTTATTTTCCCAGGGAATGTCGGTTCGAAAACAACCTTAAAAGAAGTAGCTGAACTATTGCACCAATAAATTGAATGTTCATACGTATGGCAAGCAAATACAAGGAGAAGGTGGACTGTGAATGTTACTAAATACAAAAGATATTCTTTTAACAGCTCAAAAAGAACAGTACGGCGTAGCCGCTTTTAATGTTTACAGTCTTGAGACTTTGCAGGCAGTCATTCGCGTAGCAGAAGCAGAAAATCATCCAGTAATTATTGCGTTAGGCGAAAGATACTTCGATACGGTAGACGTAGAGGGCTTTGCCGCTTTAACCAAAGTCTTGGCTGAAAAATCGGCCATTCCGATTGCGCTTCACTTAGATCATGCTTATCAAAAAAAATCAGTTATTCGAGCGATCAACTGTGGATTTACTTCGGTGATGTTTGATGGTTCTAAACACAATCTTGAAAAAAATATAAGCTACACAAAAGAAATCGTAAAAATTGCCCATATGGCAGGAGTTAGTGTAGAAGCTGAAATTGGATCAGTTGCGCGTGGTGCGTTTTCAGATGAAGAAGACGGCGATGGCACATTGACCAATCCACAGGATGCTAAGAAGTTTGTAGAAGAAACAGGCGTTGATTTTTTGGCAGCCGCGATTGGTACGGTTCACGGCATGTATACAGGGGAGCCGAATATTAACTTAGCGCTGTTAGAAGAAATTCAACAGTCTGTCAGCATCCCGTTAGTTTTACACGGGGGTTCTGGGACGCCAGAACATGTGATGAAAAGAGCAGTTGAAAAAGGAATTTGCAAAGTGAATGTTAATACAGAAGTCTCGATGGCCGCGACTTCTTACCTCAAGCAAGTTTTGAAAGAGGAAGAAACAATGCATCTCTCAGATGTCATGGCAGGTATGCAACAAGCAATAGAGCCGGTAATAGCGAAATTTATCCAAGTGCTCAAAAAATAACAACCCGAGTGAAAATCCTTTTCTCACGAGCAGAAGCCATAGCGCGCATGCCTCAGAAGATAAGGGTTAAATTCAATGAAACCGTTATCATTTTTTTAACTGTAGTTTCACTAGCTATACCTCATAAAAACTGAATTGAAAAGGGAGAGGTTTCCATGATTACTGGTAATTTGTTGATTTTGATTTTTGTTCTATCACTGGCTATTTTGTTTTTTGCAATTCTTAAGCTGAAAATCGAACCGTTTCTCGCGTTAATCACAATCGCTATTTTAACTGCATTATCTATTGGCATGCCTTTAAAAGAAGTCGCTTCGACTGTTACAGCAGGATTCGGAAATACGCTCGCGGGTGTCGGGATCTTAATTGGTCTTGGCGTGATTTTTGGTCAATTTTTAGGTGCATCAGGTGCGGTTGAAAAAATTGCACAAGCTGTCTTAAATGTATTTGGGATTAAACGATCTTCCGCAGGTCTAGCATTAACAGGTACAGCTGTTTCGATTCCAGTATTTTTTGACGCCGCATTTGTTATTTTAAGTGGGTTGATTCGTTCGCTTGCTACAAAAACAGGCATTTCGGTCGTTAGCTTTGTAACGGCACTTGGTGTCGGCTTGATCGTGTCACATAATATGATTGCTCCAACTCCAGGGCCACTGGTGGTTGCAGAAAATACAGGGGCAGAACTTGGTCTCTTTATCATCTACGGCATTATCGTCGCCATTCCAGCTACGTTAGTTGGAGGTTACTTATACGGGATGTTTATTGGAAAGCGCATTAAACATTCAGGAGAAGTAGAAGAAATTGTCATCGAAAAAGCAGATTTACCGAAAAAAGAAATTAGCACAGGCTTAAGCTTCATGATGTTAGCTTTACCAATCGTTTTAATCTTAACAAATACAGTTTCTCAACTATTGTTGCCGGGTACCGCAATTGCCAGTTTCTTCGGTTTTGTTGGAGAGAAAAACGTAGCACTTTTAATCAGTGTGTTCGCAGCCATTATCTTTTTACGCCCGTACATCGCAATTCCAAACAATCGTTTGTATTCTGACGCGATCAACTCAGCAGGAATGATCATTTTGATCACCGGTGCAGGTGGTGCGTTCGGTGCAGTTATTAACAGCAGTGGAATTGGCGATCACTTGATTGCGACAATGCAAAGTTGGAGCATTCCAGTTCTGTTACTAGCATTTATCTTTTCTCAAATTTTGCGTGCTTCACTTGGTTCAGCAACGGTGGCACTGGTTACGACATCGAGTATTCTTGGACCAATGGTCGGGGAACTTGGCGTTTCGCCAATTCTACTAGGTCTTGCAATTTGTGCGGGGGGTATTGGTCTATCACTGCCAAACGATTCCGGCTTTTGGGTCGTTAACCGTTTTGGTAAGCTGACAATTCCACAAACTCTACTAGCATGGACAGGTGGAGGATTTGTTGCAGGCGTGACTGCTTTAATCACGGTGTTTATCTTAAACTTGTTTGCGGGAATATTGCCAGGACTTTAAGGGTGAATAAAGAAATACTTTAGCTAAATGAAACCAGCCACAAAATTTCTTTTAAAGAGAATTTTGTGGCTGGTTTTTCGTTTTTTGCTAGATAAAAATTAAAAAGTTGTAAATCCTGTGAAAGTTAGTATTTTCGGAGTCTAAACATGAAGAATAAGTCTATTCTTCAGGCTTTTTTAATAACTTTCATAAATTGAATAAAAGATAAATAAAATACGAAGAGCGAAAAGTTTTCTAAATATTTAAAAAAATAAGTGCTTTTCATTGCATCTTCTTTTTATCGGTGTATAATGGGCCGTGAACAAATAAACAATTAATTAGTAAAAAAATCAAAAATATAATAAATATCATACATAAGGTAAAATTCATAGATATATTTGGTAGTTTAATTTCTTATTTCTGGTGTTCATAAGGGTACTTCAATGACGACTAATGTAGCCATGCGATTTAAGATTTGCTGAAATACAGTTAGCAGCGCAGAGACATTAAAGTCGTATATGATAAAGGATTTATTGAATTATCACATTGAATTCGAAGGACAAAGAGAATTAAATAACTCATCTCAAATAATAGAAAAACCTTACGCTAAAAATACTTTCGTAACTCCTTTTTTAATCAGTGGTTTAAATTAATTTAACGTGTGTTAGCCGCATTTATCAAATGCTACGTTAAATATAGGATAGGTTTTACAAAAGTTTAAAATTATCAAGAAAGGGAGTGAAAAGTATATGGGAGATTATAGAAACACGAAAGAAGAGCTGTTACAAAAAGTCACTTTAACTGAGATTAGGGGAATCCCTCTTCAAAAAGAGCCGTATAAAGGTTGGTTTCCTATTCGGCCATTTCCTAACTGTATATGCGTGACAGAACCATGCCCTTGTGACAAGTTAGAAGACATAATTATATGGCTTCCGACTGGGACAAAACAAGAGGGTACGGGTAAAAGACATGGAGATGCTGAAATTTTATCATATCAAGTGGATAAAGATTTGAAAATCTTAGTAGAGCCATTGGTTCCAATTACCGTTGGCAGACTACAAGATATGCAGGATTTGACTAACAATGATCAAGGGAAAGTTACCACAATGTACAAAAAAAGTGGGAAGTCAAGTGGCAAACCAAGTGTAGGAGGTTTATTGATTGGTGCTTTTGAGCTTGGTTGGGCGATTGGCACAAAAATTGACGAGGAGACAGATCTTTCTGACAAAATTGCTGATTGGTTAGATGATTTATTTTAATGCATAATTAAGATGCTCTTGCATGGGTAATTTAATAGTCTAAAAAAACAGAGACCACTAACCAAATGAGTTAGTGGTCTCTTAAATTACTTTAATCTATCGACTTCTGCTATATAGTAGAGTCTTATCGCCCGAATGCACGATTGTAATAATAAGTCTAATTGATTTTAATATTAATTTCCTTTTTATTTAAATATAAAATTAATAAAAATAAGCTAGTTAGCAAAAATTATTTTAACTGCTCACATAAAGCCGTAATCTGTTGGTCATTCCGTGCAATCAAATCTTTTGCTAAACCAACCAACGCATAAAAGTTCTCATCGGAAGAATCATCCAATTTGTCACTTACTGTATCTAAATCTGTTTGAAAACGGTAATATCGCTCAAAACCTTCTTGATGGGGCAAAAGATTTCTGAGCTGATAATCAACCGTGTCACTGACTCCATCAAATACAACATTCAATAACGGACCGGCCCATTCGGCAAGACCCCAATCTTTTGCATCTTTATATAAAATGGGATCTTGCTGTTCGCCTGTTCCTAAAGAAACGACTAAAAAATTTTCTTCATTCAAATAAGTGCATTTAGCTTCAACGTATGCACACATAGCAGGGTTGTTTGCAAAAACACCACCATCGATAAAACTAAATGTGTCGTGCATTTTGATTTGCTTTGGTTCGAAATAGGTTGGAGCTGCGGAAGTCGCTCTCGCAACGTCCTTCATATAGGCATCTCGATTTTGTTGATCTTTCATTTTGGCTTTCCTACTTTTAAAAAACCAAGAAGTACGGGTTTCAATTTCGTAACTCGTGATAATGACATCCGTCAAAGCTTCAGAAAGTTTTGCGTCACCAAAATATTTCTCAAATACAGATTCAGCTCCTGTGGAAGGGTACCGCTCATCCAAAAGTCCACCAAGTGAAAGGAGTCGGTGTTGAAACGAATTAGCAAAAATTACTTTACGTTCATTTTCATACAACTGCACCAGTTCCAGTGCCGTATACATGGTCGTCGCATTTTTGTTTGGGCTCACAAGACCCAAAGTAAGAAGTCCGCCCGTCGATGTACCCGCAATTAAGTCAAAAAGCTCAGAGATGGGTTTGCCTGTACGTTTTTCAATTTCCGCTAAGACAAGTGCAGGAATGACGCCGCGAACGCCTCCGCCATCAATAGAGAGTATTTTCTTCATGGTTACTCCTCCTTTTCGAAGTGCAGATAACCAAAATTCCATAACTGACTTGATAGCTTCTTAATTTCTACTCGGAAATTGCATACCGCGCTTATAAATAGTTAGGGGGATTATACAATAAATTCATCAAAATGTCATTTAATTATCATTTTATTCTGTTAATTAAGACAACTATAAGAATTTATAAAATAAGAAAGAACGTATAAGAGTAGTTGTCGAATGAAAATAGCCACAAAATCTCTTAAGAAGAGGTATCTGTGGCTGTTTTGAATGGGAATCTCTTTATAGAAAATTTGATTGACCTCTGAAAAATTTCGTTCGCTAGTAAATGAGTTGATTTGGACAGTATTCAGTTCAATTTGGACAGTATTTAAGACAAATCGGACAGTATTTCGACTAATTCGGACAGTATATCCAAATATATGGAAAAAACTTCGTGATACAAGTACAAATAATTAATATCGTAGCGGCATCGCCAGGAATTCATTCGCTATTTAAAGTCATTAGTAAAAGAATTACAAAACCCAAAATCCTTCTATATTCAACTCGCAAATATAGGCATAAGAAATAAAAAATCACGCTATTTTTCAAAACTCATTTATTGGATAAGAGCTTTTGATCCACTATTAGTCGGGTGACACTCACTCATCCGCAACCCCAAGCGTCATCCCACCATCAACAACAATCTCCGTGCCCGTGCAATAAGAGCTGTCGTCAGAAGCGAGAAAGGCGACTGCTTTTGCGATTTCAATGGGTTGGCCAATACGCCCTAATGGAACAGAATCGTAAAAGGCAGGAACTTCTTTTCCGCCAGTAGCCATGTCCGTTTCGATTCCGCCTGGGTGGACCATATTTACGCGGATTCCGAGTGAACCGAGTTCAATAGCGGCCACTTTAGATATGGCCACGACAGATGCTTTTGTTGCTGCATAAGCGGCGGATTTCGCAATAGGGGAAAATGCAGAAATCGAGATGTTGTTGACAATCGAACCTTTTCGCTGCTTTTCCATTTGCGGAAGTACCGCTTGCATGCCAAGAAAAACACCGAGTTGGTTAACGCTGATCAATTGTTGGAAATCATCAAGCGTTGTCTCTCGAAACGATTTGCGCGTCAGTGCGCCAGCATTATTCACTAACACATCCAGTTTGCCGAATTTGTTGACCATCGTTTCAACCGCTGATTGCCACTCCGGCTCTTTTGTAACATCTAACTGAACCGGGAAGGCACGTTCGCCAATCATCTCAGCGACTCTTTTCGCTTCGTCGTAATTCCGAGCACCAACTCCGACTACGGCGCCTAATGTAGTAAGGTGCTCGGCAATTGCCTTTCCTTGACCGCGATTAGCTCCAGTGACAAGAATGACGTTATTCGTTAAATTAGTCATGAAACCACTCCTCTTTAAAAGTTCGTTAATGATGGCCACAATATAAAAAAGTTATTCTGAAACTTCAAGTTCAAAATACTTTCCAATTTCAGAAGAACAGCCACTTAGGCGGTATATTCTTCCGTTTTCACTTTGTTCACTGTCTAGGTTTTCGCAAGTCCCACTTTGTGTTCCTTTATTTAAACCTCCATGTTCATCATGAGAATTATCGTACGTATACGTAATATTTTCGCCATTATAATCTAACGTATCAAAAATTGGATCGCCTTCTGTCGTTCTTTGAACAATACGGATTTTATCTTCTTTTCCATTTTTAAGATTTTCGATAAATGCTTCAAATTTCTCCGAATTAGTTATGATTTCCCCTTGCTCGAATTCAATATCGCTATCCTTAACTGGGTTACACGCACTTAAGAAAATGACCAATAAAATTACCGATAAACTTTTTCGCAATACCGTAACCTCCTTTTGAATAGGGGGTAGATTTCCCACCTTTAGTAAAAATTGAACCGTTTTTTAATGCCTATAACCTTAGTACGAGTCAGCTTTGCTTTTGTTTCACTGTTTTTAGTAAAGAACAAATATAAATAAGAGGAAAATAGAAAACACACACTCGATGAAAGAGGTTTGGAAAAGTATTGATTTCTTCAATTTTTTCACCAAATTTTATGTGTAAAAGTAGAGATTAAATGATATGATAGGAACGTACGTTCTTTTTGGCGGGAGTTTTGAATACTACGAATACAAAAAGCAAATCAGGCATTCAAGAAATACAAGTTGATGCTTGTCACGAAATGAATTTGATCAAAACATGTATGTATTAAAAGGAGAGTCGAACCATGAAAACTACAGGAATCGTGAGAAACACCGACCCACTGGGACGCATCGTCATTCCGAAAGAATTGAGAAGAGGAATGGAGATAAACGTTGGAGATCCAGTAGAGGTTTTAGTAGAAGAAGACGTGATTATGTTAAGGAAATCCCAAGCTGTGGGTGCTTGTTTAGTAACAGGTGAAGTGTTAGCAGAAAATAAAGAATTTGCGCCGGGGCTCACATTAAGTCTAGAGGGCGCGCGCGTTCTCTTGCATGAGCTGCAAAACAAAAAAAGCGAATCTTAGATAAAACGACTTAAAAAAAGTTGCGGCATTCACTTCCATACAAAAAAGTGAAAAAGAGTCGCCAGGAGTGCACCACTTGGTGACTCTTTTTCAAAAGATGCACTTAACAATGCTACTCATGTGCAAAAAAGTTATTTTAACTGTTTTTTCATGTATCGCTTTTTCTAACACTTGGATCAGCCGTTTAAGAAAGAAGTCGCTACACCATTTTCATTCAACAATCTTTTTTGCGTCTGTCACGCCAATTCTCTCTTGTTAACTTCATATTAATCGAATCAATCCAGTTGCCTTCGAACTCCAAATCGTTTTTATCAATGCCATATTGTACAAAGCCTAGCTTTTTGTAAACATGTTTGGCTCTTGGGTTAAAATCGAAGACGCTTAAAGTTAGTTGGGTGAGTGTCGTATTTTCAAATACATAATCAATGATCAGTTGAGTGGCTTCTGTTCCGAATCCTTGATTTCTTCCTCTTGGACCAATGAGAATTCTGAAATTCATGCTGTGATTTTCTTCATCGTATGCATTAATCACCACTTCTCCGACTAAAAAGTCATTAGACGAGTCCACAATCGCAAGATCCAACCGATCCGTCTGGCTATTTCTCGTTTTGTACCAATGGCGAGTCACTTCCTGATTAAAATCGGAATTGCTTCCTGTCAGTTTTAATACTTCGGGATCTTTTAAACATTCCTCTATAAAAGGGAAATCCTCATCCTTAAACGGTCTAAGAATTACTTTTTCGCCTACGAGTAGTGGTTTATCTCCTAGATAGATCATTCTATTTACACATCCTTTCTTTAGTTAGTTTCACTTCACATTCACAGTTCTACTTTCGGACTCTTTCCACAAATGTTGGAGAAATGGCAGCGCGACTCAGTCAGAAGAATGCTGTAGTTGGGTTGTAAAAAAGTTGCACCGTTATGCCCCGTTGGATATGATGTTTAAAGGAATCTTCCTATACTTATTATTCCTTGAATAGTACTCACCTTTTTTTATTTTTGGAAGCTATGATTAAGAAGAGAAGCTCTATTTAAGAAGTGCTTATCAAAAGATATAAGAATGATGAGGTGAATGCTTTCAACTAACGAGTGAAACTTATTTAATTGTATTTTAATTTGTTTTAGTAAAAGCTGAATTAGCAAATAGTATAGTAGGGGTGATGAATGGTGAGTAATCCAAACGAAAGCTTAAATCAAAAAGTGAAATTAGATGATGTTGCTACCGAAGCTGGAGTCTCTAAGACAACTGTCTCAAGGGTGTTAAACAATCGGGGATATATAAGCGAAAAAACAAGAAAGAAAGTACATGAAGCAGTGGAACTGTTAAATTATCATCCAAATGAAATTGCGAGGTCCCTCTTTATTAATAAGACCTTTATCATTGGCCTTATTTTTCCAACTACAAGCAATCCTTTTTATGGACAATTGATTTTCCATTTAGAAAACACATGTGAATCTTTAGGCTATAAAGTATTATTATGCAACAGTCAAGGTCGTGAAGATAAAGAAAAGAGTTACTTGGAGATGTTGCAAAGACACCAGGTGGATGGAATTATAGCAGGGTCTCATAACCGAGGGATTTTAGAATATGACAACCCAAATCTCCCGTTGGTAGGTATTGATCGTTATTTATCTAAAAATACTCCCGTTGTATCCGGTGATAATTATGATGGCGGGAAAAAGGCTACCCAATTATTAATTGATAAAGGTTGTAAAAAGATTATTCATATAAACGGTTCTCCTTCTTTGGAAACCCCTGCGAATTTAAGAAGAGAAGCGTATGAAGATACAATGAGAGAAAATCAGTATCTTCCTCAGAGTTACATAATGGGGGGAAATGTTATAGAAACTATTTTTGATGAGAATCTCAACATGGATGGGATTTTTGCAAGTGATGATCTGATAGCATCAAGTGTGATAAAAGAAGCAAAGAAAAGAAACATAAATATACCCGGTGATTTGAAAGTGGTTGGTTATGATGGTTCAGAAGTAACTAGAATGTTGTTACCGGAACTAACTACGATTCAGCAACCAGTAAAAGAAATAGCAGAGTTAGCGGTAGAACTGTTATTAAAGCAAATTAATGGTGAGAGGGAATCGGAAATGGAATGGAAGCTCCCGGTCAAGTTAATTGAAAGTGAAACAACATAAAACAAAAGATTAGTCAATATTTAAAATTTTTTGTTTTTTTATGATAACCGGTTGACATAAAAAAGGGATTTACTTATAATCAGATTCATAAGACGATATGTCAACCGGTTAACATATTCAAAAAAAGCTCGGTCTTTTGTTATTTTAACCGTTTATGAAAGCGTTAACTTGCTCATCGCCAATGGAATTTTAAACTGTGTTTATTTATGAAACATAAGAAGGAGGAAGGGATCGTGGCTAAAGCAGTATTTGAGAAAACAGTTCAAGCAACAAAAAGCAAAGAAAGCCATAAAAACTACATCAAAAATAATTTCCTTTTGTATTTATTTTTGCTGCCAGCAGTTGTGCTAGTGTTCGTGTTCAATTACATACCAATGTATGGGGTTACAATTGCTTTCAAAGATTTTAGTCCGATCAAAGGGATTATGGGGAGTGAATGGGTTGGTTTCGACCATTTCATTAATTTCTTACAGTCGCCTAACTTTCAACAAATATTTACAAATACGATAAAGTTGAGTGCTTTTGAATTGCTCATCGGCTTTCCCATTCCAATTATTTTGGCACTGATGTTAAATCAGCTGAGGAGAGCCAAAGTTAAAAAGCATATCCAATTAATTATTTATGCACCATATTTTCTTTCTACAGTCGTCATATCGGGGATGTTATTCATCTTTCTATCTCCCGCAGGACCGATTAATGAATTTTTGACTTTGTTTCGAGATGAGCCAGTGTCCTTTTTAACAGACCCATCGTATTTTAGAAGCGTATTCATTGCATCTAGTGTTTGGCAAGTAGCAGGTTTTTCATCCATTATTTATGTTGCTGCACTTTCGAATGTTGATCCTCAACTTCATGATGCTGCTACGATTGATGGTGCTTCCCTTTTTCAAAGAATTATTCATATTGATCTGCAAGTGCTTAAACCGACTATAGCGGTCCTGTTTATTTTAGCAATCGGTGGGATCATGGGGATTGGTTTTGAAAAAGCATACTTACTTCAAACCGATATGAACCTACCTGCTTCAGAAATTATTGATACGTATGTATATAAAAGAGGTTTACAAGCAGGGGATTGGTCATTTGGAGCTGCTGTAGGATTATTCAATTCGGTTATTAGTTTGCTTCTTCTAGTAATTGCTAATACTGTTGTCAAAAAACTAAATGGTGAAACACTTTACTAGAAGGGAGCACAATCAATGAAATCCAAAATTGACCTTGTAAATAATTCTAAAGCAGATAGAATGCTTCTCTTGATTAACAAAATCATTTTAATTTTAATGGTGCTCATTATTACGGTTCCACTTTTGTATGTGTTGTTCGGCTCGTTTCTTCATCCCAATGTATTGCTGACAAAAGGGATGTCATTTAATCCCGATGACTGGACGCTGGATAGTTATAGAAGAATATTTGAAGACGGCACCATCGTCAGAGGGTTTCTTAACTCGATTCTCTATGCAGGTGGATTTTCTATCGTTTCTGTTTTATTTTCAGTTCTTGCTGGATACGCTTTATCCGTAGACAACTTAGTTGGAAAAAAATACTTTATGCTCTTCTTTATTGTAACCATGTTCTTCAATGGGGGAATGATCCCTACATACTTACTCATTAAAGAGTTAGGCATGATCAATACACCTTGGGCAATCATATTGCCAGGGGCTGTAAGTGTGTGGAATATTATCCTTTCTAGAACTTATTTTAAAGGGTTACCGAATGAACTGAAGGAAGCAGCAAGAATTGATGGTGCTTCAGATTTCAAAATATTTTTAACGATTATTTTGCCGCTGTCTAAGCCGATTATCTTTGTATTAGCTTTATATGCTTTTATAGGTCAGTGGAACTCTTATTTCAATGCAATGATTTATCTCGAAGATCAATCACTTTATCCGTTGCAGCTAGTGTTACGTGAAATTCTGATCCAGAACGAAGTACAGCCGGGGATGATTGCAGATCAGCTTGCAAGAGCCGAGATTCAAAAAATTGCCGAAATGATAAAGTATTCTTCTATTGTAGTTTCAAGCTTACCACTATTGATTATGTATCCTTTTTTCCAAAAGTATTTCGAAAAAGGTGTAATGGTCGGCTCATTAAAATAAAGAAAGCGGGGAATCATTATGAAAAAAGCATTAAAAGCAGTTTCATCGCTGCTGATTATCGGAGCAGTAGTTTCAGGGTGTAGCGGCAATGACAAAAATACTTGGTCAGAGGATTATGGACTTTCGGACGTTGAATTTCCTTTAGAGGAAAAAGTGACCCTAAAAATCATGACACAAAGTTCTCCGTTAGCACCTGAAGACCCAAATGAAAAGTTGATTAATCAGCGATTAGAAGAGGAAACAAACGTTCATATTGAATGGAGAAACTTTACAGGGGAAACATTTGGAGAGAAAAGAAATCTAGCAATGACTAGTGGAGATATGCCAGATGCAATTAATAATGCTGGTTACAGTGACTATGAATTATTAAATTTGGCAGAAGATGGTGCTATTATTCCTCTGAACGATTTAATAGACAGTCATATGCCTAATCTGCAAGCAGTTCTAGAAGAAGTTCCAGAATATAGAGAGATGATGACTGCCCCAGACGGAAATATCTATGCATTTCCTTGGATAGAAGAACTGGGTCAAGGAAAAGAAAGTATTCACTCTGTAGATAATTTCCCGTGGATAAACGTCACATGGTTAAAAGAACTGGGCTTAGAAATGCCTACAACAACGCAAGAACTAAAAGAAGTGTTAATCGCTTTTAAAGAGAATGACCTTGCAGGTAACGGACAAACAATTCCGATGTCATTTATTATCAATGACGGAGGACAGGATCCTGGATTCTTATTCGGCTCTTTTGGTCTAGGTGATAATTGGGATCACACCGTTGTGACAAATGATGGAGAAGTTAAATTGACATCTAGCGAAGCTGGATACAAAGAAGCTATCAAATTTATGAATGAATTGCACAAGGAAGAGCTAATTGATATCGAAGCCTTTGAACAAGAGTGGTCTACGTATGTAGCTAAAGGCCAAGAGGGACGATATGGAATGTACTTTACATGGGATAAAGCCAATATTTCAGGTATGAATGACGACTATGAACTTATGCCACCTTTGGAAGGGCCGAATGGTCAAAAAAATGTCGCTAGAACAAATGGTTTAGGTTTTGATCGTTCAAAAATGGTGATCACTGGTGCCAATCAAAATCTTGAATTAACGGCAAAATGGGTAGATGAATTTTATGCCCCTCACCAATCTGTACAAAACAACTGGGGGACGTATGGAGACGAAGACATGCAGAATATCTTTGAATTTGATAAAGAGGAAGATATGTTAAAACACCTCAGTCTTGAAGGAACTGCACCTGTTGAATTACGAGAAAGAACTTCAGTTGGCGGCCCGTTGGCGATTTTGGACAGCTATTATGGAAAAGTAACAACAAAGCCCGATGATGCTGCTTGGAGATTGGATTTAATGAAAGAAGTAATGGTTCCACATATGAAGGCGGATAATATATACCCAAAAGTGTTTTTCAGTCTAGAAGAATTAGAGCGTCTATCTACAATCGAAGCAGATTTGATACCGTATATTCAACGGAAAAAAGCTGAATGGATTGCAAAGGGAACGGTAGAAGAAGAATGGGACGAGTACTTGACGGAGCTAGATCGTCTTGGGTTACAAGAATGGTTAGAAATTAAACAAAAAGGTTATGATCGAACTGATAGCTAATGGGGGAGAACCAATTGATAAAACAAGAATTGCTACAATACAGACCTAGTTTGCACTTTGCAACGAAGAAAAATTGGTTAAACGATCCAAACGGATTAGTCTATTTTAAAGGTGAATATCATTTGTTTTTTCAACATAATCCGAATGACAATATATGGGGACCTATGCACTGGGGGCATGCTGTCAGCAAGGACTTGATTACTTGGGAAGAACTTGAAATAGCATTATATCCCGATGAGAACGGAACTATTTTCTCTGGAAGTATAGTAGTAGATTGGAATAATACGACAGGGTTCTTTCCAGATGAACCAGGCTTAGTAGCCATTTTTACACATCACCAAGATGGCAGTGCTGAAATAGCACAAAAACAAACACAAAGTCTAGCGTATAGCAAAGACGATGGCAGAACGTGGGTGAAGTATGAAGGCAATCCTGTACTTTCTCATGCGACAAAAAGTGATTTCAGAGATCCTAAAGTTTTTCACCACATCGAAACAGGTAAATGGATTATGTCATTAGCAACAGGTCAATCTATTTCTTTTTATTCCTCATCAAATTTAATAGATTGGGAATTTGAAAGTGAGTTTGGGGATAATTGCGGATCCCATGATGGGGTATGGGAATGTCCTGACCTATTTAAACTAAAGGTAGAAGATACAGGAGAAGAAAAGTGGGTTTTGATAGTCAGCATTGGAGACAATGGAATATCAACAATGGGTTCGCGCACACAGTATTTTGTGGGTACGTTTAATGGTTCTGTCTTTACGCCGGAACATGAGGACATTAGGTGGCTAGACCATGGAAGAGACAATTATGCAGGTGTAAGTTTTTCGGATATCCCGGAGGAAGATGGACGGCGAATTTACTTGGGATGGATGAGCAACTGGAGATATGCCAATGTGGTTCCGACGGATGGATGGAGAAATCAGATGACGATTCCGCGAGAACTTTACCTTCGGAACATAGAAGGCAGCTATAAAGTTATTCAATATCCGGTAGAAGAGTTAACTTCTTATTTTGAAATAAGTGAAGCCATTAAAGATTGTGAAGTAAACCCTTCTAATTCAAAGAAATTTGAAGTGAATGAGCGATATGTGGACTTGTTTTTGGATATCAATAATGAGGCGGATCGGTTTGGTGTGGCGTTGAATCATACGTCAACCCACATCACCACCATCGAGTATGATGCAATAAATCAAGTGATCTTATTAAAAAGAAGAAATTCTGGAAATGTGGAGTTTTCCGAAATGTTTTCGACCGATCAAGAACTTGAAATGAGTGAGAGAAATCATATTCAATTACGCGTGATTATTGAAAAGTATTCCATTGAAATCTTTATCAATGATGGCACGTATGCCATTACAAGTTTAGTATATCCGGATGAAACTTGTGAAAGCATAATACTTTATAGTCAAGGTGGACGTATGATTGTTGAGGATGGTTATGTAGCAATTCCCGCTAAAAATGTAACGGGATAATCATGAAGTTAAATAGTGTTTGGTTACCTAAAAAAGAGGAAACATTTGATTGTTTCCTCTTTTTAAAGTTTAAGAAGAGAATAATTGGTACATTGACGAGGGGAGTAAAGGTATGAGTAAAAATACATCCGTAGTTTGTATCGGAGAGTTGTTAATCGATTTTTACTGTAAAGATGCAGGCGATCATTTAGTGGACGGAAATATTTTTGAAAAACAGGCTGGCGGAGCACCTGCTAATGTATGTGCGACCATTGTAAAGTTAGGTGGAACTGCTTTATTCTGTGGGAAAGTAGGAAACGATCCGTTTGGGGAATTTCTGAAAAACACGTTGGAAGCTATAAATGTCGATACTTCTATGCTGGTAGTTGATGATAGTCACCCGACTACATTAGCCTTTGTTTCGTTGATGGAAAGTGGAGAAAGAGATTTTGTTTTTAACAGAGGCGCCGATGCATTTTTAAAAGAAGAAGAGTTGGATAAGACGAAATTACAACAATCTGCTATTCTTCATTTTGGATCTGCAACTGCTTTACTAGAAGGACCGTTTCAATCTACATATTTAAATACTATGAAGTTGGCAAAGGAAAATGGACAATTTGTTTCGTTTGATCCCAATTACAGATCCGATCTTTGGAAAAACAATAAACCTAGTTTTATAGAGCTAGCAAAACAAGGGATTGCAATAGCTGATTTTGTGAAAGTCAGTCAAGAAGAATTAGAGATTATTACTGGTACAAAAGATTTTAGCAAAGGGATTCAACTTCTACACCAAATGGGAGCAAGCTTAATTGCACTTACCCTTGGCAAGGAAGGAACGTTAATTTCGAATGACGATAAGCAAGAAGTCATTCCAAGTATTACAATAGATTCTATAGATACGACGGGTGCGGGAGATGCGTTTGTGGGTGCAATGCTCTACCAGTTGGCTAAAGAAAAAGATGTGAAAAAAACGCTAGAGAATTTTGAGGAGATCAAAAAAATAACTTCTATAAGCAATAAAGTTGGGGCGATTGTTTGTACTAGAATAGGGGCAATTTCTGCTATTCCAACTTTAGACGAAGTCATCTAATATAGAGAATAACATCAGCTGAAGATTTAATTTTGCCGGCTTAAATGGGGGTCCAGGTAATTATGTATGGAACACAATGGTACATGCGAATAGGGAATCTTGGATTTAATTTAGTATTGTTAAATTTTTTATGGATTGTGTTTTCTTTTTTCGGTTTGTTTATAGTAGGGATTTTCCCTGCAACTGCAGCGTTATTTGCGGTTATGAGGCTTATTATCATGGAGTCAGACAGTAGTTCCATCACAAAATTATTTTGGACCAAATTTAAATCGGAATTCGTAGCAGCCAATATTGTAGGCTATATTATGTTGTTTATTGGACTAGTATTATATGCAGATTTTAAAGCATTACATTATATAAATCAGGATACACTTTATACAATTCTGATGAGTGCCACTATGGTTGTTATATTCGTATATCTTCTTAGTTTAATGTATATCTTCTCTGTATTTGTTCACTACGATTTAAAGCTTTCACAGTATCCAAAACATGCATTTATCCTTGTTATTGCCCGCCCCTTGCATACTTTGATCATGGCAATTAGTATAGGGGCTATCTCATTTTTATATCTACAATTACCCGTGTTGCTATTTCTATTTGGAATAAGTTTAATTAGTTTTGTATTGATGAAATTCTCCTATTTGTCTTTTTCAAAGAAAGAAGTTTAATAGGCATTCACGATTCAACAAAGAAGTAATTGAACATTAGCATAGAAACACAATAGGAATGACCAGAACTTTATGGAGAGACCTCGAGCACGATTTTATAAAAGGACTGAAGTAAAAAAATAAAGCCGCAATCAAAAACAAGTAAGTTTTTGATTGCGGCTTTATTCGTTCGAAAAAGTAGAGTGCTATTCGCAAGTTAAAAAATCACTCGCCGACCATACCATCATTGTCGTTATCTCGCATATGCGGGTATAACCAATGATCACGCATGATTGGCATACTAAAGCCGGCTGCTTTGGCTTCTGCTATCGTTACTTGTCCATTGCCGTTTGTATCTACACTCGAAACATCTTCGGTTGTCGTTGGACTACTGGACTCTGTCGGCTCGCTTTGGGTTAAACCGAGCGATGCATTTAGTTCATCAGGGTTTATGTTATCAAAAGTATCAACAACTTCGTTCCCCATTATCGTATACGTATATTGATAACTTGAAGGAATCTGCGTTTCTGTATCCGCATAGGTGATGATTGCTTCAAAATGGGTCGCACCACCTGCTTTGCGAATCGCATCTTCCATATAGGCTTGATCGCCATGTCGGTTGAGCGTACTTTCTTGTGGCGTGATATTATAAGCGTTCGATACCCCACCAAGCGAATCGGCAAGTACGTGTCCTTCATCTAACACATCACTTTCCACACCCGGAACTTTGGCTTCATCCGAATAATATCGGCCAGACGCCAATACAGGTTCATTATCGTCATCTTGCAAAACGATTTCGTCCGCTACAACCCGTTCTAATTGGCCGTATTCGTTCGTGAACGCCCAATATTCCCGGTCACCAAACCCGACTTCGACGACTACGTTTGCCTCGCGATGTCCGGATTGATCTCCGCCATCGACTTCGATGAGTCTGTATCCGGCGAATAAGTCATTGTTTTGTTTTGCTAAAGCTTCCTCTTCTGCAATTTTTTCTTTAGCCAAACGTTCTTCTTCTTGCTCTTTCAAAAGCTCCTCAGCTTTTTCTTTTTCTTCTTTCTCAGCTAAGAGACGTGCTTCTTCTTTTTTCTTTTCTTCGGCAGCCTGCTTTTCAGCATTTTCCTGAGCTAGAAGTTCTTCCTTTTCTTTCTCTGAATCCGCTACTGTAGGCTCACTTTCAACTTCTTCTGTAGTCTGTACTTCTTCGATCGTAAAGCCCAGGCCAATAAAAGAACCAACCATGATTGCAAATGAAACCCCTGTAGCTAAACCTGCTTGTTTTGTCGTCCATCCCTTTTTAAATATTGAACTGACCAGTAGCATCACGATACTAGCGACTAAAGCCACTAAGGCAACAAATAGTAATAAACCAAAAACGATATCCATTTAAAAATCCCCCTATTATTTCTCTATAAATCTTTCTCTCTAATTTCTAGTCCAAAATATACCATGTAATAAGGGGGGAATGTAAGGAAATAACAATATTTTATTTGGTAATAAATTGGACGCTCTTTATTCTCATTGAATCCGGATGACATCAGTGAGAGATATTGGGGGATGAAATCCTGAATTTTGATATCCGGCCTTTATCGAAACGTAGCCCTAAAACGTTGTTTGATTTAGTGTTGACGTACCAGCTATTCATCAAAAGTGCATGACGAAAAAGCGACCCTCAATCAGGTTAACTGATTTGGAGGGTCGCTTCTGTATGTTTATAAGAGCGGATTTGCATAATTCATGGTGAATCCATTCATCATCAGACAATCTCAAACTTCTTTTATCCGTACTTACTCATTCTTCTGGCAGCAAGACAATTTTCCCTAGTTTTCCTGATTTCTTAAAGTACACTTGAGCTTCTGGAGCTTGTTCGAGAGGGAAAGTCCGGTCGATGACGGGTTTGATTTTGCCTTCTGAAATGGCTTTGAGCATCCGTTTGAATTCTTCTATCGTGCCCAAAACAGATCCGTAAAGCGTAAGGTGTTTTAAGTACAAGGTTCTAAAGTCCAGGTTTGTGTGTTGTCCACCTGCAGAGCCAGAAGTACAAAATTTCCCGCCTTTTTTCAAGACTTGAAGAGAAGTGGAGAACAAGGCGTCGCCAACAACATCTAAGACTGAATCCACGGGGCCGCCATTTACCTCGAGTATGTCTTCGGCGAGGTTCGGTGATTTATAAGACAAGACGTGTGTTGCCCCCAGCTTTTTTACTCGGTCGGTTAAAGCTAGGTCGCCAACGATCGCAATGACCTTCGCGCCAAATACGTTAGAGGCAATTTGGACGTTTAACGATCCAACCCCTCCGTTTGCGCCAGTCACCACAATGGTCTCACCAGAATGAGCTTGAATTTGTTCTGCCATATGCCAGGCAGTCATCCCACTAACAGAAAAAACAGCACTTTCTGTGTAGTCCGCGAGCGGCATATCAAAACAAAGGTCAGCCGGCCAGACTACGTATTCCGCATATCCACCATCATATTCCGACCCGATAAATGACATGTCTTCTGAGATATGTTCCGTTCCTTCCTGTCCACTCGAGGTGAAGGGGAATATGACAACATCTTTTCCAATCATGGATTTGTCTACGCGTTTTCCTGCTTTTACGATTGTGCCTGCTATATCTGAACCGGGTGTTCTCGGAAAGTGAACACCTTCTGGGCGCCATCCGGACTTCGCGTCAGTCCCATAAGCTCCTTCTCTCATCCAAATTTCCGTATTATTAATGGCGCAAGCTTTTACTTTGATGAGCACGTCGTTGTCTCCAGGTTCTGGAATCGGCAGTTCCACCAGCTTGAGCTTGTCTACATCACCATATCCTGTCACTTGAATAGCTTTCATCGGGTTGCCACCTTTCTGTTGTTTGGTTTTGTTGAATAGCATTTGGGCTTGTCTTTTCATTGCCAATCCTAGATTAACGATAAAGCAGGACAATACGAGAGTCTACCTATATATTCCCAGAGTTGTCTGTGGCTAGACCTTTCTAAATCCTATAGGTGTAAATTGAAAGGGGACGGTAGAACTGCAGAATCAAGTGGATTTAACAGATTGTCGGATTGAAACCGTCATCGAAGCATTTGTTGAAGAAAAGGATTTCCAAGGAGCTAAAGGTTTTCTTGAAAAACACAGTTTAACCGAGGAAGCATGGATGAGCCAGGTGCTCGAAGCCGAAAAGAAGGCACTCGCGTTAAAGGAATGGCGAACAGAGAAACAGCAAATTGAAGAAGCGTTAGCCAAAGAAAAAGATAAAAAAGCAGTAAAGAAATATGAAGCACGCTTAAAAGAACTCAATCAAGCAGTCGAAGAAAGTGTGAAGGCAGAGTAAGGGGGGAAATCGTGCATACAAAACGAATTAACAACGCAGGACGTTTGGTTATACCAAAAGAAATTCTGGATATTTTTCAGTTGCATGAGGGCGACCAAGTCGACATCACACACAATGAACGCCAAATCATCATTGAACCTCATCGTCAGCGATACGTGTGCGCTGTAACGGGAAAAGTTGCCGATGAAGCCATTCGAATTGGCGAAGCGTGGATTAGTAAAGAAGGATTGAAACAAATTGTGCAGTACATGAGTAGTGAATAATGAACGTACGCTGTGACGGTACTTGAAGATTGTCTTGAAAAAAGAGTGAACTGAATACCCATGTAGTAAGATCCGAAGAGTGAATTCATTCTTTGGGTCTTTTTTTATTTAAAAACCCATGCTTAGAAATAGAATTTAAGCGGTATATTAAGAACGTATGTTCTTATTTTTGGGAGGTGATTGCATGAAACGGAATAAACACATGAAACACGTGGGCGAAATCAAAGACCGTGGAATCATTAAGTGGCAAGGGATGTTTTTGACCGACCATGTCGAACTGATTAAAGCATGGCGAGGAAAAGAAGAAAAGGTAGCGAAGCCAGATTTAACCGAAATGGATTTGCAACTGATCCAAGAAGAAATGGAACTGGCGATGAAAAGAAAGTGTTCGATTTGCATTCAAACGTGGAGAGAAGGGGAATTTCATGATCATGAAGGAGTCATTATCGACATCGATTTTCGAAATCAAGTATTAATTTATGCGGAGGTCAACAAAAGAAGAAGCGTCTCAGTTCGTGAAGTCGTCTCCATTTCAGCTATCGATTAGAGAAGAGACAATTTACAAGAAATAACTTTTTAAAAGTATTGATTAATCTTTGCTATTAAATCCCCCCAAAAGTTAGGTTTGAATTCTAACTTCTGGGGTGCACCACCGAGCTACTCTTCTCTAAATACCCAACAGGATTTGAACTTGTCTCTTCAATCTAATTATTTCGTAGTTAACATTGTACAAATCCAATTACTTCGTTGTTGCGATAGGCTAAGAAAATAGTGGAGTCGTCCTAAATAATAAGCTGATTCATTTCTTGAACAAATTCCTCTAATGTATGATCTGGCCATAGTAATAAAGCGAGCTTTGAAGCTTCTTCTGCCTGTAAATCATAAAATCTTCCAATAATAACCTTTAAAATAAATAATTTAAACTAAATAAGTTATATTCTTTGTTTTAGTTTAAGGAGAAAAATAGTAAGCTAGAAAAGGAACGAAGTCCCAAAAATACATTTTAGGTGGTTATTATGAAGAAGATTATCGTTGTAGTATTCTGTATGCTAATAGTAGCAGGGTGCGGATCAGTAGAAACAGTGTCAAATCAAATTGAGGTTGAAGAACAGGAAGAAAAAACACTGCTTAATGAAAAAAGTCTGGATATTGACTTGAAGACTTCGGAGTTTAACAAAGAAGAAAATTCATTGCATATTGAATACGAAACAGCATTGCCTGAAGGCACAATAGTAGAAATAATATTGAATAGTGGTCACCCAGACAGCTGGGGAGAAAAATATGACGTACTTGATGAGTATGTAGAGCGATTGTCTTATAAAGAAGTAGAGACAACAGTAACAGGTGGACTGATAAGTTATACATTCGATGACGCCCATTTCAATAGTTTGCCATTACCTAGCTCTATGATATATACGCTAATAAGAATACCCGTAACAAAAGCGAAAAATTCTTTTATACAAGATGAAATCTCTACGGAAGAAGATTTTAATGAAAAATTCCCTGCATCAACTACTTTTTGGTTCAGTACAGCTGTAGATGGAGTAGGGTATGATTTTAGATTCGATGATAGTTTTGAAGTAAATGAAGCTCATGAAATAGAAGAAGTATACGCATATTATGCAAAGGAAAAAATTCTTTATAAAGAGTTAGAAAAAAACCCTTTTAAATTTAATGAGACTCCTACTTCTTTCACTGGGCAAGTCTTACAAATTCAAGAAGAGGAGGGAGTGAATGAACTAGGTAGAAGTACCACCAACACGTTTCTACGCTTGCAAATTGATGGCCGTCCTGACGAAATATTATATGTGACTTCCCAAAGGTGGGGAGGAATGGAAGGCATTTATGATGGAGATACAATTACTGTTTATGGAGAACTAACAGGATCCAACACATATGAATCAGTAGTAGGACATCAAATTACACTCCCTTCCATGGATGCGGTTATATACCATAAGTAAATTATTTGGCTCATTTGGCTCATATTGTTGGTAAAGAATGATTTGAAGTAAAAAATGGGATTTAAAATTAAAAAGCTATGCCTAAGTTTGATATTCTATCGAGCTCGTTTTTAAATTTGTTCCTCAGTTGGTTAGCGTTGTAGTAGGATGGGAGGAGTCGAATAGACTCTTCCCATTTCTTTTATTTACTTAATCGTCCCAATCAAACATGCAGCTAGAACAGCGATTATTTGTTACTACACCATCGCAAATGTGACATCTGTAAGCATCACCATACAAAGGGTTGCCAGCGTGAATAAAATCTGATGTATCACTAGCAAAGTCGAATTCATTTTTTGAAATCGCTTTTTTAGTTGAATTATAAAAAGTAGAACTTGATTGAGGAGCTATTAACTCTTCAACTGACAATATTAAGTGGTCTTTAAAAATAAGTCCCGGTTCGATTATTTTATTGACAACCAGCCAGGACTTTTTCCCAGGTTGCATATCTAAGTGCCATCGATACTCTATTTGGTCTATATCTCTGCAATGTACTACGTATTCTTTACGCGGCATAAGTAACATATGAATTCCTCCTAAGGATAATTAATTTAGTCATAATATATATAAGACCGGACAACAGAAAAGTCGCCCGATCTCAACAATTTAAGCAAGATAAACCGTACGCACTACGGGAGTATTCCCACTTTTTGAATCAATTATGAAAACAATACCTTCAAATTCCCATTTTTCAATCCCATTTATTCTATAAAGCAGCGTACTAGCTTTTACAGCAGAGCAAATATAAGAACGAATAAAACTTTCGGACTCTTCTGTGACTCTTTCTTGAAAACGTTGAATTGCATGGTTTGTAATTGACATTACGAATTCCTCCTCGATTTTTGTAATAAATAATTTTTAAATCACCCTAAGTCCCCCGGAGGGGCAAAAGAGACTAACATATTTCACTATCCCATCATTTCCCGGAGGAACAAAAAGACTACATATTCATTCTCAAAAAAGTGGATGGATATTGATCATTTCTATAAAGTCATTTGATTCACTTTTTAATGCATTCTTTTTGATTTTCGAAGTTAAAAAATGTGTGCTGTACGCCGATATAGAAGAAAGAAGAGGTTAAATTTTAACCGCGCTGTGAAGAGTTCCATTTCATAATGCTATGGTCGACTAGCTCTTTAAATATGGATGTTAAATGAATGGATGGGACAATCGATGCTAGAGATAAAAGAAAAGTGGTATACCGGATGGGAAAGAGATTTTTCGAAAGAGTATTTAAAAACGTTGAAAACGGAAGCATTAATAGAGAGTTTAGAATTTTTTGACACGTTTATGGAGAGAAGCGAGATTGATTCAGTTTATGAGGTCTTAAATGCTTTACCAGGGCATGGGAAGACAACTGCATTGAAAATATTTATCAAAAAAAATCTGGAAAATCGAAGCTCAGTTAGCGGCTTGATTGTTTTGCGTGAAAAAAAACAAATAAAAGAATTAGCGTCTTTTGCAGAAGGGTATCCAAATGGAGTTTTATATGTGGATAGTGAAAATTACCATCAGGTGAAAGCGTTCATTTCAGACTATCAATTTGTCATCATTACTCATGAACGATTGAAAAATTTAATTTTGAATGAGGGAACAACCAATCACTTGTCAGCATTTAAAGTTTGGAAAGACCGAAAAAGAGTCCTAATTATTGATGAAGCTCCAGTGTTTGTTGACAGTACTACATTCGAATTAGGCAAAGGGTTGGAGTGGCTAGATGATTGTTTCAAAGCCGGTGGCCATATTTTTACTAGTGAACAACAAATCATGATTCGTAGCTTAATTCAAATTCTATTGGCCAGAGAATTTCTGCAAAATAAAGAAGTTAAAACTAAAGCACTGATATCTCACTTAGATAGTGAGATATATCGAGAAGTGCTAATAAAGTTTTTTGAAATAGTAGAAAATCACATGGAAAAGATGAGTAAAGCAGAGAGTATAGGGATTTTTCAGTGGTTTAAGAAATTGGTTTACGTGGATGCGACAGGATACATAGACACAGGTTTTTACTCAGAAAGCTATTCGGATCATAAAAAGATTATTTGTAGCAGGAGAATTGATTATCGAAAGTCAGGCTGTTCAATTCTGATTCTTGATGGAACGGCTTCCCATACGCGAGAAATCTACAATAAAGAATATAGGCTTCATTCCTCGGTCAATCACACGAAGTATGAACGATTAACGATTCACCAACAACGTATAAACACTTCTGCTAGAAAGAGAAGAATCATGAGAGGGTTCTCAACCCAAAAGTTAATAGCAAGTGATATTCAAAAGATACAGCAGAATTTAGGCATTGTACCGTTTCCAATTATGAGTAAATTTGAGATTAAGGAATACGTGAAATTGAACGTGATTAGTAAAGAAAATTTTGAAACCTACTTCCAAATATCTGACTCAGATGATTCTACGTTACCGATTAACTTATTGAATACAGTTGGGAAAAATTACCTGTCAGATCAAAACAGTTTGTACTTAACGTCATTACCCAATAGGACTGCCAGCTATTACAAAGCCATGGCGATTAGCTTATATGAGAACGCGGTTTTGCCACTCGATTTTTCAATGGAAGTGAAAGACAAGAAGAACAAGAACGCTTGGTTTGCTGATGAACGAATTGAAAAAATCTATGAAGAAAGTTTGCGGGCAGAACTGTTTCAAATAATTAGCCGAAGTAATATCCGCAATTTATCGGTTTCATCTGATGAGACCGTGCACATATTCATAGCAACTAATTTTGATCATTTAATTGAAGGAATGATGAAGATGTTTGATGGGAAAGTCAGCTTGATTCAAACGGACGTAGAAAAAGATTCGAAGTTTGAGGCGAGATTAGACGAAAAAGTTAAAGAGGCAGCTGAGAAAATTATAAATGAAAATATTAAGTTGCCCGCAGCAGTAGGGAAAGTTACGAACGGAAGTGCACTGAAGAACTTATTAAATCAACATTGGCATGACCCAAAGAAAAGAAAGATTATCACAGCGGTTTTTCGACGAAATGAACTCGATATTATTGAAAAATCAGTACAAGGTGGGAAAGTGAATAAAGAGGTAATTTATTTTTCAAAGTCATAGGTGATAATAGTGGAACAGAGCTCAACATTAAATGATGGGCTCTGTTTTTTCATATCGATTAATGAAGCGTTATGAGAGTTATCTTTTTTGATTGTAGACGTCTAGAATGCTAGATAAAACGGATAAACGTTTTTCCTTTAATGATGGAATTAGTCTTAAATCATTTCTTACAGCTTCGATATTATGAAAATCTCCAGTAATGAAATGCTCCGCGTTACTCGTTACGTTTTGAATGCTTTGAAAAGCTTCCGAATAAATTTTATCGAACTTTTTAGCTAAGAGGAGTGGGTAACTAGCATATACACGATTCAATTCAGTGGTTTGGTGATCGAAAATCGTAAGTGTGTATTCTCTCGTTTTTCGAATCTCTTGAAGTGCAATTGAAATTGCACGAGACTCTTGTGCCTTGCTTAGCGGTGGGAGTAGTTGCTTACTCTTAAAATTTTTGATCTGCAGGCCTTTTCGCACAACTGCGAATTTTTTTGGTACTTCTTCTTGCTGTTCCTCGAATTCATTTAGTAAATACCCAAATGTTTCTTCAAATATCTGTGCGAACCCTTTTTGATCTTCGTTACTTAACATGACACAACAGCTCCTTCTAATTCTTCTTGTTTAGTTATGGGTTTGTAAAAGGTATATCTATCAATCGGTATTTGAATTTATGCTGATAGATATACCGTTCTCACAAATGGATTCGATGCGTTCCGATAGTCCACGATATACGTGATGCCATTACATTCTAAGGTAGCTATATCCTCTACACTGTATAGAAAAGTACTGGATTGAATATCGCTTATGATAAATAGGCGGATAAATTCAGGTGATTCATTTGTTACTCGTTCTTGGAATCGTTGTATTGCATGTTGACTAATTGTCATGATAAAAACCTCCAAATTTCTATTTTTTTTAGGTGAGTGATTTTTTTATCAAAGTGATGAATATACTGGTTTTTTACGCTGTGACAATACAGAAAGATGAAATTCCTAATTGCCTCTGAATATGTATTGCAAGATAAAAAACACGTTTTATTCACCCCTCACTCGATATGGCGTTAGCCTTTATTCTCTTTAATTCATTAAAAGTAGAGGCGGTAGCCTCTATCTATATAAATTAGGAGAAATAAAAAAGTAGAGACGGTAGTCTCTACTTGGTAGTTCAAAAAAAAAGTGGTTTATTTAATTAATTCTTATAGAGCATTTTGATTCACTTAAGATTATCGGTTCGTCAACACAAAATTAAATAACTGTTGCACGTTCTTGGAACCGAGGTTTAATTTTGTGTTGGCTCATTGTTATGATTAAAATCTCTGAATTTCAATGTATAAAGATTAATATTAAAAAACGAATCAAATATACTGGCCGCTTTCGAGTAATTGGAACGACAATTTTAATAGATATTTCAGGAGAAAATAGTAGGGAAACACCTACTGGAAAATTAAAATTTCTTATCTACGCTACTTTCATTATCTTTTGAATAATTTTTTGTGAATTAAAATTGTAAATAAAATTTCAATAAGAGTTTTGACTCACTTATTACAAGAAAAGCATTATAATTTCTTTCATTAAATTTTAAAAAATTATTAATAAGTATAGTAAACAAATAACTATTATATTACTAAAAAATGTATATTATTTAGTGGGAAGTGTTTATAATACTACTAAGTAATATTATAAAAAAAGGTATATATACCTGTGATTGGGGGATTTAAGATGGATGTTGTTACTGTAGAAGAAGTAAATCAAACATATTCGTTCGAACAATGGATGGAAACCGATGGTAAGGCAGACATAGATGACTTAAGAGAAGCTTTGTTGAATGAAAGTGCTACTGAGGAAGATATTACTCGATTTGTAGAATTATTAAGTGAGGGCCCTTTAGGAAACACTCTAACGTGTAAAATTAAAAATTTTCATGTAACAGAAACTAATTTTTATGTCATCACTGCTTACATCATGCAAATGGAAGGAAGCAAGTATCAATATTGCTCTAATCCACTACTTCCTAATGAAAAATGGGAAGTGAAGGCTACGATTAAAAAAGAAAAGCTAAGTGAACCTTTAGTTGAAGGTATGTTATTCAATACAGTTTATAAAATACGACATCCTAAAATCGCATCGACTAGTATTTTTTCTATTGACCTTCATAAATTTAAAAGCATAGAAAAGTCTTTCGAAGAAGTTCTAAAAAGATTCGGAGGCGATACTTTATATATTCAAGCACTTAACGAGTTAGAAAGCGACATGGAAAAAGTCCTTACTGAAAGATTGATACTACTGTCTAAAGATGTTCAAAAAGATATAAGTAGAGAAAAAAAGAAAATTCAACAATTAACCAAACAGTTAACTGCTCTAGAGCAAGAATACGAGAACCGAGAAGTGTTATTAGATAATAAAAACAAAGAATGGCTAAAAATTTTTAATAGAGTTTTAGAGTTGAGGGAGCTCGATGAGGTAGTTGAAGAAGTAAGAAAAGAAACATATTCTCTTGAAGAACCGCAAAAAATGATTAGTCTACTGCAATCGTTGATTTATCATAATTCAGATGATGATTTAATATACGACGAAGTAATAATTGAACAATTTATAAGGGGAATCCAATCAAATACAATGGTTGTTCTTAGTGGTCCTTCTGGCACGGGTAAGTCAAGTATTGTTTCAGCGATGGGAGAGGCCATCAAAGGGGCTAAAGTTCATATGATTCCTGTTCAATCAAGTTGGACAGATACACAAGATTTACTCGGATACTTTAACCCGATTGATAAGTGTTATGTGGCATCTCCCTTTATGGAAGCTTTAGCAGATGCAAAACAAGATTCAGAAAATCTTCATTTGATTTGCCTGGATGAAATGAATCTAGCTCATGTAGAATACTATTTCTCTGAATTCTTGAGTGCCCGAGAGAAGGAAAAGCCTTCTATTCGTTTATATAGTAAACGGTATTTTATAAGTGCAAAATCATTACTCAACAGTATGACAGCTGAAAATAAATTAGAAGAGAAATATGTGAATGCTGCTGAATTAATCGAACGCTATACTTATGATTTCTCAATTCCTAAAAATGTCCGGTTTATTGGAACTGTAAATATGGATCATACCGTCAAACCGTTAAGTCCTAAAGTAATCGACCGCAGTTTTATTATTGAATTAGGCCACTTAGAAAGAAGAAACAGAGAAAGAATCGAAAGAGAATTAAAGACTTACGTAAATGTGGGTGCTATTGATCTTTCATTGGAAGAATTCTCGAAACCTCTTCATGACGAAGAAACTATAAAAAGTGAAGCCCAAAAAATTATGGATTTATCTCATCAACTAGACGCGGTTCCCAATGCTCCTTTGAATAGCAGAGGATACAAGCAATTAGTTGGTTACTTAAGTAGAACACCAGAGCAAGAACGTACTCTTGAAATAGAAAGTAAATATACTGACCAATTAGTATTCACTAAAATTTTACCTAGAATTGAACTATCTAGACGAGATTCAGACGGTACAGAAGCAATAAATAACTTTAAAGCAAGTATAAAAAATTATCCGCGTTCTTTACAAAAGTTAGAGAGTATGTTGGAAGACGAACGAATCATTCGTTTTTGGTGATGAATATGAAACTGTATGAAATATATGTAAGAGAACAAGAGCCGGTAAATAGAACATCCCCTATTTATTTAGAATTAGAAACGAAAGTAATTGATGAGTTACCAAAAGAAAAACATCAATATGTAATGAAAGAATATAGTAGGGAGAATAATCAGCTGCTCCAAATTGGCGTAGAATCACTAGAAGCTAAACGGATTTCAGTAGCTATGGGAAATAAAAGTATAGAATTAGTTCGTTCTAAAAACAGACCGGAAATTTGGTATGAACCGTCTAAACGATGGATTGAAAACGGTTTTTTTATTCGTTCGGAATCTCGCTTTGGAATGAATGCTTGTGGAAACTTTGAAATAACAGCTTTTGATGAGTCCGACAAACCTATTGCAAAACAACAAGTTGTTGTTCTTCCAAAGCACTTTACTT
This sequence comes from Planococcus donghaensis, assembly GCF_001687665.2. NCBI lineage: Bacteria > Bacillati > Bacillota > Bacilli > Caryophanales > Caryophanaceae > Planococcus > Planococcus donghaensis. Next base: position 3,108,066 of record NZ_CP016543.2, on the reverse strand, counting down.
TTCAGCAATACCAATTAATGCAAAAGGAAGTAAAGAGTTTATTTGAAGTTCTTGCATTTAATCGTACAGAAGAAGCCGGTACTATCTTAAGAGAATCCCAAATTGTAATGTATCCAATTCGCCGTTTGAAGTCTCTTTTAATAGAATTAGACCCATGGATGAATAAAATAATTGAAAATCCGATGGAACAATTAGAGCATGTAAGAACAAAAAAAGTTCAGAGTCAAATTAAAAGATGGGATAGTCAGGCGATTATTGAAAAAACAATTTATCCATATCGCGAAAAGATTTCAGTTAGGGAAACACTAAAAGATACCAACCTAATGGAGCACGGGATGATCCGCGGCATGTTAGATATGATTAAAAGTAGAATACTTCAAGATAAAGAAGTGGAAGAATCAATGCTTGTTAACTTGAATAGTGATTTAATTAAACGTATTGAAGCTCTTTCAAAAGATAACAATTCTTTTAAAAAAGAAATGGAACTCCGTTGCTCCTTAATTCGACGAGACATTGGAATCCTCGAGCAAAGACAAGAGGACTGGATAGGATGCTTAACAAAGGTAGAAGCCTTTTTAGAAGAACCGATTTTTCAAGTTACACCAATAGAAAAAGAATTTACTCATTTGTTCTCTAGTGAACCATCTTATATGGCAACATTTGATTTGTTGGAAGAAATTGATTTGTTAACGCCTAAGATTCAATTACATGAGCAGGATTTTATAGAAGCAATGATGAATTCACCCCATCTATATGAAGTGTGGATGCTTCTTCAGTTAATTCATCAGTTTAGACGGCTTCAATTTGATTGCTCGCAAGTATGGGAGAGCCTAGTTGAGAAATACACTAGAGAGAAGAAGATAAATGGCTGGAATTGTCATCTTCCCTCTTTGCAAAACCAAGGAGAATTTTGGATTTACTATGAACCGAACCTTAGAGGAGAAGATAATGGTTTACTCAAACCCGACTATTTAATATGTTACCGTCGTTCTAAATCAGATATATGGCAAGTTCATTCGCTCGATGCTAAATATAAACCTTATTCTGACTTCGCTGTAGAAATATTTGAATATGATTTGGAACGTTCTTGTAGAAGATATTATCGTCAGATCAATATTGACAATACTACTATGAGAAGTGCGGCTTTAGTGCATATTGATAAGCAATCTACTCATTGGAATATAGATTCTGACTCGATTTATAAAACTAGTCATTTTTCTGTGCTTCCAGGAGAATTAGGTAATTTAGAAATTTATATGACAAGGCTACTTCATTACTTTTTCGAACTCGAAGAAATATGTCCTAGTTGCGGTAAGGTTGTGAAAGGCGTAAAAGATAAGCATAAAATGGTGTACATTTGTGCTGAAGAAGGCGAGGTCTGGGTCTCTAATAAATGTGGTTCAAGATGGGATTATCACCGGACACAAGATATTAGACTAATGAAATATGCATCGCTTAATTACAATAATCAAGTTCAAAATAATTGGGACGTGCACTGTCCAATCTGTTGGAGAGATTACAATAGAAACATTTTAAATTTAAATTTATTTGGAAATCGAATAAATCTTTAAATGTTAGAAGGTTCTTTTAATGGTGAGCGTATATATAGAAGAAACGAACCAAGGTAGGATCTTTTAAAAGATCTACCTTGGTTCGTTTTAAGTACTCTGTCTTCTCATATATAATTTTATAAAGTATGTGGCATGTCATTATTAGAAAAAAGAATATTTATTTAACCAGCAGGGGCGTATAAGAATTTTGAAAACGCAACCTTTGATAATCTCATTTAATATAGAAAGTAGAGGATTGTTACAACTAATTTACATCCTAACTTTCTTCTGATCTTGCAAGAAATTAAATGAAAAAATTTTATCATTTTTGAGGAGACCTTTCACTTAGCAATTTGGTGAAACAAGATAAATAGGTGAAGGATCTTTTCAACTGTAATTAAAGTTGAAAGAGTGTTCCTATGTTCAACTTAGACCTCCTCAAATGAATTGAGTTCTATATTAAACATATATGGCTTATGTAATTAGTGAGCATCTCCTCTAGTTAATAAATAAGCTTAATATGCCGATGAAGAGAGTAAAAGATGATAGGAGTAGATTGGTTAATGGCAAATGGATTTTTAAGTGTAGGACATTTAAGAAATCTTTATATGATTGGGGTGGTTCTACAAATATTATTAACGCTCGTTTCCTTACTTTTAGGTGCAGCATTGGTGAGCGATTTAGCATATTTATATGATCGTCAAGCTTTTTACGGTGCCGAATCAGTATTAATAATTGGTTTTTGGAAACAAATGATTCCTCTAGTTTTGGGATATATTTTCTTAATGTTGGTTCTTCATTATACTTTTAAATACAATTACAAGAAGAAAAAGAAAGAAATAAAAAAAGCTCAAAGAACACATTCAAATCGCCAAACAAGAATTTGATAAGTGAATGAATCAAAAGGATGTCAATTTAAATGACATTCTTTTTTGTCCTCACGCCCACTTATTAAATTATTTTGTTTCTCCCTCATTAAGTATGAAACTGTGTTTCTGTAAATACAGCTTTATGTCCATCAGGTTTCTTGGTACAATTTTATAAGTACTTTAGATTCAAAAAAGGTTTCTTTTGACAGATATGAATATCTAATAATTTAATTCGTTTAGGGGATGTTTAAATATGCCAACTAAAAATAACGATAGTAACAATTTAGACGGGGACTATGATTTTTCTAATCAAAAAATTTACGAAGTCTCTCAAAAAAAAATAACGAAAAAAGCAACTTTTATGTTGCCTGCAGATTTGCATAAACGTTTGAAAACGGCTGCAGTTGAACAGGATAAGACAATGTTGGAAATAGTGGAAGAAGCTTTAAGAAATCATCTAAAAGCTTAATCGTTTATTATCAAAAACATTCACTTGGGGGTTTTACTAAATTGAATATTTCTGTATTAAACAATCTTAGCGTTAAGCTGCAGAATATTTCTCAACTTTATTATAAACAAGTTTATGTATATGAATATGAGCGAGGTAATAGCGTAGAGTATTTTAGTCAGGCTAATCATTATCCCTTAATGAATATAAATTTGTTGTTATCCGAAAGAATCAAAACCGTAGCTCAGAAAAGAAGACCTTATAAAGTAGCAGAGATTTTAAATGAATTAATTAATAAGGTAGATTCTGAAATTGTCTGTATTGATTATTATGAAATGTTATTTGAACCATCTTTAGGAGTTAATCCATTTGATTTATTTACCAATCTAAGTAGAAATAAAACGTTAATTATTACTTGGCGAGGCAGAATTGAAGGCGACTATTTTATTTATGCTGAACCCGGCCACCCAGAGTACACTAAGTATTCTACAAAAGATGCAATTGTTATCAAATAAAAGGAGTGACTATTATGCAATATAAGGATCTATTACAATTCGAACCAATCGAATCAGTTATCCAATTAAAAGATGCTAATGACAAAGATCGCGCGTTTCAATTACTAGATACATATGTAATCTCTGAACGTATGGCCGAACAATTAAATGATATGATCATCAATCAACTTCAATTTGATCGATCTATTGATAATAAGGGATTACTCATTGTCGGTAACTACGGTACAGGTAAATCCCACTTAATGAGCGTCATTTCTACGATTGCAGAACGCGAAGGGGCCAGTGCTCATATTTCAAATCCTTCTGTTGCAGAGAAATCTAAAGATATCGAAGGGAAATTCAAAGTAATTCGCTTGGAAATCGGAAGCGTAGGTACATCTTTACGTGATATTTTAGTATCCAACATTGAAGATGGACTTGCTGAAATGGATGTCAATTTTACATTCCCTTCATTCGATCAAATTACAAATAATAAAGATGCACTCGAAGAAATGATGGGGCTGTTCAATGAAAAGTATCCCAAGCACGGGCTACTTATCGTAGTAGATGAGTTACTTGATTATTTACGCGGCAGAAAAGAACAAGAAATCACACTGGATTTAGGGTTCTTACGTGAATTAGGAGAGATTTGCAGTAAGACGCGTCTTCGCTTCATAGCTGGTATTCAGGAAATGCTCTTCGATAATCCTAGTTTCAATTTTGTAGCCGAACCATTACGTCGTGTAAAAGAACGCTTTGAGCAAGTTCGTATCGTTCGGGAAGATATCGCACATGTCGTATCAGAGAGACTATTAAAAAAGAACGAAGAGCAAAAAGCGTTAATTCGGGAGCACCTCTCTAAATTCACGACGCTATACGGACGATTAAATGAAGATATGGAAGCATACGTAAACCTTTTCCCAATTCACCCTGCGTACTTGAGTGCATTTGAAAAAGTAAACGGTATAGAAAAACGTGTAGCGTTAAAGACAATAAGCATAGAGATGAATGGCATTCTTGAAAAGGAACTACCTGAAGAAGAGCCAGGGCTCATTTCATATGATAGCTACTGGAAATTCATCGAGGAAGATCCTTCCTACAAATCAAATCCAGATGTTAAAGAAGTTATGGATAAAGCAAAAATATTGAAAGACCGTGTACAGAATGCTCTGGAGAAGCGTACTTATAAACCGATGTCTTTAAGAATCATTAATGCACTGTCATTATATCGTTTATCTACATCCGATATTTATGACAAGGTTGGTTTAACCGCTGAAGAATTGAGAGATGAATTGCTATTAACACCTCCAGGAGGAATGGATCTTCTAAAGGATTTAGATGATGCGTCAGACTTCTTAAAAACCAATGTCGATGCAGCAGTTAGAGAGATCCAAAAAACAGTTAGTTACCAGTATCTATCTGCAAACGAGTCGAATGGGCAATATTATTTGGATCTGAAAAAGGATATTGATATTGATAGCTTAATTCAGCAAAAAGCCGAAAAAATTGAGGATGATAAATTAGATCGCTTCTACTACGATATTTTAAAGCAAGCGATTACGCTCGATGACAATACGTATGTATCCGGATATAAAATCTGGCGACACAATCTTCCTTGGGATGCACGTCGTATTACTCGGCAAGGATACTTGTTTTTTGGTGCACCAAATGAACGCTCAACTGCGCAGCCTGAACGCGATTTTTATATCTACATGCTACGTCCTTTCCTAAAAACACCTTTTAAAGATGAACAAAAGCCTGATGAGCTCTTTTTCGAACTCAATCAAAAAGATGAACATTTTACACAGTTGTTACGCTTATACGCAGCTGCCAACGATTTGAAAGCAGAATCTGCATCTGCAACAAGAAATTTATACACCAGGAAAATAGAAAGTTACTTTAAAGAAATCAATAAATGGCTAAATGATAACTTTGTACACTCATTTGAAATTACTTATAAAGGGAAAAAGGGAAGTGTGCTCGAATTCGGAATGTTTTTACCCGCAAACGTTACCATTCAAGAAATTATCAATATCATTTCAGAGGGGATTTTAACGGATTGGTTTGCGCAAAAATATGAAGACTATCCTTCGTTCAGAAAAATTCAAGGTTCTTATTTATCCAAAAACAACTTAGAAACGTATGTGCGTGATGCACTCTACTATTTCAATGGAAAAGAAACGAAGCAAGGGGAAGCTATCTTAGATGGCTTAGTTCTACTTGATCCAGCCGGTAAAGTGTCAATTAAACAATCTGGATATGCTGCATGGGTAGTAGACTTGTTAGAACAAAAAGGACATGGCCAGGTTGTTAATCATAATGAACTTATTGAAACCGTATTTATTCGTGGGGTTGAAGACCTTCAATATACAAAACAGTTTCATCTAGAACCTGAGCTTTTGGTCGTTCTATTTGGCGCAATGATTTATACAGGGACAGTCGAAGTGACAGTTGAAGGGAAGACATATAATGCCTCTAATTTACAAGAGTACATTCAACTTCCTTTGCCGAAGCTCGCTCAATTCAGCCATATCAAAAAGCCGACTGGACTTCCTATTGCGGAGTTAAATGCTGTAGCTGATCTCTTTGACGAGCGCATCCCTAACTATGAAGATGAAATGTTAAAGCGCACCATTACGACGATTGCAGGCAAAGCAAATAATGCGATTCTTGACGCGTTAAACACCATTCAAATCGTGAAAAAAGGATTTCCTACATGGGATGGACCATTATTAAAACCTGCCGAAATTCAAGAGAATGTGACTCTACTCGAGGAATACAAAGACTTCTGTGAAGGTCTGAAACGGTATGATACACCTGCCAAAATGCGTAATTTAAAATATGATCTTGAAATAATTGAAAAGCAAAAAAAAGCCATTAATAAACTCGCTTCATTTGCAAAGTTAGAACATCAAATTAAAGAAATTCAACAGCGTGTAAGTTACTTGCAAATTGCGCAACCAAACGTTGGCAGCCAGTCTGAATGGTCTTCGCGTGTAGATGATGCGTTGGATGAATTACAGGACGCGTTAAAAGAACATCAAGATACAACTAAAGAACTCAATACTCTCGACATATTGAAAAAAGAATATGTCCAGTTGTATATTGAAGCACATGATCAATCCCGTTTAAATGCTTCAGAAAATATGGTGAAAAATGCATTATTAAACGATTCACAGACAATGGCATTAAAAGAATTATCTGCGCATATTTCAATATTACCTAAAGAGGAGCTATTTAGTTGGGAACGTACATTAACTCAATTAAAGACTTGCTATCACGTGACGAAAGAGAAGTTAGAACATAGCCCTGTGTGCTCCGAGTGTAAATTCCGTCCTACAGAAATTGCAACAAACGAAAAAGCTACTTTGAAGAAAATGCAAGACGAGCTTCCTGAAATGCTGACAAACTGGACAGAAACATTACTTACGAACTTTAATGATCCATCTGTAAAAGAAAATATTTCACTACTAAAACCTGAACAACAACAACTCGTGGAAACACTCATTGCAAACCGAGAATTCTCTTTACCGTTAGATATTCGCTTAATCCAGGCAATCAATGACTTATTAAAAGGAATCCATAAAGTCGAATTATCCATTTCAGATATCGAAGAAATGATGGCAAATGGACACCCGTTAGCAGTCGATGAGTTGCGCAAACGATTCGAAGAACTTATTGCAAAAACTGTTGGTAACACGCCAACAAATCAAGTACGTATTATGTTAAAGAAATGAGGAGACGCACATGTCCCAAAAAGACAATCAGCTTTCTTTCTTAGATGAAAAATCTGCTGCAGACAACGCACCCGTTGTCTGCTTAGGCATGACATTTGAAAGCGAAGAAGTACGTAGAAATTATTTTAGGGAAGAACTGCGAAAAAAACTACCTGAGTTAAAAGTAATTGAGGGATATCCAATTGGGGAAGATGAAGATATTATTGCTTTATCCGATCCACCGTACTACACTGCTTGTCCAAATCCATGGCTAGGTGAAGTTATAGCTAAAGAAATGAAGGTTGAGCAACAAAGTCCATATAATAAAACTCCTTATATTGGTGATATAGTTGAGGGGAAAAATGATGCTGTATATAATGCGCATAGTTATCATACAAAAGTACCTTACAAAGCAATTATGCGATACATACTTCACTATACCGAACCCGGAGATTTAGTGTTTGACGGTTTTTCAGGTACAGGTATGACGGGTGTAGCCGCTAAAAGATGTGCGGATCCATCAGAAATTGAGAAACTTGGTTATAGTATCGATGAATTAGATGTCAAAGCAAGTGACGAATTAATTAGTAAACTTGGTGAAAGAAATATAATTTTATCAGATTTGTCACCAGCAGCAAGTCTAATCAGTCAAAACTACAATAATGACTTTAATATAATTGAATTTGAGCAAGAAGCTAATAAAATTATTGATATTGTTGAGCAAGAATGTAAGTGGTTGTATAAAAACTCTGATCAATCCAATTCCAAAGAGAATATTAATTATACAGTTTGGAGTGATGTATTCACTTGTCCTTCATGTTCTAGTGAAATTATTTATTGGGACGTTGCAGTCAATACTACTGAGAAAAAAATGTATAATGAATTCCAATGTGATACTTGTTCTGTTCGGTTAGATAAAAAATCTTTAGATCGATCATGGCATCAAGTGTACGATGAATTTTTAAAAGAAAATATTTCAATGGCAAAGCAAGTTCCGGTAAATATTAATTATTCAATAGGTACAAAAAGATATGATCATAAAGTAGACGAAGAGCAAATGAAATTATTAAAAAAAATAGAACAATACAAATTGGAATCATGGATTCCCCTTATTAGGATGCCAGAGGGAGATGAGTCCAGAAGAAACGATAGAATCGGCATTACACATGTTCATCAGTATTTTACAAAAAGAAATTTAATAGTCTTATCGACATTTTATAAACACGCGGTTAAGTCCAAATATGTTAACCAACTCCTATTCTTCTTCCAAGCGTCTATTACAAGAGCAACAAAAACAAATCGTTTTAGATTTGGAGGAACTGGAGGGCTCAGTGGTACTTTATATATCCCTTCTTTAACATTTGAACGGAATGTAATTTTACTTCTAAAGAATAAGCTTCGTGATTTTTTGAAAATGATCAAAGAAACGGGCAGCACTGAAAAAAACAAATCCTTAGTTACTACTCAATCTATTACTGAAGCAAATAGTATACCTAACAACTCTGTAGATTATATATTTACAGATCCTCCTTTCGGGAAAAACCTAATGTATTCTGAGTTGAATTTTCTATGGGAAGCATGGCTGAAAGTTTTAACTAATAATAAGACTGAAGCCATTATGAACAACACTCAGAAAAAGACCTTATTTGAATATCAAAAACTGATGGAAAAAAGTTTTGCTCAGTACTTTAGAGTATTAAAACCCGGAAGATGGATAACTATTGAATTTAGTAATTCACAAGCTAGTGTCTGGAACGCTATTCAGGAATCCCTACAAAAGGTTGGTTTTGTAATTGCTGACGTTTCTGCATTAGACAAAAAACAAGGTAGCTTTAAAGCAGTTACTTCAACTATTGCAGTTAAGCAAGATTTGGTTATAACTGCGTATAAACCTTCTAAACTTAATATTGATAAGATGCGTAAGCAAACAAATACAGAAGAATCTGCCTGGATATTTCTTAATCAACATTTGGAGAAATTGCCAGTATTTTCTGGTTCAAAAGGTGAAGCTTCAATTATTGCTGAGCGAACAACGCGTATTTTATTTGATAGGATGATTGCTTTTCATGTACAACATGGATTCCCGGTTCCCATCTCGTCAGCTGAATTTCAATTAGGTGTTACACAGCGTTTTCCTATGCGAGATGGTATGGCTTTCTTAGAATCACAAGTAGCCGATTATGATAAGAAGCGAACTATTGTGAAAGAGTTTTCTCAAATGAGTTTATTTGTTTCGGACGAGAATAGTGCTATTGAATGGATTCGTCAACAATTGATGAGGAAGCCGCAGACTCGTCAAGACTTGCATCCACAATTTATGAAAGAAATTCGACATATTGCCAAACATGAGCAATTACCTGAATTAGATTCTCTATTAGTGCAAAATTTCTTGCGTTATGAAGGAGATGAGGTAGTTCCAGATCAAATTGGTAGCTATCTACGTCGAAATTATCATGATTTACGTGGGTTTGAGAATAGCGATATAAAGATGAAAAATAAAGCGATGAATCGGTGGTATGTTGCCGATCCAAATAAGCAAGCAGATCTTGAAAAATTACGAGAGAAGTCGTTATTACGTGAATTTGGTAGTTATGTAGAGGAATTGAGTACGCACAAAAAGAAATTAAAGCAATTCCGTACAGAAGCCATCCGAGCAGGATTCAAAAAATCATGGAGCGATAAAGATTACACAAAAATTGTTACAGTTGGTGATCGTTTACCTGAAAGTGTCATCCAGGAAGATGATAAGCTATTAATGTATTATGACAATGCACAAATCCGTTTAGATATGTAAGAAGAAAAGTGGGTGAAGAGGTTGAATTGGTCTGAAAAAATAGCGTCATATTTCACAGGAAAAGGGCTTCTGTATGTTGTGTCTGATGAACATAATCTGCTTAGCCAAAAAGCAATACAAGAGACGTTCTCCCAACAAAAGTGTATGTTTCATTTTTATGAAGACACTGTAGTTTTCCGTGAGTATTATGAGCTGAATTTTCGACATGTAGATAGGACCGAACGTTCAAGCTTGCTGCTTGTTATTTCGAACAACCAATTCAATCAAGTTCCCTATGATGTATATGCACAAGCGGTTTTTGTAACATTATCTTTTAATAAGTTGTTTCCAAATTTAGATCCTGCCATTGTTCGGCAGTGTCCTATTTGGGTGTACGAGCTTATATATTTAGCTCAAAACTCAATTGGATATAGATTAAATGGTCGTGAAACCACAGATTTCTTGCTCAATGACGTCTGTGATATTCATGCATCAAGAATTTATAATTTAAGGGATTTAGTGAAAGCTGGCTTGCTCTATTACGATAAATTTGATGAGGGGTTGCCTGCTTTTTTATGGGAGCACCTAAAGAACTTGCTCATAATGCCACCAAATCAACTTTCAGCAGATAGTATAAAAATTTTTCAATCCAAAGAAAAATTCATTCGTTTTTTTAATGAAAAATGGCGACAATACGTCCATTATTATATTAAGCAGGCGAAGAAGCAAGTTGCAGAAAGTCATGAGTCCTATGCCGACAATTTATTCCAAGACTCTTTTTTACAGCAGTATATTGAAACATACATTAATCCCATTGAAGTACCAAGCGAAATTTCATTTCAACAATGGATGTTGCCTGGATTAATCATGCAAGAAGAGAAGCCTTCTATTGAACATTCTCCATTCAAGGAGACATATAAAGATTTCAATCGAAATGACTGGCTGCGTTTTGCTAATGAACTTGGAGAGCTTCAACAGCAACAATTAAGTAAGGGAAAGCACCAAGAAATTTTCCAAGCTGACATAGAAAATGCAAATAAAGCATTCAAAAAGTGGATGCTAGAGAATTTTCATCAACTTCGATCGTTACCTGTCGTGCCTAAACCTAAAATGGTTCATCAAATTCCCCATTATTTAGCACGACAATCTAATAACAAAGTAGCACTCATTGTTTTGGATGGCATGAGCTTTACGCAGTGGCATATGATTAAAAGTCATCTAAATAATAATGATTGGAAATATGAGGAAGATGCTTTGTTTGCTTGGGTACCGAGTGTAACGTCAGTTTCTAGACAAGCATTATTTTCCGGGAAAGAACCGAGGTTCTTTCCCGGAACCATTACAAGTACTTATAAAGAGAAGTCATTATGGACAGCATTTTGGGAAGAGCAGGGATTTTCAAAACAAAATATCGCGTTTGAAAAGTCTTTGGGTTTGGCTCACTATAATCAAAAGGATCTAGCTTATCAATTGTCACCTGCCATCCGCATATATGGTGCAGTCATTGATGTGGTTGATCAATTTATGCACGGGGCGACACAAGGGCTTCAGTCGGTACAGTCCGAATTGAACACGTGGCTACAGTCAGATTATCTAACTTTATTTATAGAGGATTTAATGAATGCTGGTTTCGAAGTTTACCTTACTGCAGACCATGGAAACGTTGAATGTATTGGGAGAGGGCGCATTGCGCAAGGTGTGACTGTTGAATCCAAAGGTGAGCGTGCTCGAATATATAGTTCACTTAATATAAGAAACCATACAGCTAATGAGCAACCAGATACAATCAGCTGGGATGATACTAGCTTACCAAGTGATTATCATGTCTTATTAGCTGATAAAAATAGCGCTTTTGTTCCTAAGTATCAAAAAATTGTGACGCATGGTGGGATTCATATAGAAGAAATGATTGTGCCATTCATCAAAGTAAGCAGATAGGAAGTAGGTAGATATTATGAAAGCAGTAGGTTTTGACCAGAAAATTCAACTCGCACACCTAGACACTACGGCTAATCTCCTGCGACATTATACAGATAAAAAAGATATGTACACACAATTGGATGCTGAATTACTTGGTTCGATTAAAGGTGCAAAATCAAGAAAAAATGCCATTACTATGTTAATGAAAACCTGGAGCTTAGTAGAGCCTTCTATTCAAGATATCCGTGAGAAATTAGTTGCGGAGTATCCCTATTTAAATGCGATAGAAAAGAAGTTTGTTCATTATTGTTTAGTTTGCATTGCCTACCCTTATTTTAGAGAGCAAATGATATACGTAGGGAAAAATTTAAAAATGGCCGATGAGGTATATAGTCGAACAACACTATCTCAAATGAAAAATCTCTATGGGGATCGCAGGCGTGTGGAAGTAGCAACTAGTGCAGTTTTTTCTTCGATAAAAGAGTGGGATATATTAAATAGGATCCAATCGGGTGTCTATGAAAAAAAACAGCTTAAACTAATACTTGAGAATTCTTTATTATCGTCGTTATTGCTAGAAGTTTTAATGGCGCACCATGAAACGAACACAATTTCGCTTGAAGTAATAAATACTAGTGCAATCTTCTTCCCATTCAATTACCATGTACGTATAGGGGACTTAGACCGGGAACGGTTTACAATCATCACAACCATTCGAGACACGATAATAGAAAAAAACCCTACAGTCCCTTGCTCTTTTGAGTGAGGGGCTTTTTTGGAGGCAGAGCATGAACATTGGAGATATTATAAATGGACCATTTTTTCCTGAGACAATTGAAATTAAAAAACTAGAAGCTTATGGAGAAGGCTATCATTTGTTAGAGGGTATCGGACGTCAATCCAATCAATATTATGAGCAATTATTAACGTCACATGATATTGAGAAACTAATAGTCGTTAGCACTTCTAAGGATTTGAGCGTTGATCTGTTAGGAGAATCCATTCAACAAAAGTTATTATATTTAATACTCGAATTGGAAGATAAATTTTCTAAAACACGTGCACTTGGAAATCAAGAAGTTATTCCATTGCCTCATCAAATCGAGGCTGTTTATAGTCGGATGTTGCCATCTTCGAATATTCGATACTTATTAGCAGATGATCCTGGTGCTGGAAAAACTATTATGTCTGGTATGTTAATAAAGGAATTGAAGGCACGTGAAAGCGTTCAACGTATTTTAGTTCTTGTGCCACCACTAGTACTTCGTCAATGGCAAGAAGAGATGGACGAAAAATTCCAGGAATCTTTTAAAATTATTAATAGAGCTGTTTTAAATGAATATGGCAGTTTAAATCCTTTTATCGAAAACGACCACTGCCTGGCTTCGATTTACTGGTCTACGCGAGATGAAATTAAAGAATTGATTTTAGAAGCTCAATTCGATTTAGTCATCGTAGATGAAGCGCATAAGATGGCTGCATATTCCTATGGCAAAAGTAAAAAGAAAACATCTAAAACAAAACTGTATCAGCTTGGTGAAAAGTTACTAGCTAAAACAGAACATTGTTTATTATTAACTGCAACTCCTCATAAAGGAGATGCTGAAAACTTTCGTTTGTTAATGAAGCTGATAGAACCGGATATATTTCAACACATCTCAGCAAATCAGACACTTCAAGACAAGACCAATCCCTTTATTATTCGTAGATTAAAAGAGTCAATGGTTAATTTTGATGGTACACCTATTTTTCCAAAACGGACGACCAAAACGATTCAATATAATTTAACAGAACCCGAGTTGGAATTGTATAATGCGGTAACAGAGTATGTACAAACTCATTTTAATCGGGCATTAAATACAGGTCATAATAGTACTGCCTTTGCAATGATGCTCTTGCAGCGTCGATTAAGTTCATCAATTGAAGCCATACATAAATCTCTTGAGCGTCGGTATGAAAAAGTACAAGCTATTTTAGCTAATACCGAATTGGAAAGAAAAGAATACGCACAAAAGCTTGAAAAGCTATATGAAAGTAATTTAGAAGAAGATGTAGTGGAGTCCCTGGACTTACTTGAACAGAAATTTGAACTTTCTATAGATACTATCGATATTCACTTGCTAGAGGAAGAAATTTCTGAGCTTGAAAAGTTATTACACATGACAACTTCTTTGAAAAAGCATGAGATAGAGAAAAAATATTTAGAATTAGAAACGATGTTATTTGGAATAGATGGCTTAATTTACACGGGAGAGAAAATACTGATTTTCACAGAATCCGTAGATACGCTAAAATATTTAGATACAAAATTGAGTACTAGAGTTGATCAAATTGCAAAAATTATGGGGAGTTACTCTATGGATGAACGACGTAACCAAGTAGAGATGTTCCGTCACCATGCCCAAATTATGTTGGCTACAGACGCTGGTGGAGAATCTATTAACCTTCAATTTTGTAATCAAATGATTAATTATGATATCCCTTGGAATCCCAATAGATTAGAGCAACGTATGGGACGAATTCATCGAATTGGGCAGAAAAACGAAGTGTTTATTTTTAACCTGGTGGCTGCGAATACACGAGAAGGTTATGTTTTATCCCGGTTGTTAACAAAGCTAGATTCGATGAAAGAAGATCTTGGTAATGATTTAGTCTATAACATTATGGGAGATTTATTAGACGGCGAAATAAATCTGGCCGAGTTAATGAAAGAAGCTATCTTAACACGTGAGAACTTAGATGATGTCATAAAGAAAATGGACAAGGGACTGAGTGACGAACACCACGAATTAATTCAAACGATGAAAAAAATGCAGTTCGACTCTGATGCCATGGATGTTTCTGCAATAAAGCAGTCTCAAGTCGATATTGAAATCAACAAAGTACCAAATCGAATGTACATTGAATTGATGGATCATGCCTTTATCAGCTCGAATGTAAAAATATTTAATAGTCATGAAAACCAAATAAAACGTGTAGATCGATTCCCTAAACTTATTCGCGATCAATTCGCAAAAGAAGGAAGCTTTACAGATTCTTATCGGTATACAGGTTATATGAAGCACAGTAGCGATGAAGTATCTTATATAACCAAATTGCATCCCTTATACGGACTAGCTAAGAAATTGTTATTAAAAACAAGGGATCAATTTGTCTTTAAGCGTTATTTAATGACTTATAGTGTACCTGAACATTTGGAAGTCGATGCTTATCGACTTGTTTATAAAGATGGTATCGGCAAAGAATTGAAAAACCATTTATTCTTTATTGCGAAGCGTATGGACGGTTCAGTTGTCCAATTAACGCCCTATTGGTTATCAATGGATCGATTTACTCCTGCTGTTACAGAACTTCCTTTTAACGAACAACCCGTTTTGCAACAGAAGGTTTTACAGTTAGCCATTGAAGAAAGAAACAAATTAGAGAAAAAACGCACATCGCAATTAAATAAAATGCATGATTATTTAGTTGATACATTCCAGCAACAATATAATGAAGTATTAGATCGCTTAATGCATTATCAAACTGACAATCAGGACAATAAAAACTCTGCCCTAATTAATCAAATGAACGCTCAATTAATTGATATCGAAGAACAGAAAACAAAAAGACTTGGAATTATTGACAAGCAGCGTACCATTACACTGCAGCCTCCAAAGAGAGTTGCACAATTTGAACTAATTCCGAATGGTCTATCCTATCGTTTGATCGCAACAGATTATGCGGAATTAATCGAAACTCATGAAAGAAATCATGGTCGCAAATTATTAAAAACATACGGTAATTTTGGGTTAGTGGATTTCTATAGCGAACGATTTAATGGGGAAGAACGATTTATTATTCTTACAGATAAACCTGATCTTATATTAAATGAAGAACATACCGAAGATTTGAACAGTATTATTGAACAAACGTATGTCTACTTAATAAATGGAGAAAGTTTTATAGAAATGAAATTGACTGAGACGTTGTAGTTAGTGATAGGTGTTCTTGGTAAATTTGTCTTATCTAATAATTGGTTATAATGTGCATGTCTAAACGATAATTTATAAGTGACAGAGAAGAAGATTTTAATTTTCTTCCTGTCTCTTTTACTTATATAAAAAACTAAGAACTTGAAAGGAATGCATTAGTTTCTTTCTACTTAGTCTATTTTCACATTATTTTATGCAACTTTATTTTCTTTTTCCCTGGAAAATCTATTTATTTATAAAACTCCCCTTTGTGGTAAAATATTACTAGTTAATTAGTTTCATTTTAGCGATTTGATATCCTAACTAAATCATAATATTTGGAGGATTATACATGGCAAAGGACTATAGTAATAAAGAAATAAATGAAGAAAAAATGATTAATGAAAAAGAAGTGGAGCATATTGATTTTTATCAGCTCAATAATGCTATAGAACTCATACGCATAGATTTCCCAGAAAAAGCTATTGATATTATAGAAAGTTTGGAGTTACTTCAGTCAGTTATTTCAGATACTGTAGATACTATTGGTTACAAGCTACAAAGTTTAGTGAACGAGAGGCAGTTTGTAAACTTAGATTCCTATAGCCAATTGTCTATGCAAGGACATTCATATGAAAAAAAGATTGCTGAAATTATCGATTTACTTGAAGTTGAAGAAATAGTTGGAGATATGGAAGATGAGGAGAAGAAAATCAGAGCATTACCGAATTATTTGGAATACGTAGTTGATAATAATGTGGAACATACTCTATATGAAGACTTCAAACATAAGCGTCCGTTTGGATTTAAGTTTGACACACTAGAATTAATCGAAACAAATAGCTGGAGTGATATGCTCATAAGACTGAGTGAAATCCTAGTTAGCTTGAACGAAGAGAAATTTTTGTCTTTTGAAGTGAAACCTAATATGAATGGTAAGATCAATCAATATTTTTCAAAAGATATGGTTAATTTGAAAAAACCGTATAAAATTAATGACTCGATTTATATTGATACGAATCAAAATGCAAATGGAATTCGTAATCTGATTATAAAAATGTTGAAAGAATATGATTTAAAGGCTAGTGATTTTAAGGTTTACTTTAGAGCTGACTATACTAATTTGAAGAAATAGTAAATTAAAAGGGGGATTTATATGATAAGTGAGATGCAAGTTCAAATTAATAAAAATGGACTGTTCTATAATTATTTATCGGAAAAAAATAAATACGATAAAGATACCAAAACATGTATTGAAAACACTGTAGAGAAATTAAAATCGGAATCAACAACCTCTAATACACCTGGGATTTTATTAGGGAAAATACAATCAGGTAAAACTAGAACATTCATAGGAATTATGGGCTTATCGTACGACAACTCTGTTGATGTTGTGATTGTATTAACAAAAAACTCAAATGCTTTAGCGAAACAAACTTATGAAAGATTAAGTAATGAATTCGCAGAACAAGTTTTAAATGATAAAATGCAGGTCTTCGATATTATGTCTTTACCCACAAATTTAAGAAGATTTGAACTTTCTCAAAAGCTAGCCATCATTGTCAAAAAAGAAACTAAAAATATGGACAGATTATACAAGGCTTTATTTGAACTGTATCCAGATTTGGAAAATAAAAGGATACTCTTTGTTGATGATGAAGCTGATTTTGCTAGTGTGGCTTTTGAACGTAAAAAAGAATCTGATATTACTGAGATGAAAGTTATCTCAGGAAAAATAGATCAATTAAGAGAGAAGCTGAACAAAGCATCGTTTTTACAAGTAACAGCTACACCATATTCCTTGTATCTTCAACCTGAAGACATGCGAGTTCATGAACATAAAATATTTCAACCTATAAGACCCTCTTTTACTGAGCTCGTTCCTATACACGACCAATATGTTGGTGGAGAATTGTACTTCGAAAAATCAGAGGAAGAAGGTCATTTAGCATCATATTTATACCACGAAGTAGCAGAAAAGGAATTAGTTATTTTAAAGAGTCCAGATTTAAGGCGAATTAAGATGGACAAATTGTTATCCAGTTCGGCAGTAAAAGATATTCGTTCTTCTATAGTTAATTTTCTTGTAGGAAGTTGTATCAGGAGATGGCAGCAAGAAAAACTAGGTCAAAAAATTCAAAAATATGCATTCATCATTCATACGGAGAGAGGCAAATCTTCTCATGAGTGGCAAGAACAAATTATAACTGAGATTGAACTTAATTTACGCAGAGTTGCTGAAGTACAAGATGAAGTTTTTAACCTTCTTGTAAAAGAGTCATATAACGATTTGATGAAATCTGTCAGTCTATTAAATTTACCTTGCCCTTCTTTTGAAGAAATAATAAATGCTGTCCGAGATTCTCTCGTTAATGAATTTTTATTAAGTTCAATTGTGAATTCTGAAAAGGATGTCAACCAATTATTAGATGAAACGGGACAATTGAGATTGAGAACCCCGATGAACATTTTTATAGGAGGTCAAATATTAGACCGCGGAGTGACAATCAGAAATCTAATCGGATTTTATTATGGACGTAACCCAAAGTCATTTCAACAAGACACAGTTTTACAACACTCGAGGATGTATGGCGCTAGATCGATAGAAGATTTGTCAGTTACTAGATTTTATACAACAAAAAGACTCTATGATGTTATGAAAAAGATACATGAATTTGATAGTGAACTTCGAAGAGCTGTCGAAGTAGGAGGACATGGACAAGGAGTCGTATTTATTCAAAGAGATAATGTGAATAAAATTATACCCTGCAGTCCAAATAAAATCTT
This sequence comes from Planococcus donghaensis, assembly GCF_001687665.2. Classification (NCBI taxonomy): domain Bacteria; kingdom Bacillati; phylum Bacillota; class Bacilli; order Caryophanales; family Caryophanaceae; genus Planococcus; species Planococcus donghaensis. Next base: position 3,089,556 of record NZ_CP016543.2, on the reverse strand, counting down.
GCTTTCGAATATTACAATGATAAAACCACATAAACGATTTTTACCAGTAGGATTTCAAACAAATTCAAAAACAAAAATACAGAAAAATATAATGCAAATTGATAAAATAATTCAAAATCAAAAAGATTCTCAGCAAGATGAAGACACAATTAAAGTATCGGTAGATGTTGCAAAGCAAATTATTACTTTGATATTTGAAACTTTGAAAATGGAAGAGGGTTATGAGTGGGACTTAGAAGAGTATCTATCGGTATTAGATTATTTATCATTTGAAACCGATTCTCCTAACCAAGGATACGTATGGTTAGTTATTAAGGAAGGGAGAAATATTAAACGCATAGATCGAGAAAATCGTTTTGAAAACTCTCCCGATACACCTAAAGGTGAAAAAGGTGAGTTGAGATTAGCACGGTCATTAGCAAATGATATCCCAGCCTTAATTTTATTGAAACAGAATGGATTAAAAATTAATGGTTGGAATGATGCTCCTTTTTGGTGGCCAATTATAGTGGCACCTAGTGATACAATCCCTACAGTGTTTGCAAAGAAAACTATAAAATAATTTATCTCAAAAACAATGGTTTTTGATAGCAGTTGATAATGTTGCCGAGAAACTGTCAAACCTTCATAAGGTTTCTCAATTCCTCAATAAATATCTATCTCTCTAAAACGACAGAATACTGGCAAGCGCTATATAGCGCTTGTTTTTTTGTGGAATAATAAATAATGTGAACTACATTATTGGTAATATAAGGTATAATAAGTGGAGGTCAACTTAGAATTTACTATAAGTATAAGCAGAGAAAGGAGAAAAGATGAATTTTGCTATAAACAAAGGGGATAAAACAGAAGAGTTTATTGATGTATTAAAAGAGATGTATTCCATCGATCAGTTAAAACAACTAGCCAAAAAGAACTTATATACGTGTCCTTATTGTCAGGTACCGCTACGAGTTAAATCTGGGGAAGACAGAGGAACCTATTTCGCCCATCCTTCAAACTTGGCTTGCTTAGAATCTAAGCAGGTAGAGGTTGCCTATCGACAATACAAAAAGCAAATTCAACGAGAATCCTTAAGACATCCAGTGCTAGTCAGTATGATAAAAGACGAATTAGACACAGCTGCAGCCGGAAGAGATTTAGTTGAAATTGTGGAGGGTTATCGAGTTCCACGATTTACGAAACACTATCCAGATTTATATGTTCAAATAGGCAGCAAAGAATGGGCCATTACAGTATTAACAGATATGACAGAACATGAAAGCATTGAACACAGTCGGAATTTTAAAGCAAGACATCAGTACTTCATTGAAAATGGACTAGTTCCACTTTGGTTAATCGATAAAGCGAACTTTACGGCTGAAACGATGAAGAGCAGTATTTTGATGTGGGAAATTGAATGGTTGAGTTCACATACTAGTAAAGAAGATTATACATGGAAGAAAGAAATAGCCACCTATACAAATCGAGAAGAGCTATTTGAGGTTTTGGGATATACAACTTCAGGAATAAAAGCAAATCGTGTGACTGAAATGAAAAGTATCTATTACATTTCTCTAATAGAAGATAAAAACTATATACGTGTCTTTCGCTTTATTGATGATTTAAAAGAGAGTATTTATCGAGGCTTTTTGATTGGCGAAACTTCTAGAGTATCATTTAGCCAAGCATTACATATTGAAAATGAAGCATTTATGCTAAGAGACCCAGAACAAGAACTTTCTTTTCGAAAGAATTTTAAAGATACGTTCTTGCAAGCTAAGATGAGAAAAGAGGAAATAGAACAACGAGTGCTTAACGAGCAAGAGGAACAAGCAAAAATTCTTCAAGAAAATCGGGAACAAGAGAATGAAGATGCAGTTGATCCAGCAGTAATTGAAAAAGTAGAAACATATGAAGTAGTTAGTTCTCAGCCTGATAACTCTCTCTCTTCTTCTCAGAAAGCTTCTGCATCTACTGCTATGACCCGACAGGAAAAAGAATTGGATGAACATTTTCGCCAACTCTTTTATGAGTTAAATAGAGGCAAAGTACAGAATTTAACCTTTCATGTCTCTGAAAAAAAATACAACGAGTTTTTGGAGCGAATGAAAACGATGCGAGTAGAGGGTGCTAGTTATATATTATCTTCGAACCAAGTGTGGAGATCGATTATTTTAAGATGGTTAGAAGAGAACTACTACCTCGAAAACTGGAATATATCTATCCAGATGATGATGGGTATTTTGAAAAATGCTCAAGTAGAATTTACGGAAAACAGAGACGAGATTTTGAAAGTGCCTATTAGGGACTTTCTTAGTATCTATCAAAAGTTGCTCAAAAAGGATTTGAAAGTGAAAAATAACTTTATTATAAATAGCTGAAAAGTGAAGTATGCAGAATAGAGGTACCAGAAATTGAAATGCTCTAAATGTAATAAAGAAAATAATAGCTACATGAAAAAATCTAAGTACTGTGGACATAGGTTTGTCCCTATAGATCAAACTTAGAAAGTACTTGGACGTTGTGAATGTGGGTGTCCAGTACCATTAACCAACGGTAAAGGGTATTGTATAAATTGCAAAGAGGAAGTTTACAGTTCCGAATTAGATTTTTATTAACTAGCAAATTCTTTGATTAAAGTGATGGCATTCGATATAAAGACCATGAAAATTCAGATAAAAAAATATAGAACTAGAGAGGATTTTCTTTAATCTCTCTAGTTCTACTTTGAGTTTCTACTATCCAACGCTATGAAATATATTGAAAAATTTGATACAAAAAATTACTATATGTCTCTATACGCATTTCTCGGTATGCAAGAGACTATGTCATCCTTATACCGTAAAAAGTACTAAAGTGATGATTTCTAAAAATATAATTTAAAGGAGCCTACCCATGCCAACTTACAACAAACTAGTACGCGATGCGATACCTGAAGTAATCGCAAAAACAGGGAAAGAATTTTTAACTCGAATTTTATCAGAAGACGAGTATAGAGTGGAGTTGAAAAAGAAACTAAGCGAAGAACTTGATGAGTATAATGCAGCAAACAATAACGAGGAAGCAGTGGAAGAATTGGCAGACATACTTGAACTTCTACATGCAGCTACAAAAATTCACGGATCTTCAGTTGAAGAACTCGAAAATATTCGTAAAACAAAAGCGGAGAAACGTGGTGGTTTTGAGAAGCGGATCTTTTTAATCGAGGTAGAAGATGACTAAGCTAGAACTGGTTACTTCTCAGCTCGTTTCACATTTAGCAAGGTTATCAAAAGAAGCCGTTGAGATTCAATGGATTACAGCTTTTGCGATGAAATCTGGTGTGAAGAAAATCATTCCATTCTTAAAAGAAGCGACGGATAGAGGTGTGTCGATAAAGTTATTAGTAGGCGACTACCTTTTTGTTACGCAACCAGACGCTTTGCAATTACTACTAGAAGAGTTACCTTCTGCAGAAATTCGAGTTTGGCGGAGCGGGGGAACTTCATTTCATCCGAAATCTTATTTATTTCGTGGGACTGAAGCCTCTCAGTTAATCGTGGGCTCTTCTAATTTATCAGCGTCTGCTTTAACTAATGGAGTTGAGTGGAACTTAATCGCACCAACTGCAGTAGATGCAGAAGTTTTTGAAGAAGCGACTACTCAGTTCTTAAAATATTTTTATGCCGATCAAACAGTGGCTCTAAATACAGAGACATTAGCAGAATATCGGTCATTACATAAAGAAGCAAATATACAAAGACCTATCAGTCCGGTATGGTCAGAGGCGGAAGAAGTTGAAATTACATTAGGACCGGCTCAGCCGCAACAACCAGAAGTAGCTGAAACTCAAGAAATTTACAATACGTCAATCTCTCCAAGACCGGCGCAAAAAGAAGCGCTAGAAGCTTTAGACAATGTACTCGAAGAAGAGTACAGTCGGGCAATGGTAGTTTTAGCAACAGGTTTAGGAAAAACGTACTTAGCTGCTTTTTTTGCGGAGAAATTCGAGCGAGTGTTGTTTATCGCTCACCGCGAGGAAATTTTGACGCAAGCCAAGCAATCATTTAAGCATGTACATCCGGATAGAACGAGTGCTTTTTACAATGCTTCGGAAAAAAAGACGGATGCTGCTTTTATTTTTGCTTCTATCTATACATTGAGCAGCCAATATCATTTAGATCGCTTTGATAAAGAAGCTTTTGATTTAATTGTTGTGGATGAATTTCATCATGCAGCAGCTCCAACTTACGAGCGATTGTTAAATCATTTTAAACCGGAATTTCTGCTAGGGATTACTGCCACACCAGATCGTATGGATAATAAAGATGTCTATGCTTTATGCGATGGGAACGTAGCAATTTCGATTCATTTTCTTGATGCCATCGAGCGAAATTGGCTAGCGCCGTTCCATTACTACGGTGTCCATGATGATACTGATTACTCAGCTATACCATGGCGAGGTAACCGGTATGACGAGCAAGAGTTAATGCAGTTACAGTTACGTGAGAGTTTTGCGGAAAAGATTTTTGATGAGTGGAACCGTTACAAACAAACGAGAACCATTGTTTTTTGTTCTTCAGTAAAACAAGCTCTTTATATGAATAACTTTTTCCAGAGTAAAGGTGTGCGCTCTATTGCGCTTTATGGTGAATCTCATCCACAAGAACGGAAAACGGCACGTACCAAATTAGATGCTGGCGATATTGAATTGATTTTCACGGTAGATCTATTCAATGAAGGAGTCGACATTCCGAAAGTGGATACGCTCGTATTTATTCGACCGACAGAATCACTTGCAGTTTATACGCAACAAATTGGACGTGGTTTACGTATTGCGGATGGCAAAACACATTGTGTCATTATTGATTTTATTGGCAATTACCGAAATGCTGATTTGAAATTAGCTGTATTTAATAAAGAAGAAACAAAAGTAGGAAATAAGAATGTCGAACCGCTTATTCCTGTTCAATGCGAATTTAATTTAGATTTGCAAGTCATCGATTTATTAACAGAAATGCGTAGAAAAAGATCCCCGCGTAAAGAATTGTTAGTTATGGAATATCAAGAGTTGAAGAAAGAAATGGGAAGACGTCCAAGTTATTTGGAGTTCCATCTTCATGCTAATCTTGAATCTAAGGCGGTAAAGCAAGAGTTTGGGAGTTATGTTGGTATGCTCGCTTACGCAAGTGAACTAACAGATCCAGAACAAAAGGTGTGGTTGAAATACAAGAACTGGCTTTTAGATGTTGAGAAAACCTTGATGACCAAAAGTTACAAACTGGTTATTTTGAGTTATATGCTTTCAAAAGGGGTAGAGACGTGGCTCGAGCCGATAACTCCACAAGAAGCGGCTCCATTTTTCCATAACTATTTAACGGAAAAAGATTACCGTATGAAAGTAGACTTTAGTGATGCTAAGGGGAAAAGATTGCGTGAGTATGATGAAAAGAACATGACTGATTTAATTTCAGAGATGCCGATGACAAAATGGAGCGGTAGCGCAAAAGAAGGGTTAGTTACTTTCGAAAACAATATGTTCAAATTCAATTTGCAGCCTTCTCAGGAAGAAAATGAGAGTTTGTATAGGTGGACTCAGGAAATAGCAGAGTATCGACTTCATGCATATTTTGGGAAAAAATCGATATTTACTGGATTAAATTAATTTAATAAGAATAGTAGAAAAGGCGGAAAGCGACCGTCTATAGCCATTTCTCTGCTTTTATCTATGGCTATTACCCCACTAAAAGGTTATCATAAAACCAACAGCTACAGGCCATTTATCAATTGCTTGACCATGGCAATAGCGAGTAAGCTAGTAGAAGATAAAAAAATCTAGAGGGGGCTATCACTTGCCATATCAATTAAGAAAAAACTTTAAACTGTTTACATTAAACTCAAATCCGGAGTTGGCACAAGAAATTGCGGATTCGCTTGGATGTAAATTAGGGCAAAGCTCGATTACACATTTTAGTGACGGAGAAATTCAAATTCACATTAAAGAAAGTGTCCGCGGGGCAGATGTCTACATCGTACAATCGACATCGCAGCCGGGAACTGAGCATGTGATGGAGTTATTGATCATGATTGATGCGTTAAAACGTGCCTCTGTAAAAACCATTAATGTGGTTATTCCGTATTACGGCTATGCGCGCCAAGACCGAAAAGCCAGTTCGCGTGAGCCGATTACGGCCAAGCTAGTGGCGAATATGTTGGAAAAAGCAGGCGCAACACACGTTATCACAATGGATTTACACGCTCCGCAAATTCAAGGGTTCTTTAATGTGCCGGTCGATCAATTGCTTGGCGGAAAAATTTTAGAGCAATATTTTACAGACAAAGGATTAGAAGATGCGATTGTGGTAGCTCCAGACAACGGAGGACTCGGACGTGCTCGTAAACTAGCAAGTCATTTAGACGTGCCTATCGGATTTATCGATAAACGTCGGATGCACCCTGATGAGCCGGAAATGGTCAACATTGTTGGAGATATCAAAGGCAAAAACGTCATCATTATTGTCGACATCATCGATACGGCAACGACGGTTTCCGCCGCGGCGGATGTGCTTGTCGAAAATGGTGCGAAAGCCGTTTATGCTTGCTGTACGCACGCCGTGTTATCAGGTCAAGCCATTCAAAAAATTGAAAAGTCGGCGATTACGGAATTGGTGGTTACCAATACCATCGCTGTGCCAGAAGAAAAACAAACACCGAAAGTTAAAATTTTGTCGGTCGCTCCGCTATTAGCTGAAGCGATTGAACACGTGCATAACGAAAAACCGGTCACGCCTTTATTTGAATAAGGTTACTGATTTAGGTGATAGATTCCTTTAGCGAAAAAAATATCCAACGAAAGCACTGCAGAAGAGTAAATTCTGCAGTGCTTTTTTAATGCAAAATTTACGTTTTTTCTAGAAAATCAAAGAAAAAAGGCATAATAATTGGATTTTCGGGAATATAAATCGTATATTCCGTCAATTTACACCTGATTGAATGGACGCTTTTATCTTTATATATGTTTTACTATGCGCAAATTTGTGTTGGAAAGGAGACTCCTATGAAGGAAGTCACAAGAGTATTTTATATTACCATCACACTGGTGATTATCGCCGTATTGGTTGCTGCACTGATGCCTGGTGCATACGAACAAGTGACAAGCAACATTACTTCTTTACTGAGTACCGTATTCGGCTGGTATTACATGCTGATTATGACACTCATCTTGGTAGTCGTTGGGTTTCTCATTATTAGTCCGTACGGCAATATCCGACTTGGGAACCCTGAAGATCGGCCGGAGTTTAGAACGCCGACTTGGGTAGCCATGCTTTTCTCAGCAGGACTTGGAATCGGGCTCGTATTTTATGGCTCCTATGAACCGCTCTCCCACTTTGCCATCTCACCGGCAACCGCAGAACCTGGGACACAAGCCGCGTTCCAGGAATCGATGCAACGCACATTTTTCCACTACGGGTTTAACGCTTGGGCGATGTATGGAATCGTCGCATTGGTACTGGCTTATTTCCAATTCCGTAAAGGTGAACGTGGTCTCATCTCGAGTACGTTACGTCCTCTTTTTGGAGACAAAATGAACACAGGTTGGGGAACGATGATTGACGTTATCGCTATTTTCGCAACGGTATTTGGTGTTGCGACGTCACTCGGGTTTGGTGCAGTTCAAATAAACGGCGGTCTCAGCTTTTTGTTTGGGGTTAGCAACAACAATTGGAGTCAGTTGATTATTATTGCCATTATCACGATTCTATTTTTGGCATCTGCATGGTCAGGGCTTTCACGAGGGATCAAGTATTTATCCAACATCAACATGGTGTTGGCGGTTCTTCTGCTAGTATTGGTTGTCATTTTGGGACCCACTCTCCTCATTTTGAATGTCTTCACTCAATCGTTTGGTGAGTACATCCAAAATTTGATGTCGATCAGCACAAAAACCGAAGCTTTTAGTAGCGACGATCGCCAGTGGCTAGATGCCTGGACGATTTTCTACTGGGCTTGGTGGATTTCGTGGGCACCATTCGTTAGTATGTTTATCGCCCGTGTTTCTAGAGGGCGAACCATTCGCGAATTCTTAATCTATGTCGTTCTTTTGCCGACATTATTGTGTGCGATTTGGTTTTCTACGTTTGGCGCAACGGCGATCGACATCCAACAAAGTGGCGCTGTCGATTTAACCGCTGGTGCTGTCGAAACCATCTTGTTTATGGTCTTTAACGAAATGCCATTTGGTTTTGGCCTTTCCATTATCGCCATCTTGTTATTGTTGACATTCTTTATCTCGTCTGCCGATTCGGCGACGTTTGTGCTTGGCATGCAGTCTACCAATGGTTCGTTAACGCCTGTTAATAGCGTCAAAATTGTCTGGGGAGTTCTTCAGTCGTCGATTGCCGCTATTTTGTTATCGGTTGGTGGGTTAGCCGCTATTCAAAACACCATCATCATCGCGGCCTTGCCGTTCTCGTTTGTAATGATCTTGATGGTTTGGTCGCTGCTCAAGTCACTCAAAGCAGAAGAAAAATTATACGAAGGCAAGAAAAAATAAGCTTATTCCAGTAGCGCAGCTGGAATAAACGGAAGAAAGCCTCCGAAGGTTCCTAAAATGGAATCCTCGGAGGCTTTGTTTGTGTTTTATAAAATAGCAATTAGGCTTTACTGGCACTCATCATCTTTTGGTATTCTAAAACTTCTTCATCCGTAAAGGCGTTAGCAGACAAACGTTTTACTTTATTCCAGTACGCTGTTTTAAACTGACTGTAGTCATCCCCTTGTTGACCGATAAACTCCACAAGGCTTCCACCGGTGAAAAATAGGTGGGTTTTTGGGTATTTCGCATCCCAGTAAATATTTGCGCGAAGATTTAATTCGTTTTCGGTTTCTTTCGCTTGAAGCTTAATAGAAACCGCGCAACGTAGTCGAGGTTCTCCTCTGTCGTGACCTTCGCCTTTACCGGTAATGGTCATCTCCGTTGCGTAACGTTCGTTTTCAAAAACCATTAACTTATTTTCAAATTTAGCATTCATTCAATCATACGCCCCCATTTTCTCTATTCTCTGCTAACGCCAACGCAATCCGGTTGATGCCGTCAGCCAAAGTTTCTCTCGGACAAGCTGCGTTTAGCCGTAAATAGCCAAGTCCAGCATCGCCGTACTTACTGCCTGGTTCTAATGCCACTTTCCCCGTTAACAGCAATTTTTTCATGACTTCGTCTTCGGTTAAGTTTAACTTGCTGTAATCGATCCACAGCAAATAAGTCGATTGTGGCTTCATCACTTGCAAGCCTGGCACTTTGTTCTCTAATTCGTTCTGGGCAAACTCGATGTTGTCGGCAATTGTCTGTAACATCTCTTCAAGCCACGCGTCGCTGTCATTATAGGCAGCGGTCAGAGCGGTTGGCGCGAAGGCATTAAGTATTCCGGAGCCATGGGCAAGTGCATGCTTTTCTAGTTTGGCGCGTTTTTCTTTGTCGGTTGCGACAATCATCGCCACTTGAATGCCCGCTAAGTTAAAGGTTTTGGTCGGTGCCAGACACGTGAACACGCGGTCGCTTTCTTTGCCAGCGATTTTGGCAATTGGCGTATGACGGCTTTCACCTAACATTAAATCCCCGTGAATTTCATCGGAAATAATGAGCACGTTGTGTTTTGTACACAAGCGAAGTATTTCAGTCAGCTCGTCAACAGTCCAAACACGTCCACCTGGGTTGTGCGGATTGCACAAGATAAACAGTGCCGCTTGTTTTAGCTTTTCTTCAAAGTCGTTAAAGTCAATTGTGTATTGTCCGTCCTGCACGACAAGCGGAGAATACAAAACCTCTCGATCTTGATGCTCAGCAAGTTGGAAAAACGGGGGATAGACAGGAGGCGTCACCACAATTTTATCGTGTTTTTCGGTAAAGGTTTCAATAATCGATGCAATGGCTGGAATGATGCCTTGGTGAAACAGCATCCAATCGGTTTCGATTTTCCACCCGTTTCGTTTTTCTTGCCAGTTGATCACGGAAGTTCGACATTCTTCACACATGAAAGAATAGCCAAAAATCGAATGCTCCACACGTTCATGCAATGCTTTTAAAATAGCTGGCGGTGCAGGGAAGTCCATATCTGCAATCCACATGGGCAAAATGTCTGACGTATCTTCTAGGCCGTAAATTTCACCGATCATGTCCCATTTAACAGAGCCGGTATTTTTTCGGACGTACACATGCTGAAAAGAATTCATAGAAAGAGCTCCCTTACCCGGTTAATTTTATAAACTCACGGTCTTGTACTAATAGCTAATTGAAGCATAGCCCGTCCTCGTTAATCTTTCAAGTGACTATTACTAGAAACGTCCAGAGTCTGCCGTAATATAGAAAGACAAAAATGAATAATTGCATATACCCCTATTGATCAACTTCAATGGCTTTAAAAGAAAGAGATTCTATAAAGTCTTTTTTCTCCTTTTCTATGAAAATTTAAGACCTGAACAAGTGTTTATGAGGAAAATTTTCCTTTAAACAAAAATAAGTGGCTTTAAAAAAGAAATTTTCTAAATTTTTATTGCTTTTTGCATTTTTGCAGATTAGAATGAATTTATCTTAAAAAATCTGAAAGGTGGGAAGATTCAGTATGTCAATTGAAAATAACAAAATCACCGATTTTAATATGAATTTTTTTAGTTTGAAAGGGAAAGTTGCAATTATCACTGGAGGGAATTCTGGATTGGGGCAAGGATTTGCTCTAGCCCTTGCGAAAGCAGGCGCAAATATATTCGCAGTTAGCATGGCAGAAGACAATAACGTAACAAAAGAGTTGATAGAAGCAGAAGGCGTTAAATTTCACTTGATGATTTCGGACATCACGAAAGATGGTGCATGCAAACAAGTTGTAGATGAATGCTTAGAGACTTTCGGAAAAATCGACATTCTGATTAATAACGCGGGAATTGGGATTAACGTAAAAGATGTAACGCAATTTACTAGGTTTCAATGGGACAAAATGGTTTCAGTTAATTTAACTGCACCATTTGAGCTATCACACGAAGTTGCTAAGCACATGATTCCACAGCAGAGTGGAAAAATTATTAACACCTGTTCACTGTTTTCCTATCTTGGAGGTCAATGGTCACCAGCATATGCAGCAACTAAACACGGTCTAGCCGGATTTACTAAAGCGTATTGTGATGAATTGGCACAGTTTAATATTCAAGTGAACGGCATTGCACCTGGATACTTTGCGACAGATGTTACAAAGGAAACTAGAGCAAATCCAGAAAGTAACCAAAGAGTGCTAGATCATATTCCTGCTAATAGATGGGGAGACATTCAAGATTTGATGGGCACCATTGTATTCTTAGCAAGTAACGCTTCAAATTATGTAAACGGTTCCTTAGTGAATGTGGATGGCGGATACTTAGTTCGATGAGCTGAATAAGAGTCAGGATTTAAAAAACTGAAATTCAAGGAGACTAAATTATGTACACATTAACGCACTCACAGGTGATTGAAGATTTAACAGCATTGCTGTCAGCCGACCAAATTGTCACAAATGCAGAAGCTTTGTATGATGCTTCAGCTGATCGATATAAAAAGTATGCAAAAACTAAAAATGCACTTAACGTGCCTGCACCAGTTGCCATCGTTTTTCCTTTGTCGACAGACGAAGTAAAATCGCTTCTGATGTATTGTAACGACAATGATATTAATGTGATTCCAAGAAGCGGGAAAACAGGAACCGAAGGCGGCTTAGAAAACTGGAAAGAAACGTCGATTGTTATAGACGGCTCCAAAATGAACAACATCATTAAAATTGACACGTACAATATGCAAGCTACGGTACAAACGGGAGTCAAGTTGCAAAAACTTGAAGACGAATTGCGTGAGTTAGGTTATACAACGGGTCACTCACCTCAATCCAAACCGGTTGCGCAGTTTGGTGGTTTAGTCGCAACTAGAAGTATCGGTCAGTTTTCTACACTTTACGGTGCAATCGAAGACATGGTAGTTGGATTAGAATGCGTATTCCCAGAAGGACAAGTTTCAAAAATCAAGAACGTTCCAAGAAGAGCCGGTGGGCCAGATATTAGACATATTGCAATCGGCAATGAAGGCGCATTATGCTATATCACCGAAGTAACGGTGAAAATATTTAAATACACACCAGAAAACAATGAGTTTCACGGATACCTTATTAAAGACGTCGACACTGGCATCAAAATTTTGAGAGAAGTGATGGTAAACGGATATAGACCATCAGTAGCTCGTGTTTATTCTGAGGAAGATGCAAGACAACATTTCGGAAACTTCTATAACGAAAAATGTGTGTTGATCTTTACAACAGAAGGAGCAAAAGGTCTCGTCAAGGCAACAAACGAAGGCATCAATGAAGCAATTGAAAAGTTCCAAGAAGGCATTATCGAAAAAGTGGATTCTTCGTTGATCGAAACGTGGTTTAATAACCTGAATTGGGACGAAAGTAGAATTCAAAAAGAAATTCAAGACATGATTGATCACAATTCGCACGATGGTTATACCACAGAAATATCTGCAGATTGGGAAAATGTTGTGAAAATTTACCATAATGTAATCAGCAGGATTAAAAACGAATTTGATCGAGCTGACGATTTGACGATGCTTGGTGGTCACTCATCTCATAGTTATCTTAACGGTACAAACATGTACTTTGTCTACAATTACACCATCAACTGTGCACCAGAAGACGAACTGCTTACTTATCACCACCCAATTCATGAAATCATTATCGAAGAAACGCTAAAACTCGGCGGGTCTATGTGCCATCACCATGGCATTGGGAAATATCGTTCAGAATGGACAAAAGAAGAACACGGTTCGGCTTATTACATGTTAGAAAAACTAAAAGAAGTTTTTGATCCGAAAGGGATTATGAATCATGGAACAATCTTCCCTCAACCAAACGAAGTGAAAAAGTATATTCGAGGGTAGCGGGAATGGGGGGAGAAGTATGACAGACAGATACATTATGGGGATTGATAATGGCTCACAAAGCAGCAAAGTAGCTATCTTTGATCTAGAGGGAAATGAAGTTGCTTTTGGTTCTTGTGCTTTGCGAGAAACCTTAACTCCTGAACCAGGCGTTGTCATTCACCCCGACAATGATTTGTGGGACAGCGTTTATATCGGGATAAAAAATTGTTTGGAGAATTTTCAAGGAGACCCAAAAGCAATCGAAGGCATTGGGTTATGCACAATTCGTTGTTGTCGCGTGTTATTGCAAGAAAATGGTGATCTAGCCCATCCAGTTTTAAGCTGGATGGATGTTAGGTTATTCAAACCGTATGAGCATCAAGATGACCAAGTAAAGTTTGTTACGACGACTTCAGGTTATTTAGGGTTGAAATTAACAGGAGAATATAATGACACTGCTGGGAATTGTGAGCTGTATTGGCCGTTGGATCGCGAAACATGGGATTGGTCAACAGACGACGAAGTCATGAAAGCAAATGGAGTAACTCGCGACATGTTATTCAATCTTGTAAAACCAGGTGAAAAATTAGGCTCGCTACGTAAAGAACTTGCCGCTGAGTTTGGGTTAAAAAAAGGTGTACCCGTCATAGCGACATCAAATGATAAGGCTGTTGAAGCTCTAGGTTCAGGTTTGGATAACGAGCAAGCCATCATGATTTCGTTAGGGACGTTTATTTCGGCCATGGTCGTTAGAGATGAAGATTATGAAAACGCTAACAACTTTTTTCCGACACTTGCTTCGGTACCTTTTAAATTCGTATACGAGTCAATAGGGATAAGGCGAGGATTATGGACGGTCAGCTGGTTCAAAAAGCTAATTGGAGAAGAATTAGTTGCAGAAGCGTCTAAAATCGGAGTTTCCGAAGAGGAATATTTAAACCGAAAAGCTCAAGAAGTACCAGTCGGCAGCGATGGGTTAATTACGATACTGGATTGGTTGGCTTCTTCGGGTCAACCGTATCGTAAAGGCATCATGATTGGGTTTGATCAACGCCATTCACGATACCATATTTATCGGTCCATACTGGAAGCGATTGCATTTAATATTAAAAACAATATTGAAGACATGACAGAAGAAATCAATTTAGAACTTGATCAAGTCATTGTCATCGGTGGAGGTTCGAAGAGTGATGTTTTGATGCAAATCATCTCTGATTTGTTTGGCTTGCCAGTGCACAGACGAAAAGGCAGTAGCAGTGCTTGTCTGGGAGCAGCTATTTGTGTAGCTACTTACTTATCAATTTATGATGACTTTTCTGCAGCTATCACTAAAATGGTGGAAACTGAAAAGACTTTTTTACCCGATTCAAAAAACCATGCTTTTTATACAGATTTAAATAATACGGTTGTAAAAAACGTAAGAACACACACGGATAATATTCTAAAGCTTACGTATCCTATTTTTAAATAGAAGGTGGATGGTGCTCATGCAATCAACTAAATTTAAAAGATATTTTCAGTTTCTCCTTATCGTTCTAGCTGCCGGTGCAATATTTCCATTGATTTACCTGAGAACCAATTATCAAGAAACCATTCTTGAAGTTTACGGAATGACTTTGCCGCAGTTGAATACGATTTTTTCAGTGTTAGGGCTAGCGTTCATTGTTGGTTATTTCCCAAGTGGATGGATTTCGGATCGATTTTCATCTAAAAAACTCATTTCGATTTCGTTGTTGTTTGTAGGATTAGCGGGATTATGGTTTGCTCAAGTTCCAAGTTATCCAATCGTCATTTTGATTTTTGTTATTTGGGGGATATTTTCAGTTTTAACGTTCTGGTCAGCGCATTTAAAACTGGTGAAACTTATTTCGAGAAGAGAAGAAGAAGGTCGATTTTTTGGAATTTTGGATGGTGGTAGAGGCGTAATAGAAGCAGTACTAGCAAGTGTCGCTATCTTTATCTTCTCTAGAATTCTAGGTTCGAGTACGGCCGTTGCAGATAAACAAGAAGCATTGGTCAACGTTATTTACATGTATTCGGGAGTGCTGATTTTAGTATCAATCTTAATCATGCTTTTTGTAAGCGTCGATGATAAGAGTGCACCACCCAAAAAAGACAAGAAAGAGAAAAATAAATCAGTTGCAAATGTTGATGCGATCAAACAAGTATTTTCGAACCGCTTTGTATGGCTCCTTGGAGGCATCATATTCATGAGCTATATTGTGACATGGACAATTTATTATTTCGGTGGCTTTTTACAAACAAATGTTGGGGTCAACGTATCTATAGTTGGGACGGTTACAGTAGTCATGCTATGGATGAGACCAGTTGGTGGTATCGCAGGTGGTTTCTTAGGGGATAAATTTGGGAAGAGTAATGTGTTAATGATTGCACTAGCATCAGCATCAGGATTACTAATCTTGATCTCCGTGCTGCCAACTACATTGCCTGCATATTTCTTTTACGTATTGGTTATCTTAAGCGGACTTGCTGTTTATACCATTCGTGGACTGTATTGGTCATTATTAGGCGATTGCAATATTGCCGATGAACGGCTAGGGCTGTCGATTGGGTTGATTTCATTTGTTGGGTATTTGCCGGATATTTTGCTGCCTCTTGTGATGAGTTTTATGATCTCATCATTTGGCGATGCCGGCGGTTACAATGCTTACTTCCTCTTTAGTGCACTAGCTGGTGTACTAGGCGTTACGGTTACAGTAATCTTCAAACTAGGCGTTACGAAAAAAGTTGAAATTCCAGTGCCTGATCAAGTTACAGCCCAACCTGTTGATTGATCTAAAAACTGAATGGCAAATCTATTAAGGTGATCAGGCTGTTACACCATCAAATTCTTTTGGGGTGTAACAGCCTGATTTTGCGCCTCAAAATTTTAAAAAACACAAAACTAATGTACAGTTAAAGAAATGTGATCAGCGCTAGTTTTACCGGACAAATTTTTGTCTAGAATAAGTTGTGGTACTTCATGAAGAGAAGACCCGTTAGTCGAGAATAATTTTTAAGCGAAAGGAAGTGTTATCCCACATGATAAAACTAGTAACAGATAATTTAACAAAGTTAGAAGAAGAGGTGCATGCCAAGCTCTCAACAACCGTTTCTACCAACAATAAATTGAAAATAATAGAGGCTGCCAAGATATGTGAAGTGTCCCCCTCTAAAATATCAAAAATGGTTCGGAAACTAGGCTTTCACAATTTTAAACAATACAAATTGTACTGCAGTGGACAAGAAATCAATTTGGACCAACAACAAAAATCAAGTGAAATCGAGCGGTTAATCCGATTCTTGGAGAATTTTGACTCAGAAATAATCGATGATTTTGTTTCTGTGTTTCAAAAATACGATAAAGTGATTATCTTTGGATTAGGACCATCCTATATAAGCGCTGAATACTTTGCATATAAATTGGCAACGGTATCAGACAAAAATGTAACGGTCACCCAAAGTGAAGATTTTGCCGAGCGGCTATTAGATGAAAACACATTGCTCATCGTTCTTTCCGTAACGGGCAAATTCTCTTCGTTTGATCCTTTGTTTGAAAAAGCAAAAGAAAATGGCGCAAGTATCATGTTGATACTTGAAGAGTATATGAACACGCTAGGATCTATTGCAGATTATGTGTTCTACTTATCCGAGTTCAATCAAGATGCTAACTTATTACCGTTCGAGAAAACACGAACTGTCTTCTTTATTGTTATTGAAGAAATTATTACGAGATTGACTAATCTAGAAAACTCTAACTAAAGTTTTTCAGTTTAATTCACTGTGCACGAAAAGCAGCAAATTCAAATTCATCAATATACCCCTTCAACACCCCAACGTCTTGCGTTTTATTCGCCAAAGCCACATGGCCATCCGGGCGGATAAAGTACAAGGCGTTTTGGTGGAACCCGGCTTTTTGCATAGCAGGTTCCCATGCAAATTCATGAAGTTCGAAAGAATGAGAGCGAGCAAAATCGATCAGTTCTTTGCTAGCTTTGCCGTATACGTGAATTTGCCAATCCACGGATTGCAACGGAGTGAAATTGTCGCGACCTGCTGTTTGAATCCACGGCAAGCGCATGCCCCCATAGACTTTGCCGGCTTTGCCTTTACTTATGGGGCTGTCTCGGTAGTTAATGTGGATTTGCGACAAAATTTTAAAGCCGTTCTTTTTAACAAACGCTAGCTTGAACATAGAAGGCAAAATATGCGGAACTATAACCTTACGTAATAGAGTTCCGCGAAGATGCTGATTAATGATAGTTTGGAACGCTTTGTCGGTCGTCGCGATTAACTTTCGGGCAAAACCAATCCGCTCCAATTCATACGTATCGAGTAGAGAAGGGGCCGCTTTGCCTTGGCATACCGCTGCAAGTTTCCACGATAAATTAATGGCATCCCCAATGCCGGTATTCATCCCTTGTCCGCCTGCTGGGCTATGAAGATGCCCCGCGTCTCCTAATATAAAAATGCGTCCTTTGGAAAAGTGCTCACTCACGCGGTTATGGACGCGGTAAGTAGAAAACCAATTGACAATTGATGCTTTCACTCTAATTTTATCTTCAATGTATTCGCTAATATGACGATATTCGATTCCTTTTTGATCGTTAAATTCTTCAGGGACGACGCCGAGAATTCTTTTCGTGCGGGCGTTGCGTACAGACATATACAACATAAAGCCATCATCGTCCATATACATGTCCATTTTTTCCATTTTTTCTTCTAATTTTTCGGTTTCCACATCGGCAACAAAAAATAATTGCTCGTACGTGCCTCCTGGAAACTCGAATTCCATTCCTTTTCGCACCATGCTGCTGGCACCATCACAGCCGCATAAATACTCAAAGTCAGCCGATTCTTCTGGAAGTCCCTCTTTCTTTAACACTGCAGTTACCGAGTCTCCGTTGTCTGCAAAAGAAGACAACTCCGTACCCCATTCAATTTCGACTCCGATTTTCTTTAATTCATCTACAAGCATTTCTTCTTGTTCATCTTGCGGCAAGCTAAGGATAAACGGAAAAGGACTCAGCCCTTTTCCGAAATCGTTAAATTTGAGGTTGGCTTTTACTTCTTTGCCATCACTCAAATCCAATGACAAAATCGGCTGCCCTCTACTGACGAGCCGCTCAGACAACCCCAGTTGTTGATAATGCTCCAAGATTCGCGCATGAACAGCTAAGGCACGAGAAGCTTTTCCCGTACCCGAATTTTTTTCAATGATTCGAAAAGGAACGCCTTGAGTGGCAAGGCTATGAGCAAGAGCCAGACCGGTTGGGCCAGCTCCTACGATCAATATTTGTGGTTTCACGATGAAGACCTCCTATTGAATATCAGCTATTTCCCGGTTTGAATTTTATCTTGTACTGTTACTATATCCTTTATAGGTCTTCTTCAAGCAAATAAGGGTGAAAAAACGTAAATTAAGAGGAGTGAAGATAACTTCCTTGTTGCTTTTTCATGTATTTTCCCATTTACAGGAACTATTTGTCTTCCTATTCGTAAAAGTAGGAGGAAAGATAATTTATGGGGGCGAGTGTATGTCTAAACCAGCAATGCAATTGGTGAAGTTAAAAAAGACCATCGGGAAAAAACCGATTATTAAAGGACTCGATTTTGAAATTCAAGCAGGCGAAGTGTTCGGATTTTTAGGACCGAACGGAGCGGGCAAGACGACCACAATCCGAATGATGGTGGGCTTGATCGACATTACGGATGGTGATGTGTTGATCGAAGGAAAAAGTATTAAGACGGATTTTAAAAATGCGATTCAACATGTAGGCGCAATCGTTGAAAATCCGGAGACGTACCCATTTTTAAGCGGTTGGAAAAACTTGCAGCAATACGCGCGCATGGTAGATGGCGTAACAGAAGCGCGCATGAACGAAGTGGTTTCACTGGTCGGTTTAGGTAACGCCATTCACGAAAAAGCAGGGCGCTATTCACTAGGTATGCGTCAGCGTCTCGGGATTGCACAAGCGTTGTTACACCGACCATCGATATTAATATTAGATGAGCCTACTAACGGACTGGATCCATCAGGTATTCGAGAAATTCGCAAATACATACGCAATTTAGCGGAAAAAGAAAATGTCGCAGTGATTGTTTCGAGTCATTTGCTATCGGAAATCGAATTAATGTGTGACCGGATCGGCATTATTAAAAATGGCGAATTGGTTGCCATTGAAAACGTACAGAGCGTCGAAACGGAAGAATCGCTTCAAGAAGTTTATATCGAAGCAGAACCGTTAGCTCCTGCTAAAACGTATTTAGAAACGCAATTAGCAAACAAAATCGGCGTGACTGCGAAAGAACTGTCGTTGTCAGTTAAACGTGAAGAAATTCCAGCCATTTTGAAAAAATTAGTCGAACAAGGAATCAGCATTTATGGCGTTCGTGTGCTGCAAGCGACACTCGAAGATAAATTCTTTGACTTGATTGGAGAGAATACCATTGAGTAATTTCATGAACTTAATCTGGAACGAACAAATAAAATTATATGCCCAAAAATCAACGTGGGTGATGTTTATTGTCATACTCGCAATTGCCATTGGTGGTGGATTGTTAACCAAGTTTATGGGGGAAGAAGCCGACTTTAAAGAATACGGCGATAACTGGCGAACTGAGCTTCAAGAAGAAAACGCACAGCTTCTCGCTGAGATGGAAAATGATGAATTTATCCAAAGCATAAATCAACCGATGATTGAAGAAAACAACTACTATTTAGAAAACGATATTAAGCCTGCACCTTATGATGGCTGGGAGTATGTACTAGAAAACAGCGTCCTTTCGTCATTGATCAGCTTGTTCACGATTGTCGTGGCTGCTGGAATCATTTCAAATGAGTTTAAATGGGGTACAATTAAGTTGTTACTGATTCGTCCCATTTCTAGGACAAAGATTTTATTCTCCAAATATTTGTCCGTATTGGTTTTTGCACTAACCCTGCTCTTATTCCTATTAGTAACTTCTTGGATGACGGGGACTGTGTTGTTTGGATTAAATGGTTGGAATCCATCGTTAGTTCAGCGACAAATAGAAGGCTTTGTTCAAGTCGGTGTATTTGGTGAAATCGTTGAAGCATATGGGTACAGTTTGGTCACTTTAGTTATGATGGCGACTTTTGCCTTTATGATTTCGGCGATTTTCAGAAGCAGCGGCATGGCAATTGGACTGGCGATTTTTTTAATGATGGCAGGCAATACGATTGTTGTATTTTTCGCGCAATACGACTGGGCTAAATATATTCTATTTGCCAACACCAATTTAAAACAGTATGTAGCTGGTGGTATGCCAATCAATGAAGACATGACGTTAACGTTTTCAGTAGTAGTGCTCCTTGTATACTTTGTTGTGTTTTTAGGAGCAGCATGGACAGCATTCACGAAACGCGACATCGCAGGACAATAAACAAAAATTGAGGAGGAGTAGTATGAAAAGAACAGCAGAAATGGTATTAGCCATTATTGGGGTACTGGGTTATGTGTTTACCGCAGGAATTGGAAGCCTCATGATTTGGCTCCAAAACAATCGAGGAGTTATGGAAGAGTCATTTAATGAAATGGCTGCAGAAAATCCGGAAATGGGTATGGGCGATTTTGATGAAATGTTAGATATGCTAGGCACAGGAGGATGGTTTCTCACGGTTTCTTCAGTAGTAGCTATCATTTTAGGAATTGTCGCGATGGTCTTGCTAAAAGGCAATAAAAAACCAGTAGTGGCAGGAATCATCTTAATCGCAACAGCGGTGATTGTTGCATTTGTGAGTGGTGGAGCCGGCGTTTTAGCAGGTATTTTCTACCTGATTGCTGGTGTTATGGCGCTTGTACGGAAGCCTAAGACCGTGATTGAGGGATAAATTAATATAAAAATGACCCGAAATATACGATTGTATATTTCGGGTCATTTTTTGTTTGGTGACTAGCTATTCTTGGAATCAGTTGCAAATAAGTTTATCAATGCTCTTCTTATCAACAACTAGTTACGCACATAACTTTAGGTGTTAAAATGAGTAGTGTGAAAATTTAGAGAAAAACTTGTTGCTGTATAGGAAAGGGCGTGTAGGGAAGTAATGAATAATCACTCTCAGCTAATAGATCTGATACCTATGGGATTAATTTTTTTCGATCGAGATTATAAAATTACTCAACTCAATAAGTTTGCTGAAAGAAAACTATATTGTAACAAGGCAGAAGTAATTGGTCGGTATTGGGATGGTGTATTCCCGCGTTTGTTTAGTGAAGAGCTCAGAGATGAAGAAACGGAAATCTTTCAGTTTAAATTTGCAGAAGAAAGTTTTGTGGCAAAAAAGTCACTGTACTTTTTAAATGAGGATTCGGGTTTTAGTCTTTTTTTTCAAACAAAATCATCGTTAGAAGAATTTACACAAGAATTGGATTCTTATCAAGATTTAGTGTTAGATCTTAAAACGATTTTTGATACATCATATGATGTTATTTATGTATCAGATGGAGAAGGGAAAACTTTAAGGGTCAGTGCAGCGTGTGAAGCACTTTGGGGATATAAAGAAAGTGATTTAATCGGTAAAACAGTTTATCAACTAGAAGAGGAAGGGGTATTTAAGCCTTCTGTTACAAGGTTGGTGCTAGAGAAAAAGGAAAAAGTATCGTTTATCCAGACAACGAAAACAGGAAGACGTTTGATGGTAGTGGGTACACCAGTTAAAGATAACGAAGGCAATGTTATTAGAGTAATTAATGCATCAAGGGATGTCACGGAAGTGAAAGAGCTAGAATCTGAAGTGGACTTATTGAGGCAAATGACAGAAGGTTACCGTCAAGAAATTGAAGAGTTTCGAGCAAGAGAAGAAATCGAGAAAGAGATTATTTCCAGAAGTGAAAAAATGAAGAGCATCGTTAGTTTTTCTCAAAAAATCGCGAAAGTTGATTCCCCGGTGTTGCTTCTAGGTGAATCTGGAGTAGGAAAAGAAGTAATTGCTACTTTTATACATAAATGGAGCAATCGAAATAATCACCCTTTTATAACACTTAATTGTGGTTCGATGCCGTCAGCTATATTAGAAGCAGAGTTGTTTGGTTATGAAAACAAAGAAAGTAAAATGGGTCTGATTGAGATGGCGAACTCGGGAACTTTGTTTCTAGAACAAATAGAAGAGATGCCCATGTCGACTCAAATAAAGTTCCTAAAAGCGTTACAAGGGAAAGGGAATAAGGTCAAAACTAGCAACATTAGAATAATAACAGCATCTAGTAAAAACCTTAGAAAAAAAGTAGAAGAAGGTGGATTTAGAGAAGATCTATACTATCTATTAAATGTCGTTCCAATTACGATCCCTCCTTTAAGAGAACGAAATGAAGATATTATACCTTTAATCATTCATTTTACCGATCAATTAAATCAGAAGTATGGGGAAGAGAAGAAATTCCAACCTCGGGTATTAAGAAAGTTGCAGGAATATTCATGGCCTGGAAATGTTCAAGAGATGCAAAATATAATTGAACGGTTATTTGTAACTTCAGAGGGAGGATTAATCGAACTAGAAGATCTTCCGGAATATATTAACGTGGACAATATTAGTGAAAAAAGTATAAGTATTAACAAAATCATGCCACTTAAAGAAGCGGTAGAATTACTTGAAAAAGAATTATTAGAAATGGCAGAAAAGAAGTACGGATCTACAACAAAAGTTGCGGAAGTATTAAAGGTAAACCAATCTACTATCAGCAGAAAACTCCAAAAATATACGAAAGAAAGGATTTAATGCAAAAATGCATAATAACTATGCATTTTTGCATAGTTATTATTACTTACAATGTTAATTGCTTTTACCAGTATTATAGCTTTAAATATTAAAAAACTATGCATTTTTGCATAGTTTTTTAATATTTAAAGTATTGTGACAATAAAATAATGGTGTTATAAATAGGTACAAGATTCAAAGGGGAAGGAGGTGTAAGGAAACTGGAAAATAGAAAATTGGCAGTTGCAGCTATTCAAATGAATGCCATTCCTTATGATCTTCAAGGGAATTTAGAGGAAGCAAAAAAACTAATAGAAGTAGCAGTTCAAAAAAACGCAAAACTAGTGGTGCTCCCAGAATTATTTAATACCGGCTATAGAGTAGAAGACAAAGACGTAGAATTGGCAGAAACGATTCCCGGTTACACGATTAATTGGATGGAACAGATTGCGAAACAGCATAATATCTACTTGTCGACGGCTATTCTAGAAAAAGGAGATGTTCAAGGAATTGTTTACGATACGGCGATTTTGGTTGGCCCGGAAGGATTAATCGGAAATTATCGAAAAACACACCTTTGGAATGTTGAGAATATTAGATTTGCTAAAGGAGATAACCTTCCAGTTTTTAAAACTTCTATTGGAAATATTGGACTTCAAATATGTTACGAAATTGGATTTCCCGAAGGAGCAAGAATTTTAGCATTGAAAGGTGCTGACATCATTTTATATCCATCAGCATTTGGAAAAGCTCGAAGATATGCTTGGGATATTGCGACACGAGCGAGAGCTTTGGAAAATGGAGTTTTTGTAATTGCCTCTAATAGAACAGGGATTGAAAAAGGAGAAACTGTATTTGGCGGCGGCAGTGCCATAATAGATCCTTTTGGAACGGTTTTAGTTTATACCGAAGAGGAAAGGGACGTTATCATTTCCGAAATTGACTTGAATCAAGTTACAGAGCAGCGGAGAACCTTGCCTTATTTAAGAGATTTAAATAAAACCTTATTTACGCAAGAGCTACAACAAATTCAAAAATCCTCTTATGAATAAAGTTATTCGCTTAAGTTAATTGTGGATTTAAAGCGCTTACAAAAAGTGCGTTTATAGCTGGATAAATAAACTTAATAAGAAAAGAGGGAGAACATGAGAAAAAATTCGCTGATTTCAAAAGATATTATACCTACAAAGGGAAAAAACAGAGTTATCTCTGGATGGGGATTTTTTAACATTTGGGTAGGGATGGCCGTCATTATCGCAACATTTCAAATTGGTGCCAACGGTATTGAATCGATGTCGTTATGGCAACTTGCAGGAGCAATTTTATTAGCAAACTTAATCATTGCCATCATTGGTAGTTTGAGTGGCGATATTGGTATAGAACATGGGTTGTCATTTGCAGCTTATATGCGCGCTCCTTTTGGAACAGCAGGAGTTCATATTCCAGCTATCAGTCGGGGAATAATTGCAGCGATATGGTTTGGAATTCAAACGTACCTAGGAGCAACAGCGATTAACTACATTGTGAATATGTTAACCGGTTTTGATTCTTGGTTTGTATGGTACTTAGTATTTGCAGCAGTTCAAATAATTAATACAGCTATCGGAATTAAAGCAGTAGATCGTTTTGCTGCTATTGCGGCACCGGCGATTATTGTGATATCTGTATGGATTTTCATTGATATGGTAGGGTTGGCCGCTGATAATGGGATAAACGTATTTAACTACGTTGGCACGACACAATCTACTACATGGTTCTTGGTTATGGTGGCCAATATGGGATTCTGGTCTGCTTTAGCTGTCGATATTCCAAATATTACTCGCTATGTAAAAGCACCAATGAATGAACGGAATTGGTTTAAACGAAACAAAAATAATTATTTGCCTCATATTATTGCATTGCCGCTCGTTCAAACTTTCATGGGTGTCATTGGAGCAGTCAGCCTTCTTGGAGCGGGGCTTTGGAATCCAATTGAAGTTATTCAAGCAACTTCTTCAGGCTGGGTCTTGATCATTCTTTTAACGATGGTCGTATTAGCTCAATGGTCAACAAACTCTGCAGCAAATTTAATCCCTGCTTCATTAACGTTCGTTAACGCAGGCGCTAAATTCAACTTATCTTATACGTCAGGAATTGTCATTGCTGGAGTAGTGGGTACCTTGTTCCAACCGTGGTCGATACTCAATCAGTTATTTACTTTCTTGGGTTATTACGGAGCCATTCTATCAGCAGTAGCGGGTATTATCATCTGTGATTATTACATCATTCGAAAAAGACGTCTTGCCGTTCAAGATTTGTATGATCCAAAAGGACAATTCAGATTTGATAAAGGTGTCAACTGGGCAGGGATGATTGCATGGATTGCTGCAGGCGGACTAGCAGTTTACTTTATCCAATACATGTACCTTGTAGGATTCCCGCTTGGTATTATTTTCTACTATCTATTGATGAAGTTCTGGTATCTGAAAAAACATCCACAAAAAGAAGTGGAATCCAACTATTCAGATGCTTACCTTGGCACAACAGTGGGCAGAGATTGGGAAGTGGAAGGTTTGGTTGAAGAACAGCCAAACTCAAAAGGAGATTGGGAAATAGATAAGTTGAATCCGGCAACAAACGATGTCGTAAAACCTTGATTTTTCTAAAGTATAATTTGATAACTTTAAAATATGATTAAAGGAGAGAAATGGAAAATGGCAAAAAAAGAAATTTTAGTGGCTTATGGAGTAGATGTAGATGCAGTAGCGGGGTGGCTTGGCTCGTACGGAGGAGAAGATTCTCCAGATGATATTTCTCGAGGGCTATTTGCAGGGGAAATAGGGGCTCCGCGCTTACTTGATTTATTCGATAAGTACAACTTGAAAACAACATGGTTCATTCCAGGACATTCTATCGAAACTTTTCCAGAGCAAATGAAAGATGTTCACACGAGAGGACATGAAATTGGAATCCACGGTTATTCTCATGAAAATCCGATTGCAATGACAGCTCAGCAAGAAGAAGCAGTGTTATTGAAATCTATCACTTTAGTAGAAGAATTAACCGGAAAAAAACCAACGGGTTACGTGGCACCGTGGTGGGAGTTTTCCAATATTACGAATGAGTTGCTTCACAAAAATGGCATTAAATATGATCATAGTTTAATGCATAATGATTTTTCACCTTATTACGTTAGAATTGGGGATAGCTGGACAAAAATTGACTATTCTAAGTCAGCTGAAGAATGGATGAAGCCATTGGTGCGAGGTAAAGAAACAAGTTTGATAGAAATTCCGGCAAACTGGTATTTAGATGACCTGCCACCAATGATGTTCATCAAAAAATCACCGAACAGCCATGGCTTTGTAAATCCTCGAGATATTGAACAAATGTGGATGGACCAATTTGACTGGGTTTATGAAAATATGGACCATGCCGTATTTACGATGACGATTCACCCAGATGTCAGTGGGCGGCCGCAAGTTTTGAAAATGCACGAACGAATTATTGAACACATTAACAAGCATGAGGGAATTAAATGGGTTACATTTGACGAAATTGCAGATGATTTTGCAAAGCGAAATCCGTTTAAAGGATAGACCTCATTTATAAAATAATCCGCTCTTATTATAAGAGCGGATTCATCTGTTTATACAACAAAGGAAAGGGTGGTTTTTGAATGTGCATTCTATGTGGAGAGTTCGTCATGCAAATACACTGGACTGACCAAACCTCGAATGATGATGACGAGATTCTAGTAGGTGATCTTCAAAGAAGTCGACACAGAACACGTCTGCAACGTGCTAAATTATCCAACAAAATCCTTCATTACTATCGTTTGAAACTGGAAGACTGGAATAGCAGTAAGTTTGTTTTACGAGACCTTAAAGGAAATCAAGAAATTGTCCATGACCTTGGTGCACTATGGGGAACCGCAGAAAAGATGATTGGGAGACCTGTAAATCCGCTAGATCCGCATTTGCTACAGCAAATTGAAGAAGAGCAACGGCAGCTACTAGGAGCGGAACAATCATGATAAAAACAAATAAGAAACCGATTACGATTATTACGGGTTGTTTAGGTAGCGGAAAAACGACTTTGTTGCGAGAACTACTAAAAGAACCTCAATTGCAGAATAATACAGCGGTAATTGTAAATGAATTTGGCAAAGTAGGGCTAGACCATCACTTATTGAAAAAAGCTGACGAAAAGACGACTCTTCTAAAAGGAGGGTGCATTTGCTGTAATAACCGTGAAGATCTAGAAAATGAACTTAAATCATTTTTAAGTATGGACCATAATAAAGAAGCAGCAATCAACCGGATTGTCATCGAAACAACGGGGATGGCTGATCCAGCTCCTATTCTATTTACGATTTTAACAAATCCACTGCTACAACATCATTACTATATTGATAGCGTGGTTGTAACTGTAGACACAAAGAACGGTATGCTTCATATGAAAAACAATCCGGAATTGATAAAACAAGTGATTGTGGCAGACAAAATTGTTCTAACTAAAACCGATATTTCAACAACGACAGAAAAAGAAATGCTGATTCAACAACTGAAAAGAATCAACCCATCTTGTGAAATACTAGAAGCCGTTCATGGCAATATTGATTTTGATGACTTAAAAGGAGATTATCGACAACTGTCACGCACTGTGGCAGAAAAAGAAATACCTGATTTAGAAAGCAAAAATCATTACTCTTCTACGATTCAATCTATATCTTTTACCTTTCATAACCCGTTGGATTGGACAGCTTTTGGCTTGTGGTTAAGTGCACTTCTTCATGCAAACGGCGAGGATATTCTTCGTGTCAAAGGGTTATTGGATGTTGGAGAAGAGGGGCCAATTGTTTTAAATGGAGTACAGCATATCATCCATCCTCCAGAACATTTGGATACTTGGCCAGAAGAAGAACATCACTCACATTTAGTATTTATATTAAGAACGATTCAGCCTTCAGAAATCGAAAGATCTCTGAAAGCTTTCCAATACTTTTTAGGAACAAATATTGATGTATTGGAGTTAAATGCGGCTCTTTAATCTAATAGGAATCTAAAAAAAGGAAAGAAAAGCTATTTCAATAGCATTTCTTTCCCTTTTTTTAATGGATTAGTTGGTACTCAAACTGATTTGTACAATACAGTAGAATAGGTGATCACAGGCTACCAAATTTTTAATGGAACTTTTGGAAATATTTACGATATAACTCCCCTTTATTTCAAAGAAAAGTAAGGTGAAAAGCTCAACTATCTTTTATAAAGTCATTTGTAGAAACGTAACTATCCTATACAATCTAGTATAAAGGAGAGGTGCTCTATGACAAAGATATTATTACTCTTAGCCAATGGATTTGAAGCTTCTGAAGCAAGTGTGTTTACGGATGTACTGGGGTGGAACAAGTGGGAAGGCGACGGCTCTACAGACGTGGTGACTGTCGGAAAGCATCCACAGCTACAATGTACGTGGAACTTTCAAGTGATTCCTGAGCAGCAGCTAAGTGACATTTCATTAGAAGAATTTGATGCTTTAGCGATTCCTGGCGGTTTTGAAGAAGCAGGATTTTATGAAGATGCATTTAGCGAAGAATTCCAAGAAGTAGTTCGTTATTTTGATGCGCACAAAAAGCCGATTGCTTCGATTTGTGTCGCTGCATTGATGGTGGCACATAGCGGTGTTTTGAAAAACAAAAGAGCCACAACTTACGATCACCCGACAAGTAAACGGCGTGATCAATTAAAACAATACGGTGTCCAAGTGATGGACCAGCGAATTGTTTGTGAGGATCACATTATTACTTCTGCAAACCCAGGAACAGCGTTTGATGTGGCTTTTAGACTGCTTGAAATGGTCACGTCAAAAGAGAATAAGGACAAAGTAAAAGAATTGATGGGATTTGCATGATGAGGTGTTAGACCATAAATAACCCCAGCAACCTTTTATAGGATGCTGGGGTTATTTGCATTAAAATAGCGATCTTTAGTGAATTGGATTTTTACTTGCAAGTTCTTTCGACAAGAGCTGAGAAAAATGATCGGTAGTGAGCGGTTTGCTAAACAGATAACCTTGAATTTCATCGCAACCAAGCTCTTTTAATAAGGCTAGTTGCTCTTCGGTTTCTACACCCTCTGCAATGACAGACATATTGAGTTTGTGACCGATCAACACCATCGCTTCGACAAGTGCTTCATCATGAGGGTTAGTCGCCATGTCGCGCACAAATGACTGCGCAATTTTTAAATTAGTAAGCGGGAATTTTTTCAAGTAGCTTAATGAACAATAACCCGTTCCGAAGTCATCAATAGCAAGATTTACCCCAAGGTCTTTTAACGCTTGCATGCGCAATAAGGCTAAATCGATGTCATCAACTGCCACGTTTTCCGTAATTTCTAACTCTAGCGAAGAGGCTGGGAAGCCAGTCTTTTCTAATGTACGCTCGACCATATCCAACAAGTCATCATCTAAAAATTGAAGAGGAGACAAGTTTACCGCCAACTTTAAGTGATGATGACCTCGATCGTGCCATAGTTTGGCTTGTTCGCAAGCTGTATTGAGAACCCATTCACCTAATGGCAGGATCAACCGAGTTTCTTCTGCTAATGGGATAAAGTGGGCAGGAGAAATGATTTCGTCTTCTGCTGTTTGCCAGCGGACCAATGCCTCCATCCCCGTAATTTCTCTTGTATGAGCATTAAATTGTGGCTGATAATGCAAGAGGAACTCTTCGTTGGCAAGGGCGCGACGCAGCTCATTTTCCAATGCAATTTTTCGTGAAACAACGAGTGACATATCGTCCGAGAAAAACTGGTAGTTGTTTTTTCCTTTTGCCTTCGCACTATACATGGCACTATCGGCGTGTTTCAATAATTCGCTTGTCGATGTACCATTATCGGGATAAATCGCGATTCCGATACTCATAGAGACGTGCAGTTCTTGATCCTTAATGGATAAAGCTTGTTGAAAAGCAGCTTGTATTCGATGAATGGTCGGCGTAATGTCTGCTTCATCTTGTATGTTATTAAGAATAAGTGTGAATTCATCGCCACCTTGACGTGAAATCGTATCAACAGAGCGCAGGTTTTCTGAAATTTTTCGGGAAAAATCTTGAAGCAGCAAATCACCAAACTCATGACCGAACGTATCGTTAATGTTTTTAAATCGATCTAAATCAATAAACACCACAGCGAGTTTTTTACCACTCTCATCAGCAGTAGCGATGGAAGACTCTAAATTTTTCAGGAATAGTCTTCTATTGGGCAAGCCGGTCAATTCATCGTGGTAAGCAATGTGTTCTACTTGGTGAATGACTTTTTCTAATTGTTGGTTTTTAGAAGTTACTTCTACCGTGCGTTGTGCAATTTTTTCTTCCAGCTCAGAAGTTAGTTGGTCATAATTGAATAACAATCTTCGGTTATCACGCAACGTGAAAATCTGTCTAGTGACGATTAGGGCAGTTGCCACAAAAGCCCCTGCTACCAACCCTCTCGTGTGTTTGCTTTCTTCAACAATAATAACGATAAACAGCATAAGTAAACTAAAATAAGGTAATAACATACGAACCGAAATTCGGTCTGTTATGTGCATAAAAGTCTTGCCAGAAACAGATTTTTTTATCGGGTCTAGCGAATACAAACCGGAAAATGCCACGAGCAATAGACTTAACGACCACAATGGATTATAGAAACTTTCTGCGCTGTAAGTATTTGCAACGGTGGAATACAAGTAAGCCGTATCGGCAAAAACTTGGAAAACCAACCCCGCAATTATCAAAATCAATACACGAGGTGATAATGTGTAAGAATAGCCAATATATAAACTAACCGCACCGAACAGAAGTAGTAAATCTCCAACGGGATAACCAATGGAGACGACGAACAAAAGCGGTGAAGCTGTGGCATCTGGAAGCAGAAGTTGAATTAGAAAATGCCAACTTAGAGCAGTTGAGACAGCAATGATAATCATCATATCAAAGATGAATTTAATTTGATAAGCGTTTTCTTTTTTCTGCATCAGGTGATAAATAAATGCTGCTAAGTAGAAGAAAATCTGAAGAAAGTAAAAAGGGTCTGGCCATCCAGGGTAATTGGGCTCTACATGAGAAATATTGTAACTATACACCCAAATGCCTTCAGCAATGGCATAGCTTAAACAACCGAGAGAAAGCAATAACCAGAAAAGACGTAGCCTGCCCACTGACTTTCGGTAAACGATAAACAAAGTCACAAAAGCTACGATTGGTGCCAACCATGAAATGAGGTTTTCCACTAGGACAAATTTGCTGTCACTTGTTCTACTCAAAAAAATCCAAGAGTAGTAAATGGAAATGTGTAGAAATATGTATAGACCGAACCAATGAATCGTACGGAAGTTAGTAATATCGTTCACCTCGTTTCAGACAATAGGATTGTTTCCTACCATACTATTGGATAGCGTGATTCTTATGCCTCCCATTATAAGACTTTTTTTGGGATAAGAGAATAGTTTTTAACCAAAATATGGTATTCGAAAGTAAGAAATATTCATTTTTTTAGAGTTTGATAATTTTTTTGTACAAAGTAAGTTTTCCTTTTAGGAAGATAGAGAATTTCGTTTTCTAATAATATAATATGTAAATAATTCCATTATTCACTCTATATGTTAAGTTGATAAAAGGAGGGGTAAAATGAAAAGAAAAGCGGCAGTAGCGATAGGTTTTGCATTAATAGTTTCTATCATTTTAAGTTTTACTATAGGAATGACATTTGGAAAAGGGCAGAATCCAGGTATCGCTAATGAGGAACATCGCTATGAATTTATATCGGCAAATGAAAATAACCTCATCATCTTTGATAAAAAAACAGGCGAGTATTGGAATAAGTTTATCCCATCGAATGAAGGACCTATGGATTGGGAAAAAGGCGATTTACCTATATAGAATACTTAAAGAAAGGTGGAATACATTGATATTACATACTGAACAAGTTGGATCAGGTGAGCCAATTGTGTTTTTACATACGGGATTACAGGCAGGAACTACTGATTTTGAGTACCAAAGAGAATACTTTAAAAGCTCTTTTCAAATCATTCTTCCTGATTTGAGGGGACATGGAAAATCGATTAACAATAATTTATCAAACTTTTTCGAGGACTCGGCTGTAGACTTATCTCATACATTAGATGCAGAAGGAGTGGAATCAGCTCATATAGTCGGAGCATCTTTAGGAGCGTTAGTAGGGTTATTTTTTGCTAAAAGGTTTCCGGAAAAAGTAAAGAGTTTGACGCTATCGGGTATTACTCCAGAAAAACCGGAGGACTGGCTCGAAATGCACAAACAGGAAGTTAGGTTTCAGACAGAATTGCTGGAAAATAACGAAGCTATTGCATATTTTGATCAATTGCATTTATCAGATTGGAAACACCTACTAGATGTCGTGCGTAATTCAGAGTGGTATCCGTTTGGTGAAACAAAAGATTTAACTGATATCAAATCACCGATTTTACTCATTGTAGGAGAAGGCAATCCAAATGAGACGAAAGGGGCGATAACATATCCGTTGATGCAAGATAATGTTCATGTTTCGATTATTCCATTTGCCTCTCACTTAGTCCATTCTGAACAACCAAAGCTCTATAGTGAGATATTAAATTTATTTCTAAGACAAATTATGGAGAGTGATTGAAGATTGTTTGCTTGCGTGGTTAATTGAGAGAGAGAGAGTGATTTTCTTGAATTTGCGGAAAATTAAAAGTTTTTATCCTGCAGAAATGAGAAACTTTTTCCTTTCTCGAAGCGCAGAGTGATTCCGGTTGGTGAATAGTCAGCATGTTCCTTGATCTATATTCTTGACTATTCAAAATAGAGTAACTATAATGAGGGGGTATGTAAGCGTTTTCCATAATAATTCCAAAAATATGTTCAATTCCAGAAAGTTAATAGTATGTGAAAAGAAGTTAAAATAGTTAATAAATTAAGCGTGAATATTTTTTTTGAGAAAAACTAAAACGTTTTCGTAAATTGAGAGAAGGTGACTTTTAATGATAAATTACTCGGTTGGGACGGGTGATTTGAAAAACTGGATTGTGGCAGAAACAGACTTTTCAGCTGATGTATTAGGAAAAAGTGAAGCCATTATGATGCTCGGAAATGGTTATATGGGACTTCGTTCTGCAACAGAGGAACCGTACATACAAGAAAAGAGAAATTTGTTCATCAATGGGACATTCAATAAATCTCAAGAAAATGAAGTGACTGAACTGCCAAATGCAGCTGATTTTACGCAACTCGATATACGGGTTGATGGGGAACGTTTTAGCCTAGAATTTGGAGAGACCAATGAATACATCAAACAACTCAATTTAAAAACAGCAGAATTGACTCGGTCATTCGTATGGGAATCTCCAAAAAAGAAAAAATTACAATTTAAATTCAGCCGTTTTGTATCGTTAAATAACATGCATTTGATAGCAATGAAGGTGGAAGTGGAAAGTCTGAGCCATTCAGTAGCGATTTCTTTCGACAGCGGTATTAATGGACAGATGACAAATTCGGGTGCACAGCATTTTCTTGAAGGAGAGCGAAGAATACTCGACGAGCGCTTTATCCAACTTAGTCAAAAGACGAGCGAATCTGATGTAGAGATGGTGTTCAACACCGTTCATCATTTTCGTTTCAACGGAGAGCCCACCTTACCAGTTGCAGACAAAGATATGCAACGCCGAAAAGTGTGGATGGCTTATGAGTTCTACTTGGAGCCTAATGACAAACTTGAGATGGAAAAGCTATCAACTGTGCATACGAGCCGGGATCAAGTAGTTGAGCAAAATTCGATGGATTTCGAGCAATTGCGCCAACTATCAATCGAAGAACTAAAGCAATATGAAGAAAAAGGGTATGATGTCCTTTTTAAAGAACATGTCAAAGCGTGGCATGACCAAGTATGGAAAAACTACAACTTTAAAGTGGAAAGTGATCATGCATTCGATCAATTAGCGCTTAGATTTTCTCTCTATCACTTAACGGCCATGCAACCGCCTTCCGGTTACGAGCATTTGGGAGTTGGAGCAAAAGCGATGAGTGGAGAAGGCTATAAAGGTCATACGTTCTGGGATCTTGAGATTTTCATCTTGCCATTCTTCATCTATTCCAATCCTACAGCTGCCAAATCATTGCTTACTTATCGGTATCATGGTCTTGCAGGAGCCAGAAAAAAGGCAGAAGAAAACGGTTATGCAGGCGCGATGTATCCTTGGGAGATGGCTTGGCCAGAAGATGGAGAAACTACACCTATATGGGGAGATATCGATATAGTAACAGGAGCCCAGTCGAAAATTTGGTCGGGTTTTATCGAACAACATATCTCCGCTGACATTGCTTTTGCAGTTTATCAATACGAGCAAGTTACAGGCGATAAAGAATTCATGGAACGTTGCGGGTATGAAATGATATTTGAAACCGCAAAATTCTGGAGTAGTCGACTGGAGTGGAACGAAGAGCGTGAACGATATGAAATCCATAACGTTATTGGACCTGACGAATATAAAGAGCACGTAAGCAATAATGCATTTACCAACTATATGGCGTATTTCAATTTGAAGCTTGCCGAACGCTATGCCGAACAGCTATCAGCTCAAAATCCGCAATTCTTAGAAACCTTTGACTTGGGAGATGCTAACTTGGATTGGAAGACCAAAGCGGAAAAGCTTTATTTACCGGAACCGCGAACTACGGACTTGATCATCCCGCAAGATGATACTTATTTGCAACTTCCAGAAATTGATCTTGCAAAATACAAAAATCAATCCAAGGTAAGAATGATTTACCGAGACTATAATTCAGAACAAATCAATGGAATCCAAGTAACTAAGCAAGCGGATACATTGCTGCTATTTTACTTACTAGAGCAAACCTTTCTTCAGCAAGACAGCCGTTTATCAAGTGCTGTCAAACAGGAAAACTATCAATTTTATGAACCGCGAACCTTGCATGACTCTTCTCTAAGTCTTGCGGTGCACGCTGTTATTGCAAATGATTTGGGAGAAAGTGATACAGCTTATTCATTGTTCCGGAAAGCATGTGAAATCGATCTTGGAGAACAAATGAACACTTCTGATGATGGCATACATGCTGCAGCAATCGGCGGCATTTGGACTTCTGCTGTTTTTGGATTTGGTGGGGTTAGGTTCTCGGAATCGACCTTGCAGATTAATCCCCGATTGCCGAAACAATGGCGCAGGATGCAGTTTGCAATTTGCTGGCAAGGAACAGCGTTAACGCTAGAAATCACCCATCAATCACTCAAAGTTACCGCGTATGACGGAGCGGTCACATTTGAAACAGACGGCAAAACTTATCACATCCAAAACGGGGAAATTGAAATACAAATTGGCCGTGAAATCGAGATTAATTCACATTAATTAGGGAACTAATAAAATGATTTACTCATTTTATTTCCAATAAAACAACCAAATCAAAGGGGGCATTACAGATGGTATTTAACAAAAAGTTTATGACGGGTGTAGCATTTGCTACGCTGATGACTGGATTAGCTGCATGTAGCGGGGGAGAAGAAGAAGCAAAAGAAGGTGGTTCTGAGAAAATCACGATTTTCCAGACAAAGGTTGAGATTTCTGATCAACTAGAGGCAGCTGCAGAAACCTATACGGAAGAAACTGGCGTAGAAGTGGAAGTTATCGGTACAACTGGGGATGATTATTTCCAACAGCTTCAAATTCGTCTTAATAATGGTACAGGACCATCGATTATGAGCCTCCAAAATTCAACAGTGGCAAAACGGGTAGAATCGTATGTATATGACTTGAGTGGAGAAGAATTCGTAAAAGATATCGCACCGAATATGGCATTAATGGTTGATGATAAATTAGTAGGGATTCCTTACGGCGTAGAAGGATTTGGCCTTGTTTACAACAAAGATTTAGTGAACCCAGAAGATATTCAAGATTACGAGTCATTTAATAGCACGTTAGAAAAATTTAAATCAGAAGATATCAATGGATTAGGGTTGTCGTCAGAAGCGTACTTCTTGATTGGCCATATTAGTAACTATCCATTTTCACTTCAAGAAGATCCAGAAGCATTCATGGATAGCTTGACTAGTGGGGAAGCGACAATGGCGGAAACTGAAGAGTTCCTTGAATTTGGTAAATTCATGGAGTCGATTAGAGCGAATACTCCAAGCCCACTTGGTGTTTCTTATGACCAACAAGTCGGTGATTTTGCAGCTGGTAAAACTGCGATGATTCATCAAGGAAACTGGGCATCAAGCTTGTTGAATGATTTCGACGTTGATTTTGAAGTAGGTATGGCGCCATTCCCACTTGAAGGAAATGATAAGCTTGCAGTAGGCGTTGGTAGCAACTGGGCAGTAAACTCAGAAAAAGAACAAGAAGAAATCGATGCAGCTATTGATTTCTTAGAATGGTTGCATACGAGTGAAACTGGTAAACAGATTATTGTTGAAGAGTTTGGCTTTATCCCAGCAATGACGAATATTGAAGCTAATGACTTGGATCCGTTATCGACAGCAGTATTTGAAGCTTCAAATAATGGTGAAACAATTCCATGGTCACATAATTACTATCCTGCAAACTTAGTACCGAATGATTTTGCACCAGCTACAGAAGAATTCTTTGCGAATGAAAAAGTCACAGGTGATGAATTCATTAGCAATTTGGATGCTGCATGGCAGAACGCAACAAAATAATCGTTTCACAGTAAAGGAGGAGAACACGCCTAGTCAGGCGTGTTCTGCTTTTTATCAGTTAAAGAACCTTTAATCAAAGAAAAGAGGGGAATGGATGTGACAAGCAAGAAGAACGTTGGTTGGTATCTGTTATTTACATTGCCATTGCTTATTATTTTTACCATCATCGTCGTAATTCCGTTTTTGATCGGAATCTATTATGCATTTTTTGAATGGGATGGAATTGGCGCAAATCCAAAAATATTCGTCGGTTTCGAAAATTTCCTTACGTTGTTCTCAGATGGTCGGTTTATGAAGTCGACGTGGCTTACTATCTTGTTTACGGTACTGTCCGTCATTTCAGTGAATATAGTAGGACTAGCATTTGCATTACTAGTCACTTCTAAATTACGACTGGCAAATTTAGCGCGTACCATGTTTTTCATGCCTTACTTAATCGGTGGTCTTATCTTAGGCTATATTTGGCAGTTTGTTTTTCTAGATGTTTTTGCAGCAATTGGTAAAGCGACCGGACTTGAACATATCTTCTTCAATTGGCTGATCAATGAGAACTTTGCCTTGTTTGCTCTTGTATTCGTTTTTACTTGGCAGATGGCAGGCTACGTCATGATTGTCTATATTGCTGGGATTCAAGGAGTACCTGGAGAACTAATTGAAGCTTCTAAAGTGGACGGTGCTAGCAAATGGCAACGATTGACGAGAGTTACATTTCCTTTGCTTATGCCCGCATTTACCATCAGTCTGTTTCTTACCCTTTCGTACGGCTTTAAGATCTATGACGTCAACTTATCACTGACGGGTGGTGGGCCAGCGAATGCAACAGAACTTTTTGCCATGAACATTTATAATGAAATCTTCGGTTACGGAAATTATGGGTACGGACAAGCTAAAGCTATTTTGTTCTTCATAATTATCTCAGCCGTTACTTTGACCCAAGTTTATATAACGAAAAAACGGGAGGTTGAAATGTAATGCGAATACTAAGCAAATGGTCGAAAGAAATTTTACTCGCTCTGACTGCTTTGATCTTTTTGTCTCCCATCTATATTATTTTTGTAAACTCGTTCAAAACAAGACAGGAATTATATGAAAATGCATTGGCTCTTCCTGGAGAATTCAGTTTCCAATACTATACGGAAGCGATGGAGAAGATGGATTTTGTAAATGCTTTTACCAATTCAATGGTTGTTACAATCGTTTCAGTCGTGCTGATTGTCATTTTGTCATCTATGACTGCCTGGATGCTAGCTAGGTCTGGAAATCGAATAAGTACCATCATTTTCATGACCCTTATTGCGACAATGTTAATTCCGTTTCAAACATTAATGATGCCGCTGATGCAATTAGTTACAGGGGTTACTAGAGACTTAGGAATTCCACTATATAATTCACTTAGTGGCCTAATTTTCATGAATATTGGTTTTAACGCTGCTCTGTCTGTTTTTCTTTACCACGGCTTTGTTAAATCGATTCCGATTTCATTAGAGGAAGCGGCAACGATTGATGGTGCTTCGAAGTTTGGAGTTTTCTGGAGAATCATTTTCCCGATTTTGACACCGATTACCGCCACCGTGATGATTTTAAATGTTATTTTGATTTGGAACGACTTTTTGTTACCTTCTTTGACATTAGTAGACAAAGAGCTACGGACAATTCCATTGTCTGTCTTCTACTTTTTCGGGGAGTTCACCATCGAATGGAATTTGGCCATGGCTGGATTGACATTGACAATTATTCCAGTAGTCATTTTTTATATACTGGCACAAAAATACATCATTAAAGGAATTGGGGAAGGTGCTGTCAAATAAGCTCTTCTTACTAGGAGGCGTAAACATGCAAGAAATGAATGGACTAATGGGTGTGATTTATACAGCGAGCGAATGGTTTTTGAAAATGACGATAGTCAATTTCATGTGGTTTTTAATGAGCTTGCCATTGTTTGCTGCGTTTATGATCTTCGACATCACCAATGCAACCGGACTCATCTTGTTTGGTTTGGCAGTTTTGGTATTTGTGCCCCTGTTGTTTTTTCCAGCAACGACTGCTGTGTTTGCGTCTGCTAGGGATTGGCTACTTGATCAAGATGTTTCCTTAGTGAAGCAATACGTAATTTCCTTAAAAGAAAATTATAAAGAAAGTTCTAAAATGGGTGTGCCTTTTGCTGCCATGTGGTTGAGTTGGTATTTCGGATACTTTTATCTCCGGTCAGGAAGCAGCATTATCGACTTACTGTTTCTACTAACAGGTCTTGCGTTGTTTGTGTATACTGTGAACTTCTTTTCTATCAGTGTCCATTACCGTATGAACAGCAAAGAACGCTTGAAAAATGCATTTTTTGTTTCCGCTGGAAGTCCATTGTTAAGTGTGTTTATTTTAGTGAGCAATGGCGTACTTATTTGGATTACTGGAGTAAAGTTGTTATGGCTTTTCCCGCTTTTGATTTGTTCATTGGGCGCTTTTCTGTCATTTTCGGTATTTTACCGTTTAACCTTACGTGTCAAAAATAAATATGAGGCCAAACCCTCCGCTTGAAAGCAATACTTAACTCGACGAATTCATATAGGAAGTGAAACTGTTTATGTCCACAATAAGAGATGTTGCTAAAAAAGCGGGCGTATCCGTTAGTGTTGTTTCGAAATCCTTTAACAATTATGCAGACGTAAAAGAAGAGACACGTCAACGTGTTTTAGCGATTGCGCAAGAATTGAATTATTCACCGAATATCAATGCCAAAAATTTATCCTCGAAAAAACAAATGACACTGGGGCTGATTTCCTCTGGTGTACTTAATAACAATGAAAATGATAGCAATGCTTTTAACATTTTCAAAGGTGTCTACCAGGAAGTTTCAAATAGCCGGTTTGAATTATCCATTTACTTAATCGATTCTCAGCAACAAAAACGTCAAAGTTATGTCCGTTATTGCCGAGAACGTCATATTGGTGGAGCGATTTTACAAGGAATTCGAACAGATGATCAGTATTACAAGGAGTTGATCGACTCTAGCATGCCTTGTGTGGTTCTTGATATCAAAGCTGAAACGGAAAATGGCTTAATCGGCAGCGTGTCTATTAATAATGCAGAGGCTTCCAAAGAAATAGCCATCCATCTGCTAGAACGGAATCATCGCGAAATAGTAGTCATGTCAGGTACACGGGAAACTTATGTCAATACAGAGCGCATGACAGGT
This sequence comes from Planococcus donghaensis, assembly GCF_001687665.2. Taxonomy (NCBI): domain Bacteria; kingdom Bacillati; phylum Bacillota; class Bacilli; order Caryophanales; family Caryophanaceae; genus Planococcus; species Planococcus donghaensis. The sequence goes on along the minus strand of NZ_CP016543.2, from coordinate 3,050,065 downwards.
GTTCGGGAAGCTCTCGATTTATACAATATGAACTTAAGTGACATTGATGTATTAGAAGCATCATTTTCAGAAGAAAAAGCATTTGAACTTGCACGTACCTACTTACAGAAAGAAAAACCTACTGCTTTTCTTTGTTTCAGTGATTTAATGGCTTTTGGTGTTATGAAAGCCGTAAAAGAAGCCGGCTTAAGGATTCCTGAAGACATTTCAATAACGGGTTTTGATGATCTGGTGCTCAGCCGTTATACACAACCGCTGCTTACAACGATTCGGCAAGATTTTGCGGAAATAGGTAAAATATCCGCTCGTTTACTTCAAGACATTATTGAGGGCAAGTTGGAAAAACAACATATTTGGGTTCCGCATCAATTGATGGATCGAGAAAGCGTAAAGCTTTTGCCTATAGATCCGTTAGTGGAACATGAAAAGAGGGAAATTACATGACACAAAAACCGGAACTATTCATATATGACTTAGATGGCATCCTGACCGACACAGCTGAATTCCATTACTTGGCGTGGCATAAATTGGCTGAAGAGCTTGGTATTTCATTTGATCGCCAATTTAATGAACAACTGAAGGGCATTAATCGCATGGATTCATTGGATCGCATTTTAGCGCTAGACCCTTCCAAAGGCCAATTGTCGACGGACAGAAAACTAGAGCTGGCGAGTCAAAAAAATGATTATTATTTAACATTGATTGAGGAAATTACACCTGCTCATATTCTTCCAGGAATGGTAGATTTTTTGGACGCCAATAAAAAAACAAATGCTAAAATTGCGCTTGGCTCAGCCAGTAAAAATGCGCCCGCCATTTTAGAAAAGCTGGGACTTACAAGCTATTTTGATTACATAGTAGATGCTGCAAAAGTAAAAAAAGGAAAACCGGATCCAGAAACATTCACTGCCGCTGCGGATGCATTAGGGATTGACTACTCAAACTGCATTGGTATAGAAGACGCCAGCGCGGGTGTAGAGGCTGTTAATCGAGCTGGCATGTTTTCGGTAGGGGTTGGTGATAGCGCACATCTTTCACATGCAGATTATTTAGTGGAGGACACGTTAAAGCTAAAGTTTGAAGATGTGCTCAGCCAATTTCATAAGAAAAAAGCTAGTTTGTAGAGGAGTGAAAGCATGACTTGGACATTGACGAAATTTGAACTTGATAATCCTAATCTATTGATAAACGAAAGTTTGCTGTCTTTAGGAAATGGCTATTTAGGAGTCAGAGGAAACTTTGAAGAAGGATACACAGAAGGATTTAAATCGATCCGTGGAGCCTATATCAATGCGTTTCATGATGAGACCGAGATTACGTACGGAGAAAAATTGTATGGATTTCCAACAAAGCAGCAAAAAGTGTTGAACATCATCGATGCGCAAACTGTCCAAATTTACTTAGACGGAGAACGGTTTTCGGTATTTGAAGGAGAGTTGGTTTTCTGTGAACGAAAGCTTCACATGGATGCGGGCTTTGCTGAAAGGATTGTCCACTGGATATCGCCACAAGGAAAAGAAGTTAAAATTCATTTTAGACGGCTTGTATCATTCGTCACAAAAGAATTGTTTGCGATTGATATTAAAATAGAACCGATTACGCCTATAAATAAAGTAGAAATCATTTCAACTTTAAATGGAGACGTGTCCAACTATGTCGACAAAGAAGACCCACGTCTTGCTTCTGGCCATACAAAACGTCTTCACATTACAGATGTGCGCCAAGAAGACCGTTACAGTGTAGTGAAAGATACAACTTACGAAACTAAATTAGATGTAGCTTGTGTATCTACAGCAATCATCCAGTCAGATAACGGGGAATATAGCAACAACGTGACCGACGTCGCTGTAGAAGAAACATTTATCATTGAAGATCAAAAGCCAGTACATTTCACGAAATTCGCGGTTTATACAGATACGTTGCGCCATGGCGATGACGTTACTAGCAAAGCAATAAAACTGCTGAAACAAGTGGAGAGCAAAACATTTGAAGAATTGTTGGGTGAGCAGAAAGCATATTTAGATGACTATTGGGCAATTTCTGACATCTCAATTGATGGAGATGAAAACGTCCAAGAAGGCATTCGTTTCAATCTGTATCAACTTCTTCAATCGGTAGGTAAAGACCCAGCAAGCAATATCGCTGCGAAAGGCTTGTCAGGTGAAGGTTACGAAGGACATTATTTTTGGGATACGGAAATCTATATCTTCCCAGTGTTCTTAATGACTAACCCGAAAATTGCTAAAAACCTGCTGCTCCATCGCTATTCAATCCTAGATAGTGCGCGGCAACGAGCAAAAGAAATGGGCCATGAAAAAGGCGCGTTATTTCCTTGGCGAACCATTACAGGGCCAGAAAGTTCAGCGTTTTTCCCGGCAGGTACGGCACAATACCACATTAGCGCCGATATCGCTTATAGCTATATCCAATATTATTTGGTGACTCAAGATGAAGAATTCCTGAAAGATTATATGGCGGAAGTGTTATTCGAAACCGCCAGATTATGGGCAGAAACTGGTCATATGCAAAATGGCGAATTCCGTATTGATAGTGTTACGGGCCCTGACGAATACACGTGCATCGTCAACAACAACTACTATACAAACGTTATGGCAAAACACAATTTACTGTGGGCAGCCAAAGTTTATAACCACTTAAAAGAAAACGATAGCGAACGATTACAGCAACTGACCGGTCAACTTGAAATGACGGAAACGGAAGTTGTCGGCTGGCAAACAGCAGGAGAAAACATGTATTTGCCTTACGATGACACGCTTAAAATCAACGCGCAAGATGATAGCTTCTTGAAAAAAGGTCGTTGGGATCTGAAAAGCACACCGGCTGAAAAATTCCCATTGCTGTTGAATTACCATCCGTTGACTTTGTATCGCTCTCAAGTGCTTAAACAAGCCGATACAGTACTTGCACATTTCCTACTAGAAGATGAGCAGGATTTCAAAACGATGAAAAATTCTTATGATTATTACGAATCGATTACCACACACGATTCGTCGCTGTCTTCATGCGTTCATAGCATCATGGCGTCTAAATTGGGTTACCATGACAAGGCCTATGCGTACTTTAACGAAACCGCGCGTTTAGACTTAGAAAATACCCATGGTAACACGAAAGACGGGCTACACATGGCGAATATGGGCGGAACGTGGCTCGGAATTGTTTATGGATTTGCTGGATTGCGCTTGAAAGAGAGCGGCCTTTCCTTTGTTCCAACTTTACCGGCGGAGTGGAATTCCTACGAATTCCGACTACAGTACCAAGGTCGACTGCTAAAAATACGTAAAGACCGAGAGACGACTAGTTATACGCTTTTGCGTGGAAATCAATTGACCATTACTCACGGCAGCCAACAACTTGTTCTTAAAGACGGAAAAGAAATGGTTGTTGAATAAGGTAGGGAATTAAAACAGTAACTCATTAATTAATTGTATATGAAAAAGCCATCTTGGAAATCAGTTGATTTCTAAGATGGCTTTTTTGAAAATAATTTATAAAGAACTTTGTTAAACCGGATCCTTTTAAACCGGAACTTACTCCACCAATCCATCTTTCATCGTAATCACATGATCCGCATAGAACAGCATTTCTTCATCGTGCGTCACCATTAACGTGGTTATACGCAAAGTTTTCGTCAACTCACGAATTAACGACATGACTTCTTTTGAACGTTTTGAATCGAGACTTGCTGTTGGTTCGTCAGCAAACAACATTTTCGGTTTGTGGATTATTGCCCGGGCAATAGCAACACGTTGTCTTTCACCGCCGGATAACGAAGCGGGATAGGCACCTTTTCGGTGGTCCATACCTACTTGTTCGAGCAATTCGTCCACTTCTTTTTGTTGTTGTTTTTTCGATAATTTAGTTCCAGCAACATCGAGCATAAGGAGTAATTGTTCTTCTACCGTTAGAAACGGCACTAAGTGAGCGGCTTGAAAAACAAAACCGAACTCACTTGCCCGAATTTGCCGAATTTGTTCAGAAGACATTTCCGTCATGGTTTGTCCGTTAAAGATAATTTGTCCGGCTGAAGTGGGTTGTAAACCTGCTGCAATAGTTAATAACGTACTTTTCCCAGAACCTGAAGCGCCAACTAATGCTGTAATTTCGCCTTCGTGAAGAGACAGGTCGATTCCTTTTAATATCTCCTCTGCGACTTCACCGTTAGTAAACGTTTTTCGAACTTCTAGAGCTGTGAAAATCGTCATCTTAAACCTCTCCTTGTTGAATTGCTTGTAATGGTTCGACTTTTTTAATTTGAATACCAGATAAAGTGGCGCCGATAAACCCAATGACTAAAAACACAATTGACAATTGAATCGTCACAGTAGCGGTTAAGCTAAACGGCATTCCTGCTGGGGCAAATTGATTGAACAATTGGCTCAATATGATTGAAAAGACGAGCGCGATAGTCGTAATAAAGAACATTTGCGTCCACATCATTTTGAATAGCGTACTTGTTTTTACGCCAATAGCTTTTAAAATGCCATACAAGCCAATTTTTTGAACGTTCATCATATAAAAGAAAATCGCAAACAGTAAAGCGCTAATCACAACTAAAAACCAAACAATCATGTTAAGTGAGAGTTGTTCTGCGCTATAGCTTGGAATAGCAGATAAAAATTCTTTTTTAGTGTAAGATTCGAGTCCTGCAATGGTTGGGTACTCGTCACTTTCCGGTACAAAGAGCAATTGCATTTCATCGGTACGGTATATTTCTTTGTAGTTTTCCATGTTGATAAACGCAACAGGGGCGTGGCTGTATTTTTGCTGATCAGCAAACCCTTTAACGATAAACTCGCCGCTAAACTGATCATTCGTTAACACATCCCCAACTTTCAAGCCGTCTTCTTCTAATGAACGGTCTAATACAACTTCGCCTACTTCGACAGTTTCAAATAGGGAAGAGTCTGTAGCAGTTACAAAGGCAACACTGCGTTGTTTGTCTTCTTCGTCATTTAAAAAGCCCATTTGAATCGACAAAGCAACAGCATCTTGTGTCTTTGTTAATGTTTGATTTTGAATTTCAAGGTCGATGCGCGACAAATTATGTGTGCCTACCGCATCTTCAGTCATGTAAAACTGTCCGGCTGGTAAATCTTTAATAAGTGCCGCATTGTCTTGTGATAAGCCATTTGCTAGGCCTGATATGATAAACGTCAACAAGCTAACAAGAAAAACAATCGACCCTAAAATAGCAAATCTCACTTTATTTTTCTTAATTTCTTTCCACGCGATGTTCATGGGAACGCCTCCGGTTTCTTTAATAACTTTACTTTAAGCTTTCAACATGAACGGAAGATGAACGACGGGTGACAATTACGAAAAATATATTTACCTAAGAAAAAAGCTGTACTAAACGCAATAAAAAACGTTTAGTACAGCTTTTTAAAATTTAAACACGCGGGAGTATTACATGAACAATTGAACCTTCACCGAGCTTGCTAGAAATCTCGACCGTTCCGCCGTGTAACTCGATAATTTCTTTGACAATTGCGAGGCCAAGGCCAGAGCCTTTTGTCGAACGTGTCCGAGCGTGATCTGCTCGGTAGAAACGGTCAAAAGCGTGTTCCACTTCAGCCGGGGACATGCCAATGCCTTCGTCTTGCAAGTCCAAAATCACGTGTTCTGCAGTAGATCTTAGCCGAACGTCAATCAAACTGCCGGGTTCGCTGTATTTAATCGCATTGGTTAGTAAGTTTTCCCACACTGTTTGCAGAAGGACACCGTTGCCTTTAACTTGGCCTTCTGCGAGTTGCGCTGATATGCCAAGTTCTTTTTCTTCAAAAGCAAACCGTAAATGCGACAAAGTTTGCTGAAGCTGCTGGTTCACAGATACGGTTTCGGTCAATTCTGCTGCTTCCGCATCAAATGACGCCAACGTCAGCAGTTGTTTTGTGAGTAAAGATAAACGCGTTGTTTCGTCTTGAATAACCGCTGTGTACTGTTCTTTTTCTTCTTTGGCAATGCCGTCTTTTTCAAGCAAGGCTAAATAACTTTGAATGGTATGAAGGGGTGATTGGATATCGTGTGAGACATTGTGGACGAATTCTTTTCGTTTTAATGTAGACTGCTCGATTCGAGAACGCATCGTTGAAAATTGATCTGCAAGACGGCCAATTTCATCTTTTCGGTGAATAGCTAGGGGGACATCAAACGTTTCTGTCCCCATTTTTTCGGTCGCTTCGGTCAATTTCGTAATGGGTTGAATCAGTAACCGTGCAACAACCAACATGCCCACAAAACTCAATAAAATAATCGCCACTGCCAAACCACCAAATAACAAGTGAAGTTCTTGAAACAACAGCCCGATATTGGGTCGCACAAACAAAGCATGTGGTTTGCCATCTAATTCAACCGGAACGCCGACTGTGTTTTTTAATTCATTGGCAAAAAAGCCAGTAACAAAAATTTCTTTCGGAAAATCGCGGATGCCGTTAAATTCTGCACCATCCAAAACTTGTTGAACTTCTGAGGGGCTAATCGTTTCATCGCGGTAGTTGCCGCCATAACGCTCGACCGTGGCGCCGTCTGTCACATAAAGCTGATAACCAGCATCACCTAATGTGGTCAATGCATCACCTGTCTGATCAGCTGGGAGTTCCTCTAGGAAATCTGCAAAAGACTTGGCAATGGTCATGTTTTTATCGTTATTTTCACCTTTAAGTTGGCTGTGGTAATACGTATTCATCCCGAAAAAAGCGATTAGGCTGCTGATCAACATGGTCGCAAACGTAAACCAAATGAATTTCACGTAAAGACTCATGTGACAACCTCCAGTTTGTATCCGACACCTCTTACCGTACCGATTTTCACGTCAGGCGCAAATCGTTCTAATCGTTGACGCAGTCGTTTTATGTGAACGTTAATGGTTTTTTCGTCCCCTTGAAAGTCAATTCCCCAAACCTTTTCAATGATAGAGTCTCTGCTCCACACTTGTCGAGGTTTGGACGCCATGAGTGCTAGCAGTTCAAATTCTTTTAAGGGAATAAACAAAATGCCATTCGGTGATTTTACTTCATAGCTCTTCAAGTCAATTCGTAAAGACCCGATAACGACTAAGTCATCTTCCGGATGATTGTATCTTCGCAATATCGCTTTGACGCGGTACAACAATTCTTTCGCTTCAAAAGGTTTGACTAAATAATCATCTGATCCTGCTAAAAACCCACGTTCTTTATCTTCAATATGATGTCTAGCTGTCAGCAAAATAACGGGAAGGTCGTAATCCCCTCGGATAATTCGTGTCAGTTCAAAGCCGTCGATGCCGGGCATCATGACGTCCACAACAGCTAAATCCATTGTTTCACTTTCCAATATCTCCAAAGCTTGCTCACCTGAAAGGGCTTCTGTCACTTCGTATCCTGCTTGCCGAAGTTCAGCTGCAATGAAATTCAACATATGTATATCGTCATCTACTGCTAATATCCGAATCATTCCAATCAGCCTCCTTGAATTGTATTATACAGTGAATCTGCACGAACGAAAAAACTCGCTCTCTTAAAAGAGGGCGAGTTTGTTGCATCTTATAAAACAGCTTGGAGAAAAAACTGTGACTGCACATAGTTATAAGTTAGTTTTGAAAAATCGAATGGCTGACCATTTGTTAAGTGGAAAACAGATTCAACTTCAAGTTTAGGATCGCCTTTTTGTAACCCTAAATACTCCGCTTCTTCCGCATTCAGTTTGTCGACATGAAGGTAAGTATCAGCAAATCCAATGTTCAATCCTAACCCCTCAGTAATGTAGTTGAAAATAGATTCCGTAATAATTTCTTTGTTCAAGTAAGTGACGATGGATTTGTTGAAATACGATTCTTCAATACAAAGCGTTTGTCCGTGGATATACCGAATTCTTTTTACGTAGTAAACATCATCGTCAAGACCAATATTTAAGTTTACAGCGGCTTCTTTTGTCGGTTTTCGTATATCCAGCGTAATGATCTCTGAAGTGATGTGAAACTCTTCCAAGTTTTTTTTAAATCCTTGATTTGAAGTTAAGCTAATATAGCCTTGGCGTTTATGTCTTCTGACAAAAATGCCACTTCCTCTTACTTGAAAAACCACGCCTTTTTTCTCAAGTAAATCCAAAGCTTTTGTAACTGTACTTTTACTCACGTCAAACTGAATCATTAAATCTTGCAAGATCGGCAGTTTGTCGCCTTGTTGCAGCTTGTGTTCTTCTATGTAATTTTCCAGTTCGTCTGCGATGTGCTGATATTTTAACATATGCATACCTCTTTACTTTAATGTCTGAAAAGATAACTAAATTATAGCATAAAATAAATGGTGACTCCTCTAGTTGGATTTATAATGAATAATAATTTTATTAGGTACTTGATTAATTAGACCGGTACAATTAAGATAATAGAGTATTCAAATAAAGGGGTGAAACAAATGGGAGAAAAAATCAGGGATTATTCAAAACTTGCAAAAGACATACTCGAAGCTGTGGGTGGGGAAGAGAACATCGTAAATGCTACTCGCTGTGCCACGAGGCTTCGCATTGTCTTGAAACGATCGAAACCTGAAGCTAAAACAGTGGTATCAAAAATGACAGGGGTTATTACGGTCGTCGAAAACAATGGACAATTTCAAGTGGTTATCGGTCAGCATGTTGGCGAAGTGTTTGAGGAATTTTCAAATTTGATAAAGCTCGACTCCACCGACGTTGTTAGCGATAACAAAGAAACCGTTTTAAATCGGATTATCGCCACTATGTCAGCTGTCTTTGCACCATTTATTTATATTTTAGCGGCTGCCGGTATTTTACAAGGAACATTGATCTTAATTAATTTACTATTTCCTAGTTTTGCGGAAACAGGGACTTATGAAGTGTTTAGTTTTATTTCGTGGGCGCCGTTTACTTTTCTACCTATTTTCATCGCGATTACTGCCTCGAATCATTTTAAGTCCAACCCTTATATTGCCGTTGCGGCGATTGCAGCGTTAGTCAGTCCGACTTGGGCAGCGATGGCTAGCAGAATTGCAGAAGGAGAAACCATTTCGTTTTTTGGAATGGCGTTAACCCAGACGGTGTACACATCTTCTGTATTGCCGCCGTTATTTCTAGTATGGATTTTGTCTTACTTGGAACGATTTTTAAACAAGCGCATACACGAGGTTATTCGTCCTCTATTTGTTCCATTTATAAGCTTAGTCATTATGGTTCCACTGACAATCCTACTAATTGGTCCTCTGTCTACGATAGGCGCCAACGGAATCGCAAATGGCTATAATTTCCTAGCGGAAAATGCACCGGCTTTGGCTGGGGCGGTCATTGGTGGGTTCTGGCAAGTACTCGTCATCTTCGGTATTCATTGGGGCGTCACACCTATGGTTATCGCGAATTTTGATTTGTATGGTCGCGATTCTTTCCAGGCATATCAAACGATTGCCGTCATCGCGCAAATTGGTGCTGTTTTAGGCGTTATCATTAAAACAAAAAACAAAGAAACCAAAAAAATAGGTGTTTCAGCTGGGGTCACGGGACTATTTGGGATTACGGAACCAGCCATATACGGAATTACGTTAAAATTTAAAAAGCCGTTTATCTTTGGGAGTATTGCGGGAGCTGTCGGTGCGATAACGGCCAGTTTCTTTAATCCTTATTACTTTGCTTACGCAGGATTGCCAGGACCTTTAACCGTCGTAAATGGCATCGGTTCTGAATCACCCTCATCGATTTGGGGAATTTTAATTGGTTGTGCGATTGCGATTATTCTCCCTATCGTTTTGATCCAAATTTTTGGATTTGGTGAGAATGTAGTAGAAAAAGAAGGTCTTATAGATTCTACGAAAAAACAACCTGAACCGGGTGTGGAAAAGATCAACTTAAACGAAGAGTCGATTCATGCACCGCTAAGAGGACAAGTCATTCCTCTTTCCGAAGTCTCAGACAAGGTGTTTAGTTCGGGTGCTATGGGGCATGGTGTAGCAATAGAACCTTTAGATAACCAATTGTATGCGCCGTTTGATGGCACAGTAGTGATGATTGCACTAACGAAACATGCAATCGGATTGCGTTCAAATTCAGGTGTAGAACTGTTAGTTCATATTGGTTTGGATACGGTTATGTTGGATGGAAAGCCATTTACATTGCACGTTGAAGACGGGGCGAGTATTAAAAAAGGCGATTTGCTAATGACATTTGACCGGGAATTTATCCAAAACGAAGGCATTAAAATCACCACACCGTTAATCATTACCAATACGCAATCTTATAAAGAAGTTATTATCGAAAACATTTTAGATGGCATCGTAGGAGACAAATTACTAACAGTTGTTAAATAAGGAGAGAGATCAAATGGAGAAATTACCAAACGATTTTTTATGGGGCGGCGCATTAGCTGCGCATCAATTTGAAGGTGGATGGGACCAAGGTGGAAAAGGCCCGAGCGTTGTCGATGTGATGACGGCCGGGGCACATGGAGTCGCAAGACAAATCACTGCTACAATTGAAAGAGACAAGTTTTATCCGAATCACGAAGCGATTGATTTTTACAGCAAGTATAAGGAAGACATAGCGTTGTTTGCTGAAATGGGGTTAACGTGTTTACGGACTTCGATTGCATGGAGCCGAATTTTCCCGAAAGGCGATGAAACAGAGCCGAACGAAGAAGGATTGAATTTCTATGACAATTTATTTGATGAATTGTTGAAGAACGGTATAGAGCCGGTAATTACGCTTTCGCACTTTGAAATGCCGCTGCATTTAGCAAGAGAATATGGTGGATTTAGAAGCCGCAAAGTCGTAGATTATTTTGTGAAGTTTGCGGAAGTTTGCTTTGTCCGATATCAAGACAAAGTGAAATACTGGATGACATTCAACGAGATCAACAATAAAATGGATGTCCATAACCCGATATTTTTATGGACAAACTCAGGTGTAGTGATTACAGAAGGGGAGAATGCAAAAGAAGTGATGTACCAAGCAGGACATCACGAACTAATCGCAAGTGCCTTGGCTGTAGCTAAAGGAAAAGCGATTAACCCTAATTTTAAAATTGGCGCGATGGTGTCCCATGTGCCAGTTTATCCGTATTCTTCAAATCCAGCAGACGTCATGTTAGCAGAAGAAGAAATGAGGCAGCGTTATTTCTTCCCTGATGTCCACGTACGCGGCTACTACCCGAATTACGTATTAAAAGAATTCGAACGAGAAGGCTATAATATCCAGATGGAACCGGGCGATGAAGAAATATTAAAGAACGGCAAAGTTGATTATTTAGGCTTTAGTTATTACATGTCGACGACCGTAAAGAGTGATGTGCACAATGACAACCTCAGCAATATCGTCAACGGTGGATTGCCGAATGGCGTCGAAAATCCTTATATCCAATCGAGCGATTGGGGATGGTCAATTGATCCTACCGGTTTACGGTATACGTTGAATCGACTGTACGATCGCTACCAAATTCCATTATTTATCGTGGAAAATGGCTTTGGTGCCATTGATACAATAGAAGAAGATGGTGACATTCACGACACGCAACGAATCGATTATTTAAAATCTCATATCGAAGCGTTGAAAAAAGCGGTTCTGTATGACGGCGTTGACTTGATGGGGTATACACCGTGGGGAATTATTGATATCGTGTCATTCACAACAGGTGAAATGAAAAAACGCTATGGCATGATTTATGTCGACCGTGATAACGAAGGAAATGGCACCATGAAACGGTTTAAAAAAGATTCGTTTGACTGGTATAAAACGGTGATTCGCACAAATGGCGATCAACTGTAAAGAAAGTTGAAAAAATGAACATTAAGAAAATCCTTTCGCTGGCTTGCATCGCAAATCAATGAAAGGATTTTTTTGTGAATCGAGAATAGCGTGCAGGCTATCGCTGACTTTCTTCGTAAACGCAATACGCGTCCCGATTCGTTTTTTTGGCTTCATACAAAGCTAAGTCGGCGTGTTTGATCAGTTGTTTTTCATTTGCGGCATCGTCAGGGTATATGGAAATACCAATGCCTGCCCCCATCGTGATTTTGTGACCGTTAAAGAAAACGGGAGTTTCATAAGAGTTGAGAATTTGTTTAGCAGTAGCGATGGCAATATCTACAGAGTCGATTTCAGGTAAAATAACGCCCATTTCGTCTCCGCCTAAACGTGCTGCTGTATCCCCAGGACGGATAGAGGCTTGGAGACGAGTGGCCATTTCTTTAATAACAGCATCTCCTGCATCATGACCAAATTGATCGTTGATTTTTTTGAACTTCCGGCCATCTAGCATTAAGACAGCGATTTTTTTGTTTGTGCGACTGGCTTGAACAACCGCTTTTTCTAACGTGTCATCAAAGCTACGGCGGTTGGGTATACCGGACAAGTGGTCATAAAACGCCATTTTGGCGATGTCACTTTGCAGTCTTTTTCGTTCGGTCACATCTCGAGCCAATGTAACCAATTGAGTCATTTTTCCGTTTGCGTAAACGGGAGTAGGTGAAACTTCCATCCATATATAATGACCGTCCCGGTGCAAATAACGAACATCTAGTGGGGTTGGCTGTCCTCCGTTTATAAGAGCGGTTACATTGTCTATTAACTTGAAGGTGTCTTCTGGATGAATATTGTGCGTGAAAAGTTTTCCGATATATACGTGGTCTGGAAATCCTAAAACTTTTTCACTTGCAGGTGAGACGTATTCAATTTCTCCAGACAAGTTCATTAAGGTAATAATGTCCAACGTACTCTCAGTAATCAGTTTGTATTTTTCTTGGCTTTTCTGTAGTTCTCTTTCTACTTTTTTCAATTCGGTTACATTTTTGGAGATGATTGTTGCACCAATCACTTCGTGTTTCTCATTGCGTACAGGGGAGTAGGAAGATATGATATTTAGCAATTTTCCGGATTTGGTTATTCGAACAGTATCGTGTGATTGGATTGTTTCCCCTTGTAAAATCCGTTCCAAAATAGCTATTTGATCGGGTTTCATCGCTGGTGGAATAAGGGTGCCTTTTTTGTTGATCATTTCTTCTTCGGTATATTCAAACAGTTCTTCAAATGCTGGATTTACTTTTACGATATTTCCTTTCGCATCGATATAAAAGATGGGAACAGCAGAGTTTTCCCAAAAAATCTCTAGTTTTGCTTTAGTTTCATTTAAATTCTTTTTCGCATGAATGATTTCAGTGATATCGGTCACTAAGACATGCATCCCAACAAATAGCCCATCGAGGAGTATCGGTATATTGGTTGCTTGAAGATAGAGGAGCTGATTATTTTTATGATGGCATGCGAACTCATAACGCTCCAAGCGATTTTTGTGTAAAGTTTCGTAAAAATGATGCTTCACTTTATCGATTTCGCTTGCGACAATCATGGACAAAAACGAAGTCTCTAGTAGTTCTTCCGCGGAGTACCCGGTAATCGTTTCGGTTCCGATATTTCCGCTCTTTAAATGACCATTTTCGTCAAATACAAAAATGCCATATGGATGATTTGAGGCTAATGACTGGTAGCGTTGTTCACTTTCTTGTAAAAGACGAGCTGTCTTTGTCCGCTCTGTCTGCTCTTTACATGTCACTAAAATAGATGTGCAATGTCCATCGTCAGACAGGATGGGATTAAGAACAATGTCTCCAAGAATAGCGCTGTCCTCTGTATGAATGGTTTCCATCACTTCTAGTTTTGTTTTTGAAGCCTGGACTTCACGATAGTAGTGAAGCGGAATATGTGCAGAGGATAAGACTTCTTCTAACTTTTTTCCGATATCGGTTTGTTCGAGGGCGAACAAGTGAAAAGCGGCTGGGTTTGCATAAGCATAACGGAATGTTTCGTCATCTTCCGTTATCAAAAAAACCGGATCGGGGATCAAGTCGAGAAATTCCGCAGAAGCTAAAGTAGGATGTGGTGAGTTGTCTATATAATGTTCCAAAACGATAACCCTCCCTTCGGTATATACATATGAAGCATCTTCGTTCACTTTATTTGTCACTACATTATAAGTTAAAAGTTAGTATTTAACATCTTTTTATAAGTTTAGTGGATAATGCTAAAACAAGATAGAGTTTTCTAATAAATCATTTCTTGTTGCACGATAAATTCTCAGGATACTTATTGTTAGAATAATCTGTTTATTAATTGAACTCCAAATTTGTTTGCCTTATGATGAAGAGGTATCAAGAAGTGGATGATTACGTTAAGGCAGAATCACAAATCGAGGAGGGAATTAGTCATGACAAAGATCGGTATTATTACTGGGAGCACAAGGCCGGCGCGCAATAGCTTACAAGTTGCTCAGTGGGTCAAAGACATTGCGGACAAACGTGGAGACGCTGAATATGAGATTGTTGATTTGGTTGAGTTCAATTTACCGATGTACGCAGAACCGGTTCCGGCTGGAGCTAGTCAAGATTACCAAACCCCTGAAGCCATTCCATGGGCGAAAAAAATTAAAGAGCTAGACGGCTATGTGTTTATTTGTCCGGAATATAACCATGGGGTCACCTCAGCTTTAAAAAATGCCATCGATTATTTGTATCCAGAATGGAACAACAAAGCGGCTGGAATAGTCAGCTACGGTACGTCAGGAGGGGTCCGGGCGGCCGAAGCTTTGCGTATTATTTTAGCCGAGTTGCAAGTCGCTACGGTTCGAACGCACGTAGCGATGTCGCTATTTACAGATTTTGTGAAAATGCATGAATTCAAGCCAGCTGATTTTCACGAAAAATCGGTGACGACTTTACTAGATCAAGTAAACGCATGGACCAATGCTTTTGAACCTTTGAGAAACAAATAAAATGATCAAAAAAGAGTTATCCTTCTGGATAGCTCTTTTTTTGATGAGAAATTCAGTGAATATTATTGATTGTTCACACAATACAATGATCTAAAGCAAAAGAGTTTGCGTTCTTTATTTAATAAGGATGTGAATTTATGTTACCTATTGAAAGAAAAAAACAAATTTTAACATGGCTTCAGAAAGTAGACTTTCTTCGTGTCACAGAAATTAGTAAGCGTTTAAACGTTTCGGAAATGACCGTTTACCGGGATGTTGCAGCGTTGGTGAAAGAAGGCAAAGTGCTCAAAACGTCAAATGGGATTGCGGTTGCTGGTGCAACAGCTGATTTTCAAGGATGCGTTTATTGCGCGAAGCCGATACATACTCGCTTAACGGTGCAACTCATTTTGACAGACGATCAAATAGAACAAACCTGTTGCATGCACTGCGCATTGCTACGATATAGCAAAATTGAATTTAAAGTCGCCCAACTGATTTGCCAAGATTTTTTAACAGACACGACCATCAATGCCAAAAAAGCGACTTTTTTAATAGACTCAACTGCTCAGATTAATTGTTGCCGACCCGAAGTTTTGCCTTTTGCGTCACAACCACAAGCACAACAGTTTCAGTATGGATTTGGTGGACAACTCATGTTATTTGATGAAGCATTAATTGAATTGAAACAAGCCATGACCGGCCAAGCTTGTCGTCATTAAAGTAGCCGAAACGTATGAATGGGAGAGTGGGCAGGATGAACAAACAAAAGAAAAAAACAAAAGGAGATTGGTTCAAAACAGTTTGGCGATGGCATTTTTATGCAGGAATAGTATTTGCCCCTATTTTTATCAGTTTAGCTATAAGTGGTGGAATTTATCTATTTAAACCTCAAATCGAAGCAACTCTTTATCAGGACTTATATGAAATCCCTTCACAAAAAACAGAGCGACCAGAACCTAGTGTATTAATCGATACAGTGACGGCTAGTATGGATGATGCTGTGGTGACCTCGATTCGCCAGTTTGATGAAACAAATCGAACTACGGAAATTCGTGTAATAGATGAAGACGTGGCAAAAACAGTATATGTTAATCCATATGATGCCACTGTTATTGGAGAAATGAACAACAATGACTTGATTATGAATCAAGTAGTGAAACTACATAGTGAATTATTAGTTGGGGGAGTAGCAGCAAACTTGTTGGTTGAACTTGCAGCAGGATGGGCTATTGTCTTAATGATCACCGGACTGTATGTCTGGTGGCCAAGAGGAAAGCCTTCGATTTGGGGAACTGTGTTGCCACGTTTTCGCCAAAAAGGAAGAATGTTCTGGCGTGATATGCACGGCGTTACAGCTTTTTGGTTATCAGGTGCAATTATCGTTATTTTGTTGTCCGGTCTTGCTTGGTCTACTGTTTCAGGTGACATTATTAACAAAGTGGCGACATCAACAAATACAGGAAATGAACCTTTAAGTACGGCTTATGGCGAGAAACCAATAACTTCGATCACAACAGAAGATATTGCTACAGATGTCCCTTGGGCAACTCAAAATTTGAGTGTTCCTTCAACTGATATGAATGGTTTTGTGGCACTGTCAATTGACGAGATCAATGCGATCGCACTTCAAGAGAACATTGCAAAACCGTATACCATCTCGCTTCCTGCAGACGACACTGGTGTCTTCACAATCACTTCGTCAAATGGGCAAGTATTAGATGAAGCAACTCTTCACATTGACCCGTATACAGGTTTTAAATTGAGCGATACAAGGTTTAAGGATTATGGTATTTTAGCGCAAGCGATGACTGCGGGTATTTCTTTTCACGAAGGACGATTGTTCGGTGTAGCCAACCAAATTATTGGAACGCTTGTGTGTTTAGGCATCATCTTGATCGTTATTAGTTCTTTTATTATGTGGCGTAAACGCAAGCCTTCCGGCGCATCGGGTGCCCCGTCAAAAGTAGACAATCCTAAAGTAACACGGATTGTTTGGGGAATTATGATTGTACTGGGTATTTTAATGCCACTAGTTGGGGTTAGTTTGGTCGTAGTATTTATCTTTGATAAATTTATTTTGCCGTTCATACCGAAACTAAAAGAATGGTTGTAGAGAAAGGAGGAATCGTGATGAAAAAGAAACTTCAACTAATCGTCTTTCTAACGCTTTTGTTATCAGGGTGCACATATGCCGATACGATGTTAAAACCACCGGAACTAGTGTGGAATGTGCCAGAGAATATTGAGGTAGATCAAAACGTAGACATCGACATTTCTCTACAAAGTGAAGCGACGGAAAAATTACAAGCAGTGTCATTTGTTTTGCAAAAGCAAGGAGACCAAGAAATGAAAAATATTCCTTTTAGTCAAGACGAAGAGGGAAATGTTAAAATCCAAACCAAGTTTGCCGAGGATGGGATCTATAATTTGTATTCAACAATGCAAACAACTGATCAAACGATAAAACCGATTCGACAAATTGTGGTGGGTGAAATGGCAGAAACCAATGACGAGAAAGGGGAATCGGAAGAGTCCAAATCAAGTAGTCATCATTAACTAGAGAAGAAAGCCCGGTTATGGCGCAAAACCAAAACCGGGCTTTCTTTTCATAAGTACGAAAAGAGAAATGATTCCGAGCAGTTGACATCAAAAAAATTACGTGATAATATTATCTTGAATTAAAGATAAATGAATTAAAGGAAAATAGTTAACAATCATTAACTGAGTTTCAAAAAATATCAGTTAAATTTTTTTAACTTTTTATCTCGAATTCGAGATAAAATTAAACCGAAGAGGAGAATAACCCATGAACGAATTAAAAGGAATCCACCACGTAACCGCGATAACCAGCTCAGCTGAAAAAAACTATGAATTTTTCACCTATGTATTAGGGATGCGTTTAGTGAAAAAAACGGTCAACCAAGACGATATCCAAACCTATCACTTGTTCTTCGCGGATGATAAAGGATCTGCAGGAACGGACATGACATTTTTTGACTTCCCGAACATCCCGAAAGGATCGCACGGCACGAACGAAATTTACAAAACGGCATTCCGCGTGCCAACTGATGCAGCGCTCGATTACTGGATCAAACGCTTTGATCAATACAAGGTGGCCCATAAAGGCATTCAAGAAGTATTTGGCAAGAAAAGCATTTCGTTCGTTGACTTTGACGATCAGCAATACATGCTGATTTCTGATGAAACAAACAAAGGCGTGGCATCGGGTACACCATGGCAAAACGGTCCGGTACCACTAGAATTCGCGATTACTGGACTGGGCCCTGTTCATATCCGCATCGCTGATATTGAGGCATTCAAAGAAGTATTGGAAAAAGCGATGTTGATGCGTCAAATCGCTAAAGAAGGTTCATTCTATTTGTTTGAAATCGGTGAAGGAGGCAACGGCGCGCAAGTGATTGTCGAGCACAACAAATTATTGCCACAAGGTCGTCAAGGCTTTGGAACCGTTCACCACGCAGCATTCCGTGTAGCCGATCGAAACGTCTTAGAAGAATGGATCACCCGCATGCAAAACCACGGTTTCCATACGTCAGGCTATGTCGACCGCTTCTTTTTTGAATCGTTATACGTACGTGTGGCACCTGGTATCTTGTTTGAATGGGCAACAGACGGTCCCGGATTCTTAGGCGACGAGCCATACGAGACAGTGGGAGAAAAATTATCGTTACCTCCATTCTTAGAAACCAAACGCGAGAAAATCGAGGAATTGGTTCGCCCAATTGATACCGTACGAAGCACTCGGACGTTTGAAAAAGAATATTTATAAACAGATCTAGTAAATTAAGCAAAATCACATTTGAGGAGGAAATAACCATGACAAACTTAAACATCGGCATTATTTTAGGATCAACACGTGAAGGGCGCTTAAGCCCGCAAGTAGGAAACTGGGTAAAAGAGTTAGCAGACCAACGCGGAGACGCGAACTATACCGTCATCGACATCGCAGATTATAAATTACCGCTACTTGGTGAAAATGGAGTAGACGCATCAGGTGCGGCAGCATGGTCTGAAGCCATCGCCAAACAAGACGGCTTTGTCTTTATCACACAAGAATACAATCACTCGATTACCGGTTCATTGAAAAACGCATTGGATTACCTGCGTGCAGAATGGAACAACAAAGCAGCGGGGATTGTTTCGTACGGCTCAGTAGGCGGCGCACGTGCAGCGGAACACTTACGGGGTATTTTAGGTGAATTGTCTGTCGCGGATGTTCGGGTTCACCCAGCTCTGTCGCTATTCACCGACTTTGAAAACGGCGCAGAACTAAAAGCAGCGCCGGTTCAAGTAGACTCTGTAAACCAAATGTTAGATCAAGTCATTCCGTGGTCAACCGCATTGAAAACAATTCGATAAGCTGTTTTCTGTAAAACTAAAACAAGGCAAGACGCTGTTACATAGCGTCTTGCCTTGTTTTTACGTGGACTGATTTTTTGAGAAAGGGTTAAATCACTTTCACCGGAGTAACTCCGGTCATCAAAAGTTTGGTGAAATGAGCAACGGGCAATGGTCTGCTGAAAAGGAAGCCTTGGATTTCATCACAACCTAGGTCTTGTAACAAGGCTAGTTGTTCTTCCGTTTCCACACCTTCTGCAATAACGGACATATCCAAACTATGCGCGATGAAAATTATAGCTTCGACTAATGACTTGTCTCGTGGATTTGTCGCCATGTCTTGAACAAAAGGTTGGGCAATTTTTAAGTTGTTGAGTGGAAAGCGCTTCAAGTAACTTAGCGACGAATAGCCGGTACCGAAATCATCGATCGCGATTTGAACGCCGATTTCTCGTAATGTTTGCATCCGGGATATGGCTTTTTCAGCATCGTCTAGTACGACACTTTCTGTGATTTCTAATTCTAAAGAGGAGGCTTTGAACCCCGTTGTTTTCAGAACTTTTTGGATAGTTGTTATTAAATCATCATGCATAAATTGCAAAGAAGATAAGTTGACTGCTAGCTTTAAATGGGAATTTCCATCATCATGCCATTTTTTAGCTTGTTGGCACGCTGTATAAAGCACCCATTCACCTATTGGCAGGATTAATCGAGTTTCCTCTGCTAACGGGATAAATTCTCCTGGCGAAACAATGCTGCCATCATTTTTTTGCCAGCGGATTAAAGCTTCCATGCCAATAATTTCCCCTGTTTTAGCCAGGATTTGCGGTTGGTAGTGCAAAGTGAATTCTTTATTGATAACGGCGCGGTTTAAATCGCCTTCAAGTGCTGTTTTTCGTGCAGCGACAAAGGCCATATCTTTAGAGAAAAATTGATAATTGTTTCTGCCTTTTTCTTTTGCGCTGTACATGGCATTATCAGCATTTTTCAGCAATTCGTCAGTAGTATCCCCATCTTTTGGATAAACTGAAATACCAATACTCATGGAGATGTATAACTCTTGGTTTTTAATAATCAAAGGTTTTTCGAGTGCTTTTTGAAGCTTATGGATCATGGGAGCAATATCTTTTTCTGCTTTAATATTGTTCAAAAGAAGCGTGAATTCATCGCCGCCTTGCCGGGACAGTGTATCGCTAGAACGCAAGTTATCTAGTATTCGTTGCGAAAATGCTTGAAGCAGTAAATCGCCAAATTCGTGACCAAACGTGTCATTGATGTTTTTAAAACGGTCTAAGTCGATAAACACAACTGCCAGTTTATGCGATTTCTGCTTCGCGTTAGCAATAGCGTCTTCTAATTTTTCAAGAAATAAGCGTCTATTTGGCAAGCCGCTCAAAACATCATGGTAAGCCATATGTTTCATTTGTTGGACTGTTTCTTTTAGTTGGCTGTTACTCGAAGTGACTTCCGCTGTTCGTTGTTCAATTTTGTGTTCAAGAACTGAAGTTAGTTGATTGTATTTGGATAATAACCGCCGGTTGTCACCCAATGTGAAAATTTGTCTAGTTAATATGAGGAATGCGGCTATGCCGGCCCCAATGATCAAGCCTTGCATGTCTTCTTTTTGTTCAATTGTCATCGCGATGAACAAAATCATCAAACTAAAATAAGGAAGTAAAATACGAATCGATATGCGTTCATCATTTGGTGCTAGCGCTAATTTTGAACTGCGTTTCGCTGATGGTTCTAAAGCATGCAACCCGGCAAGTGCCACTAGTAGTAAGCTAAGCGCCCACAGCGGATCGTATAAATTGCCCGAACTGTAAGTATCCGACAATGTGGAATAGAGATGAGCCGTATCCGCGAAAACTTGAAAGATTAATCCAATAATGATTAATGTGGCAACTCGGTGCGGTAACGGGTGAGAAAACCCAATATAAAGACTAATTACGCCAAACATTAACAGTAAATCCCCGATTGGATAGGCGAGTGATACAACAATGAGTAGTGGTGATGCCGATTGACCTGGAAGAACATGTTGAATAAGAAAATGCCAGCTAAGAGCCGTCGATACCGTGATCAGAATCATCATATCGAAAAGAAATTTAATCTGATAAGAAATTTCTTCTCTTTGTTTTAGCTGATAAACAAAAGCAGCTAAGTAGAAAACGATTTGCAGAAAATAAAAGAGATCAGGCGGTCCAGGATAGCCCATTACTACATTGAAAACCGTATAACTAATTGTCGAAATGCTTTCAGCGATAATGTAACTCAAACTCCCGAGCGAAAGTAGCAACCAAAACGTGCGGTTTCTGCCGCTCGTTTTTCGGTACACGTAAAAGAGAATGGTAAAAGCGACAAGAGGCGCTAGCCAGGAAAGAAATTGATTGGCTACTTTGTAAATTTCGTTGCTAGTATCGCTGAACAAAATCCACGAATAGTAGGTAGCGATATAAAGTAAGATAAAAATGAAAAAGCGATTTTTAGTGCTGGAAAACAAAATGTATGTCACCTCATCTAAGGAAATAGAAAATTTTTAGGATTATCAAAATTCTTTTTTATGGAGTTTTTCTTTATTATAAAGATTTTTTAATAATAAAGAAATAGCTATATTACATATAATCCCATTTTTTTACAAATATTTATCTTTATCTTTGAAGAGATAGAAACTAAATAAGTTAAGGGTTAGTAGAAGGGAGAAAAAAAGGGAAGAAAGCTAGAAGTGGGCAAAAAAATCTTTTAAAAAAGACAAAAAACCGGAATCTGTGAAACCCAGATTCCGGTTTTAGCATTTTGTATAGAAGAATTTTGAGAAAGTTAGTTAACCAATTTCGTCGAAATCTCGCCATGAACGAGCAACTCTGTAAATTGTTCGGCAGACAACGGTTTGCTATAAAGATAACCTTGTATTTCATCACAACCAAGTTCTTTTAGTAAGGATAGTTGCTCGTCTGTTTCTACACCTTCTGCAATGACCGACATATTTAAATTATGAGCGATAAACACCATTGCTTCAACCAGCGCTTTATCGTATGGATTGGTTGCCATGTCCTGTACAAAAGGTTGAGCGATTTTCAAATTGTTGAGTGGGAAGCGTTTCAAATAGTTGAGTGAAGAATACCCGGTTCCAAAATCATCGATCGCAATTCGGACGCCGATTTTTCTCAATTCGCGCATCCGGGTTAACGCTGTTTCCGCATCTTCTACAGCAACGCCTTCTGTTATTTCTAACTCTAGTGAAGAGGCAGGAAAACCGGTTTTACGAAGCGTGAATTCCACCACATCCATCAAATCATCGTGTATAAACTGGAGGGGAGATAAATTGACAGCAAGCTTTAAATGGGAATGTCCTGCATCATGCCATTTTTTTGCTTGCTCACATGCGGTATAAAGAACCCATTCGCCAATCGGCAGGATCAACCGAGTTTCTTCTGCTAACGGGATAAATTCTCCAGGAGATACTACATCTCCACCGACAGTTTGCCAACGGATTAATGCTTCCATCCCAATAATATCACCAGTTTCAACTTGAATTTGTGGTTGGTAATAAAGCATAAATTCTTTGTTGGTGATAGCGCGACGCATGTCATTCTCAAGCGCGATTTTTCGAGAAGCAATCAAGGCCATGTCATCTGAGAAAAACTGAAAGTTGTTTTTGCCTTTTGCTTTTGCACTATACATGGCACTGTCGGCGTGTTTCAAGAGCTCTCCTGAAGTCTCTCCGTCTTTCGGATAAACGGCGATGCCAATGCTCATCGAGATATGCAATTCTTGTCCATTGATCATCATGGGCTTTGCTAGAGCAGTTTGTAGACGTTGAATGAGCGGCGAAATATCGTGCTCATCATAAATGTTATTGAGAATGATTGTGAATTCGTCTCCGCCTTGTCGCGAAATCACATCGTCTGAGCGCAGATTTTCTTTTATTTTTTCGGAAAAACCTTGCAACAACAAATCACCAAATTCATGTCCGAAAGAATCGTTAACGTTTTTAAAACGATCTAAATCGATAAACACGACCGCAACTTTTTCTGAATGTTGCTTCGCATCTCGTATCGAGTCTTCGAGTTTTTCTAAAAACAATCTTCTATTAGGCAAACCACTTAAAACATCGTAATAGGCCAGTTCTTCCATTTTTTGAATCACTTTTTCTAGTTGTTGGTTTTTGTTTGTTACCTCGGCTGTTCTGTTTTCAATTTTGTGCTCAAGCACTGAAGTTAGGTGGTCATAATTATACATGAGCTTTTGGTTGTCCAATAAAGTGAAAATCTGTCTAACAATGATTAAGCCAATAGAAAGACCAGCTCCAGCGATTAAACCATGTATGTCTTTGTTTTGTTCAAACGCAATAACGATAAAAAGTAAAATGATCGTGGAATAAGGAAGCAACATTTGAAATGTAATTCGCTCTTTCGGTGGTTCAGGTAGAACAGCGGGAATAAATGTTTTTGTAGGTGTAAGTGACAGTAAAGCTGCTAGAGCCATTAACAGTAAAGCAAGAGACCATAATGGATTAGTTAAATTATTTTCTACATAGCTAGACTCCGCTATTGAGAAAAGATAAGCAGTATCTGCGAATACTTGGAGCAACAAACTCATAATGATTAATGTCAGAACACTGCGCGCAAAAAATTGAGCAGTCCCTAGATAAAAGCCAATAGCTCCAAGCAATAAAAGTAAATCGCTCACTGGATAACCTACTGAAATAGCGAGTAATAGGGGCGTTAACTCATCTGATGAAAACAACGGTCGAACGAGAAAATGCCAACTAAGGGCTGTAAATACGGTGACAATAATGGCCACATCGCAAAAAAACTTAATTTGGTAAGCATTTTCTTTTTTTCGCCAAAGCTGATAAATAAATGCCGTTATGTAAAAGAAGATTTGAAGAAAGTAAAACAAATCAGACCATTCTGGGGAGATGACTGGAATTTGAGCGATGCTGTAGTTATACAGCCAAATGACTTCTGCGATCGCATAGTTAAAACACCCCAAAGCAATCAATAACCAAAAATAGCGATCTCGACTATTCGGGTTCAAATAAACAAATGAAATTGTTATTGTAGCCACTACAGGAGCTGACAAGGAAAGCAGATTAAGCCCTAATTCATGGTAGCTGCTAAAGCTTCCAAAAATAGTCCACGAATAATAAACAATCATATATACGCCAATATAGAGTAAGAAAACGTTCTTGATATTAGAAAAAGTGATACGCTTCACCTCTTTTTAGGAAATAGGATAATTACAAAGATTTTCAATTTAATGAATTTATCTGGTATAACCTTAGTATAAAGAGGTTTTTAAAATAAAGAAACATAAAGATACAGATAATGTAATTTAAAAGTAAAAAAAGAATTACTATTGACTGGTTTAGATGAAGTCTAATTACCTACTTTTAAGTGTGAGTTAGTAGAGAATAGAAAAAGGGCGTCTTTTCTCAGAGGGATTCCTGAGAAAGACGATCTTTTTGTGATAGATAGTGAAAGAGCTTGCAGTTTTCTACATAAAAAACAAACTTACATAACCCCAACGGTTTCTGTTGGAATATCGGTGATAAACATATGACCAGGAGCGTGAGTAATCATAAAGGGTGGCTTAACATGCGCGGAGATTGCTTGCGGCGTAACACCACATGCCCAAAATACCGGAACTTCCCCTTCCTTAATCGTCACACGGTCTCCGTAATCAGGTTTGTCCAAATCGGTAATGCCGATCGTTGCAGGGTGGCCAATATGGAGCGGTGCCCCGTGAACGGTCGGGAAACGGCTAGTTACTTGGACAGCACGCACAATGTCTTGTTCAGCAATAGGGCGCATACTGACAACAGTGGGGCCTTCGAATATGCCAGCTTTGACAGTTGGAATCGAAGTTTTGTACATTGGTACATTTACCCCTTCGTCGTTATGGCGCATTGAGATGCCATTTCTGACTAGGGCTTCTTCGAACGTAAAACTGCACCCGATAAGAAAGGCCACCATATCGTTAGTCCAAAGTTCTGTAATGTCGCTAAGCGTTTCCGTCAGTTTACCATCGCGGTAAACGTTATATAGTGGAATGTCACTTCTGAGGTCTGCTGTGGGTGCAGCTTGGACAGGTGTAAATGATCCAGCTTCCGTAACATCTATTAACGGACAAGACTTCGGATTTCGTTGGCAAAACAGCAGAAAATCAAATGCCATGTCTTTCGGAAGAATAACAAGGTTTGCTTGCAAAAAGCCGTTCGCCATCCCAGCAGTAGGGCTTTTCAACTTGCCCTCTCGAATCTTCTGGCGGATTTCTTCTGGTATGGAATTTTGCAAGTTGAACATCTGATCTTCTCCCATCTTAAAATAGTAAGTGTCATCATTCGGGCTTATTGCAATAGTAATTTTTTAAATATAGTGACATTTTATCATTCTTCATCAAATTCAGCATTGTAGACAAAATCGAAAGTTAATTGGTAAGAATTTCATGTTAATATATAGATCATTGAAAAGTTCAATAAAGTAACTTAGGATAAAAATTAAATTCTAAAAAAGTAAGGTGAGTAAAAATGAAGAAAAACATACACGTAGTTGGAGCAGTCATCACAGACGGTCATAAAATTTTATGTGCACAGCGTGGAATGGAAAAAAGCTTGCCCGGGCTTTGGGAATTTCCTGGCGGCAAAATAGAAGAAACGGAAACACCGCAATCGGCATTGCAAAGAGAGATTCAAGAAGAAATGCATTGTCACGTAGAGATCGGGGAGCAAGTCGAGCATACTGTTTATGAATACGACTTTGGCATTGTCCATTTGACGACTTTTTATTGTCGCTTAGTTAAAGGGACCCCTGTGTTAACAGAACACATTGCGATTGAATGGATAGAAGCGCATGACTTAGAGAAATTAGAATGGGCCCCTGCTGATATCCCAGCAATCAAGAAGTTGAAAAAGACATATCAAGCGCAGCAATAACAGAGTTAGATGAGAGAAACGAGGGGTAGAGATGAATTTTCTGCAGAATTTAGAGGAATCACTATACAAAGGTTTTATCGATCAAGCAAAACCAAGCGGTGAACGTTTCAAGCCGACTTTGCTGATCAATAATACAAAAACGAATGAAACAGTGCTGAACTCGATTACTGAGGAGTTAGATAGCTGCCAATCGTTTCTCTTTTCTGTTGCTTTTGTGACGGAAAGCGGGCTGGCCACGTTAAAAACCCACTTATCGGATCTTGAACGAAAAGGAATTAAAGGCAGAATTTTAACTTCGACTTTTTTAAACTTTAACCAGCCGAAAGTCTTTAAAGAACTTTTAAAAATCAATAACATAGAAGTTCGTTTGTCGAGCATGAAAGGATTTCACTCGAAAGGTTATATATTTTCTCATGAAACACACCAAACTTTAATTGTCGGGAGCTCTAATTTAACGGCACAAGCGTTAAAAGTGAATTATGAGTGGAACGTCAAACTAAGTTCGCACGAAAACGGCGAATTGGTTTCTCATTTCTATCGACAATTCGAAGAAGTTTGGGACAATGCACAAGCGCTATCAGAACAATGGATTGAAAAGTATGAACAGTCTTATGTGCCAATGGAATACCGCAAAGAGTTAAAAAACGTTGCAGAATTCCCTGAAATTTATACGGAAAATCCATTAGAAGTTGCAGTTAAAATTGAACCGAATAAAATGCAAAAAGCAGCACTGCAAGAAATACAAGCAGTGCGTGAAGCAGGAAACGATAAAGGCTTAGTAATTTCAGCGACGGGTACGGGAAAAACCTATTTATCCGCATTTGACGTGCGGAGTGTTGCGCCAAGGCGCATGTTGTTTATCGTGCACCGCGAACAAATTCTTCAAAAAGCGAAATCTGACTTTATTCGAATATTGGGTGGCGTGGAAAGCGACTTTGGGATTCTTTCAGGGAATTTAAGAGAAACTCAAGCGCGCTATTTGTTTGCGACGATTCAAACGATCTCAAAGGAAGAAACGCTCAAGCAACTCGATCCACAAGCTTTTGATTATATTTTAATTGATGAAGTACATAAAGCAGGGGCGAAATCCTATCAAAAAGTGATTGCGCATTTTCAACCTCAATTTTTAATGGGCATGACGGCAACGCCTGAACGGACCGATGATTTTAATATATATGAGCTATTCGACTATAACGTAGCGTATGAGATTCGTTTGCAAGAAGCGTTAGAAGAAGACATGCTTTGTCCGTTTCATTATTTTGGAGTAACCGATGTGGAGTACGAAGAGGGTGTCATTGATGAAGCAACGGCTTTTTCAAAGCTTATCACATCAGAACGTGTCGACCACATTATGCAAAAAATTCAATATTACGGTCACTCGGGCGAAAAAGTAAGAGGGCTGATGTTTTGCAGTCGAAAAGATGAAGCAATCAAGCTTTCCGAAGAATTGAATCGACGCGGATTAAAGACAGTCGCATTAACGGGTCAAAATTCGCAAGAAGAGCGCGTGTTGCAAGTCGATCGATTGGAAAATGGTGTGTTGGATTATATTTTAACGGTCGACATTTTCAATGAAGGAATTGATATTCCAAGTGTGAACCAAGTCGTCATGTTAAGACAAACACAGTCGAGCATTATTTTTATTCAACA
This sequence comes from Planococcus donghaensis, assembly GCF_001687665.2. NCBI lineage: Bacteria > Bacillati > Bacillota > Bacilli > Caryophanales > Caryophanaceae > Planococcus > Planococcus donghaensis. The sequence continues at coordinate 3,022,379 of NZ_CP016543.2, read as the reverse complement.
ACTTGGACGTGGGTTGCGTAAACATGGCTCTAAAGAATTTGTGACAATCATTGATTTTATTGGGAATTATAAAAATAACTACCTGATTCCCGTCGCCTTGTCTGGAGAGCGCTCGCAAAACAAAGACAATATTCGTCGTCGCATGAAAGATACGAGTTATATTAAAGGAATTTCTACGGTGAATTTTGAAGAGATCGCTAAAAACCGTGTATTCTCAGCGATTAAAAAGAGCAATTTAAGTGATATGAAAATTTTGCGAGAAGCGTATATCGAATTAAAAAATAGAATTGGTCATATTCCGCAACTTCAAGATTTTATCCATCATAATTCAATCGATCCATTAGTCATTGTTCAGAAGTACACGACGTATCATCAGTTTTTACTGAAACTGAAAGAAGCGGATCCACTTGTAACGGTCTACGAGGAGCAAGTTTTGACGATGCTTTCGCTAGAGATTTTAAATGGCAAACGACTGCATGAAATATTGTTGCTAGAGTTGTTATTGGAAAAAGAGCAAACTACGATAGAAGCGTACATCGAGTACGTATCAGCTCATAACTGTACGGTTGATGCGGCAACCTTAACTTCTGTGCAACGCGTTCTGGATTTGCGTTTTTTCAATCAAGGTCCGCGGAAAAAGTATGGAGATAAACCACTTGTGGTGTTTGGAGAAACTAGAATTCACTTTAATGAAAATATTAAAGAAAGCTTAAGAAAAAATGCGAACTTTAAAGCCATGATGATTGATGTAGTTGTAAGCGCAAAAGAGCTCAGTAAAAACTATGAATGCGACCGTCCATTAACCCTTTACAAAAAGTACACACGAAAAGACGCTTGTCGACTACTGAATTGGTCGAGTGATGAAAGTTCAACCATTTACGGATACAAAACCAAGCATGGATCGTGTCCGATTTTCGTTACGTATCATAAAGCGGACGAAGTTGAATCGAGTGTAGCGTACACAGAAGGCTTTGTCAGTCCAGAAATTTTCAAATGGTCCACAAGAAGCAATCGTACACTTGAATCTGCAGAAGTGAAAACCATTATTGATGCAGCTAAAAACAATATTGACCTTCACTTGTTCATCAAAAAAGATGACGATGAAGGTGGCGATTTTTATTATTTAGGTCAAGCGTTGCCAGATAAAGAAAACATTGAGCAAGCGTTAATGAAAGACAAAAATTCAAAAGAAATTCCAGTCGTTCATATGCATTTAGCTTTGCAAAACGCGGTAAATAGCAAGTTATATCATTATATTGCGAGCGAAGAATGATTTGTAGATAAAACAAGTATCCATTTCTTAGCTCTTTCTCTATTTCTATTGTAAGGGTTCGAAACTTACGTTAGAGGAGGAAGAAGCAATGAAAGAATACTATGTAAAGAAAATCCAACACCCACAAGATGGCGAGCTTTATCAATTTCTTGAGTTGGATACTGAAACAGGGCAGGAACAAATTGTCGATCCGTTTGAATCGGGCATGCTACATTTGCACGAACCCCGAGAAGAAGTGCCTGAGTTGTTTTTCATCACCTCAAAACGCGGAGCAGATGCAACAGGGTTTTACCGAGAGGATAAATTTGTTGTGCAACGAGGTGCCAAGTTTGCAGCAACAATTTCGCCGAAATGTCCAAAAAAGTATGTAAAGCTACGTGAGAACTTAGTACTCGATAAATTGCTTGTACCGTTTCAGCACCAATTGTTGTTGATGGAAGATACCGAGTTTGATTCGCCGATGATGGCCATGGGTGCAGTAATTGGTGGTTGGGTAAGGGGTTCACACGATTGGAAAGCAGCTAGTAATAAATAAAGTGAAAAAAAGCGGAAAAGCTCATATGAGTTTTTCCGCTTTTTTTCTTTTTTGAAAATGTTATCTGAGTTGCAATGTAGTTAGTGAACCTATGCAGAAGTAAATCTGTAGTCTTCGCTAACTGAAGCTACATGTAAGAAAGAAAACCATAACTTATTAAAAATTTCTCGACAGACTATCTATTTTTTACATGGGAGCCTAGAAAATCTTATAACTTCACAATCGTTCTTCCTAAATGCTGCCCGTTTTTAATCGCATCAATGGTGTGGGTTAGTTCACTCAGTGCAATTTCGTTTACTAATGTAGTTTGTGTGATGTTCCAATCGTTGGCCATTTTGTCCCAAATTGCGCCTCGGTTTTCGATCGGCACGTTGACGGAATCGATTCCGAGTAAGTTTACACCACGTAAAATAAACGGTAAGACGGTCGTCGTGATTTGGAGTCCGCCGGCGTTTCCGCACATGCTCATGCTGCCACCATATGAAATTTGTGGGATCAAGACAGAAGCAACATCTCCACCAACCGTATCTAATACATAATCAAACCGTGTTTTGTTTAATGGCTTTTTCAATTCACCTAAATCATCTGCAAAAATGACATTTGTTGCGCCGAGTGATTTTGCAACTTCTTCTTGATGTTCTTTTCGTACTAATGCGGAAATGTTCGTAAAGCCCATTTTGGATAAAATCTGCAATGCGATACTGCCGACACCACCTGTTGAACCAGTTACTAAAATTTCAGGGTCTTTCGCAAGGTCCATGCCGTTTTGCTCTAATGCATGAATAGAAAGGGCGGCTGTAAATCCAGCTGTTCCAAAAACCATTGCGTCTTTTAAGCTTAAGTTTTTAGGCAACGGAACAATCCATTCTGCAGGAACACGTGCATATTCCGAAAATCCACCTGTATGACTCATGCCCATGTCAAATCCTGTGACAATCACTTCTTGTCCTTCGGTAAACCGAGCGTCTGTTGAAGAAACCACCGTACCGCTCAAATCGATGCCAGGAATCATCGGATAATTGCGGATAACGCCTGTATTTTTCTGTACAGCTAGCATATCTTTGTAGTTAATCGAGGAATAAGCGACTTTAATCAACACATCACCTTCAGAAAGTTGATCGATATTGACCTCTTCTACCCCATAAATAATTTGGTCTTCTTGTTCTTTCACGCGAATGGCATTAAATGAATTCAAATTGATTGCCCCTTTCAGTATGTTTGAATACAAAATAGTTCTGCGACAAAACTATTTTCATACAAAACCTAACATGTTAAGATAGAAAATGTCAATATGGAGGAGATTTTATGGATATTAACCAATGTATCAACTACTTATTAAGTGTTAGTCAAAATAAGGTGTTTAAATACTTTAGCGGACTTTTAGAAGAACATAATTTAACGCCAGCTCAATATGGCGTATTGAATTGTTTGTGGAGTGAAGGTGAATTGTCTCCAAAGCAAATTGGCGGAATGATGCATTTAGAAGCTTCCACGGTTTCTGGAATTTTGGATAAGATGCAAAAAGCTGGATTTATCGAACGGTCGATTGATCCTGAAAATCGACGCAATATTTTAGTTGTTCCGACGCCAAAAGCAATAGCCATTCAAAAAGATGTAGAAGCAACGACAGAGAGGTTAAACCAAACGGTTCTTCAAGACTTATCAAATAGTGACCAAAAGAAGTTAAAAGAATTATTGAGTACGATTATACAATCAGACTTTAATTAACGATTAGAAAGCCGCAGAATCAGTAGATTTTGCGGCTTTATTTGGTTTGGCGTAGTTTTCTTTTCAAGTTTAATTGTTTTTTCTTTTTCTTTTCAGAGACAGGTGGTTTTGGTGCGGGATTAAATGGATCGTCATACAATCCGGTATAGCGCTGGTACCAGCTAAATAGATGGCTAAAAATGACCTTGATAACCGCGTATGCGGGAATGCCGAGAATGACTCCGACAACGCCAAACAGATTTCCTGCAGTCAAAAGAACAGCAATAATGGTGATTGGGTGAATTTGCAAATTACTGCCGAGAATAAGCGGCTGAAAAACACGGCCTTCCAATGTTTGTTCGATAAAGAACACCACAAGCACTTTGACCAACATAATCGGCGAATGGACCACGATGGCGATAATAACGATAGGGATAAAAGCGATAAAAGAGCCTAAAAAAGGGATTAAGTTTAACAACCCCGCCATAATGCCGAGGGTTAACGCGTATTTCAGACCAATGATGCTAAAGCCGATCCAAAACATTAAGCCTACAAAAAATGCCACGAGTAATTGTCCGCGAATATACTGGCTAATTTGTAGATTCATCTCGCGCAGCAACAAATAGCTATGTTCACGCATTTTTGACGGAACAAGTTTCATAACATGATAAGGCAAGTGATGACCGTCTTTTAGTAAATAGAATAGGATAAAAGGTGTTGTGATTAAAGCCAGTAAAGTGGTGGAGAGTACACCAAAAAAACTGCCGAGTCCAGTAACAGTCGAACCAACGACGTTTTCCGTTTGGCCGGTGATTGACGTAGACAGTGGCTCTGTACCTCCCATCAATTGTGTTTGCAAGCGTGACAGCAAATCATTTTGGAAAAAATTATCGATTCGTGAGATAAACGTATTCAAATAGTCTTGCCAATTATCGATCAAGCTCATCAATTGTTCTCGAATAATCGGGATTAGCGTCGCAATGCCCCATGCCAATAACCCAGCAATTATGATAAAGACAATCGAGATGCTGACGGTTCGTGGGATATTTTTGGTCTCCATCCAGTCAATGAGCGGATTCAACAAATAGTATAAAATACCGGCCATAATCAGCGGCACTCCCATGACGTCAAAAAAGGCGATAAATGGCTGGAAAACAAAGCTGACCTTAGGTAAGAGCCACAAATTCAGCAAAACGAGTAAAACAATAATCAGTACAGATACCGCTTTGTTGTTTAGTACCCATTTAACAAACCAAGAAGCAGCTTGGCTTAACGTCCGTTTATTTTTCTCATGCTCCACCGTCCACACCTCTTTCTGCTCAAGCTGTTTTACACCCTCCAATACGTCTATAATTTATTAACTATAAAATACCCGTATCCGAATGTTTTCACACCAGCAGACCCGTTTTACTTCCTCTAAGAAACGGAAGAAAAACGGTTTTGCTAAACTATTTGTTATCCACATGTGGATAAGAGTGAAAGTATAACGGAACGACAAAGTTATCCCCGTTTTAATGTGAAACCATCCACATATTCAATGGAATGGTGGGTAAATAGAGGTTCTTTTGAATATCGCATGTCGATTGGGGATAACCTTCTTTTTGAAGCGGAACTTTTACCCCTTTTCTTCGTAGAATAGAAAAAGGTGTTGGAGGTGTGGTAAATGGAAATCGTCTTTTTCCTATGGTTTGTCATTATTATTGGTTTCGCTTTTTTGAGAATGTTTTTGAAAAAACGTTTTGGCATTGATCAAGAAGAACAAGCAGGGATTCCAGTGAAGAAGTTTGAACGGTGGAATAATTGGCTAATGATCTTGGCGATAATTGTTTTAGCGGTAAACATGCAAGATTCATTAGAATTATTCTTTTTTTGGATATTTGTGATTTTCTTTGTAGGAAATGCCACGCAAATTTCTTTAGAGTGGAAGTATTTGAAAGGTTCACGAAAATATCAAGTGTCTCTCATTAACTCAGTGCTTAGTGGACTCGCAATTATTATTTTTATCACAGTTGCCATAACTCAAATGAATTGATTTATTATCTAAAAAAGGCATTCCTTTAGGGAAATGCCTTTTTCACAATGTGGAATAAGTTTATCCCCTCTTATAATTCATCGGAATCAGATACTTTTACTAGTTAAAAATAGTAAGTAATCTCTGTATTTGAAGAAGCGTTTGCTCGATGCCCGCCCCACGATAAGCTTCGAAAAATACGATCATTCAAGACCTATTCGTTATAGTTATTTATCTAATACAACCGATCCGTCATACATTTTGCTGTGTAACTTGGCTAATTTAGCTGCCATCACTTCTGGAGAATCCTTATAATCTTGTTTGATCCAATAGAGAAAGAACCCTAATGTTCCGTAAGTCATGAATGAATTGAGTGTTGGAATTTCCAAATCGCTTTCTTCTTCGAGACGCAGTTCGGTTGCGGCTACTTGTGCAAGGGCTTCACAAAACTGGTTTTGCGAGCCAGGAAGTATTTCTCCTGTGATAATCAATGTGAAAATCGATTGGTGCTGATAAATGTATTCAAAAATCGGCAGTTGCCGCTGAACGTCTGTCGAAGAAAAACGCTCTAACCCTTGGAAGCTTTTTCGGAAATAGTCAGCAAGGCCACTCAAGTAATCTTCAACGATAGCCGCAAGCAATTCGTTCAAGTCCTTATAATGTGAATAAAACGTCACGCGATTACACCCAGCTTGCTTTGCAACTTCTGTAATGGTCAGTTGTGACAGTTCTTTTTCAGTTAATAGCTGTAGTAAAGCATTTTTTAGCATTTTTTGAGTTCGAAGAATACGGCGATCTTCTGTGCTAGGCATCTCGTTTTCCTCCTAATGTGTCTTGAAAATGGACAGAATTCTATAGTAAGTATGACATTAACTTTTCGATATGAACAAGTAGATGATGTCTTCAATAGCCTATAAGTATCGCGTAAGATAGGAGGGTTCAATCAGAAATAGTTCGTCAACGATGGTGGATGAACAAGTTAGTAAAAAGGTAAAGCCGTTACGTTGATTTCCGCGTAGCTGCTTTTTTGTTTAGATATAGCACAAGTATTGGCCCAAGAATTGGAATCCAAGCAAGCGACTTACGTTTGGCTTGTGGGTAAAAATGATAAACGGTGTAAACAGATAATCCCCATAACACAAACCAGTCGATCGTCATAACCGAAACAAGACCTGACGAAAAGAACGCCTCTTGATAAGCGGCGAGCGAAAATCCTTGCAACAACGTTAATGCATTGCCGACCCAAAACAGCATAAAAACAATAAGCCAAAACCGTGAACTGAGAAACCGAACGAGCCATGCAGGAGTTCTGAGTCTTCTATCTGCCTTTCGATTGCCGAACGCAAAATAAGGAAGAAGTCCAAAAGCACCAATGCCAAAAGACAACAAGGCAAAAGGCCACGCCGGCCATTTTTGACGGTCATTTAGCAACAGCAATGTGAGAAACATCATCGGAAACAAGCCGAGTGAATTAAAGACGGCAAGTACGAGTGGATCAATTGCACCGAGGTCGCCGCTAAAAATGTTCGACAAAATCGGATCTGTTTCGCCGCCGGGTGCCAAAAAAACAGCATAGCCAATTAACAGCAGCCAAATAATAAAAAACACCATGGTGTTCACTCCTTTTATCACTTATTTCATTACACTATAAGTTCCCTAATGAAGAAATTGGCAAACGGGAAAATGATTCATCCAAAGTTTAGAGGGAAACAAGTTTCGCATGTAGAATTATTTGATTTAAAGGAGTGTATCTATGGAGACTGTTGCATGGATTGGATTGCTCATCATTGCGATCGTGTATTTTCTTTTCGCAAATTTATATTTGAAGAAAAAGCGTGGAATAAAAAGAGATTCGAAAAGTATTTTTCACGAAGACAAAAATCGCTATGTAATAATGTTGCAAGGAGTTATCTTCGTAAGATTTGTTTACGCGTTGCTGTATATATTTGTAGAGCTAGATTTTACAGAGCTTTCTTTAGCTACCCGTATCAGTCCGCTAGGTCTCTTGATTCTCCAAACATTTGTTGCGGGGCTTGAAGAGTGGGTATTGTACAGAGATAAAAAGCGATATTGGTATGAATGGTCCGAAACGATAGTGGTGGGATTAGTACTTGGATTACTATTTTTAACAGGAGGCTGAAAATCATGTATGAATTGACGAAAAAACGTGCCAAAGCGTTGTTGATCGATTCGGCGATTGCTACTACTGTATCATTTTCGTTAGAACCGCTATTGAAAAAGAAAATAAAAAGTCCATTTTTCCATGCAATGGTTTCTCCGCATTTAGTGTTCTGGGGACTTGAGTATGCACAGCTCCGAATGAACGGTCAAACAGCTGGTCAGAAAATGATGGGCATTGCCTTAAAAGATGAATCTGGTGGAGAGCTGAGCTCAGAGCAAATTCTAAAACACATTGTCTACCGAGATACGATAGGCCTTCTCATGTATGCAAAAGACCGTAGCCGCTACGATAAGTACAAAGGTGAAAAATACCCGAATGACCTTTACGCACATACTGTGGTTAAAAAAGTAGATTAAAAACTTTCCCTCCTTTAGAAAAGGAGGGATTTTTTATGGTTTATAAAAAGTATAGTGATATACAAAACTATTCTTTAACGCTACAATATCCAAGGTGCCAATCACCCTGAAAATTTTTGAAGAGATGAAATATAGGAAGAGAAGCAATTCAAAAAGTGCAGCACCGTATATCAAAACTGATATAGAGGTTTTAAAAGAATAGATAAGTAAGTTGTTGGAGGATTAGAATGAAGAAACAAATAGAAATAAACAATACCGAAAAAGCTGGGTGGTTATTGTTGATCGGTATTGTGTTGATTGGGGCCAATTTACGGGTTCCTATTACGTCAGTGGGCACACTTATGTCGTTTATCCGAGAAGATTTAGACATTAGCAATGCGGTTGCAGGATTGGTTACGACATTACCTTTGATCGCTTTTGCTGTACTTTCTCCATTTGCGCCAAAAATCGCAAATCGAATTGGTATGCAATGGACCATTGCCTTATCCATGGTAGTACTGATTATCGGGATTGCCATACGATCTGTAACAGGAATCGGTTTCTTGTTTATAGGAACACTTTTGATCGGTTTGGCCATTTCCATTGGCAATGTCTTGATTCCAGGGATTATCAAAATGAATTTTCCTTATCGAATTGGGGTTATGACGGGTATATATGCTGTTTTCATGAATATTTTCGGTGCTTTAGGTTCTGGTTTAAGCGTACCAATTTCAGGTATCGGTAACATGGGCTGGCAAGGCGCACTTGGCATTTGGGGCTTACTTGCCATTGTTGCCTTTGTTGTTTGGCTTCCACAGTTGCGCAAACAACAAAGGGCACCATCAAAAGCAACGATCAAACCAAAACAAAAAACCAAGTTATGGCGTTCACCGCTCGCTTGGAGTGTCACGCTTTTCATGGGTGGACAATCTTTAGTCTTTTATACGTTAATCGCTTGGATGCCGGATATATTGAGTACGATCGGATACGATGCACGTTCTGCCGGCTGGATGGTCTTTTTAATGCAAACGGCCATCATTCCGACCACCTTTGTGGTGCCAGTTATTGCTGAAAAGCTAAAAAGCCAAGTAGGTCTCGCTGTCGGAACGGCGCTGTTGTTTACAACTGGGTTTTTAGGGTTGCTTTCTGGCAGTATGTTGCTTGTCCCATTATGGGCAATCTTGCTCGGAGTTGCCGGAGGAAGTGGATTTAGTCTTTCAATGGTGTTCTTTACATTAAGAACGAAAGATGGAAGAGAAGCAGTGGAGCTGTCAGGAATGGCTCAATCATTTGGATATATGTTAGCGGCTATTGGACCTGTTTTTGCAGGTGTTCTTTACGACATAGGTGGGGGCTGGACATTGCCGCTGTTATTCTTACTGTTTGTCTCTCTTATCATTTTGCTTGCAGGTATTGTGTCCGGTAAAGAAGGAACAATATCAGAACGAGCTAAAAAAAGTAAAAAAGAATTGGCAGACAGCATTTAACTGAAGCATAAGCTTTTATCATTCGACTTTCCGGTCATAAGGAAAGTCTTATTTTATGGGGAAAATGAAGTTACATTCTTCTACAATTTTCTTTCCAAGTTATATAATGATAAAAAAGCGAAAGGGTGATTCGCGTGAAGCTGTATAAGGAATTAGCCAACTGGTGGCCATTACTGTCCCCGCATACGGAATATGAGGAAGAAGCCCATCTTTTTTTGAACATTATGTTGCAGTATCATCCCGATATCCAAGATGCAATTGAGTTTGGTTCCGGTGGTGGCAGCAATGCTTTCTATTTAAAAAAGTTTTTTTCAATGACTTTGACGGATTTGTCAGAAGATATGTTGAGAGTCAGCCGAGAGTTGAATCCAGATTGTCTTCATATGCAAGGCGATATGCGAACGATTGATGCAGGACGCCAGTTTGATTTGGTGTTTATTCATGATGCGATTTCTTACTTTACCGATAAAACCGATTTACTAGCAGTGATGAAAAATGCTAAAAAGCATTTAAACCCTGAAGGCCTGTTATTTATCATGCCAGATCACTATACAGAAACGTTTGAAGCACGAACGAGCGATGGCGGCATCGATAAAGATGGACGAGGCATGCGCTATTTAGAGTGGAGCTATGACTTAGATCCGGAAGATCACGTAACGGAAGTCGAGTACGCCTACGTGATGCGGGAAAAAGATGGGAAGATTACTCACGAATCCGATAGTGCCAAATGCGGATTGTTTTCCATGCCAGAATGGGAAGAACTGCTAAGTGAAGCAGGCTTTAACGCCCATTTTGAACGCATCGTTTTTTCAGAAGAACCTGGTACTTACTTTGCCATTGCAGCTACGCAAATAAAATAAAGAAAAATCTTAAGCCCAATTTGTAGAACAGGAAGGACAGTGGATATGGAACAGTACCGCATCAATCCAGACAAAGGCATGGAATTTGGAATATACACATTGGGGGATCATCTGCCAGACCCGCATACTGGACAGCGAATTTCAGCAGGAGAACGCATTCAAGAAATTATTGGACTCGCTGAACTAGCAGACCAAGCCGGGCTCGACTTTTTCAGTGTTGGAGAAAGCCATCAAGAATATTTCGCTACGCAAGCGCATACCGTTGTGCTTGCTGCTATTGCACAAGCGACGAAAAACATTAAAATCTCTAGTTCCTCCACCATTATTAGCACCTCAGATCCGGTACGCGTATTTGAAGATTTCGCGACGATTGATTTGATTTCAAATGGTCGTGCAGAAATCATTGCGGGGCGCGCGTCGCGCGTTGGACTATTTGACTTACTCGGCTACGACATTCGTTATTACGAAGAATTGTATGAAGAGAAATTTGAGTTGTTACTTCAAATCAATAAAGAACAAACGGTCGATTGGAGCGGGAAGTTCCGTGCTCCGCTACGTAGTGCGCAAGTTATACCGCGACCGCTTACAGGGTCGCTGCCAATTTGGCGTGCGGTTGGCGGACATCCAGAAAGTGCGATTAAAGCGGGGCATGCCGGTGTGCCGATGATGCTTGCAACGCTTGGTGGTCCGGCAGAAACATTCAAGCACACGATTGATGCTTACCGCGAAGCAGCTGAAGAAAGTGGTTTTAGTCCCTCTACGTTACCTGTCGCGACCGCTGGACTGTTCAACGTGGCTGCAACGACTCAACAAGCTATAGAAGAAGTTTATCCACATGTGGATAAAGGGATGCGAAAAACCAACGGTCAAGGTTACCCACAAGCCGCATTCATGCACGGCGCGCAAATGGATAGCGTCATGAACGTTGGCAGTCCTCAACAAATTATCGAAAAAATTCTATACCAACATGAATTGTTTGGTCATCAACGCTATATTGCACAAATAGATTTTGGTGGTGTGCCGATCGACCGCTTAAAACGCAATATCGACTTGATCGGGACAGAAATTTTGCCAGCGATTCGAAAATATACGGCGAAAACATAAAAGATGGTTCAGGTATTGTTCCTGAACCATCTTTGTAATTAGGATTGATTTATTTTTATGGCCGTTACAAAACTCAAGAGGTCATTCAATGGCATGTCCGCCATTGAATCCAACCGGTGCTCTACGTGACCAAACTGCATTGTGCTCGTGATTTTGTTCGGCACAATGACACAACTCATACCTGCGCGCTTGGCAGCTGTTGCTCCGTGAGCCGAATCTTCAAAAACAAGACAGGCTTCAGGAGACAACTCTAAACCCTCGGCTGCCTGAAGATACAAAGCAGGATCAGGTTTTACTTTTTCAACATGATCCGAAGTGCGAATGCAATGGAAGTGATCAAACAACTCTAGGTTTTTCAAATGACCTGAAACCCAGCGATAACTCGAACTCGACGCTAATCCGACTTTCAAACCTAACTCTTGGGCCATTTGCAAATACTCAACCACACCATCGCGAGGTTTTTCTTTAGACAATACCGAAAGAAACTTTTCTTCATATTGTCTATTGAGCAACGCATGTTCAACCGGTTTGCCAATTTGCTGCTCCATATAATGAAACGGCGAAAAGCCACCGTCCGTACCTACTTCGTTTTGCCACAACCCAAGCGGCAATTCGCTACCGTATTCGCTAAACATCTCTTGAAGAATATGATATTGATGTGTTTCCGTATCAAAAATCAACCCGGCAAAATCAAATATAATCCCTTTTATCATAAGGCACGTCCTTTGCTGTTTAATTGAATAAGCTATTCTTCAAAATTAAAGATATTCTATTTCTTCTGCTATATGGCTAAATACAACATACTCAGAAGAAAGTGCGAAAGTCGGCCCCTCGAAAAGTGTCCGCTTGGAGCGCTTTCTTCTTTGCCCCCTACGTCAACAATTTCGTTACTTCACGTGAAATAGCATGTGTATTGATCGTGGATTCCAACTGCCCGTTTTTCACACAGTTGATAAACTCTGCCAACTCGTAATACATCGAGTCAAAATCATGCGCGACAGACAAGTCTTCAGTCTGTCCGTTTCTATACTTAATGAGGATATTTTTCGGATCACTGATGCGGTCGATTTCAATCGTTCCATTCTCGCCTTGAATTTCACTCGGCAGAAAAGAATCCGAAATCTTCGAGTACATAATAATTGCTTCCATATCAGCGTAATTCCAAATCATACTGCCTTGGCCATCGGCACCAGTCGATAATAAAAATTGATTTTTCATCGTTGACTCCGGGGCACCAACCAAATGAATAATCGGCGCGATGCAGTAAACGCCTAAATCCATTTTTGAGCCATTGCCAAGTTCAGGTTTGAAGGCATTTTCGACAATGCCATCTTTGTATTTGTCATACCGTGAAGAATATTGATTGTAATGAAACACAAAGCGACGAATCGGTGCGATTTTAGCGATATTTTCCTTCAAGTTTAAAAAAGAAGGAAGTAACGTGGATTTCATCGCTTCCATATAAGTTGTTTGATAAGTTCGTGAAGCTTCAATAATTTGGTTCATTTCTTCAATTGACGTGACAGCCGGTTTTTCACAAAGAACATGAATGCCGTGTTTCATCGCCAGTAGGCTTTGCTCGGCATGCATGGCATTTGGTGATGCGATATAAACCGCTTCAATATCTCCGCTGCTGAACATGACCGTCATATCGGTATAGACGTTTTCAATTGCGTATTTTTCCGCAAACGCCTTGCCCGTTTCTAGTTTCCGAGAATATAAGGCCCCGATTGTAAAGTCAGGGTGTTCTTTAGCGGCTTTAATAAATCGGTCGGTAATCCAATTCGTGCCGACAATGCCAAACTTCATTGCAATTCCTCCTGTATAAATACGATTCTTATTTTCTATTCTAACCTAAATATCTCCAAAAAGAGCGGGGACTGTGTTCTTTCTAAAGTTTGTTTGGAAAATGATTCAGCTTCTCTGCGACGGAAGTTATACTGTAAGTACACAGAAGCTTCACTAGAATAGCTAAGCTCTACTTTAATGCATGAGGAGTCCTTTAAATGAAAAAATTGCTGGGTCTAATAAGTTTAACTTTGTTCATGAGCGGCTGTAGCGATCATTCTGCAAATCCCGAAGAAGTTTTAGTTTCGGCGGCATCTAGTCTGACAGAGGTCATGAAAGAAATGGAACAACAATTTCAAGAAGTAGAACCGAATATTGAGCTAACTTTCAATTATGGCTCATCTAGTAAGTTGAGAAGCCAAATTGAACAAGGCGCACCGGCCGACTTGTTTTTATCAGCGAGTGAACAAGATATGGAATTACTCAAATCTCAACAATTAATAAATACAGATAGCATCGAACCGTTTGCTGAAAACCAGCTTGTTTTGGCGTCGTTAGAAGAATTTTCAGCCACGGCAAATTTTAAAGAAATTGTATTGAATACAGAAAAGAAAATTGCGATAGGTGAACCGGATAGTGTTCCGCTTGGTGCCTATTCAAAAAAAGCATTAGAAAACGACAACTTATGGAATTCTCTTAGTAATCGTCTCATTTATGCGAAAGATGCTCGTCAAGTTGTTACTTATGTGGAAAGCGGAAATGCAGAACTCGGAATTATTTATTCATCAGATGCCGTTATTTCCCGGGAAATTAATGGGACACTTGAAGTACCAGGGCAGACAAAACCTATTATCTATCCAGGAGCAGTCATCGCGGATTCAGAAAATCAACCTGCAGCAACTGCTTTTTGGGAATTTGTCACGAGCTCAGAAGGACAAGCCATTCTCAAGGAATACGGATTTATGCCCGTAGCCGGAGAAACACCATGATTGTTTATGACTTGTCTCCGCTTTGGTTATCTCTTAAAGTCGCAGTGATCTCTACTTTTTTTGTGTTTGTGGTAAGTCTTGCGCTGGCTCGCTTTATGACAAGACGTGATTTTTTTGGTAAAAGTTTTCTAGAAGCGTTGATTCTATTGCCTTTAGTATTGCCACCAACCGTAATTGGTTTTGGGTTGATTGTCTTGTTCGGCGTAAATGGACCTTTTGGAATTCTACTTGAACAGTGGTTTGGCTTTCGCGTAGTGTTTACATGGATTGGTGCAGCAATTGCTTCGTTTGTTGTGTCGTTGCCACTCATGTATCAAAGTGTTTTAGCTGCTTTTGAAAAAGTAGATCCACGCTGGGAAAACGTAGCGCGAACGATGGGCGTTTCCGAATGGCGAATTTTTCGAACCATTACGTTCCCTCTTGCTTGGTCGGGGATTTTGGCCGGATTAATCTTGGCTTTTGCTCGTGGTATCGGCGAGTTTGGAGCGACATTAATGATTGCCGGCTATATTCCGGGGGTTACAGAAACTATTCCTTTAGCTATTTACTTTGCTTATGAAGCAGGCGATATGGAAAAAGCGTTGTTTTGGGTATTGATTGTGTCGTCACTCGGAGTAGCTGCCATTACGTGGGTTAACTATTGGCGTAAAAAGACCGCCATACGAATCGGAAGGGAATGAGCAAATGCTGCAAGTGGATTTTCAAAAACAATTAGATCATTTTCGTTTATCGATGCAATTTAGATTGGATAAAGAAATTCTGGCATTGGTTGGCTCTTCGGGTTCGGGTAAGACGACGTTACTAAACTGCATCGCAGGGATCGTTCACCCAGATGCTGGTGAAATTTCATTAAATGGTAGAATATTTTATAGTGAAGAGCAAAAGCCATTAAAAATACAAAAGCGTAAAGTGGGTTATTTGTTTCAAGATTATGCGCTATTTCCACACTTGACCGCAGAAGAAAATATTCTTTACGCAGTGCCAAAGGGCAGCAACATTGCACATATTACGGAATTAACGAAAATTCTTGGTATTACGGGCTTGTTGGGCAAATACCCACATCAAATTTCAGGTGGTGAAAAGCAACGTGTTGCCTTGACTCGTTCGTTAGCAGCGCAACCCGATATTTTATTGTTAGATGAACCTTTTTCAGCATTGGATGATGCCAATCGTGATCGGTGTCAAAATGAACTGTTGCGGATCCACGAACAGTGGCAAATTCCAATTATTTTCGTGACACATCGCATTGCGGATGCTGAAAAATTAGCGGATCGTATTATGAGAATTGAAAAAGGGCAGATGACCGAAGAAGCTACACGCTAATAATTCTGAGGGTAGATAAAATCGTTTGAAAGATTAAACGGATAGAGAGTGGGAATCACAGTGGATGAACGTTATTCAAGACAAGTCTTATTCAAACCGCTTGGGGAGTCGGGCCAACAACACTTATCACGTGCAACCGTTACCATTGTTGGTTGCGGAGCTTTAGGTTCAGCGATTGCAGAAACTTTAACACGAGCGGGTATTGGGACGATTCATTTAGTTGATCGCGATTACGTAGAAAGATCCAATTTGCAGCGTCAGCAATTATTCACGGAAGAAGATGCGCGTCACATGATGCCAAAAGTGGCAGCGGCTGAGCAAAGACTAAAAGCCATCCGTAGCGACTTGCAGTTATTTACGTATTTAGAACATCTCGATGCAACCGGTATGGAAAAATTAGCAGCAGTCAGTGATTTGATATTGGATGCGACGGATAATTTTGAAACGCGTTTGTTGATCAACGATGCTTCTGTGAAATTTGGCGTGCCTTGGATATATGGTGCTTGCGTGGGCAGTTCAGGAGTCGTGTTTCCATTTGTACCGGGAGAAAGCTCATGCTTTCGTTGCTTAATCCCGGTTCTTCCTGCCATCAACGAAACATGTGATACGGTGGGCATTATCTCACCAGCTGTTCAAGTGACAGCTGCGCTTCAATGCACAGAAGCTTTAAAATGGTTAAGTGGCAACCGAGAGGCAATGCGTAAAAAAATTCATCATTTCAATTTATGGGACAATAGTCAAATGGATATTGGGGTTTCGCGCATTAAAGATCCTAACTGTAAAACGTGCGGAGAAGAGGCGGTATTTCCGTCACTTAATGAAACAGCCGCAAGTTCTTATGCGGTTTTATGTGGACGTGATGCTGTGCAAATTTTGCCTGATGCGAACCGTCCGATTACGTTAGATGACGCTGAAAGGGTCGGGAAACGATTAGAAGCTAGTGTGAAAAGAACACCTTATTTTGTTGAACTGAAAGTTTTCAATCATCGTATGGTATTGTTCGGAAACGGTCGCTTGCTAATTCATGGCGTTCACAATCTAGCAGAAGGTCGCAAATTATATCACCAAGTATTTGGCTAGTCAGAAAGGGGCGAGTGTATGTCGGAAACGTTTCATACAGATCATCAAGTACGCATTGCGGTGTTAACTGTTAGTGACACCCGGACAGAAGAAACGGATACTGGGGGTCAGCTAATACAGAAGATGGCTAAAGATCATAAGTTCATAGTTAGTGATTATGCGATAGTTCCGGACGACGTTACGATTATTCAACTAACGATTTCTGACTGGTTGGGGCAGGGGGATATAGATGCGATTATTACCACAGGTGGAACGGGAATCGCGAAACGCGATGTCACTTTAGAAGCTGTCCAGCCACTGTTTGAAAAAGAAATAACAGGATTCGGAGAACTCTTCCGTTACGTTAGCTTCACTGAAGATGTCGGAACCAAGGCGCTTCTCAGCCGAGCGACAGCGGGAGTAGCTCATGATAAAGCCATTTTTGTTTTACCGGGGTCGCGCGGCGCTATAAAGCTAGCAATGGAGCGATTGATTTTGCCAGAGATTCAGCATATTTATTCGGAATTAACGAAACATTGAGCATATCGTACAACAAATAAAAGCGTATGCGTCTGTCAGTAAACTGACAGACGCATACGCTTTTTTGAATATAGTTTATTAAGCAGTAAAGTTCCCATCATAGCTCAACATAATAGCAGATTTCACACTGACCATTTCAGAAATGTGGTTGATGAAACCCATATCCGTATCTTTAACACGCACTTCATACGTCACTTCGTAGTCATTATCATATGAAACAGATTTTGATTTGATCAAATGCTTTTTAACACTTGCTGAAAGCAGTTTGTCGAGAGGGTTTTCGATTTGGTTATCGCTATATTTAACAATCAGCAAATAAGGATTTTCGATTTTGATTTTATTAACGAAAACAATCAATACAAGACCAATCAAAAGTGCCCCGACAATGGCTAGTAAAATAAATCCTGCGCCGCACAGAATTCCTGAAATGATTGTCCAAAATAGATAAACCAAGTCCATCGGATCTTTAATAGGTGTTCGAAAGCGAACAATCGATAATGCGCCGACCATTCCGAGTGATAACAAAACGTTGGTGGAAATCCCAATAATGATTAATGCAGTAGCCATCGCCATAACAATTAAAGAGATGTTAAAGCTATGGGAATAAATGACCCCAGAAAACGTTTTTTTGTAAATCATATAAATGAACAACCCGATGGCAAATGCTACCACCAAGCCAATTAGTGAATCAATAAGGGAAAAGCTACTATTCGTGTTTTCCAAAAAGCTTGATTTGAAGATGTCGCTGAAATTAATACTTTCCATTTTTTATTCCTCCAGTATGTTTTATAAACTAATGTGACAATCAACCGTACATCCGGCTGATTTGGTATTTTGAATAAGCCCCAGCTCGCATATCGCTAACTTGCAGCAATTGCTTGATGACATTCGGTAGAAATTCATCGTATTTCACTTCCAATATCACGACATCCGGTTCCGTATCAACCATTGCAATATGTGGATTTAAAACATCATTGTTTCGTAGGCTCGTTCTAATCGAGCTGTCAAAAGTGACTCGCACATTGCCGTGTTTGTAGATAAATACTTCCCGTTCATAGTCAACAACTGTAAGTGGTTTAAGCTGCAGCATCGTCATTTGCCAATACAAATCTTGCATGAGTGTACGGGCATCGGTTTCCATCCAGTTTATGTCGCCCGTTCGTATTTTTTCGTATTCTGCAGCTGTGATTGAACATTTTTGCTTATAAGTAAGATTGTTGCGTTTGCTTTTTTTCTCCAAATTGAGAAGGGTAACATTTGAATCATATAGTCGAACTCGAAACTTATCCCGCTCGAAAAGTCCTTCTTTTTTCTGGTTCATCACTTTGTTATCAAAGTTATCGAAATAAACGCTTCGGATAGAATACGTTCCATTTTCTTTAGCATGAGGATCAATTTCCATATAGTGTTTTAACTTGTTTCGTAGCAAGTAGCAATCCATTTTGGTCATTTCATGTTTAATTTCTCTGCGACCTTGTATGCCGTTCAAACTTTGTGCTTTCATCATCACTCACTCCTTTTGTTAACCTTATTATTGACGGGCAACCTTAAACAAACCTTAAAAATTTTAAACAAACAAAAAACCCGCAAATATATGCGGGTTTAGCTTGAAGACAAAAGAATATTTACTCATTTTTTGTATGCATATGGGATTCTCCACACCTAGTGGACGCTTTCCGCGGACTCCGCGCTGAGCCTCCTCGTCGCAAGCTCCTGCGGGGTCTCATCACTTCGTTTTTCCGCTGGAAAGTCAGTGACCGAAGGGAGTTCGGGCAGTGGCTTTGCGACGAAGCTAGCGCAGCGATGCAGGAGCATATCTTTGCCCTTCGCCACTAGGTGCTCCGAATCCTAGAGTGAGTAGGGAAAAATCTTTTAACACGTTATTTATACGGTAAAGCGCACTATAGAATCTCACTTTGTTTGCAGCAAGAAGCCTTCAACTGGGCTGGTCCACGAAGACTCCTGTGGGACAGCGAAAGCTGAAGACCCCGCAGGAATAGCATTGGCCGAAGCCTGCGAGGACAAGCTTTTGCGACGAAGCTAGCGCAGCGATGCAGGAGCATGGGTTTTCAGTGACGAGGAGGCTGAAGCTGAGCCCACGGAAAGCGAAGTGGCCAGCCCAGTTGGAAATTATACATTACTATTCAGTTTAATAAGACTTTTTCTACAGTCTGAAACCCGCAAACTATACGGGTGTTATTGCGGCAATTTCACTTTAAATAGCGTACCGGCTTGTCCGTTCTGAGAGGCGGTGATGGTACCGCCGTGATGAGTAACAATCCACTGGGCAATTGATAAGCCAAGACCGATGCCGCCATTTTCTCTCGACCGGGCTTTATCTTCCCGGTAAAAACGGTCGAAAATATATGGAAGGTTTTCTTTTTGAATGCCACGGCCGGTGTCTCTTATTTCTATCACTGCTTTTTGGTCTTCTGTATAGGTTTTGACAGAAATATGTTCTTCTTCATCTGTATACTTCAGCGCGTTATCCAATAAAATAACGAGCAATTGATGGAGGCGTACTTCATCTGCTTGAATTTCTGTCTTGCAATGTAAATCGAGTTGCAAAGTTTTGTTTTGCGATTCGGCAATTTCGATATAAGGCACACTCACGCGTTCGATAAATTCGTCGACATGAAGAGGGTGTTTATCAAGCTGGATTTCAGCAGAATCAGCTCTCGCTAAAGTTAGTAAGTCAGATGTCAATTTAGACAAGCGTCTCGTTTCCGATAGGCTAAGTGCAATATTTTCGAATTTCTGAATGATTTTTTGTTGCGGTTCCATTAGTAAAAGCTCTAATTTGTTTTGGATGATGGTTAAAGGTGTTCGCAATTCATGAGAGGCATTTTCAACAAACTCTGCCTGTTTGTTCCATGATTTAATGATCGGCTCCATCATTTTTTTAGACAAAATGTAACTAGCAGAAATCGATAAAACAATGAAAATCAATGAACAAATAATTAACAATTGACCAAAATTATCAAGAATCGTCTGCTCACCATCAATATTGATCAATAGCTGCGTATAGGCGATTTCCCCGTCCGCTGTGTCGTTTTCGATAAGTAGTGAACGATACGTATATTCAGCGTCAACGGATAAATTTGTAATGGTGTTGAGATTTTCGATATTCAATATGGATTCTTGAGAGAAACTCTCATAAAGCCACGTTCCGATCTGGTCTTCGTTGACGATGTCGCCTGCGGCATTCCAATTAAGTACGATAATTCGTGGGTTAATGCCGCCGGGAGGACCAAGTTCTGGACCATTCTCTAAAGGTGAACGGATAGTTGTAAAGTCTTCGCTTAAAACGAATTCTTTTGCTTGAAGCAAGTCATCATCGGTTTTTAAAAAAAGTGTATTTTGGACTTGTTGAAAAATGATTACCCCAAAAATAGTGAAAATGATGCTAAAAGCAATCAAATTCAAAATCATAAAACGTAATTGCTGCTTGCGAAAAATGGGTTGCCTATTCATCTTGTTCACCTGCATCTGACAACATATAGCCTAAGCCGCGGAAAGTCTTAATATATTGGTCGTAGTTGAATTTCTTAAGTGTTTTTCGCAAGTTGCTGGCGTATACTTCAACCACAGTTGTCGAAGTATCGGATTCAAATCCCCAAATACGGTCGAAAATCTGTTCTTTCGTCAAAATAATATTTTTGTTGTTCACTAAATACTCGAGTAAATCAAATTGCTTGCCGTTTAGTTTGACCGTTTCTTCACCAAGTTGAGCGGTTTTGTTTTTGATGTTCAACTTCAGTTCTTTAAAAGACAGTGTGTTTTGCTTGAGTTCGCCACCGGATCTTCTAACAATGGCTTCAAGACGCAAAAGTAACTCTTCCCGGTGGAAAGGTTTTGCTAAATAATCGTCAGCCCCTGCTTTAAATCCTTGAATCTTATCCCCGATGCCATCTTTAGCGGTCAACATAATGACAGGAGTCGTAATATTTTGGCTTCTTAGTTTTTTTAACACTTCATAGCCATTTAAGTAGGGAAGCATAATGTCCAAAATGATGCAGTCAAAAATATTTTGTTCGGCTAAAAACAAACCTTCTTCGCCGTCAAAAGCTTGTTGTGTATGGAACATATCTTGTGTTGTTTCTTTAATTGTATCTGAGAGATGCTGATCATCTTCTATGATTAATAATTTCATTTTGAGCGCCCCTTCAGGAATTTTAAGAATAAGTTGATTATAGGACTAAGTTTTGAAATTGCAAATTTTTATATAGATTCGCTTTTTTAAGGTTTGGTTAAGGTTGAAGATGAATAATAAGAATTATCGAGAGGGCAACAAGCCTTTCAACAACTTAAGGAGTGAGCACAAGATGCCCAAAAATAAAAGAATGTTTAAATTAGCCGCAACATTATTGAGTGCAAGTTTGTTGTTTGCATGTACAAATGAAACGGATAAAAAAACTGACACCGAACAATCAACAGCAGCAACTTCCGATCTAGTGGTGGCAGAACAAATGACAAGTTTGGTAAATAACGTGGTAACTTACACGGATGAAGATGAATATACAGAGTGGCAGGATGAAAATCCTTTCGAAGTCGAACTCAGCGGCGACAGCGCAGAATTTGCATCATCAGCTGCAATTATTTTTGAAGACAATGTACTAACGATCAAAGCTGGAGGCACATATGTATTTACAGGGAATTTAGACGAGGGTCAGATTGTAGTCGATTCCGAAGATAAAAAAACAGTTCGATTGGTTTTGAACGGAGTGGAAATCAACTCATCGGAAAACTCAGCAATTTATATTAAAGATGCAGAAAAAGCCGTAATTTCTTTAGCGGACGGTACCGAAAACAGTATTTCTGATAGTGCGAACTATGTAATGGACGATTCATCTGATGATGAACTAGACGCAGCTATTTTCAGTAAATCTGATTTAACGATTAACGGTTCCGGACAACTCACCGTAACAGGTAACTATAAAGATGGCATCGCCAGCAAAGATGAGCTCAAAGTAACTGGAGGTAATATTCAAGTCACGGCAGTTGATGATGGCTTGAAAGGGCGAGATCTTGTCGCGATAAAGACCGGTGCATTTGTTATTGAAGCGGGTGGTGACGGTATCAAATCGACAAACGATGAAGATGCAACAAAAGGTAGCATTGCTTTAGAAGGTGGAACATTCGATATTACATCTGGTAAGGATGCCATTCAAGCGGAAACTGATTTAGTGGTGACAGATGGAACGTATACAATACTTGCAGGTGGCGGTAGCCCAGAAACGATTAAAGAAGCAGGAGATGCCGCACCAGGCACAGCTGTAGAAACAGAAGTTGTTGAAGAAGCAGAAAGCACAAAAGGTCTTAAAGCAGGTGGTGCTATTGACGTAAGCGGTGGTATTTTCATTATTGATTCGCTTGACGATGCAGTAAATAGCAATAGTGATATTACGATTGCTGGAGGACAGTGGGAAATTGCAACCGGAGAAGATGGCGTTCACGCAGACGATTCACTTGTGATCACAAACGGTGAAATTACGGTTACAAGAAGTTACGAAGGTTTAGAAGGTAACTTCATCACAATTGATGATGGAACAATTGATGTAACTGCAACGGATGACGGCATTAACGTCAGCGACGGCACAACAGTGACAACAGGTCCACCGGTAGAAGTGGATGAAGCAGATAAAGTTGAAATAGGCGAAGGCGGAGAACCTGTGATGACGATTAACGGTGGATTTATAACAGTTGATGGTCTTGGAGATGGTCTCGACGCCAACGGCTCAATCGTCATGACAGGTGGTACAGTACTCGTTGAAGGTCCAACAAGAACAATGGACGGTTCGATTGATTATGATAATGGCTTTGACCTTACGGGAGGGGTAATAATCGCTGCCGGTAGCACAGGCATGGTGCAAGCCACTTCAGAAGAAACAGCTCAAGAATCTGTTGTCATGACGTTCCCTGAAATTCAAGAGGCAGGAACCATTGTTCACTTGCAAGATAGCGAAGGGACAACGATCGCGACATATGCTCCGTCGAGAGAGTTTTCGGCTATATTTATTAGCACACCGGACTTGGAGATAGGCTCTTCTTATACGCTTTCTTCAGGAGGTACTTCATCAGCTGAAGAAACAGCGGGTCTTTACGCAGATGGCGGATATGAAGGCGGAACAGAACTTGTAGACTTTACGATTACCGAATCGGTTACTTGGTTAAACGAAGATGGGATTACAGAAGCAAGTGTTGAAAACCCTGGCGGTGGAGCAGGTGGAGGTGGCGGAATGCCACGAGAGGCAGGGGCACTCCCACCTGACATGCCAGAAATGGATGAGGAAACAGAGCAAAAAGTGCAAGAAATTAGAGATCAGCAAATGGCGGGAACCATTACGGAAGAACAAGCTCAAGAGCAACTGGCAGAACTAGGCATCGAAATGCCAACAAGACCTGTACAATAGTTTATGACAAACAAAAAGCCGGAGAAAAGAAATTTTTTTCTCCGGCTTTTTTATATGCGTACAAGATATAAACTTCGATCAGTAACTAGTAAGGTTTAATCACGTGCGTAATCGGATTTTCCGCCAGTTTTCTCAAGCAACATCGTCGGTCCGATGACCATTTCTTTACCAGAAGCTTTGCACATATCGTAAATTGTCAGTGCTGCAGCAGAAGCCGCGGTAAGAGCTTCCATTTCGACTCCTGTAGGTCCTTTTGTTTTTACGGAAACGGTCAACAAAACTTCGAAGTGATTTTTTTCTTCATCGACATTCCATTGAAATTCAATGTCCACGCCACTAAGTGCTAATGGATGACACATCGGGATGATTTGTGAAGTATTTTTAGCTGCCATAATGCCAGCCACTTGAGCAACTGCAAAAACATCGCCCTTTTTATTAGTACCTTCTTTAATTTGTTGGTAAATCGCTTTGTTTAATAAAACAGAAGTAGTTGCACGAGCAGTGCGTACACTGTTTTTTTTATCGGAGACGTCGACCATTTTGGCACGACCTTGAGCATTAAAATGAGTTAGTTCTGACAAAAAAATCATCCTTTCGGTAGTGGATGCTTTCAGTATAGCATGACGTGAAAAAGGGAGATGGAAAGTTGATGGAGGCCAATTACTTCCTGTTATATACATTGTTATAGGGGTATGTTTGAATAGAAACTATATAGAAAAAGTCAGGTAGAGAATATAATCACAACGCTCGACATTACGAACCGGAAAGGTCAATATTGGGCGAAGAGTGAGTAAACCATACGAAGTTGAAGAGGGAGAGGATAGGCATGCTGCTGACGATACAACCGGAAGAACTGACCAAACATTGGTATGAGGTGTTTGAGCAAATCGAATGGACCGAAGTGCTCCTGTTTTTGTTTTACGTAGCGTGCATTTTTCTCGTGAGGGCCGTCGTTCTTGCAATTTCTCGTCGATTAAGCAAAAAACGGATGTTTCGACACGTCGATTCGATTTTGCGAAGCATATTAAACTGGGCAACGACTTACGGGATTTTGCTTTTTATGATTTTTTATTTTTCCGAGTCGGGCTGGATGTTCAACCGGTTATTTGACCTTGGCAATGTCGAAATTACGGCATTTCTACTGATTCTGGTTATCTTGATCGTGTCGCTCGCGAACCGCGCAGCAAAAATCATCACGCGCTATATTTTGCCGAATGTCTATCAACGCTACCATTTAGATCGAGGCCTGAGCTATACATTCGATCGCATGTTCCATTATACCGTGATGGCCATCGCTATACTCGTCAGTTTGACGACGGTTGGCTTGGACTTGAGCGCTTTGACAGTATTTGCTGGTGTGCTTGGTGTAGGAATTGGCTTTGGCTTGCAGAACATTGCCTCGAATTTTATCTCGGGTATTATTTTACTGTTCGAACGACCGATAAAAGTCGGTGATCGGGTAATTATTGATGATTTAATCGGCGATGTCGACAAGATTTCGCTGCGCTCGACCGTCATCAAGACGATTCATAACGAACACGTTATCGTCCCGAATTCCTATTTTCTCGAAGAGCAAGTGGTTAATCGCTCGTATGGCGATCCGCGCATGCGGCTTGTGGTACCAGTCGGTGTGGCCTATGGAACAGATGCTGAAAAGGTTAAAAGAGTGTTGTTGCAAGCAGCACAAGAAGAGCATCAAGAAGGTGGCGTTGTGCTATTGGATCCTGAGCCGTTCGTCAATTTTTCGGCCTTCGGTGAGTCATCGCTTGATTTTGAATTGATGGTTTGGATTGCTAACTCTAACCAGATCATCACCACAAAAAGCGCATTGAATTTCCGCATTAACCGACTGTTTGCTGAGCAGGACATCGAAATTCCATTCCCGCAGCGTGACTTGCATATAAAGAGTATGCCGGAGATAAAAAGGGAATATTAAATTTTAGCGTTGAATTCTGAGCATTTTCTACCAATAGGAGGCATGTTGTTGCTCGCTTTTTTCTTAGGGCCGATCAGAGCGGCTGTAAGTACGGCTATTGCTACTGCCGGAAACTTATTTTGCAGAGTCTGGCCAATTGCCAGTTGAAGGCATGGACATACTGACAATTATTTTTAGCCTTATTATAGGGGGGGTGTCTATTTGGACGCTATTTGTTCAAAGCAATGCAGTAGGTCAAGCCCATAGATTTTCTGCTTGGAAAGGGCTTTTTGTTATCGTTATTCCAGCAATTTTGTTTGTGGGAATTATTGTGGCTATAATTGTCGCAATTACGATGGCCATTTTATAAGATGTACAAAAAACAAGGCAGCCATTTGGCTGCCTTGTTTATTTATCTACGCGATTGACGACTCCACTTTCTTCAATGTCCGCAACTTCGCGACGCACAGTTTCGTTTACCACTTGAACATCTTTAACTTTACGTTTACCAATGACAATTTCTTCACGGACCACTTGTTTTTTGCCAATGTCAAGGCGTTCTTCAGTAAGTGGAATGTGGATGGCATCACCTTTTTCATACACTTGTGCTGGAGTTAGTTCTGGTTCTTCATGATCAGTTTTGGAAGTTGAAGCACTTCGTCTTTCAACAACAACTTCTTCGCGTTCCACAGGTACTTGGATCTCTTTATCTTCTTCAACCATTTGTTTATGAACTTGGACTTCACCTGTTTGAGTTTTGTTTTTGTCAGTGCTCAAACGTTCTTCGTGTAAAGCAAGAGATTGTTCTTCTGTATCAACTTGAGGTTCCGCCTGTAACTCGGTTTCTGAGTGAATTGCGGCTACTGGTTGACTGCTCGTGTAAAGAAGGAGTTTACCGAGTTCGACTTGCTGGAAATAATAATCGGTGGCCTCTTCGCCTAATCCCATTCGGTTAAAAGCATCTTTTGTGATATCATCACCCGCTAGAAACGAAATAAGTTTGCCTTTAAAGTTATCTCGGTCTTGTGTGTCGATATGAACGGCGGTATGAGCAATTAGCAAGTCAATTTGTTCATCGTGCTTTGATACTACAAACAATTCTTCTTCTTCGTATCCCGCTGCTTTTAATTGGCCGACTTGGATTAACAGTGGTGCTTGTGCATCAAAAAGCCCGATGAGTTTACCTTCTTTTTTCTCCATGCCTAATTCCTCCTATATTAAATGTGCCAATTCAGTTTGCTAAAAGTTATTTACCCTTTAGCACGTATAAAATAAACCTGTCGATAGGAGAAAAGACGTATCCGAATACTCATTCGGATACGTCTTTGGTATCTAATATAAATGATGTTGGTTCTTTTTGGCTTCTACCATGTTTGTAATATCTGATTCATTTCGGTGATGGTTTGTATTGATCGCTTCTGTATCTTGAATATTGCGTTTGCTAGGGTTAGTTTCTTGCTTGCGATTAAGTGACTCTGGTTCAGAACGCAGATGTACTTCTTCGGCAGTTGTCATTCGAGCAGTTGTAGATGTGTTCGTTTGAGGCTCATAAGATGCACTATATTCACTGTTTACATAAAGAACAAGTTTGCCATTTTCTACTTGTTGGTAGTAATCGTCTGCTTCGGTGCTCGCTAATCCCATTTGTGTAAAAGCATGGCGTGTAGAATCTTCGCCAGAAATAAATGCTTTGAATTTACTCATAATGTTTTCCTCTTCTTGTGCATCCAAATGAACATTCGTTTGCCCTTGAACCATCGATAATTGATTGTCATACTTGGCAATTACGTACATATCTTCTTCTTTAAAGCCTTGTGCTTTTAATTCGTTAATTTTGTGCAAAACTTCTGCTTGGACATCATATGACTGAATTAATGTAGTTCCTTCGTTAGTCATTTCAAGTTCCTCCTAAATAGTGATAAATCACCTGTAAAGCAAGGTAATGATAATGTACCCTGTTGGTTTTAGAAGCAAACCTAGAGGTCTTAAAATAAAAGCTTGCGTTCTTGTTTCTTTTTTTATACAATGTAAAACGTAATCATTACTATTTAAAAAAAGAAAGCTGGTGGATGCATGAGGAGTCCAGTTCCAATTACGGTGCTAAGTGGCTACTTAGGAGCCGGTAAAACAACTTTACTAAATCATTTACTTTCTAATCGAGAAAACTTGAAAGTGGCTGTAATTGTTAACGATATGAGTGAAGTGAATATTGATGCAAGTTTAATAGAACAAGGTGGTTTTTCAAAAACTACTGAAAAGCTAGTCCAACTGCAGAATGGTTGTATTTGTTGCACGTTGCGAGAAGATCTTATGATAGAGGTTGAAAAGCTGGTAAACCGTGGTGAAATTGATTGTATCGTTATTGAATCATCGGGAATTAGTGAGCCGCTGCCCGTTGCGCAAACTTTTACATATCAAGACGAGGTAGTAGGAATCGATTTATCGAAAAGTTGCCGATTGGATACTTTGGTCACTGTGGTTGACGGATATGCTTTTTGGAAGGATTTTGCGTCAGGTGAGTCGTTACTTGATAGAAGTCAAGAAGCGACCGAAGACGATATTCGTGATATATCAGACTTGCTAATTGATCAGATAGAGTTTGCCAACGTTATCTTATTAAACAAACTCGACTTAATCCCACAAAAAGAAAAAAATCAGTTGAAAGAATTGCTAGCAACTTTAAATCCGGATGCCGAAATTATTGAAACGATTCATTCAAAAGTAGCTCTAGACAAAGTGATCAATACAGGCTTGTTCGATTTTGAAAAATCAAGCCAAAGTGCGGGCTGGATAAAGGAATTGAATGAAGAGCATATTCCGGAATCTGAAGAATATGGCATTGCGTCATTTGTTTACCGAAGTCAGCAGCCGTTCCATCCGCAGCGGTTGATGGATTGGATTTTGCAATGGCCAGCGGAAATCGTCCGTGCTAAAGGATTTTTGTGGTTGGCCACAAGAAGTGAGACAGCTGTTCTATTGTCACAAGCAGGACCTTCACTAGGGATTGAATATGCGGGACAATGGGATTTAGAAAATGGCATAAAAATGACGGAGCTAGTGCTGATTGGAATTGACATGGATCAGTCATCCATCGTAAAAGAACTAGACCTTTGTTTGCTGACTGATGAGGAAAAAGAACAGGATTGGACAAAGTTTAACGATCCACTACCAAAATTTCAATTACTTGTTTAGGAGGAAAAAAAGATGAGAGTCAACATAACATTAGCGTGTACAGAAACTGGGGACCGGAATTACAGTACAACAAAAAACAAGCGTACAAATCCCGAACGCATCGAATTAAAGAAATACAGTCCACGTCTGAGAAAAGTAACGCTTCATCGTGAAACGAAATAATTTTTTTGTTCTATAAATCGTAATCATTACTAATTTGAAGAGGTGGATAAATGGCTAAAAAATCAAAAGTGGCACGTCACAAGAAGCAGCAAGCGCTAGTTGCCAAATTTGCAGAAAAGCGACAAGAATTAAAAGAAAAAGGCGACTTTGTAGCATTAGCTAAGTTACCAAAAGATTCATCGCCAACTCGTTTGAACAATCGTTGCGTAGTGACAGGAAGACCGCGTAGTTTTATGCGCAAATTTGGGATCTCACGTATCACTTTCCGAGAACTGGCACATAAAGGGCAGATTCCGGGTGTTAAAAAGGCAAGCTGGTAGGTATTGAAATATCTGTCGTTAGGCAGAGCAAAAAAGTAGTTGTTCATTTAATTTCTATTAGTTTATACTGTGAAAATATGCCATACAGCAGACTTTTGTCTGCTGTATTTTTTTTGTTATAAAATTTATTGTTGGTGATTAGTGCTTTTTGCCAAGATATTTTTTAGTTCAAGCTCTTTAAAATTCATGTATTGATGCTATGATTAAGTATATTTAATTTTTAACTAATCTAATTTTTCTCATCATGAGAAGCAAAAAAAGGCGGAGCAACAGTGAAAATGGATATTTTAAAGCGTAACAATGTACGAGTGACGGGACAAGGCGAAAAAACGCTAGTATTTGGTCACGGATTTGGGTGTGACCAACAAGTTTGGAACAATACCATTATGAAATTTCAAATGAATTATCGCGTTGTGACGTTTGATTATGTTGGATCAGGAAATAGTGATAAATCGGCCTACTCGAAAGAGCGTTACAGTACGCTAGATGGTTATAAGCAAGATTTATTAGAAGTGTGTGCTGCACTCGAACTTGAAAAGCTGATTTTTGTTGGACATTCCGTTAGTTCGATGATTGGGTTGCTCGCATCGATTGAACAACCGGAGTTGATGGAAAAAATGATTATGATTGGGCCATCGCCTTATTATATGAACGAACCTGGCTATAATGGAGGGTTTGAGCGATCGGACATTGATGAATTATTAGACATGATGGAGATAAATTATAAAGAATGGGCAAAATATTTGGCTCCTGTAGTGATGTTAAATGAGGAGCGACCTCAACTGGCGGAAAACTTTGAGGAGATATTATGCTCTAATGATCCGATGATTGCACGCCAATTTGCTGAAGTGACTTTTACTTCAGATCTTCGCGATCAATTGGATAAAGTAACAATCCCAACCTTAATTCTTCAGCCGAAATTTGACGCGATTGTACCTGTAGAAATTGGTGCGTACATTCACGAAAAAATCGCTGACAGTCGTTTGGTGATAATGGAAGCGGTGGGACATAACCCGCATTTAAGCGATGTTGAGGAGACCGTAGCATGCATCAAGGGGTACTTGGCGGAGTAGGAGTGAAGACAATGGAACAGCAACTCGATAGAGCACCTTGCGGGTATTTAGTTCTGGACCGGGACTTGCGTATAGTTGAAATCAACAGCACATTGCGGAATTTAACAGGTGTAGAAAATCCGCAACATATTCATGAGTTGCTAACAATCGCATCACGAATGTATTTTCAAACTTACTTTACTCCTTCTATTAAAATGCACGGCACTGTCAATGAGATGTTTTTAACCTTGAAAAGCTCAACAGGATCTATGCCGGCGTTAATGAATGCAGTAGAGTACGATGGATTTTACGAGTGCGCTTTAATACAGATGAGCGTTCGGGGAGAGTATGAAAAAGAATTATTGCGTGCTAAACGCAATGCTGAAGAAATTAATCGCGAGACAATAGATGCTTACGATCAATTACAAAATTTAATGCATGAAGTTGAAGACAAGCAGCAAGAGTTGTTAGCTTTAAATTTAGAACTCCAACAGTTAGCTATTACAGACTCACTAACCGGTTCAAAAAACCGGCGCTATCTGGAAGAACGGCTAACTCATTTTTTAGTGCAAGCAGAAAAAGGGCGCAAAGTTACTATTCTCCTGTTAGATATCGATCATTTCAAGCGAGTTAATGATACCCATGGTCATCAAACAGGTGACGAAGTGTTACAAGAGTTAGCTAGACGTTTAGAAGAAGTTGTCGGATCAACTGGCATTGTGACACGTCTTGGTGGAGAAGAATTTGTGATTATTATGCCAGATATGGGTGCAGAAGAAGGATTGGCTACAGGCGATGCCATATGCAAGCATATGGAGGTAGCTAATTGGCAGAGTGTATCGGTTACTGTCAGTATTGGAGTCGCGGTATATTTGCCTGGTGATGATACTAGCAGCTGGCTGTCGCGGGCAGACAGTTACCTTTACAAAGCAAAAGCAGACGGCAGAAATTGTGCTTACGGACTAATATAAATCAAATCAAAAAAACGCTGAAGTTCATGATGAACTTCAGCGTTTTTTCGGCTTTAGTTTGTTACTGCTTTTGAATGCAAATCAGGTAAAGATGCACGTAACGTCACGGTTTCTTCTACTGTTAATGGAATCATTGGCAAGCGAACGCCGCCTACTTGAACGCCCGTAATGTTAAGAGCTGCTTTAACTGGAGTTGGATTTGGTGCAGCAAACAATGCTTTCATCGTAGGCACTAAGCGTCTGTGAATAGCTGCTGCTGTTTTTACATCACCTGTTTTAAAGCTTGTGATCATGTCTTGCATATCGTTGCCAATAATGTGTGCAGAAACCGAAACAATTCCAGTTCCACCGATTGATAGCATTGGCAGTGTTAAGCTATCATCACCGCTGTAAACAGTAAAAGAGTCAGGCGTATTTTCGATAATTTGTGCTGCGGCGTCTAAATCGCCACTCGCTTCTTTAACGGAAACAATATTGCTAATTTGGGATAAGCGAATGATTGTCTCAGGAGACAAATTAACTACGCTGCGACCAGGAATGTTATAAAGCATCACAGGCAAATTCGTAGACTCGGCGATCGCTTGGAAATGTTGGTACATGCCTTCTTGTGAAGGTTTATTGTAATATGGCGTTACAAGCATGACGCCGTCAACACCGACTTCTTCTGCTTGTTGCGTCAATGAAATAGAAGCACGCGTATTATTCGATCCCGTTCCTGCAATAACCGGAATTCGACCCGCGACTGTGTTTACGGTAAATTGGAATAACTCTACTTTCTCCTCGATTGATAAGGTAGGTGATTCACCTGTTGTACCGGCAACAACAAGGCCATCAGAGCCGTTCGCGATTAAATGCTCGATTAGTTTTTTGGTTGCTGGGAAATCGATTTCTCCTTGTTGGTCGAACGGTGTTACCATTGCTGTAATAATTTGGCCGAAATTCATAAACAACACACCCTTTTCTAATTTTTTTCGTAGCTTAGAGGTGAGGGGCCAGTCAGGAATAAACAAAAAAGCAGCAACAGGGGGTCCTGTTGCTGCAGTAGAAACAATGTTTACCATTCGTTCCTGTGCATCAGATAGCCCTCCATATAGTTACCTATATGACAGTCCTGCATTTGTTAAATACAGACCCAGCGCACGGAAATATGAGCTTTCCGTCACTTCGGCAAATCCCCCTTTCGGCAAACGTCAATGGACCTCATCGTCCTCATTTTGCGTACTGATGGTTTTTGCGCCTCTATCCTACTCCATAAAAATGGAGCAAGAAATATTGAATTAGCTGTACTATAACAAATATCTCTGTTAATTGCAAGATGAAAACGTAAAATTTTAGTGAGGAAGGAAGTGGGACGAAATGGACGAGCAAGTGTATGACAATCACCTAAACATCATAACTGTGGGGCACCAACAAGGATTTACCGATTCTCTACATCATCATCGCTATGAGCCAACTCCGTATGATTTACTCGATGTGTTGTTCACACATTATCCGGTGATTTCAGAAGATCAACTTGTCGATGTTGGATGTGGCAAAGGACGTTTAAACTTTTATGTTTATCATTTCTTTGGAACAAAAAGTGCTGGAATTGAGATGAATCCGGTATTTTACGCTGAAGCTCTTGAAAATAAAAAAAGGTATCTTGAGCAGCACGAAGACGCTGAGTCGAGCATTAGCTTCTATAATTGCTTAGCACAAGACTACCAAGTCGCAGACCAAGACAATAAATTTTACTTTTTTAATCCTTTTTCAGTGCAAGTATTCATCTCTTTTCTCAATAATGTTTTGCGCTCTGCTGAAGAGGCTCCGCGAACAGTCGATATCGTTTTATTTTTTGCCCCACAAGAGTATAGCGAGTACTTAGAAACGAGCACAGCTTTTCTATTAGTAAAAGAAATTCAGTTGCCCGATTTCCATAAAGAACCGCGTGAACGATTTTTAATTTATCGCCTATGTAAAATGGATTTAAACTAAGTCGATAACGGGTATGCTTAACTATAAAATCATAGTGAAACGAGGGACCTTTTATGGACTGGAAAGGCAGAAAAGCCAGCAGGAACGTTGAAGATCGAAGAGGCAAAGGTGGAGCGATTGTAGCCGGAGGAGGTATCGGGGGTATTCTAATCGTCCTACTCGTCGCTTTTTTAGGTGGCGACCCAGGAGTTATTATGGATCAATTAGGTGGATCTTCAGGAACTACTTCCAATCAGCCTTACGAAGCCACACCCGAAGAAGAAGAGTTGGCTGAATTTGTCTCAGTCGTCCTTGCAGATACGGAAGACGTTTGGACAGAAGTTTTTGCTGAAGAAGGCATGGAATATGTAGAACCAACACTCGTCCTGTACACAGGCAGTGTTGAATCGGCTTGCGGAACAGCGGGAGCATCGATTGGACCGTTTTATTGTCCAGGCGATTACAAACTTTACATCGATTTAAGTTTCTACAATGAATTACAAACGCAATTCCAAGCACCGGGCGATTTCGCGATGGCATACGTCGTGGCACATGAAGTTGGTCACCATGTTCAAAATTTACTTGGCGTGATGGAAGAAGTACAACCGCTGCGCAATCAATTAAGTGAAGAAGAATACAATAAAGTGCAGGTTCGCTTAGAACTTCAAGCGGATTATTTATCAGGTGTGTGGGCTCATCATGCGCAAGGCATGGGATATTTAGAAGAAGGTGACTTGCAAGAAGCATTAACGGCAGCAAGTGCTGTAGGAGACGATACCATTCAACAACGTGCGCGTGGGTACGTCGTTCCTGAAAGTTTTACACACGGGAGTTCAGAACAACGACAACGCTGGTTTAAAAAAGGATTTCAATCCGGTAATTTAAAAGATGGCGATACGTTCAATGCGCCTGATTTGTGATCTTTTTCTGCTTTTCTCCGTGAAACAAAAGGGTGCAACGTTGATATTTTTGCAATTCTGATTCATTATAAAGAATAGACAGTCTTTTCATCTGAGATGAGGGGAAATATAGTTCTACGAAGGAAGTACAACATGATTGAGGATAATATTACACGCATAGAATACGGCGAAAAAGAATTAATCCTAATCGGGACGGCACACGTTTCTAAAGCAAGTGCTGAACAGGTGAAGGCAGTTATTGAAGCAGAACAGCCTGATTCGGTTTGTATCGAATTGGATGCACAACGCTATGAATCGGTAACGCAAGATAGCAAATGGAAAGAAACCGATATTTTTAAAGTGATCAAAGACAAAAAGGCGAGTTTATTGTTGATGAACTTAGCGATTTCTTCGTTTCAAAATCGGTTAGCCGATCAGTTTGGCATTAAACCTGGTCAAGAAATGATTCAAGGAATTGCCTCTGCTAAAGAAGCTGGAGCAGAACTTGTATTAGCGGATCGCAATATTCAAGTGACGTTTTCACGTATTTGGGGCAATATCGGCTTTATGGGAAAAGCGCAACTGCTCACTTCTGTATTCTTTAGCATTTTTAGCAAAGAAACTATTTCAGAAGAAGACTTGGAAAAGATGAAGTCACAAGATACGTTGAACGCGGTGATGGATGATTTTACCCAAGTTTTTCCAAAACTAAAAACACCACTTATTGATGAACGTGATCAGTATTTGGCACAAAAAATAAAAGAAGCTCCTGGTAAAAAAATCGTCGCTGTTTTGGGTGCCGCTCATGTGCCAGGAATCATTAAAGAAGTGCATAACGACCACGATTTAAAGAAACTCTCAGAAGTTCCACCTAAATCGAAATGGCCAAAAGTTATTGGGTGGGCCATTCCATTGGCGTTGGTTGCGATGATCGCTATTACGTTCATGAACAACCCAGCAGCAGGAATTGACCAAACCGTTAGTTGGATTTTGTGGACAGCCTGTCTTGGCGCAATTGGTGCAGCAATTGCTTTTGGTCACCCATTAGCAATTTTAACAGCGTTTGTCGGCGGGCCAATTGGCGCCTTACATCCTCTTTTGGCTGCCGGATGGTTTTCGGGACTGGCCCAAGCCTATGTTCGTCGTCCCAATGTTGGAGATTTCCAAACCTTGTCGAAAGACGTTTTTACGCTCAAAGGATTTTGGGACAATAAAGTAACACGTGTTTTATTGGTTGTGGTACTGACGAATTTAGGCACGGCAGCTGGGAACGTTATTGGCGGCTTAGATGTTATTCGATTGTTTTTCCAAAACCTATAAAATGTATGTGAGAAGGCAGCCTAAAAGGCTGTCTTTTTTTGTGAGGACGTATGTTTATTTTGAAAATCGGGTATAGATTAATTGAGGAATAGGATGAACGGAGGCGCATAAACATGAGCTTTTTTCTAGTTGGAATTTTGCTGTGGTCTCTGGTGATTGGGGCAGTTGTCTTGGCGATTATCGGTCTGTGGAAACGATCATGGAAAGCGCTGGCTTGGAGCGGAATTGCACTTTTGGCCCCGATGGCGCTGATTTTTTGGGGTGGAGAAGGCATTTGGTTCCGAGTATCCATTGTACTACCGCTGTTGTTATTTGTAGCCGCCTATTGGATGAAGCAACAGCAAATGCCAAGTTTGTAAACCAGATGGAGAGATCCATCTGGTTTTTTTTCGAGCTTTCCACTAGTGTTTTCAGTCTCGAAGTTATACAATTGTTATACAAAAGTTAGGGGGGCAGAATAATGAACTACATACTAGAACGAAGCAAATTATTCATATTTTTAATTTTAATTCTGTCGATTGTGGGAGCGTATGTTTTCATTACATTGCCACAACGTGAAATTCCCGAAACACCGTCAAGCCTCGTATTAATATCAACAATTTTGCCAGGTGCGGGACCTGAGGAAGTTGAAACTTCTATTACGAACCCGCTCGAGCGTGAAATTCAAAAAGTTGAGGGCATTGCATCATTGCAATCGATTTCTTCTAATTCCGCTTCTATTATTACGTTAGAAATAGAGGATGGCGAAAACCCGGATGAAGTGGTGAATAGCCTCCAGCAACAAGCGATTAACGCAACTTCAGGGTTCCCCGATAACGCGCAAGAACCAAATGTAGAAAAACTAAGCTTCACTTCTCCTTTAGTATCGTATATGTTTTATGGAGATAAAGAAGAGTTGGCAAATATGGCAGAAGCTTTGTCAGCATTGTCTAAAGAAGTAGAGACCGTTTCTGGTGTTGCTGGAACGACTGTTAAAGGATTGAATTCACAAGAAGTGTTAATCGAGTTGAATAGTGAAGAACTAGCAGCTAATCAGCTTCAACCATTTGAAGTGCTCGAATCTCTGCAACAAGCAAATCAGCCATTGTCTCTTGGTACGCATGATAACGGCAATGAGCAAATCAGTTTAACTGTGCAACAAGGTCAAGGCATTGAAAAACTAAAAGAATTACAAGTCGGCACTGCTGCAGTGCCACTTGCAAATGTTGCAACGATTGAAATAGTCGATCAACAAACGAAAGATATTGTAACATTTGAAGGCGAAAACGCTATTTCATACACCGTGTTTTTGCAAACAGCCCAAGATGTTCCTGCAGTTGATCAAAAAGTCTCTAGCATCATTGACGAATTTACCACAGAATTACCGGCGGGCGTTCAAGCTGAAAAATACGTATCTCAAGCAGAAAGCGTCAATAACATCTTTGACAGCTTGTATGTTTCATTGGCAATTGCAGTACTTGCCGTATTGATCGTCACGACAGCCGGATTGACGTTGTTTGGTTCGTTTGCGGTTGCATTGACGGTACTGGCTTCCGTGTTAATCGGGATGATTCCCATTCCGTGGTTGGGTGTCGATTTAAACCAAATTTCCGTGATTGGTCTCATTATTGCCATCGGGATTTTAGTCGATGACAGTATTGTTGTAAACGATAATATCCAACGAAGATATAAACTAGGGGATTCCGCCCTCAATGGCGCGATTACAGGAGTCCGCGAGGTGTATCCATCTATCATTGCTTCTAGTTTGGCGATTGTTGTTACGTTTACACCGCTATTGTTACTATCAGGTGGCAATGGAGCTTTTATCAAAGCCTTACCAAGTATTTTAATCACCACAATCATTGCATCAACAATCTTGTCGATTACTCTTGTCCCAATGATGCAATATTTAAAAACAAAACGAAAAGCAAACAAAGTATCAAAAACTCCTGGGTTTTTAGGGAAGCCACTCGAGAAAATGGCTTTGTTTTATTCCAATAAAGTTTTGCGTAGTGTATTAAAACGCCCAATACTTGTTGGGGGCGGCGGTTTGTTAATCGCGACAGGGTTATTATCGCTTGCGCTCTTTACGCCGTTTGAATTTTTCCCAGCAGCTGATCGTCAAGAAGTGACGATGAACGTCCGTCTTGCAGAAGGCACAACAATTGAAGATACCGACGAATTTCTTGCTAACTTAACAGAGGAAGTTGGATCTGAAGATGACAATATCGCTGAGATCTCTATTTTCTCCGGAGAAGGGTTACCAAATTTGTTTGCTTCTTCAATGAATAATACAGGTGGCAACACGGGCCAAGTTGTCTTCCGAATTGACCGGGATAAGACGACGTCCGCAGATTTTATCGAGAAATGGCAGCCTGAGTTACGTGAGCGTTTCCCAGAAGCTGAAATTTTCTTAGATACGATTGTTCAAGGGCCACCTGTAGGAGCTCCAGTTACGGTTGACATTACAGGCGAAGATATTGAAGAATTAGCTACTCTTCGCGATCAACTAAAAGAGCAAATGCTTGCGAGTGGCGCAACGATTGTCACGGATAATTTAGGTGATCCGGTTCCGGCAATTGAGTATGTGCCAAACCAAGAGGCATTACAAGAAAACAAAATTGCACTAAGCTCAGTCACGAATCAGCTTCAATTGTTGACGCAGGGTGTTCCTTTATACACCATTTACGAAGGTCAAATGCCGTACCAAGTGTTCTTGAAGCAATCCGGAATTGATGAAGGACAATCAATTGATTTGTCTCAATTTGAAGTTCCGGCACTTAGTGAACAAGGACCACCGATATTGGTGCCGATGAATGAACTGTTAACAGCAGAAGATACGACGAAATTGGCGCAAGTTCCGCATAAAGAAGGAGATCGTTCCATTACTCTTCGCGCATTTGGCGATGCGGATGACTTTGAAAACAAAATGTTAGATGTCGTCGATGCAGCACGTGATTCATTGCCTGAAGGCTATGAATTATCGACGGGTGGAGAAAACTCAGATCAAGAAGCTTTCTTTGCGGAAATTGGTGTATTGTTCTTAGTCGTCATTTTACTGGTGTATTTAGTTATTGCCTTCCAGTTTAAATCGTTCAGCTTGCCGTTCTTAGTATTGATTGCCGTGTACTTAGGTATTTCCGGTGCGATACTTGGACTATTCTTAACGCAAACACCGTTAAGTTTCCTAGGTGTAATGGGGATTGTTTCACTCACAGGGATTGTTGTTCGAAACGCAGTCGTCTTGATCGACTTTGTAGAAGTTCGTCGTTTATCAGGAGAGCTTGATATTAAGGAAGCCATTATCGAATCAGGCTATGCTCGTATCAAACCAATCTTGTTAACGTCGATTACTTCGATTATTGCCCTTGTCCCAATCGCAGTTTCAGGGGATCCGTTATTTGAACCATTGGCGATTACGATCATCGCCGGACTCGCGTTCTCAAGTTTGTTCACCTTAGTGATGATTCCAGCGCTTTACTTAGTATTTTATCGAGTGAATCGTCGGAGAAATAAAATTACAGCATAATTCTCAACTACGCAGCCTTCGGGTTGCGTTTTTTTGTTGTTTTTTTAATCTTTATTCTCAGGACAATAAAACCTTTAGTGGAATAGGATGGAAGTTAAAAAATCAGAGTTAAAGGTACAAAGTAGTATTTGTGAATGCGTTCTCATTTCTTCACACAATAGCCATTTACTTCTCCTTTTAGATTTGGTAAGATGTCTGACGACAGTTGAGTTAAACAAATTATTTGCTTAATTTTCTGATAAAAATCTATCGATGAGGTGAAGTTGTGAATTTATTGTGGGGCATCTTTGGTATATTCGTTGTTCTTGGAATTGCCTTCCTGTTATCAAGCGGCAAGAAGTCTATTAAGCCACGGACAATTCTCGGCGGATTAGCCATCCAAATTACGTTTGCATTTATGGTGTTGGAATGGGAATTCGGGAAAAAAATATTATTATTTATTTCGAATAAAGTCCAGAACGTAATCAATTATGCGGGCGAAGGGATTGGTTTCTTATTCGGTCCTGCGGCTGATATAGGCGGTTTTGGATTTGTCTTTGCTTTTCAAGTATTGACAGTTATTATTTTCTTTTCTTCTTTAATTTCAGTACTTTATTACTTAGGCATTATGCAAATTATTATCAAGCTTCTTGGAGGAGCTTTGGCAAAACTTCTAGGAACAAGTAAAGCAGAGTCGATTTCAGCAGCAGCGAATATTTTCGTTGGTCAAACAGAAGCACCGCTTGTTATTCGTCCGTTTATTGCGGGGATGACGAAATCGGAATTGTTCGCAGTTATGACTGGTGGACTGGCTTCAGTAGCTGGTTCAACATTGGCAGGATATGCGCTTTTGGGTGTCCCTCTTGAATACTTATTGGCAGCAAGCTTTATGGCTGCGCCAGCTGGTTTAATCATGGCTAAAATGATGATTCCAGAAACAGAAGAAGTCGAAGAAAAAGACTTCGTTATGGAAAAAGATCAAACTTCAGTTAACGTTGTCGATGCAGCAGCACGTGGTGCAGCTGACGGTCTGCAATTGGCATTAAACGTTGGTGCGATGCTACTGGCATTTATCGCATTAATCGCATTGTTAAATGGTATGCTTGGTGGTATTGGCAACTGGTTCGGATTCGGTGGCTTGACTATTCAAAGTATTTTAGGTGTTATTTTCGCGCCACTTGCATGGGCAATCGGTGTGCCGTGGGCTGAAGCTGTACAAGCAGGTAGCTTTATCGGACAAAAATTAGTACTCA
This sequence comes from Planococcus donghaensis, assembly GCF_001687665.2. Classification (NCBI taxonomy): domain Bacteria; kingdom Bacillati; phylum Bacillota; class Bacilli; order Caryophanales; family Caryophanaceae; genus Planococcus; species Planococcus donghaensis. The sequence continues at coordinate 2,982,249 of NZ_CP016543.2, read as the reverse complement.
ACGAATTTGTAGCGTACTCAGCGTTTGCACCAGAAATTGCAAACCTGTCTCCTAAAACTGTAATTGTAATCAGTTTTGCACTTTGTGGATTCGCAAACTTAAGCTCGTTAGCCATTTTACTTGGTGGACTTGGTGCCATTGCACCAAACCGTCGTCCTGACATCGCGCGCCTCGGTATTCGTGCTGTTGCAGCAGGTATGCTTGCGTCATTATTGAGTGCAGCTATCGCAGGAATGTTCGTTTAAGAAATTAACCATAAGATGAGATGAGACCTGCAGAAAATGCAGGTCTCTTTTTTGTTTTTCGAGGGTAGACTAGGGGGCGGGAGTAGGCTTGGTGGCAGCATATGTGCGATGAGCGTGTGCTTACGCACGGTTCTAGAGAAATACGCGCGGTCCAGGGGTAGATATGCGCGCAGGAAAAAATTTACGCGCGGTGGAGAGGCGTTTATGCGCGTTCCGCAAAAAATACGCGCGAACGGCTCTCACGATGAGAATTTTTTCTGCATAGAGCGTAGCGACAACCGACGAAGTGTAGGTGTTAGTGCTTTTCGCTCGCGAAAAGCGGGGCAATTGGTGGTTTTGTTTTGGTGGGAAGAGAGTTTAGGTTTTGGTGTAGGCTGCGCGGCGGTATACGCACGTTGGGCGCACACTTACGTACGGTTCTAGAGAAATACGCGCGTTCCGGGGGTAGATACGCGCGCAGGAATAAACTTACGCGCGGTGGAGAGGCGTTTACGCGCGTTCCACAAAAAATACGCACGAACGGTCGATGAAACGCAAAAAAGCCTCCCACCTAAGTGAGAGGCTTCCTCATTATTTGCGCAATTGGTAAGAGCGAGATTTTGATTGTCCCACTCTTTTCAAATCGAGCTGACATAACAACCTTGTCGCCACGGATCTGGATTCGAATCCGCAAAATGCGCGAAGTTTTTGATTGGTGATAGTGGTTTCGACAAAGCTGAAGTATTCTTGAATCGCTAAAATATGAGCTAAAGGGTTCTGAAAGCCGCAATTTTTGCACAGCCAGCTTTTGTTTAGTCGCTGCATACTGAGCGATTGGCAAGAAGAGCAAAATATACCAGACTGCAATTCTTTGGGATCAATAAAGTAATAGCTACATAAAGGGGTTTGTTCATAAGGGGTTTGAGTGGTCAAAATCATTTTCTGGATTTTCGCCAGTTTGCAATCTTCGGCTTCAAGGGGGAAAGCCTGTAGAATTCTTAACAAGTATTCAATCATTTGATAGGTTTTGCATACATAAACGCCATGCGGCTTGGAAATAAACTCACAATCTTTCGCAGTAAAAACGATCAGTCCAGAAATGGGTAAATTAATTTTTTTCATTTTAAAATAATGTGTGAGGAAGCGAATGTGTTTCCGGAGTTGGATTTTTGGGTTTTCCATAACGGAGCGTTCGCCTGCTAAATTAACGCGAGAAAATTCGCCCGTCTTCTCATCGAAATGTAGCTGTCCACTAATGTTTTTGGACTCGATAATAATTGCTCCTTTTTCAGTAAGCAAGAGTCCGTCCATTTGCACAGACCAAGTACCGATTTTCAAATTTACATCCCATAAAATACGGAAATCTTCCTCCATGTAAAACTCATTAAACTTTCTTTTAATGCGTTCTTCGCCACGTTTACCGGCGGTCGTCCGGGAGAGTTGTTGCTCAAGAAATTGACGCTGTGGATGTTGAGGGCTAAGCCTAGTAAGCAATAATGTTAAAGCTTCTGTTTGTGACAATAAATCAATTGTTTTTGTTATATGAATTCCTCCTTTGTATGAATTACCAAAATTATAGCACTCACAGCGGTCCTGCAAAAGTTTATTTTGAAGACCTTAATTACCGGCTTTTCGCTAGCGAAAAGCGACAAAATCAAACGGCGTTGCCTTATGCACGTTTCCCGGGAAATACGCACGGTCGGTGGTGAATACGCACGCTCAGTGAGAGATACGCGCGGTGAAGAGGAAATACGCACGCTCAGTGAGAAATACGCGCGGTGAAGAGAAAATACGCACGCTTCGCGAGAGATACGCGCGGTAAAGAGGAAATATGCACGCTCCACGCCAAATACGCACGCACAGAAAAGAACCATAAAGCGAGCCATCTTGACAGCGCCTTCTTTTTAGATTACACTCCTAGCTTGGCTTACCTATTTCGATAGGCAGAGCGGGTAGGGAGAGGGCTAATTTAATAGAAGGTTATGACTATGTTTAATTGGATGGATCGGTATTTCGGTCTTCAGGAAAATGACACGACAGTTAAGCGTGAAATGACAGCGGGCTTGATCGGCTTTTTTACGGTAGTCTACATTATTGCCGTCAATGCACTGATTTTGTCGGAAGCGGGCATGCCACTTGAAGCAGCGATTGTTGCGACGATTGTGGCATCGGTTTTTGGCTGTTTGCTTATGGGCTTTTGGGGCAATGCACCGATTTTGTTAGTGCCGGGTATGGGCATTAATGCGCTATTTTCGTACACGATGGTTCAGTCAATGGGCTTGTCTTGGCAAGAAGCGCTAGCGGTTGTATTTGTTTCCGGCGTGATTTTTGTGGCAGTAGCATTTACGCGTTTTGCAAAAATGCTGAGCGCTGCAGTACCACATTCACTAAAAGAAGCCATCACTGTTGGACTGGGCTTGTTTTTAATGCTGATTGGTCTAGAAAAGGGCGGCATTGTTGAGCGTGGCACGAGTTCGATTTTGGCACTCGGTTCACTAGCTGATGCACACGTACTAGCTACCGTGCTGACCGTCATTATTGCGGTTGTGTTGTTTATTCGCAACGTGCCAGGGAATTTCCTGATTACGATTGTTGTTGGAACCATCATTGCCGCATTTTTCGGACTTATCGATTTTGGCAGTATGAACGAGTCTTCGATCAATGCGACAGAAGCTTTTGCGGTGTTTGGTGCTTTGTCTTTTGGCAATATCCTGTCCACAACGTTTTGGGTGGCGGTATTTTCTCTGACTATGGTGCTGGTATTTGAAAACATTGGACTGGTTCATGGGCAAGTGGCGTTTATCGAGCGTCCTGAAAAGTTCAGTCGGGCTTTTCAGGCGACGTCTGTGTCTGCAATGACGTCTGGTATTTTTGGGACGAGTCCAACTGTAGCAACAGTTGAAAGTGCAGCAGGCATGACAGCGGGCGGTCGTACTGGATTAACGTCGATTACGGCTGGACTGTTATTTCTTATTGCTTCGTTTTTCATTCCTGTTATTAAACTGATTCCAGATAGTGCAATTGCGCCCATCTTGATCATCATCGGCTTTTTGATGCTTCAAAACATTAAAAACCTCGATATGAAAGACATGAGCGAAAGCTTTCCGGCTTTGCTGATTGTAGCGTTAATTCCGTTTACGTACAGCATTGCTGATGGAATCGCGATCGGTTTTATTATGTACCCGATTTTAAAAATTGCTGTCGGTAGAGGACGCGAAGTTTCTCCGACGCTTTATGTTATCGCTAGTTTGTTTTTAGCGAACTTCATTTTTCATTATTTAGGATAATCGATACACAGTAACGCACTTGCTGAGCAAGTGCGATTTTTTCTGCAGCAGTGTACAATAAAGACAAGAAGATTCAAAAGGAGCGGATACAGATGAAATACACCAAATCCAAAATGGAGCAATTGGTCAGTGATCATCCGGAATTGAAGAAACGGTTGAAAGTGCTGATGAAAGACATGGAGCTTGAAAAAGGCTTTGCGTTAAAAGCGCTTTATCACTCAGAAGTCACAGACAATGGACCTTACCAAAAAGACTACCAAGATCTTGACTGGCAATAAAAGCATATAAAAACGCCCTCAATTTAATTATTGAGGGCGTTTTTATGAAAGATTAAAAATTTTGTTCAGCGAGCCACTGTTGCCAAACTTTTAAATCGGTACCCAGATACCAACGATTGGAGTTGTTCTTTTGCTCGACGACACCTTGACCTCCAAGAATAAATTGCATTTCTGGCTTAGCTTTTGAAAGTGTGTCCATATACTGATTCGCGACTCCCATCAAGGCAGGAGAAGCAATTGATAGACACATGAGTTTAAAATTGTGTTTAACGACCATTTCCTCTAACCCATCAAGTGGGGTATCAGGTCCAATATAAACAACGGAAAAACCATTTTCTCTCAAGAACAAAGTAAACAAAAGCAATCCTAACTGGTGTTGCTCGCCACTTGGGCTTAGCGCCATGACTTTTGGTAAGGTGGGTGAAGTTGGAAACACACGGAAAAACTGGTTAAAACGTTGTTGAACAATATGTGTAATCATGTGCTCGTGAGCAACACTAATGACTCCATCTTCCCAAGCTTCTCCGATGCGAATCATCAACGGTGCGATAATTGAGAAAAAGACTTTTTGGTGATGAAACAAAGAAAAGTGCAAATCCAATAAATAATTAAAGCGTTCAGCATCCATTTCGGCTGCTGCTTGAAAAAGCTGATTTATTTGTTCACTATATTCCGAGTTATTGCTTTGAGAAAAATCTCCTGTAGGAGTAATAAATTGTTTACGTGAAGCGTGTAATTTTTTTACAGCTTCACTGATTTTCATGCCGTTGTTCTGTACTTGTATTTTAAGCCATTTCAAATCTTCCAGATTTTGATCCGAATACAAGCGATGTCCAGATTCTGTACGAGCTGGAGTGATCGCACTGTAACGCGTTTCCCACGAACGAATTGTCACTTTCGGCATATCTAAGATTTTGGCAGCTGCTTTAATGTTGTACATAGCATTACCTTCATTCTATAGATTTATAGTTGATGTTGTACAAATATTATACAACGGATAAATAGACCCGTAAAGCTGGACGCAAGCTAAGCTTCCGAAAATAGAAAATTTTTCAAAATTATCTTTGATAGATAAAAAAAACAGGTTCTCCTGAGAGAACCCGTGACTACCCAATAGTAGATGCTTTTATAGCAAGCGAACGTTGCCAAACAACTGTAATTGATAGGGTCAGCAACAACATCACCAATCCTAAAATAAACGGAAAGACGATATTGACATCGTATAAAATTCCGGCAAGTAAAGGACCGACGACATTGCCAATGCTCATATAGGCGTTGTTCATCCCCATCGCAAAGCCAACTTCGCCTTCAGCCATTTTTGAGATTAACGTATTCAAAACAGGGCGTAAAATTGAAGTAGCTAAGAAAATCACAAGCGAAACAGCGAAGAACATCGCATAGTTTCCAGCAAAAAGAGATAATAAGAAACCAAATGCTGCGACTCCAAGAAATGCGACAAGAATCGCCACTTCACCGTAACGACGAACGATGCGGTCCACCACGAACAATTGCACAATCACGCTGACAATTCCAGTTGCGGTAATCATAAAGGCGATATCTTTCGCGGTAGAATCGAATTGATTGTCTAAATACAGCCCAACGACGGATTCATATGCGAGTAAACCAAAACTCATAACAAGCGTAATAATCAATGGAATAAAATACGGCATTTTCGTAGAGCGTCCGATTTTAGTAAACATAGATTCTTCGTCTGTGAGCTTAGCAGCAAGTGCAGGGTTGGCATCAGTTGCATCATATTCTTTTAACCATAAGACAGAAAAAATAACCGCAGCCAAAGAGACCAGTGCAGAAACAAGAAAAGGCAGCTTCAACGAGTAGTCTGCTAAAAATCCACCAATACCAGGCCCCACAACAATGCCGAGAGACATCGAGGCAGAAACGAGACTTGTGCCTTTTGCGCGCTGATCAAAAGTCGTGATGTCTGCGATATAAGCAAAAATGGCGGGAATTAGCATAGCGGCTCCGATACCACCTATAACACGAGAGAAATACAATATCCAAATAGAATCAGAAGCATAAAAAACAAACATGGAAAGAGTTAAGCCGAGCAGCCCATAAATAATCATTTTTCGACGACCGTATTGATCGGCCCATTTTCCAGCAATCGGCGAAAAAAGAAATTGAGAGGCGGCGAAAATAGCAATCATTAAACCGGCTGCCATACCACCTTGGTTAATGGATACAAGATAAGAAGGCATAATGGGTATAACAATTCCGAAACTTGCAACCGCAATAAACATATTAATCATCAAAATAAAAATCTTTTTCTTTTGGTCTGGCGACATGGCAGTTAGCCTCTTTTCTTCTATATAAAATTATTCGAATTTATTTTCTACAACTTTTCTATATTATTTCAGCTGTAAAACGATTGTCAATAGAATAGACTTGATATTTTTTCCAGTTAGAATTAAAGAGAGATAGCTCCCACATCTATTGCAAGAAATAAGGTTTCAGTTCAGGGGCTTGCGTATTAGATTGTTGCAGGAATGTGAAGAAAAATGAACAGAAACCTGTTTGGTGGAGTCTAGCTAGTCTTGAAAATGAGACCAATAAGATATAATTAATGTATAGGCTAACAAAAACTCAAGCCTTCGAAAGGTGATAAGGATGGACAATAAACTTCATCGTATTAAAGTCACGGAATTACAGGACCGAGTTGTATCTGCGGATGAAGCAGCTTCTTGGATCAAAGACGGAATGACCCTTGGATTAAGTGGATTCACGCGTGCAGGAGATGCAAAAGCAATTCCTTATGCGTTGGTTCGACGTGCCGAAACAGAGCAGTTTAAAGTAAATGTTTTTACGGGAGCTTCTTTAGGCTCAGACGTTGATAAATTAATGGCAGAAGCAGGAATCGTTCATAAGCGGTTACCATTTCAGGCCGACCCCGCCATGCGTAGAAAAATAAACAATGGCGACATCATGTTTGTCGACCATCATTTGTCTCAAACAGCTGAATGGATTCGAGCAGGCGTCATCGAACCCATCGATTTTGCTGTGATTGAAGCATTGGAGATAACAGAAGATGGCATGATTATTCCCACAACTTCAGTTGGGAACTCATCGGTTTTCGTGAAGCATGCGAAAAACGTCATTATTGAAATTAATCTTTCACAACCAGAGCTATTTAGAGGAGTTCACGATATTTATGAACCTGGAAAACAAGGACAACGCTCGCCGATTCCGTTAACGGGTGTGAATGACCGCATTGGAACAATCGGTATACCGGTGGACTTGGAAAAAGTAAAAGGGATTGTGTTTACTGATCAAGCCGATTCACCCTCAACGATTTTACCGTCAGATGAGGAAACGGAAACGATGGCCGGACATTTGTTGGATTTCTTGCGTGCAGAAGTAGCATCAGGGCGATTGACTAACCAGCTTGCCCCTTTACAATCCGGTATCGGTTCAGTAGCGAACGCAGTTCTCCACGGGTTGGTTGATTCGGAGTTTCACGATATGGAAGTTTATTCAGAAGTGCTTCAAGATGCCGTTTTTGATTTGATTGATGCAGGGAAAGTGAAGGTTGCATCGGCTTCTTCCATTACTTTATCAAAAGAAAAAATGGCACAAGTATTTGGAGATTTTGAAAAATATCGCGATAAAATTCTTTTACGACCACAAGAAATCACAAATCATCCCGGACTTATTCGTCGACTTGGATTGATTTCGATTAATACGGCGCTAGAGTTTGATATTTATGGCAATGTAAATTCCACACATGTGTCTGGTACAAGAATGATGAACGGTATTGGTGGATCCGGAGACTTTGCGCGGAATGCACGATTGTCCATCTTTGTCACAAAGTCGATTGCTAAAGAAGGCATTATTTCAAGTGTGGTGCCATTTGTATCGCATGTCGATCATACGGAACACGATGTAGATATTGTGGTGACTGAGCAGGGCTATGCAGATTTGCGTGGACTGGCTCCGCGTGAGCGAGTGCCTGTTATTATTGAAAATTGTGTTCACCCGATGTATCGTGAACAAATGCGTGCTTACTATGCCGAAGCATTATTGCGTGGTGGTCAAACCCCGCACGTTTTAGAAAAAGCATTTTCGTGGCATGCGAATTTAGCAACTAACGGCAGTATGTTGCTATCAGAATAACTGTTAAAACCAGCCTTTTGGGGCTGGTTTTTTATGTAGAAAAATATTTTCATGTATAATCGAAGCATAGATTCGAAACGCGAGGGTTATGATGGAAAGCTTTACACTGGGTTCGCTACTGGCTGTCATGGGAGAATTGTTTTCTGATGAAATTTCGGTAACTCTGACAAACGTCCATCACAAAAAAATCTGGAACAAATAAAAACTCATTTCAAAATTTTGAACTTCATTCTCCAAGAATCGTTTAGCGCCAATGTGCATCCTATAGAACATTAGATCCACATTCAACATGTATGCTCAAAATAGGAAATTGAGCTCAGGGAGTTCAATTCTTTTTACCCAAGTTATTTCTTAAACCCTTGATATGACTCGATTATTTAATCAGATTTTTCTGTCTAAACAAAAATAGTTGTTGTCAAGCGTTATTTTTAGTATTATAATAAGCAATTGTGAAATTTGAAATGAGGGTTCTAAAATGAAAAATTCCATCTATGGATTAACGATAGACCAGTTAAAAGAATGGTTTTTAGAAAACGGCCAGAAAAAGTACCGTGCGGAGCAGGTATGGGATTGGTTGTATATTAAACGTGTCACTGAATTTGCGGAAATGAACAATCTTTCGAAAGATTGTATTCAACTACTTGAAGACAACTTTGTGATTCGTACGTTAAAAGAAACGGTTAAACAAGAATCTGCAGACGGTACGATCAAGTTTCTTTTCCAAATGCAAGATGGCAACTTGATCGAGACGGTATTGATGCGCTTTAAATACGGAAATTCTGTCTGTGTAACAACGCAAGTTGGTTGTAACATTGGCTGTAGTTTCTGTGCCAGCGGATTATTGAAAAAGAGCCGCGATTTAAACGCGGGCGAAATTGTTGAGCAAATTATGCAAGTACAAGCGCATTTTGATGCACAACAAAAAGAAGAACGTGTAAGTCATATCGTAGTTATGGGGATTGGTGAACCATTCGATAACTATACGAATTTGATGGACTTCTTAAAAGTTGTCAATTCTCAAAAAGGCTTGGCTATTGGAGCTCGCCACATCACGGTTTCTACTAGTGGGATTGTGCCGAAAATTTATGACTATGCAGACGAAGGCTTGCAAGTAAACCTTGCAATTTCAATTCATGCGCCAACAAATGAATTGCGTACGCGTATCATGAAAATTAACAAAGCATATCCAATCGAGAAGCTAATGGCTTCTATCGATTACTATTTGGAGAAATCGAACCGTCGTATCACGTTTGAGTATATTTTATTGCGTGATGTGAATGACCATGTTGAAGAAGCAAATCAACTGGCGAAATTGCTAGAAGATAAGCGTCACTTGTCATACGTGAACTTGATTCCGTACAATTCTGTTGATGAGCACGATCAATATCAACAAAGTACACCAGAAGCAATCAGTGCTTTCTATGATGCATTGAAGAAAAAAGGCATCAACTGTGGCGTACGTCACGAACAAGGCGCAGACATCGATGCTGCTTGTGGTCAATTACGAAGCAAACAAATCAAAAAAGATAAAAAAGAAGTAACAGTTTAATAAATAACCGCATTCCTAATGATTAGGAACCTCAGACCACAAACAACTCGAGTTGTTTGTGGTCTTTTTTATTTAATTTATGAAACTTATCGAACGTTAAGAGCGTATTCAGCTTTATAGGATGAATTAGTTAACTTTAAGCTAATAAGGGGAGTGAGGGATTGAAGAAGATTCTGTTCATAGTACTTTTACTTGGAACAATCGTTTTAGCTGGTTGCAGCGATGTTTCAACATACGGTGATAATGAAGTAGCGGCTACTGTAGACGGTCATGAGATTACAATAGGTGATTTGCGTTTTTTGTATGCTGATGAAACGGCATTAGATTATCTGGATTCGGTAATAGTGGCAAAACTGATCAAACAACAAGTACAAGAAATGAATCTCGATATTTCCCCGCATTTAATGGCTGAAGAAAATCAGGATGATTTTGAAAAACTTCCTCCTGAAAACACAAAAGATGAAGGCAGTAAGCAAGTTCGTAAATATGCCATCGCTCAAGCGGAAAAATTAGGTATGACACCCGAAGAATTTCAAAAGCAGTATGCTAAAAAACTCAATCACCAAAATGCTTATATCAATACATATCTTGAAGAGAAATTAGGTGGAGGGGACATTAACGATCCAAAATGGAGTGAGAAATTTGGAGAAGAATACAATGATTTAATAGAAAAATTGGTAGAAGAAAATAAAGAAAAAATAGAAGTGTTACTTGATTAACATCTAGTAAAATCGATGGTAGAGTATTAGCGATAAAATTTAGTTTTGTACCTTTTATCTTTAAGAAGAATTTTATAAAGACTATAGTATTAACAAAATCTGTGATATAGTGATTTCGAAAACATAAATAAAAACACCACTAGGGGAGCCGGATATCGGCTGAGACGAGCATAAGCTCGGACCCTTTGAACCTGATCTGGATCATACCAGCGGAGGGAAGTGGCGGATTGTCTGCTATTTTTTATCGACTGCATACGCCGCTTCCCTTTATTGGGGAGCGGCGTTTTTATGTTGTGTAAATGAATAGGAAAAGGGAGATGGAGAAATGACTTTTTGTAAAGAAGTAAGAAAAGAATGTGACCACCTATGGCAGGCGAGTTTTGATCATCCATTTGTTAAAGGAATTGAAGATGGGACATTGCCGGTCGATGTATTCCGTTTTTACGTCATGCAAGATGCTTATTACTTATCACATTTCGCGAAAATTCAAGCACTTGGTGCATCAAAAGCAAAAGACTTAGAAACAACGCAACGTTTTGCGATTCATGCATCACATACAAGTACGGCTGAATTATCTTTACACCAATCCTTTATGAAAATGTTAGATGTTACGGAAAAAGATTGGTTAGCATTTCAACCTTCTCCGACTGCATATGCATATGTATCTCATATGTACCGAGCATCTGCAGGGGATTTAGCAGACGTCCTAGCGGCCATTTTGCCTTGTTATTGGCTGTATTATGAAATCGGCGAACGGTTGAAAAATGCCAAACCGGATCATCCGATTTATGACCGTTGGATTGAAACTTACGGTTCCGAGGAATTTGGGGAACTTGTCAATGAACAAATCGAACGGATGAATCGTTTGGCTGAAGAACTGCCAGAAGCTCGCCGCAAAGAACTAAAAGACCATTTTCTAAAGAGCAGTTATTACGAATTAAATTTTTGGGACCAAGCATGGAGAAAAGAAACGTGGTCTATAGATGCGATTGAAAAAGTAGGTGTCTAATATGATTCAGCTGATAAAAGAGCAAAATCCAGTGGTGCATTGTATTACCAATCATGTGGTATCCAATTTTCAAGCGAATGGCCTTTTAGCAATTGGTGCGTCGCCGATTATGGGAGAAGCACCAGAAGAAGCAGCAGAACTGGCTTCATTATCTCAAGCGCTGTCATTAAATATCGGAACCTTGCATACAGAGTCATTAAAAAGCATGTTGCTTGCGGGAAAACGAGCCAATCAATTGGGCATTCCAGTTGTGTTAGATCCCGTTGGAGCAGGGGCAAGTGGCTTTCGTCTACAAGCAGTTCGTGAAATTTTAGGTACAGTATACGTTAATGTGCTTCGATGCAACGCAGGAGAGCTTGCGGCAATAGCTGGGGAACAATGGAAGTCAAAAGGTGTGGACGCAGGAGAAGGGCTCTTAGACGTTAAAGCGCTTGCTGTTGTCACTTCAAAAAAATTAGGAGTGGTCATAGCGGTCACAGGGCCAATAGATATTGTGACGGACGGAGAATCTGTTATTGAAATTCCTTATGGAGATCCACTTATGGCGTCTATCACAGGTACAGGTTGTTTATTGAGTAGTGTAGTTGCTGCAGGTCTAGCTGTTTCTACTAAAAAACCGATAGAAACTGTTCGTGATGTTTTACGTTTTTACGCAATTGCGGGAGAACAAGCTCGTCGAGAGGCCCAGCTCCCTGGAGATTTTCAGCAAGCTTTTATGAATCGTATAGCTAGCTTGACCGACAGGGAAGTAAGCGCGCGAATTTCTTTACAGGAGGAGACAGTATGAAGAAAACACCACAAACTTTGACAATAGCGGGTTCAGATTCAGGAGGAGGAGCTGGCATTCAAGCCGATTTAAAAACCTTTCAAGAACTAGGTGTTTACGGGACTTCTGCCATCACAGCGGTCACAGCTCAAAACACAATGGGTATTAGCGCAATTTATCCGATGTCGACACAAGCGATTCAAACTCAATTAGCAGCAGTAGGTGATGATTTTGACATCAGCGCTTTGAAAACAGGCATGCTATTTAATCCTGAAATTATTCAAGAAACCGCTAATGCAATCCGACACTATGGGTGGGGAAATTTAGTCGTCGATCCAGTCATGATTGCTAAAGGGGGTGCAAATTTATTGCAGCCTGTCGCAGTAGAAGCATTAAAAAACTATTTATTGCCTTTAGCATTTCTTGTCACACCGAACATTCCGGAAGCAGAAGCATTAACTGGTATTTCGATTACAGATGTTTTCAGTCGACGCCGAGCAGCCGAGAAGATTTTATCATTAGGAGCACAAGCGGTGGTCATTAAAGGCGGACATGCAACTGATCCAGAACATGCAGAAGATTATTTTCTGCATGTGAACGGCGAATCGGCAGTGTACCGCGCCGCTCGCATTTCGACAAACCAAACACATGGTACAGGCTGCACATTCGCAGCGGCAGTAACGGCACAGCTTGCTAAAGGTCAGGACCTTAAAAAAGCAATTTTGACAGCGAAGGAATTTATCCAAGCGGCGCTTAGCGATCCACTGAATATTGGTAATGGGCACGGTCCTACAAATCACGGAGCTTACCAACTGAGAAGAAGTGAAAAGATGGAGGTAACTAAAATTGAAGTTTTCCAATAAACCCGCCATTTACTTTGTAATGGGTTCTCGAAATTCGGAGACAAAAGACCCTTTCACAATATTAGAAGAAGCGCTCCAAGGAGGCATCACACATTTTCAGTTGCGTGAAAAAGGATCGGGAGCTTTAACGGGTTATGCTTTACGAAATTTCGCATTGAGGTGTCAGCAAGTATGCCAAAACTATTCAGTGCCATTTATCGTTAATGATGATGTGGAATTAGCGTGTAGTATCGATGCTGATGGCGTTCATGTAGGTCAAGATGACGAAACAGCTTTTCAAGTTCGTCAATTGATTGGAGAAGAAAAGTTGTTAGGTGTTTCTGTTCATTCTGTAGAAGAAGCAAGGCTGGCTATTCAAGCGGGTGCTGATTATGTTGGAATGGGCCCAGTTTTTGGTACGACGTCTAAAGCGGATGCAAAAAAGCCTGCAGGAGTAGAGGAGATTAAAGCAGTCAAACGTGAATATCCGCAATTGCCAATTGTAGGAATTGGAGGGATTATTCCAGAAAACGCTGATCAAGTGTGGCGAGCAGGTGTATCAGGGGTTGCGGTTATTTCAGCTATAGCGAACGCAAAAGATGTTGTCGAGCAAGTAAAGGCTTTTCAACTATCTTGTAAAGTAGGGATTGGAAGATGAACACAAAAAAACTAATCTTAATGGCTATGTTTGTTGCGATAGGTGTGGCGGGTTCTGCTTTTGTATATTTTCCTGCGGGTATTGCCCGTGCGTATCCAATTCAACACGCAATTAATGTGATTGCGGCAGTTCTCTTTGGGCCAGGGCCTGCGGTATTAATCGCTTTTTTGACCGGTGTTGTTCGCGTATTAACCGGTACAGGTTCATTGTTAGCTTTTCCTGGAGGCATGATTGGTGCATTTTTGGCAGGCGTTCTGTATATCAAGTTCGGAAAAGTTTGGTTCGCTGCACTCGGTGAAGTAATAGGGACAGGTCTGATTGCTTCTGTCATCGCAGTACCATACGCCCGACTTTTATTAGGCACAGAATTTGGAGCTTTGTTTTTTATCCCTCCTTTTTTCATCTCTAGTTTGACGGGGGCCCTATTAGGTATGGTATTGATCGTGCGATTGCGCAAAGTCAATACACTCGAAGTCTGGCAATGGGGATCCGGATTTAAGTGAATGTTTATTATTTTCCAATTAGGGAAACTGAATAGATATAGACTTTATTAAAGGGAGTGGACAGAATATGGCAAAAGTTGCAGTTGAGCATCCATTTACATCAGTACGTGAAGCATTGGAGAAAAAGGGTTATCAGGCAGATATGCTAGAGGATAAAGCAGATTCGACTGATTATGACGTAATCGTTGTACGAGATCAGGAAGATTTAGCTGATTATCACATGAGCGTATCGCTTGTTGAAGCTAAAGGACGTACATTATATGAAATCGTAGAAGAAGTAGAAGAACGTCTTGTGCGCGGTGGGAAAATCGATAACCCACAACCTACAGAAGCCGAGCGCAAAGAAAGTGGCGGAGGTGGCGGATTCCTAATCGGTGCTGCAACGGGCGCAGTTATCGGAGCGGCAGCAGGACTATTATTAGCACCGAAAAGCGGCAAAGAACTTCAAGAAATCGTTAAAGAAAAAGCGGTTGCGTTAAAAGAAGAAAATGCTGAAGGTTCAGGTGGCGCAATAGACCAAGTAAAAGAAAAAGCCACTCAACTAAAAGAAAGAACAAATGATATTAAAGAAACAGCTAAAGGCAAAGCTGATGAACTTAAAGCAAAACGGATGGAAAAACAAGAAGAAAAAGAAGTGAAAAAACAAGAAAAAGCAATTGAAAAAGAAGTAAAAGAGCAAGAGAAAGCTATGAAAAAAGAAGAAAAACAAGAAGAAAAAGCTGAAAAAGAACATGAAAAAGCTGAAAAAACAGTAGAAAAAGAAATTAAAAAAGCTAATAAAGAAGCAGGCAAAGAAGAAAGCGGAACGGAAGTTGTTGATTTAAAAGATGCGACTGTCACAAAAGACAATGCAGGCAACGTAACCGTAAAAGCTGAAGATCCTAATAAAAAATAATCATTAAAAGGTGCCCTCCAACTAAGTTGGAAGGCACCTTTTTTAAGTTTAAGCTAATAAATTTAGATGCTGGATACTTCATCTATGGATTCATGAGGTTTTGGTTCCGGTACGCGGGACAAAACGATAAGTCCGATTACAAACAACACGACGAGGCTGAACACGCCCATATTGGATTTACCCGTTATTTGAGAAGTGACGGCTACAAGCAATGGTCCTAGAATAGCAGCAAACTTCCCGAAAACGTTATAAAAGCCGAAAAATTCATTGGAATTTTCTTTCGGAACAAGCTTGCCGAAATAAGAACGGCTGAGTGCTTGAATGCCTCCTTGACTCGTTGCTACTAGCATAGCGAGAATCCAAAAATCTGTAATGGTTTCTAGGAAAAAGGCGTAAATGCAAATAAAGATATAAACGCAAATGCCGACATAAAGCATCTTTTTACCTGTAAATCGGTTAGCCAAACGACCATAAAGAATAGCAAATGGAGCGGCGACTACTTGTGTAACAAACAGGACAATTAACAGGCTTGATGAATCCAAACCTAAGTCGGTTCCATAAGCAGTTGATAAAGCAATAATCGTTCCGACCCCGTCAATATAAAAGAAATACGCGATTAAAAACAACACTAATGCACGGTACTGGCGGATTTCTCGAATTGTTTTACCTAAGCGCTTAAAGCTCTGACGGACAAGACGTGGTTCTCGTTTAATAAAGTGAACTTGTTTCACATGACGGAACATTGGAATTGAGAAAACACCCCACCAAATGGCTGTGATTAAAAAGGCGATTCGACTAGCAATGGTTACAGAAATGGGAAGCACCCCATTTTGGGAGAGTAGAATAATGGCAATTGACAAGATAAATGGAATTGTTGAGCCGATATATCCTAATCCGTAACCGAAAGAAGAGACGCTGTTCATTCGTTTTTCTGTCGTTACGTCCACAATAAATGCGTCATAAAACAAATTAGCACCGGTCGCGCCAAGAGCAGCAAATACATAACAAATTAACATCAATAACCAATTTTCGTTTGGTATAAAAGCGAGTAGAGCTGTTGAAATGGTTCCTAATAGGAAAAAGCCAACAAAAAAGCGCTTTTTCATACCTTCGTAATCAGCGATCGTACCTAATATAGGTCCAATCATCGCCAGTATGAACGTGAAGATCGCAATCGTATACCCTAAATAAGCTGTCGAGTCGGATAAACTGACACCCGCTCCAGTAGCTGAAGCTTTATAGTAAATCGGGAAAACGGCTGTCGTAATTATAATAGAATAAGCAGAACTTCCCCAATCGTATAATGCCCAACTTTTCTCTTCTTTTGAATACTTTTTCATGGTTTAATCCCCTTTGTCTCTAAAGAGCTCGATTGAACACGCAACATTCAAGAGACGCAAATTTGCGACGACTGACACTGTACTTTGTAAGATAGTTTTATTGTACAAGAAGTTCCATATGAATGATGCAGAATATTTAAGAAAATACAGAAATTTTACATATTTAGAGTAGCGACTAGCGATTTGTTGAGTCTGAGTAAAGCTTCGTTTAGAATTGAGAAAGAGAAAGAAGGGGTAATTGTTGAAGTTAATTTCGTGGAATGTAAACGGCCTTCGGGCGGTTATGAAAAAAGGATTTATGGATTTTTTTACGGAAGTAAATGCGGATATTTTTTGTTTACAAGAAATAAAATTACAAGAAGGACAAATTGAAATGGACCTTCCTGGTTATTATACATATTGGAATTACGCTCATAAAAAAGGCTATTCAGGAACAGCCATTTTTACGAAAAAAGAGCCTTTATCGATTCAATATGGTCTCGGGGTAGAGGAACTTGATAAAGAAGGGCGAATTATTACATTGGAATTTGAGAACCATTATATGATCACTGTTTATACACCAAACTCTCAGCATGGCTTGTTGCGATTGGACTATCGGTTATTGTGGGAAGAGGCTATTTTGTCATTCGTAAAAACATTAGACAATCATAAGCCAGTATTGTTATGTGGAGATTTAAACGTGGCACACAAAGAAATCGATTTGAAAAATCCAAAAGCTAATAAAAAGAATTCTGGGTTTACACCTGAAGAACGAGGCAAGATGACACAGTTTTTAGAAAGTGGATTTGTCGACACGTTCCGTTATTTTTACCCAGAAGAAGAAGGACATTATTCTTGGTGGTCTTACCGTTCTAACTGTCGTGAGAAAAATGTCGGATGGCGAATCGATTATTTCTTAGCATCTCAACGACTAGTGCCAGAACTTCAAAATGCGAAAATACACAAAGATATATGGGGTTCTGATCATTGCCCTGTTGAGTTACAAATAGAATGTTAAAAGGACGCAGAAAAGCCTGTCGCTTTTCTACGTCCTTTTATTTTAGTTTAATCGTTTCACGTGGAACTATTGTAAACTCATGACACGATGAGTCAAACGTTTACAATTGTCTTGATCGAAGTAGTCGATATAATCGGTTGCTTTTGGATACCATTCATTCCAAGTAATTTTTTCTTCAACTATTTTTTTCAAATATTCATAAACGTGTTCGATGGAATTTGCCTTGTATCCAGAAAGGTCGGTATCCATGTTTAAATAGGATCCACGTTTCTCTAAATATTCTTGTTGATCAAACATATAGAAAATAATCGGTTTGTTTAAGTAGAGAAAATCCCATGAGACGCTTGTGATATCGGTTAATAACATATCGTTTTTATCAATAGATTGTGCAATTGTTTGTTTGTTGAAATCGAGGAATCGAACACGCTGTTCATCGTTCGTCAGATTGGTAAAATAGTTTTCAAACTTTTTCATAAAAGGATGCAACGCGATATTTAAATGAATATCATGTTCAGTTAATAGTTTTTTAATACCTTCATGCTGCAATATACCCGTCATGCTTTTAAAATAAGGACTGTCGATAAATTCCTCTTTTGTTAAGTCAAAAAGCCATTCACGCCAAGTCATCATCATCAAAATATTTTTAACTTCTTTAACGGGTTGTTGAGGGGGATAACGATCAAACCGAGGAAAACCTGTAACAATCAATTTATGTTCAGGCATTTTCCATTCATGTAGCTTCAAATTGTATTCGTACTGAGAAGCGCAATTAAAATAATCGGTTCTTTTTAATAAAGGAACATCTTCTTTTTGGATAAGTATTTTCTTAAATCCTTCAATACCATGACTAATGTGAGTAATGATTGTTTTGCGGTTAAGAAAAAGAAATTTATCCGCTGCTGGAGCAATATCGTAAAGAAGAGAATGGCCATGAAATGTGTAATCAGCTTGGAAAAACAGTAAGTAGTTTTTAAAGCTTCCAAGCGGTACTGCATTTTCGATTTTTTGATCTTTGGCATATGTAGTTTTCGGATCATACATCCAATAAGCGGTTACTTGTTCTTTATGATTGGTTATTAAGTAGTTGTGGTAAACCGCGGCATTATCCTCGTATTTCTCTCCTAGATTTCCTCCAACCAATACAATTTTCTTGCTGTCTTTCTTTTTGGTAAACAAAGACAGGGTATAGGCAGCTGATACTTTGAAAAATATAGTTAAGGCATCTAAGCGGCCTTTATCCTTTAATTCTACACTCATTTAAAACCCTGCTTTCTGCTAGTTATCATCTCTTTAGTTTTTCATATATTGTGCTCTTTGTCTATTTTGACTTCACGCAAATTATTGAGTATGAGTGGCCAGTTAATCCATCAAATACATGCTGGAAAAAGCCGGCGAGCCACCCTTGGCTTGTCGGCTTTTAAGCTATATTAACGGGCGTCTAAATTAGTGAGTTAGACATCCGGATTCTGATTTCTTAAAGAAGAGTGGTTAACGCCAAATACGTTTTCAACATCAATTAAAAAAGAAATCCCTTTCCCAGGTGCGTTTAAATCAATCGCTTGTTCGATACTTTTAACCACTTGTTCCGCATAGCTAGTAGGGATTAATGTAAGCACAATATCTTTTTCAGGGTCAATTGTGAAATTTAAAAATTTCTGTTGTTCATTGACGCCTGTACCACGGCCATTTAAGATGGTTCCGCCTTCTGCACCGGCTTCTGCAGCAGCTTTTACAACAGCTGCAGAATCTCCTGAATTTACTATGGTTACGATTAGTTGGAAAGCTGTCATTTCAGAATCCAAATTGGTTAAACCTCTCTTTCTTTTCCGATCGTCTTTTCGGTGAGAAAGATGGGGGACACCGAGCAATTTGCTCAAGTGAATAGTGAATCCAAGACCATGACCAGACTTGCCTAAGCTACCGGCTTTACATACAGCATCTGCCACAGCGTGCTCACTGCCACCATCCAATGCAAATAAGATAATATCTTTTTCATGCGTCACTGGTAAGCCAAGAAACGTTGGTTTTTCATTTCGTCCTATTCCTTCTCCATATATAATAGTCGCCCCGTCTACTCCCGCTTTTTTAGCCGCAGCAATTACATCACGCGATTGCCCCCTTTTAACGATGGCGATCATTAATCTATGATTAAGAATCATTTGCTTTTCCCACCTTTTTTAGTGAAAATGATACCCAATATAAGTACCGCGATGATTGGAGTAAGAGCAACAAGAGCGATCATGCCAAAACCGTCAGTCAAAGGGTTGCTCCCTTCAATAACAGATGAAATCCCTACAGAAACAGCAACGAGAAATGTAACTGTCATTGGACCCGTTGCGACTCCTCCTGAATCAAAAGCAATGCCGATAAAAGTTTGGGTTGAAAAAAATACGAGGATAAAAGCCAGTAAATAACCAGGAATGATGAAATACCAAAGCGACCAACCCGTCAAAATTCGCAACATGGATAAGGCGATAGAAATTCCGACACCCATGGACAAGGTGTAAAGCATCATTTTGCGAGAAATATAGCCACCTGTTTCTTGGTCAACTTCATCTGTCATAATGCTCACGGCCGGCTCTGCAAAAGTAGCGGAAAATCCAAGGACAAAGCCAATCGGGATCAACACCCACTTATAATCTCGACTGCCAAGTCTTTCGCCAATCATTGTTCCAATCGGCATAAATCCGACATGAACGCCTTGGATAAAAAAAGAAAGACCAAAAAAGGTCAAAATAAACCCGATTCCCACTTGAAGGACACGTTGCATAGGTAGCTTTAATAAGAAAATTTGAAAAGCGGCAAAAAATGCTATCAAAGGAAGTAGTGCAATACTAACTTCGAGCATGACCGTTTGAAATCCTTCGAAAACTTGGATGTTCACCTGAATAACACCCCCAGCAACATCACTGCCAAAATAGGACCGATAGATGCCAGTCCGATTAACCCGAATTTCTCGCCCGAGTTCTCAGTCTCTAGACGCAAAACAGATGCAACACCAATCCCGAGCGCTAAAATGAAAGGAACTGCCATTGGGCCTGTAGTTACACCTCCTGCATCAAATGAAATAGCGATAAAATCTTTTGGAACAAAAAAAGATAATAGAAAAACCAAAGTGTAACCACCGATAAGCAAGTAATGGAGGGGAATTCTGAAAATGGTGCGAATCATGGCTAATGCTACGAAAATAGCGAGTCCAAGTGAGACCGACCAAATAAGGATTGTGGCACTAACAGTCCCTTCAGAAGTCTGGTCGATTTGTTTTGCGAGGATACGGACGTCAGGTTCTGCAATTGTTACTACAAGCCCAAGCAAAAACCCCGTTGCGATAATTAATCCGACATTCTTCGTGCTGGGAAGTTTTCTACCGATCATCTCACCAATGGGCAGGAGTCCGGCATTCACACCAAGAAGAAATAAGAAAAATCCAACGCTAACAAACGCGACACCAACAAGAAATTGGATTAGCGCTTCAAAAGGAATTCGGATAAAAATAAGCTGTAATAAAATAACAACGGTGGTAACCGGAAGGATTGCGGCGGCAACTTCTTTAAAAGTGTCTCTCACATTGTCCATCGATTATCCCTTCTTAACTGCTTTTTCTCTCATTATTCCCTATCGTTGTTTTTGATAAACTTTTGATTTAGTGATAAAAAAATGTTCAGGGCGAGTTTTCTAAATAAAAAACTACAAACAACTCGAATAAATCGAATGTGTTTATAGTTTATAGGTAGAGCAATTGTTTATTTTTTAAATAACTTTTCCAATGCGTCTTCTGTGGAGGCGTTGGCTAATTTAACGTTCGATCGATAAGCGGCTCGGGTGATTAAATGGCCTGAGACAGGAGCCGTTAAAAAAACAAACGTTATTCCGAGTAGAAGTCGGACACTGATGAAGTTTTCCGTTGCCCAAAAATAAATAAACGTGCCCGATAGTGACAACAATACAGCCAAGGTGGAACTTTTAGTAGCTGCATGGGAACGCGTGTAAACATCTGGCAAACGAAGAATGCCAATCGCGCTAATAACCGCCATGATGCTACCGATTAAAATAAGAAAAACACCAAAATATTCACCGATTGCGTTTATGCTCAACGATATCGCCCCTTTCAACAAAGCGCGCTAACGCAAGAGTACTGATAAAGGCCAAAATGCCAACAATTAAGATGACTTCGAGAAATGCGTGCGTACTGAGAACGACAGAAAACACCGCTACACCTGAAATTAGATTCACGCCTATCATGTCTAGGGCTACTACACGGTCTGGCATAGAAGGACCACGGATAATACGATACAAAGCCAAAATAATAGATAGGATAAAAAGAGAGAGGGCAATCGTCAATATCGTCTCAATCAATTTCTCGTCACCTCCATAATTGCTTTTTCAAATACTTTAATCGACTTTAATACAGCTTCTCGAGAACTTTCCACATCCATTGCATGAATATAGAACGTTTTTCCGTCAGGTGATACTTCCATCACAACAGAACCAGGGGTCAAGGTTAACAAAAGTGCAAGTGTCGTTAATTCGTAATCACCTTCCATGCTATGTTCGTAAGTGAAGATGCCGGGCTTGATTTTTAATCTAGGGCTTAAAATTTGTTTCATAATTAGCAGACTCGATTGAAAAAGTTCCGAAATGAAAATCAATAATAATTTAATGGTGGAATATAAACGCAATAAGTAAAACTTTGTGCCAAAAAAACGATGCATCAAGAAAAGAATTCCGATTCCAATCAAATAACCTGTTAAAAAAGTTGTGACATAAAAAGCATCTTCATCCATCAACAATGTCCATAAAAAGGCAATCGTCATATTTAATAAAAACTGTGCCGGCACTTTACTTCACTCCTTTCAATAGAAAGTGGATCACTGAATTTTACCTAAGACTGCCTCAATATAAATGCTAGGGTTTACTAATGTTTCCGCAGCATTGGTCACATAAGGAGTCATGCTTTCTGTACCTAAGCCGATAAGAATCGTTAAACCGACTAATACTAAGCATGGGATTACTACGCCTCTACGTAATGGCAATTGTTCTTCTTTACTAACAATGGTTTCGCCCCAAAAGCAATTCTTAAAGACGCGAAGCAAAGAGTAAAGGACAAAAATACTGGAAAGCAAAGATAAAGCTAACAACACATACGAACCATTGTCGATAGCAGCACTTGAAATCAGGACTTTGCCGATAAAACCACTGAGTGGAGGAATTCCGGTAAGTGATAGCATGGCGATAAAGAAGGACCATCCTAGTAGGGGGTAGTTTTTCATAAGGCCACTCATTCCTGCCATTTTTGATGTGCCGCTCAACGTAATCATCGTCCCGATAAGTAGAAATAGCAGTGCTTTTGCAACCATGTCGTGGATGATGTAGTAAATAGATCCTTCAATTGCGGCGGGTGTCGCAATAGCTAAACCGACCAATATAAATCCAACTGCAACGACAACGTTATAAGCGGCAATGCTACGCAGATCATTAAAGGAAATCGCACCGAGACTTCCGCCGATTAACGTTAATGCAGCCATAATTCCGATGATGGTGTGTGTGATTTCTGGCTGGTGGTGAAAAATCAGTGAAAAAACACGGAACAAAGCGTAAATCCCGACTTTTGTCAGCAGTGCACCGAAAAGTGCAGAAGTGACGATAGGCGGTGAACTATAAGAGCCTGGCAACCAGAAATAAAGAAGCAATCCAGCTTTTAAGCTGAACACAATTAAAAAGACGATGCTGATGGTAGTGAGTAATGGAGTTTGTCCTACTTCTGCTACACGATCAGCCAAATGTGCCATGTTTAAAGTACCGACAGCTCCATAAAGAAAGGCTAAGGCGACTAAGAAAAACCATGAAGAAACAATATTGATGGATACATATTTAATCGCTTCGCGTAGTTGGCGTTTGGAGTTGCCCAAAGTCAGTAACACATACGAAGACAGCAACATAACTTCAAAACAAACAAATAAATTAAACAAATCTCCAGTCAAGAAAGATCCATTAACACCGGCTATCAAAAACAGCACGGTAGGATAAAAATACATGGTTTGTAACTCTTTGCTAGTAGAAATAAGTGCGTAACTCAAACAGATAGCTGTAATAATACTAGAGGTCAGTACGAGCAAAATAGCAAAAGAATCAGCGACAAACAAAATACCAAAAGGCGGTTTCCACCCTCCAAAGTCTAATCGGATAATGCCATCCGTTTGAACCTTTTGAAGAAGATAGCCTGAAATACCAGCGGTTAATGCCATGGTGGTTAAACTGATCCAAGCTTGAATCCGACCGAAAGTCCGAAGGAAAATAAGCAACACACCTACAATAATCGGCAGTAGCATTGGAAGAACTAATAGATTATTCATCATCAGAACCTCGCATAGCCCCTAAATTATCAGTTCCCAATTCCTGATAGGCACGATAAGCAAGAACAAGTATAAATGCGGTAACAGCAAAGCTAATGACAATAGCCGTTAAAATCAAAGCTTGAGGCAAGGCATCTGCATACTTGACGGCTTCTTCCCCAAGGAGAGGGACAGTCCCAAGTTTTAAACCACCCATTGATAGAATGAGAAGGTGGACTGCATGAGATAAAATGGCTGTTCCTAGTATGACGCGAACCACGTTTTTTGATAAAACAAGGTAGATGGCGACCGTGGTAAGGACGCCGACCAAAATAATGATCAATGATTCCACAGGCTACTCATCCTCACTTATGCTAAGAATAATATTCACGACAACGCCGATGACAGTTAATGCGATGCCGGCTTCGAATATGGTAACAGTGGCCAATTCAGTTTTACCGAAAATCGGCAAATCAAAATAACCGAAACTTTGACTTAGAAAAGCGCCACCTAAAAACATTGGCGCTATTCCACTTGTCATGGCAAGAAGTACGCCAAGCCCAGAAAGCTTTTTGAAATCGATCGGCAATGCCTCACTAACGGTTTCAGAATCGTAGGATAAGAACATCAATACAAAAGCAGAGGCAATCACTAAGCCACCGATAAATCCACCGCCTGGATGATTATGTCCGGAAAAAAACAAATAAATGCCGAACGTTAAAATGATCAAAACAACAGCTTTTGATACCGTTTTTAATATCACATCATTGATGTTCATCTTTTCCGGACCCCTTTCCAAGCTTAAGGCGAATCAGTGTGTAAACCCCGAGACCAGCGATAAACAACACGAGAGATTCAAGCATTGTATCAAAAGCCCGGAAGTCTCCAAGAATCGCATTGACAATATTGTCTCCGCCCGCAAGTTCATAGGAATTTTCGAAATAACCTGAAATGCTTTCGAATAACTTTCCGCTATTGACGGTCAGACCAATCAACGTGATGGTAACGCCAGCACCAATCGCAATCAAGGCATTTCGAAATTTTGTTCGTTTTGACGAATCTTCTGCCGTCCATTCCGGTAAAAAAAGAAAACATAACAGAAATAGTACAGTGGTCACGGTTTCGATCACAAGTTGTGTCAGTGCCAAATCGGGTGCGCGGAAGAGAACAAAGAAAATAGCGATGGAAAATCCTAAAACCCCATTTAATAAAACGGCGGAAAGGTGTGACTTGGCAAACAAGATGCTAATTGCCGCAATCACCATTACGGCTGTCAACAACCCTTCATAAACACTAACAGGTGAGTCTGAAGTTACATCAATGGATAATGCTCCTGTATAGATCAGCACACCACCAGCTATTAAGGTAAAGAATATAAAGATATAAGCAAAATATGAAGGTAAGTGTCCTGTCATATAATGTGTGGTAATCCAGTTAGATACTCTTTTTAAATTCTTCAGAAATGAGTTGTAAATAGCAGTGAAAGTCCATCCTGCTGGTTGAAAGCGGATGATTTTAATCCAACTGCGGAAAGTAAGGAAAAGAACGGTTCCAACCATTACAATGCCTAATGTCATAAATAATTCTGTATTAAAACCATGCCATGCATAAATGTGAGGGGTAGCTCCAGAAATTTCTGGAATGATGCCGTTTAATGCAGGTCTTAGCAAATGATCACCCAATAAATTCGGAGCAAAAAACAAGCCAATAATAAATACACAAAGTATAGCTGGAGAAACAAGCATACCTAGCGTAGGTTCTACCGGTTTTCTATCGGCCTTTTTCGATTGAGGTGTCCCGAAAAAAGTGCGAAATACGAAAATCATGCAGTAAACAAAAGTAAATACCGAAGCGACCCACGCGATAATCGGAATCACTAATCCCCAAGTTGAAGCGCCAAATATAGGTAGTCTAGCCGCATTAACTGAAGCTGTAAAAAACATTTCTTTACTTAAAAAGCCATTTAAAAATGGTAGACCAGCCATTGAAAAGCTTCCAATTACAGCAAATGTGAAAGTGATTGGCAGAGCGGCCATTAGTCCGCCTAAGCGCCGTATATCACGTGTTCCTACTTGGTGATCGACAATACCAACTACCATAAAAAGAGCACCTTTAAATGTAGAGTGGTTAACCATATGGAATAAAGCAGCAAAAATAGCTAAACCGTAGAGAGCACCTTGCTCACCATCACCAAAATGCAACGCTGCTGAACCAAGACCAAACAAACTCATAATTAATCCCAATTGGCTAATTGTTGAATAAGCCAGCAACGCTTTTAAATCGGTTTGCCGGACAGCGCAATAGGCCCCCCAGAATAAGGTCACAAGTCCAACAAGTGTAACGGTCCAAAACCATGCTGCATTGCCAGCGAAAATGGGAGTAAAGCGAGCAACTAGATAAATACCGGCTTTCACCATTGTGGCTGAATGCAAATAAGCGCTAACCGGTGTCGGTGCTTCCATTGCATCAGGCAGCCAAATATGAAAAGGAAATTGTGCTGATTTAGTAAATGCGCCAAGCAGTATTAAAAACATCGTTGGATAAAACAAGGCATGATCTGTATATTGACCGATTGTCGCGATAATTTCCCGAATGCTGAAAGTTCCGGTGATAGTGTGCAACATTAAGAAACCAGCGAGCATACCCAATCCACCGAACACTGTAATTAATAATGATTTCTGTGCCCCATAGCGTGAATTTTTACGATGGTACCAAAAAGCGATTAACAGGAAAGAAGAAATACTCGTGAGTTCCCAGAAGACATACAATACAAGAAGGTTATCGGATAAAACAACCCCTAGCATTGCGCCCATAAAGAGCAATAGGTAGGCGTAAAAATGCGGAAAAGAATCGGATGATGACAAATAGTAGATGGAGTAGAGAACGACAAGAGCTCCCATACCTGTAATGAGTAAAGCCATAATTAAACTGAGGCCATCAAGGTAAACAGTAAAGTTAATGCCTAGTGAAGGAATCCAATGAACAGTTTGCATTAATGTGTCACTATTAGAAATAGCGGGGATATGTACTGCGAAAATACTAAACAAGGTTAATGGCACAATTAGCACGAGCCAGCCAAGGTGAATTGATCCAACTCGGTTATGTATAAGTGGAATAAGGGCAGTAAAGAAAAAAGGGATAAGAATGGCTAAAATCAATAGATACACAGCAAAACCTCCTGTTAATAGACTAGTTAAGTATGTTTGAATGTAAAAGTCACAAAGCGGGTATATAATGAGGACAAAAGGTTTACGCTTGTCCCGTCTTGTACTATAGTAAGGAGTTCGTAAAGCAATCAATCTAAATTATACAGGAAATCAGTGTGATTTTCATTTGTCAGCTCATGGCGACTGGAGATCTATAATGTGAAGACTGGATGATAATTCCAAAAGAAGCTTGCAGAACTTGATTTTCTCTATAGGAAGAAGTATAATTTCATAGTTTTGAATGTCAGTATATAGATCATATTTTCAGTGAGGTGAACATAAATGAAGAAAATCAGAGGACGAATGGATGAAAGTATTTTGGTATGTGTTTTTTACGGACCGAATGGTGAACGTTTGATCAATCGGGGTAATAAGCTTGCTACTATGCTGGATTGTCCGTTGTATATTTTAACGGTAGATTCGAGGCCTGTTGATGAATTTGATGCTGAAAAAGCCTCATATATTGAACGATGGAGAGAACTTGCTGAAGAATATGGTGCGGAGGAATTTATTGTTCGTGATAATGAAAAGCGCCCGACTGCAAAAGTCATCGGAGATGTTGCACATGATTGCAACATTACGCAAATTGTCATGGGGCAGACTGCGAGAAGTAGATGGGAAGAAATTACCAAAGGTTCGTTCTTGAACTTGTTGCTTCGTGAAATTCCTTTTGTAGACTTGCACGTTGTTTCTGTAGCGCGCACAGTTAAAGGCGTTGAAGGTGATGAATTTGAAAAAGGGGTCCGCTGTTACTTGATGAAAGACGGCGATACCTACAAGGTCAACTTTACACAATCGAAAAATTGTCAGCTTGAAGGGATTTTCTTTAAAGAAATTGGTACCGATTTTGATAACGGAATCTTTAAATTCATGCACGACAATAAAATATACCAAGTTGAAGTAACAGAAGATCGAATCGAATTGCCTGAAATTATTGATGAATGTTTGGGTAAAGAATTAGTGAAAAAATAAATACAGTACAATAAAAGACTGCTTCGTCATGGAAGCAGTCTTTTATCTATTTAAGAGGAGAGGATATATAATGAAGAAAATGAAAAGGTTAATACCGATACTCCCAAAAAAGTTAGAGACGCGCTCTTTTGTTGAGGCGTTAGATGATCACTACATAAGCAATTGCCGCATTTCCCAAGAAACCATTGATTTTACTACAGAAGAAGCGCTACATATCGACAGAGTTGTATTTGAAAACGTTAAGTTTGTAGAAGCTAGTTGGCCGCGTTCCGAGTTTGTAGACGTAATTTTTCTAAATTGTGATTTATCCAATATGGACATGAGTCGTGCAGTTTTCCACCGAACGGAATTCCGGAACTCCAAATTGATGGGCGCAAATTTCGCCGAAGCAGGAATTCGCCATACGCTTTTTGAAGAGTGTATTTTAAATTATGCCACTTTTGGTTTTACTTTATGTAATACGGTGAGCTTTGTTTCTTCTGCTATGCGATTTGCAGACTTTTATGAGATGGAACTAAAGAGTAGCGAATTCCGGTTATGCGATATGAATGAGATTAACTTTACGCAAACGAGTCTTAATGGAATCGATCTTAGCACCAATTCGTTTGAAAGTATTCAAGTGTCGATAGACAAACTTCAAGGATGTACCGTCTCCACAGACCAAGCAATCGCTTTCGCCCGTCAAATGGGAATGATTATAGCAAATGGCTAATATTATAGAAGAAACTTTTAAAGAGGCATATTTTTATAGCACACTTGACGAGTAAGCGGTTTTTTTAAATGAAGCTGCATGATGCGAAATGAAATGAGAAGATTTTTTCAAGTAAAGACAAAACCCCGACAGTTTAAAAAACTGTCGGGGTTTTGTCTTTACTCTTCTAACTATTAGCGAACACCTTTCATGAAGCTTTGAATGCGTGGTGCAAAGGCGAACAACGCAATACTTAGAACGATTGATACACCACCGATGATTCCGAAATACATCATTTCGTTTTCAACTGTGTAGAACTTAACCAATTGCGCGTTAATTGCTTGAGCGGCAGCGTTAGAAAGGAACCATAAGCTCATTGTTTGAGCTGAGAAAGCAGTAGGAGCCAGCTTTGTTGTTGCAGATAATCCAACTGGAGATAGGCAGAGTTCACCTAATACAACGATGAAATAACTAAGAACGAGCCAAAGTGGATTTACCAATGCTGATGGTCCTCCGAAATAAGCTGGTAACAAAATAACTAAGAAAGATAAACCGGCAAATAGCAATCCAAGAGAGAACTTTTGCGGAATTGAAGGCTGTTTGCTTCCGAGCTTAACCCACATCCAAGCAAAAACTGGTGCTAACATGATGATGAATAATGGATTTAATGATTGGAACCAAGCAGGAGAAATGGTGATTCCTGCAAACTCAAGATTTGTACGCGTATCTGCGTATGCAGCAAGAATCGTAGAACCTTGCTCTTGAATCGCCCAGAACATTACTGAAGCGATGAATAGCGGAATATAAGCCAATAGATGTGAGCGTTCCACATCTGTTGTTTTTTTGCTGCGATACATGACGGTGAAGTACAAAACTGGAATTAAGATACCGAAAATCCCGACAATCCCAACAAAACTATTAAATGTTAACAACCCTGTTGGAATCCCAACTGCGATTGCTGCTGCAATTACCAACGCAACAATAGTGAAAGTTTTAATCGTTGCTTTACGTTCTGAAGGCAATAATGGGTTTGGCACAACAGTTCCTGCCAAGCCAAGATTTTTTTTCTTTGTAAGAACAAAGGTTACTAGACCAAGGAACATCCCAATAGCGGCAATACTAAAACCTAAGTGGAAGCTGATCTTCATTCCGACCGTACCAACGATTAAAGGAGCTAAGAAACCACCCATGTTAATCCCCATATAGAAAATACTGAAGCCTGCATCACGGCGGTCATCGTTTTCGGCATAAATTTCACCAACTACACTCGATACGTTCGGTTTTAATAAACCGGTACCCAGTACAATTAAGACCATTGAAACAAAGAATAAAGCAAGATTTCCAGGGATTGCTAGAGCAATATGCCCAAGCATAATAAGTATTCCACCGTAAAATACAGCTTTAGAAGTACCAAATATCCTGTCGGCTAACCAACCACCGATAATTCCAGACATGTAAACCAGTGATCCATAAATAGACATGATCGATAAAGCTGTCGTCTGATCAAGACCAAGTCCACCTTCAGACATTTCATAATACATATAGAAAACGAGGATGGCTCTCATTCCGTAATAAGAGAACCGTTCCCAGAACTCAGTGAAGAATAGTGTGAACAACCCTTTTGGATGACCAAAAAAGCCTTTTTGTGGAACGCTTTTAACAATCTCTTGACGAGAATATTTTTCAGACATCGTACTAACCTCCAATTTGTTTATTCTAACATAATACTTTTTTTGGTTAAAAAAATCAAAATTAATTTTATAATCAACAAAAATAGCTTTTTTTCAATTCTATTAGTCTTTTAATTTTACTTTTTGTTTTTTTAAAATAATTATTAAATTCGGAATATGGAAGCTTTCTGTTATTCTTTTGTAGAGGATCATTTACTGATTTAAGGTATTTCACTGGCAATTAGTTTATATAGAAGAAAGTCATTACGGGCAGTTTCTTCATCTTTTAAATCTATATTTGCTTTCAATTTATTAAATATGAAGTGTTTTACAAAAAGTGATTTTGGTTTGAAGGATAGGTTTTTGCTTTAAAGTGTCTATTTACCTGTTATTTGAAATAATTTTCATAATGTTAAAATAAGTAAATAATATAACCTATAAAATTACCATTTTTAGTAATCTTTAGTTGTTGTTCACTAATTATTCACAATTTTTTTAAATAATAACCATAAATATATTGCGAAAAAACTCAAAGTGCAGTATATTTAAAATAGTTAGAATATTATTTAGGGAGCAGGAATGTAAATGAAACAGTTAAGCAAACGAATCAAGGACTTAAGAGAAGCTAAAGGACTATCTACTGAAGAATTGGCAGAAGCAATCGGCTTTGCGAAAAGCACGGTTTGGGCTTATGAAAGTGGGAAAAAACAGGTCTCTGTAGTACATCTTGAAAGACTTGCTGATTATTTTGAGATTTCGGTCGACAGTTTGTTGGATCGCGACGAACGGACTATTAATGTGGATCTTCAAAATACTAGTTTCTTAAATGACTACAATTTAATGCTAGATGACCAGCCACTAAACCAAACTGAGATTGCTGAGGCTGCTTCATTCATCCAAGTTAAACGCCGTATGGGCAGTTATGGTGCAGCTACTTCATAATTGTCAAAAGGCCGATATAAAAACCCCACTCTTTTAAAAGAGTGGGGTTTTTTTGATTAATTGTGCTTTGTGTTTAGTTCCTCTTCTTCTGGGAAAACAGAAAACATAGTAGAACAAACTTAGGAAGGATGGATTTGATGACTAAGACGGTATTTATCACAGGTGCGGGAAGTGGTTTGGCGAAAGGAACTGCTTTCGGCCTTGCGGAAAAAGGGCATAAAGTAATCGCGCCGGTTGAAACAGCTCCACAAGTCACAGCTTTACGAGAGGAAGCGGCGTCAAAAGGGCTAGAATTAGAAGTTTTTAAAATGGACATAAAAAATCCCCAAGATTTAGCACAAATGCTTGAATATGATTTTGATGTTTTCGTAGCGAACGCTGCAGTGAACGAAGGTGGACCTCTTGCAGAAGTACCAATGGCGAATTTCAGAGAGTTGTTTGAAGTGAATGTCTTCAGCACTTTGGAAACTGCGCAAATTGCTGCACGAAAATTTGTGGAAAAAGGAAAAGGGAAGATTATTTTTATGTCTTCGATGGCTGGTGTTACAGCAACCCCTTATGTAGGACCTTATACCGCAACTAAACATGCCATAGAAGGAATTGCAGCTACTATGCAAAAGGAATTAAAAGACCACGGTGTTCAGGTAGCTACGATTAATCCAGGTGCTTTTGCAACAGGGTTTAATGATCGTAGTGCAGAGGCGAAATGGAAGTGGTACGACGAAGCTATTCACTTTACGCGCAAAGAAGACATGGCCGAAGCGGATCAAGCTCTAGAAAATCAATATGATCCTGTTGAAATGATTGAGAAGATGGTAGAAGTTATTCCTCTTGATACACATAAATTCCGTACTGTTTTCCCAGATGAAACAGCGGAACAAATGAAAGAAGAACAAGAGCAACGGTGGAATATGGAAATTTAAAAGAGAGAGTTAAAAGGATAGTCAGATTAAGTGTGAAATAACTCCTAAAGCGCAGGGTATTTCTTGAACTAAATAGGAATAAAAGAAACGTCCTTCAACTGCAACCTTGAAGGGCGATTTTTTTTGACCCTAATTATAGAAGCTCTACTCAAGTTTTTGGCACAGAAAAAGATATAGAAATGTGGTAAGCTAACTCATACGATACGAGTATTAGGAGTGTTCTATTTTGTTGGAAAGCGCAAAAAAATTACTACAGTCTCACTTTGGCTATGAGTCATTCCGGGTCGGTCAGGAGCAAGCCATTACGCAAGTTTTTGAAGGGCATAATTCAATTTGTGTCATGCCGACAGGTGGAGGCAAGTCAATGTGCTATCAAATTCCGGCGCTTGTGATGGAAGGGACCACGATTGTGGTGTCTCCTTTGATTTCGTTAATGAAAGACCAAGTGGATGCACTTTTAGCAGCGGGTATTCCGGCTGCTTATATAAATAGTTCTCTCGATTTTGATGAAGTCCGCGAAACGTTAATGGACGTTCAACGTGGAGCGATTAAATTGCTCTACATTGCCCCGGAACGATTGGATTCAGAAATGTTCTTGAACGAATTACAAGGAGTTCATGTTCCATTGATAGCGGTTGATGAAGCTCACTGTATTTCACAATGGGGTCATGATTTCCGTCCGAGTTACCGTTTGATTAGCCGAATGACGGAATTGTTTCCAAATAATCCGACGGTATTGGCGCTGACTGCCACAGCAACTCCTCAAGTTCGCGAAGATATTTGTCGGATTTTGAATATAGAAGAACAACATACTGTCATGACCGGTTTTGAACGAGCAAACTTAACTTTTTCAGTCGTGCGAGGGCAAGACCGAGAGCGATTTGTAAAAGAGTATGTAGCAAAAAATGATAAAGAAGCCGGTATAATTTATGCTGCTACACGCAAAACAGTAGATGCGGTTTATGAGATGCTCATAAAAAAAGGCATTAAAGCGGCCAAGTACCACGCAGGCATGTCGGATCATGAAAGAAAAAGTGGTCAAGAACGTTTTTTAAATGATGAAGTTACTGTTATGGTAGCGACAAATGCATTTGGTATGGGTATCGACAAATCGAATATTCGCTTTGTTATTCATTACCAAGTGCCAAAAAACATGGAAAGCTATTATCAAGAAGCCGGACGTGCAGGACGAGATGGTTTGCCAAGTGAATGTATTGTACTGTATGCGTCGCAAGATGTTCAAACGCAACGATTTTTAATCGATCAAGCGCAAGATCCTAGTCGAATCCCTGGAGAACTTGTGAAATTACAAGGGATGGTGGACTATTGTCATACTGAAAATTGCTTACAGCAATTTATCATCCACTATTTTGGAGATACGTCGGCTGAACTTTGTGGACATTGCGGGAATTGTTTGGATGACCGAGAAAGTTTAGATGTCACAAAAGATGTCCAAATGGTGCTATCTTGTGTGATTCGAATGGGGCAAAAATTTGGGAAAGTTATGACGGCTCAAGTGTTAACAGGGTCGCGCAATAAAAAAGTGCTGGATTTTGGTTTTGATAAACTCTCGACTTATGGCATTTTAAAGCATCAAAATTCAAAAGAAGTGTCAAATTTAATCGAATTTATGATTTCTCAAGAATTGCTAGCCGTCGAACAAGGCTCGTTCCCGACGATTTACGTTCCAGATGGTGGAAGAGATGTCTTGTTAGGTAAACGACAAGTACTAAGAAAAGGTGCAGTAGTAACAAAGCAAATTGCTACCAACGACCCCTTATTCGAAGAGTTACGTGTTATTCGTAAAGGATTGGCAGATGAAGCAGGTGTTCCGCCTTTCGTTATTTTTTCTGATAAAACCTTACAAGATATGGTGGCAAGAAAACCGCAAAATGAAATTGAATTTTTAGAAGTGAACGGTGTAGGTGCTAATAAGTTAGAAAAATACGGAGAAGCATTTTTGCATGCAATCCATTCTTTTAAGACTATAACAGGTGAATAAATATAAGTGAAAAAACCCCATATAAAATGGGGTTTTTTAATTTTTAAATTGTCTGACTTGTATAAACATGCAATGTTTTATTATAGGGGTATTTTGTTTAATAATCAGGAATTGGAAACGGTTTCATTGGTGTGGTGGGGATTCAGTACTATTATTAATATTTTTTTACTCGAGGGAATTGTATATATATTCAGACTTATGATATACTATCAAAATATTATGACACATGAGTGTTGTGAAGGAGGCGGTTTGATGAGTAAAAAAGAGTATCCAATCCCACAAGGACTTTATCATCCAGATCAAGAGCATGAGGCGTGCGGAATAGGGATGATCGCCAATATCAATGGGGAAAAATCACACGCAATTGTACAGAATGCGATAAATATACTGTGTAACCTAGAGCACCGTGGCGGACAATCCTCAGATACTAGCACTGGAGATGGCGCTGGAATTTTGACTCAAATTCCACATCGTTTTTTCCTTAAGCAATGTGAAAAAGAAGGAATTACTTTGCCGGAAGAAGGAAAGTACGGCATTGGTATGCTCTTTATGCCCCAAGACTATGAGTTACGCATGAAGACAAAAGAAATGATTCATCAAATTATCCAAGAAGAAGGACAAATTTGTTTAGGATGGCGTCCGGTCCCAGTCAATGATTCATTTGTTGGTAAAGTAGCTTCAAAAACCAAGCCGGTTATCCGACAAGTATTTATCGGTGCGGCGCAAGGTTTAGAAAACCGAATTGATCTCGAGCGACGACTTTATATTATTCGGAAGCGAATCGAACAGGCGATGCTCGGAAAAGACGATTTTAAAGACGTGTATTTTAGCAGTCTTTCAGCAGGTACAATTGTTTACAAAGGCATGCTTATCCCAGAACAATTAGATTCGTTTTATATAGACCTCAACCACCCTGAATTCAAATCAGCGTTAGCTCTCGTCCACTCTCGTTTTAGTACGAACACCTTCCCAAGTTGGCAGCGTTCGCACCCGAATCGTTACTCAATCCACAATGGTGAATTTAATACATTGAGAGGAAACGTCAATTGGATGCGTGCCCGTCAAGTGCTGTGTGAATCACCTGCATTTAATAAAGACGATCTTAAAAAAGTTTTGCCTGTAATTGATGAAACGGGTAGTGACTCTTCTATGTTCGATAACTGTTTTGAATTTTTGCATTTATCTGGAAGATCCCTTGCTCATACAGCAATGATGATGGTGCCAGAACCATGGGTTAATGACCCAACAATCAAAAAAGAAAAAAGAGATTTCTATGAATACCATAGTACGTTAATGGAACCATGGGATGGCCCAGCTGCTCTCGTCTTTACAGATGGCAAGCAAATAGCGGCTTGTCTGGATCGCAATGGCCTCCGCCCTGCTCGTTATTATGTGACGAAAAGTGGAATGATCGTTATGGGTTCAGAAGTCGGTGCATTGGATATTTTTGCTGACGATATTATTTACAAAGATCGCTTACGTCCAGGCAAGATGTTGTTAGTTGATTTAGAAGAAGGCAAAATCATTCCCGATGAAGAAATCAAACTGCAAATAGCGGCAGAAATGCCTTATAAAGATTTTATCGAGAAAAATATGTTTGATATGGAAGATCTTCCAGAACCGGTAATGCCATCTAAATCTAATGATGCGGAACCGTTAATCAAAAGGCAGTTAGCTTTTGGTTACACAATGGAAGAAGTTCAGAAAATCATTAAACCGCTAGCGACTGAAGGGAAAGATCCTGTAGGTTCGATGGGCTATGATTCCCCACTAGCTGTTTTATCGAAAAAACCGCAGCTTCTTTACAATTATTTTAAACAATTGTTTGCACAAGTAACGAATCCGCCGATTGATGCGATTCGTGAATATATTATTACAGCTGCACGGACCACTA
Source organism: Planococcus donghaensis (assembly GCF_001687665.2). Classification (NCBI taxonomy): domain Bacteria; kingdom Bacillati; phylum Bacillota; class Bacilli; order Caryophanales; family Caryophanaceae; genus Planococcus; species Planococcus donghaensis. The sequence continues at coordinate 2,946,419 of NZ_CP016543.2, read as the reverse complement.
TTGGTGCAGAAGCTAACTTGGTTCAACCAACAGCAGAAAGTGCGCGTCATATTCGATTAGAAACACCCATTTTAACAAATGCAGAACTTGAAAAATTGCGTCAGCAAGATCTTCCGGCCTTTAAGCCTGCTACAATTTCAATTTTATTCAAAAAATCCGAAGGCACAGCAGCGATGGAAGAAAGATTAGAAGCTGTTTTTAAAGAAGCGGATCAAGCCATTAAAGAAGGCGCAAAACTAATTATTTTGTCTGACCGTGGCGTAAATGAAGAATATGCAGCCATTCCTGCACTTTTAGCTGTTTCAGGTTTACATCATTATTTGATTCGTCAAGAAACGCGTGTGCAAATGAGCATCTTGCTAGAATCTGCAGAACCTCGTGAAGTGCATCATTTTGCGGCTCTTCTTGGGTATGGTGCAGAAGGCATTAATCCTTATTTAGCTTTTGATACGATTGAGAACTTAATCGAGATAGGCGATATTCCGAATGTTAGCTTTGAAGAAGCAGAAACGACATACGTTAAAGCTGTTACAGATGGCATTATCAAAGTATTGTCTAAGATGGGAATTTCAACGATTCAAAGTTATCGAGGGGCTCAAATTTTTGAAGCTATCGGTATCCATATGGATGTTATTAACAAATACTTTACTCGTACGTCTTCACGTTTAGGCGGAATTGGTCTTGATATTATTGCAAAAGAAGTTCTTATGAGACATGCAGCAGCTTATCCTGTAGCTCAAGGAGACGATCAAGCGCTAGAATCGGGGGATGAGTTCCAATACCGTGAAAATGGAGAAAATCATCAATACAACCCGAAAACTATTCATACACTGCAACATGCATGTCGTACAAATAACTACGATGTCTTTAAAAAATATACGAATTTACTAACTGATGAAAAAGCAAATCTTCAATCATTACGCGGCTTAATGTCCTTTAAAAAACGAACGCCAGTACCGATTGACGAAGTCGAAACGGTTGAAGAAATTTGTGCGCGCTTTAAAACGGGTGCCATGTCTTATGGTTCTATTAGTAAAGAAGCGCACGAAGCTCTTGCGGTTGCGATGAACCGCATTGGGGGAAGAAGTAATTCAGGAGAAGGCGGAGAAGAAACTTCACGTTTTATCCAGGATGAAAATGGAGATAACCGTCGTAGTGCGATTAAACAAGTCGCTTCTGGTCGTTTTGGCGTAACAAGCCATTATTTAGTGAACGCAGATGAAATTCAAATTAAAGTAGCACAAGGAGCTAAACCAGGAGAAGGCGGACATTTACCAGGGAAAAAAGTTTATCCTTGGATTGCAGAAGTTCGTGGTTCTACTCCAGGTGTAGAACTGATTTCACCTCCACCACATCATGATATTTATTCAATTGAAGATTTAGCGGAATTGATTTTTAACTTGAAAAATGCTAATCCTACGGCACGTATTAGCGTTAAATTGGTATCGGCTGTCGGTGTCGGAACGATTGCAGCGGGTGTTGCAAAAGGTCGTGCGGATGTCGTATTAATTAGTGGTTATGACGGAGGAACTGGAGCGGCACCTAAAACAAGTTTGAAGCATACCGGCTTGCCTTGGGAAATCGGTTTAGCGGAAACGCATCAAACGCTGTTGTTAAATGGCTTGCGTGATCGCATTGTTGTTGAAACAGACGGCAAAATGATGACGGGTCGCGATGTTGTAACAGCAGCTCTACTTGGAGCTGAAGAATTTGGATTCTCGACTGCGCCTTTAGTAGTGCTTGGTTGCGTCATGATGCGCGTATGTCACTTAGATACATGTCCGGTTGGTATTGCCACTCAAAATCCTGAGTTGCGTGAAAAATACGGCGGAGATCCAGAGCATGTCGTTAACTTTATGCGCTTTATCGCAAGAGAAGCACGCGAGTTAATGGCAGAGCTTGGTTTCCGTACAATTGATGAAATGATTGGCCGCACAGATGTTATCGAAGCGAACCAAGCGATTGATCATTGGAAAGCGGGCGGCATTGATTTAACGGCTCTGTTGTATCAGCCAGACTTACCGGAAAAAGTAGGGCGCTATGCAACAATCAAACAAAACCACGAATTGGAAAAAACTTTAGATTATCAAGAATTATTGCCGCGTTGTAAAAAAGCAATTGAAACAGGAGAACGTGTCGAAGTGGCAACAGCAATTCGAAATATTCATCGAGCAACTGGAACTATTGTGGGTAGTGCTATTTCTAAGCGTTACGGTGCGGAAGGGTTGCCAGAAGATACCATCAATTTGAATTTCCAAGGATCAGCCGGACAAAGTTTCGGAGCATTTATTCCAAAAGGAATGACGATGAACTTAATCGGAGATGCCAATGATTTTGTTGGAAAAGGATTATCAGGTGGTAAAATACTGGTTTACCCAGCATTAGACTCAACCTTCCTCCCAGAAAAAAATATTATTATCGGGAATGTTTCGTTTTATGGAGCATCTGCCGGTGAAGCATATATTTATGGGGTAGCAGGCGAGCGTTTTGCAGTTAGAAACAGTGGAGCAAACATTGTTGTAGAAGGTGTTGGTGACCATGGCTGTGAATATATGACTGGCGGTCGAGTTGCGATTTTAGGACAAACCGGCAAAAACTTCGCAGCAGGTATGTCAGGAGGCGTAGCATACGTCCTTGATGAAGAAGGAACATTTAGCGAACGATGCAATGCGGAAATGGTTCATTTACAACCGCTTGCTGAACCAGCAGAAATTGAAGAGTTACGCGAAATGATTAAAAAACATGTGCACTATACTAGCAGTCGAAACGGAGAACGTTTATTAGCAAATTGGGATATTTATTCGGCTAAATTTGTACGTGTTATTCCAAAAGCTTATCTTCAAATCAATGAAAGAATCGATAAGTTGCAAAGCGGCGGAATGACAAGAGACGAAGCTGAAATGGCGGCATTTGAAGAAAGTAAAATGGCCGGAGCAGGGAAGTAAGTCTGTTCCCGCTCAAAAATGATTTAACCCAATGATTTTTAAAATGAGCAATTGTGTATAGGAGGGAAACTATGGGGAAACCAACAGGATTTATGGAATACGATAGGCAAACGGTTAAAGAGCGCCAACCGGCTGAACGGACAAAAGACTGGAACGATTACACCATCCCTTTATCAAATGAAGAAGTCGCAAAGCAAGGTGCACGATGTATGGATTGTGGCGTGCCAACATGTCATACGGGAATGGAACTGGATAATGTAACGACAGGATGTCCTGTAAACCATCTCATTCCGGAATGGAATGATCTTGTCTATCGTGACCAGTGGAAAGAAGCATTGCACCGAGAGCATTTGAAAAACAATTTCCCAGAGTTTACCGGAGTAGCATGTCCAGCACCTTGTGAAGGTGCCTGTGTATTAGGCATTAACGAACCACCTGTAGCGATTCGTACGGTTGAGCGCTCAATTATCGAGCGTGGATTTGCAGAAGGTTGGGTAGTGCCAGAACCACCTAAAACACGGACTGGCAAAAAAGTTGCCGTTATTGGTTCGGGTCCCGCAGGTCTTGCTGCCGCAGCTCAGTTAAATAAGGCAGGCCACTTAGTAACAGTCTTTGAGAAAAGTGACCGTGTTGGAGGTTTGCTAACATATGGCATTCCGGAAATGAAGCTGCCATATGACATGGTGACAAGACGTGTGGATATTCTTAAGCAAGAAGGCATTACGTTTATAACAAGTGTAGAAGTAGGGAAAAACTACCCTTCTGCTAAACTAAAAGAAGACTTTGATGCAGTTATTATGTGTACAGGAGCGACTGTGCACCGAAATATTGATGTGGAAGGCCGCGAATTAAAGGGTGTTCACTTTGCAATGGACTTTTTACACGCTAGTACAAAAAGTCTGCTAGATTCAAACTTTGAAGATGGCAAGTATATTTCTGCAAAAGACAAAAATGTTATCGTTATCGGAGGCGGAGATACCGGAACAGATTGTTTGGCTACTTCCGTCCGTCACGAATGTAAGAGCCTGGTTCAGTTTGATGTATATGATAAAAAAGGCGCTATTCGTGATGAAAAAGGAAATCCTTGGCCGCAATATCCAAAAGTTCACCGTATTGAATATGGTCACAAAGAAGCGGCGGCAACTTTCGGAGAAGACCCACGAGCTTATGCGGTTATGACTAAGAAATTTGTTGGCAACGAACAAGGTGAATTGAAAGAAGTGCATACCGTCAATGTGAAATTGAAAATTGATGAGCAAGGCAATCGAATCCGTGAAGAAATTCCAGGCACTGAAAAAGTTTGGAAAGCAGATTTGGTGTTGATTGCTATTGGCTTTAGCGGTCCTGAACAAGAACTGCTACAACAATTGGAGATTGAAACAGAACCGAATTCACGAGCAAAAGCAGAGTATGGCAAATACAATACGAGTGTAGAAGGCATTTTTGCAGCAGGCGATGTACGTCGCGGTCAAAGTTTAATTGTTTGGGCGATAAACGAAGGCCGAGAAGCTGCACGAGAATGTGATCGATTCTTAATGGGTACCACTGTATTACCTTAAACAACTAATTACACATTTTTAAGCTGTGAATAACTTCGACTTCGAGGTTATTCGCAGCTTTTTTACAGAAAATATGTTTTAAGCCAAGATATTTAATAAGTCGTTGTAGAAATTCGATAAAATGTATATACTATATGAGTAAAGAGTTGGAATTTATAGTAAAAAAATATAAATAATATACATTATTTTACTTGAAGGCAAACTGAAATTGTACACTCTCTTACAAAATAGAAATTAGGAGGAATAAATATGTTTAAAAAAGGTTTAATCGTTGCAATACTTTCTGTACTTATGGCAATGGGAATGGGCATGAACGTACTTGCAGAACTGAATGTACCACCTGTTGAATACGATACTTCAAAAGAAATGACACCAGAAATTGCTGCAATTATTGAAAGTATCGAAAAAGCGAATGTAAAGATTTATACAGAAATCTATAAAGTACAAGGTGAGACTAACAGTTTGTACAAAAAATACCTTGAAGACTTAGAGGCTACTCAAGATGAAACACAAAAAGCAATGTTGTGGAAAAAATATGATGAAAAAATTAATGAGATGATTAAAAGTTTAGATGCAAAAACACAAAGCATTACGAAAAAAGAAGTAGAAAAAGCTAAAAGTGCAGGAGTTACAGTTGAAGTAGTATGGATTACAGTACAATTTGCTGATCGCGAAGCAAATATTGATCCAATGGTCGGCGTTGGTTGGTGAAAATTATTTCCTAAAAAATTAATAAAAGTGTAAAATAAAAGCATAGAGCTTTCTATGCTTTTATTTTTTATATATAAGGAAGTGGACTTATGAAAGGCTTGGAAATATTAGAGAATGGGTTTCTTGAACAAGTTAATAACGGAAGTACGACGCTTAGCCTATTAGGTCGTGGTGAAGGAATTGAACTGATGAAACAAGCCTTTTTAAAAGATACGCTAATTATTCTTTTTCCAGGAGAGAACGATACTGTCCAAGAATTCTACTATATTCTAGAGGGACAGATGGAAGTAGAGATAGATAACGAAAAACGGTTACTTAAAGCACATGATTGCTTTTCGGCAAAAAACTTAGAGCAAGAAGTTTATTTTACAGCGACAACGGATGTCTCTTTTTTATCGATTTCCACAGCACCTACTTTTCATTATATGAGCGATATGATTAAAGAGTTGCGCAAGATAGGAAAAGCTGTCGAAAAAAAAGATCGCTATACACATAAACACAGTTCTCGAGTAGCTCATTATGCCGTTAAGACAGCATCTAAAATGAAATTAAGAAAAGAACAAACAGAGGGCTTGCTATTAGCCTCTATATTGCACGATATAGGGAAAATTAATATTCCAGAAGAAATTTTGAGAAAACCGGGCAAACTAACAAACGAAGAATTTGACTTGATGAAAACACATCCGGGCGAAGGGGCTGCTATGATTCGTGAAACACCTTATGCGGATATTGCGGCCATCGTTGAACAGCACCATGAGCGTGTAAATGGAAAAGGATACCCGTTCGGACTAAAGGGTGATGAAATATTGATTGAAGCTAAAATTATTGGAGTTTGTGATACATTCGATGCCATGACAGAAGACCGCGCATACCGCGCTGCTTTTTCTGCTGAATATGCGATGGCTGAAATTAATAGTTTGATTGGAATTCAATATGATGAGGCAGTTGTTAAAGCCTTTGAACAAGTTTTAATAGAAGAAGGTAAATTGAATTTATAACGAATGTGAAGAGACACCTAGAAAATTTCAAGGTGTCTTTTGTTTAATGAGAAATGTTTGAAAAAGAAAAAAATGGTCAATACTTTATACACAATAGTTTCTATACTTGCGAAAAGGAGAGGTTCATATGGCTAGAAATTCATCAAGTGGAATATTTGGTAAGCTCGTATTAATCGGTCTCGGTGCGTTAATCGGTGCAGCAATGACTCAGCAGAAAACTATGACGGATGGAACTACTCAAACCAGTAAAGAAGACATAAAGGCAAATATTAAAAAAGGGCTCGATCGGTTAAATGAACAGTCTGGTGGCATGGTGGATAAAGTAAAACCAACGGTCAACAAAGCTGTGGAAAAAGTGAAAACAGCAATAGATGCTCAGCAAGAAATGATGAATAAAGAAAAAGAAGTATTGGATAAAGCCAATAAAGAATTTCAAGAGTCGACATCTAAAACGGCCGATCGCTCTTCAGATGACCAAAGTAAAAGTTCTTCAGATTCCAATAAGCCGACGGGTGGGGTTTATGGTGGAAGCACGGAATATAGCGAATCTTTGAAAAAAAATCAATCATCTTCAGAAGATTCAACATTTGGAAAATGATTTTGTTATAATAGAAGTAAGATAAGCTATGCGCGTTTGCAGAAACGGCATAGCTTTTTCTTACTCATTTTTTGTCTGAATATTCTATGTATTGAAGGGGGTCACCGGTTTGTTCAAAACTTATTCAACTGGAGCATTTTTTGATGAAATGTTTACGCCACATGGAAAGCCGAAATCGCATTACCGAAAATTCTTTGAGGTTCTTCAAAAATTTTCAAACGATGAGCTTAGAGAAAAGCACGAGACCGCTCAATTGTCATTTTTAAGACAGGGCATTACATTCACTGTATACAACAATAATGTTGGGACTGAACGAACAATGCCTTTTGATTTTGTTCCAATTATTATTCCTTCCGAAGATTGGGAAGTGATTGAAAAAGGAATGATTCAACGTGCAGAAGCACTCAACCAATTTTTAGAAGATGTTTACAATGAAAAACGTATTCTTCAAGATGGAATCGTCCCAAGGCGATTAGTAGAAGAAAACCCTTATTATTATGATGAACAAGTAAAAGGCATCGACATTCCACTAAAAAACCACATTTTTTTAGCGGGTATTGATTTGATTCGTGATGAAGAAGGGAAGTATCACGTACTTGAAGATAATTTACGAAACCCTTCAGGCTTGTCATACGTGTATCAAAATCGATATGTTATGCGCCAAGTGTACCCCGAATTTTTCGCTAACCAGTCTGTTCACACCCTCGAGCACCAATTGTCTCATTTGCATCAAGCGATATTAGATCATGCACCAGAATCAAGAAAAGATAAAGCTTTTGCGGTTTTGTTAACGCCAGGTATGTATAACTCTGCTTATTATGATCACGTATTTTTAGCTCAACAAATGGGAATCGATTTAGTAGAAGGACGGGACTTGATCGTCAAAAAAAATATTGTTTATATGAAGTCTATGAGAGGCTTGAAACGGGTAGATATCATTTATCGCCGAATTGATGATGATTACTTAGATCCGGAAGCATTTTTAGCCGAGTCTGCGTTAGGGGTCCCTGGACTTTTGATGGCTTATAGAAAAGGCAATGTAGCCATTTTAAATGGCATTGGCAATGGAGTGGCTGATGATAAAGCTATTTATGCATATGTTCCGGACATGATCCGCTATTATTTGGGAGAAGAACCAATTATCGATAATGTCAAAACGTATCTATTAGACAATCCTGAGGAGCGGGAATGGGTATTGGATCACTTAAACGAATTGGTAGTAAAAAATGTGGGTGCGTCAGGTGGCTACGATATGTTAGTCGGGCCACATGCTTCTGAGGAATTGATCGAAATATTCCGAGAGAAAATTATTGAAACACCCCACCAATATATTGCTCAGCCAACGATTAAATTATCTCGTGCTCCTGCATATCAAGGAGAAGAATTTTATCCATGCCATGTTGATTTGAGAGTCTTTGTAGTAAGAGGTGAAGATACGCATGTTATGCCAGGCGGACTTTCCCGAGTTGCTTTAAAAGAAGGTTCACTTGTTGTCAATTCTTCACAAGGTGGCGGTGGAAAGGACACATGGGTGTTCAAAAATAAAGAAGAGGAGGCGGACTCTTGATGCTTAGTCGTGTAGCGAATTCGTTGTATTGGATGTCGAGAAATGTAGAAAGGGCAGAGAACAATGCTCGCATTCTAGACGTGCAATTATTGCAAATGATTGAAGCCTCTGACGAAGAGTTGGCCCGAGGCAGTGATTGGAAGTTGGTTTATGAGATTTGTGCTTCGACAGAAACGATGGAGAAAATCCAGTCTATGCCGAGCTATCAAGAAGACCAACTTGTTTATTATTTGGCAATGGAAGAAAGCAATTTTAACTCTGTTGCAAGTTGCGTAAAAGTTGTTCGAGAAAATGCTCGAATTAGTCGAGATCACATTCCAGATGATTACTGGGAAGCGTGGAATCGCTGTTATTTAACCTTGCAGGAGATGGACCACCAAAGCTGCACAGTGAAAGAAATGCGAGACTTCCTCGAACAGGTTAAGCTAACCTCATTGATTACACAAGGTATTGTCGAGTCTTCAATGCCTCGAGGCGTACCCTACCAAATTATCAAAATTGCTAAATGGTTAGAGCGTGCTGAAAAAACGGCTCGTATCTTAAATGTAGTTTGCGAGCGAACGTTAGAGCGGTCGTTTCAAACTCAGTCCGAAGACTATTATTATTGGCTAGCTGCTTTAAGGATGACTAATGGATATAACGCTTATTTAAAAATGAATCCCCCTCAAATGAAACCTAAAAAAGTATTGTCTTTTCTAATTGCCAATACGAATTTTCCGCGTTCAATTCGCTATTGCTTGGCACACGTCCGTCAAGCAGTTGACGAATTGGAAGGTGGAAAAATTTCACATTATTCATGGGAACTTTACGCGAAATTAGATCAACTACAAAAAGAGTTTAAGGAAATCAGTATGGATGAGTTGAATTCAGATGAAATTATGGATTTTCTGAATGACTTTCAAAATAATTGCAATGAAATTGGCCATATCTTTTCGAAAACCTATTATTTAAGCGATTCCGAGACGAAATTGGTAGGATCTAGCCAATCACAGAGCATGGGCGCGAAAGGAATTACTACTATGAAATATAAGATTGAACACACGAATATATTCGAATATGACACAATCGTTGACCAAAGCATGAATTCGATTCGCTTAAAACCGAGAACCGATGAATGTCAACGTCTTCTCTCTTATCGCGCAGACATTACACCTGCTTCATTGACGAAAGAACATATTGATATTTGGGGAAATCATGTAGAAACCTTTTTCATTGCGGAGCATCATCAACATTTAGAAGTTAAAACCAGCTCTATTGTCAGTATTCAAAAAAGTCCGTTTATCCATCGAATCGATTATTCTCCGGAAATGAATGCTATTTTTCATTCGCAATTGTTTGGGGAGCATTATTTGGCCTTTTTAAGCAATACAGCTTACACGTATTTAACTCCCGAACAAATGAGTCAAATTGATCGTGAACTTGGAATGATGAAAAATCCGGTACAATATGCGATTGATGTCATGGAATATATTCATCAACACTTTACGTATGACGGAGATTCTACTACGGTTCATACAAAAGCAGAAGAATCATTTTCTCTTAAAAAAGGGGTTTGCCAAGATATCACCCACGTGATGCTTGGTATCTTGCGTAGTAAGCATATACCAGCTCGTTACGTTAGCGGCTATTTGTATGTGGGTGAAAACTCTGCACTTGTTGGTGATGCTGCGAGTCACGCCTGGGTAGAAGTAATGGTGCCAGGTATTGGGTGGGTTGGCTTAGATCCAACGAACAATGTAGAGGCATTAGAAAGTCACATCCGTGTTGGGGTTGGGCGAGATTACAATGATGTGAGCCCAGTTCAAGGTGTATACCGTGGAGGTAGTCAGTCTTTGGACGTAAAAGTTTCAGTAAGCTTAATGGATCAATAACAAGTAGCGTAAGAAAACTAGATATAACTTAATAATCGTTTAACTGCAGAATTTTCTAATCCGTGCGATAATAAAAGAACCTGAAATTTTTGAACGGAGATGGAGAATAATTATGAGTAACAAAAAATTTAACGAATACAATATTAGTGAACAAATCGTAAAAGCACTTGATGGCCTTGGGTATACAAAACCGACAGAAGTACAGGAAAAAGTTATCCCTGTAGCCCTTTCTAAGACTGACCTAACAGTAAAGTCGCAAACCGGTAGTGGGAAAACAGCAGCATTCGGTATTCCGATATGTGAGCTGGTTGACTGGGAAGAAAACAAACCGCAAGCGCTGATTTTGACGCCAACACGTGAACTGGCAGACCAAGTAAAAGAAGACATAACAAATATTGGGCGTTTTAAACGTATTAAAGCTGCAGCAGTTTACGGTAAACAACCATTTGCTTATCAGCAAGCAGAACTCAAGCAGAAATGCCATGTTGTAGTTGGCACTCCAGGTCGTGTGTTGGATCATATCGAGCGTGGAACATTAAAATTAGAGCAAATTGAGTATCTTGTTCTTGACGAAGCAGATGAAATGTTGAATATGGGGTTTGTTGAACAAGTAGAAGCAATTATTAACAAATTGCCAAAACAGCGGACAACGATGCTTTTTTCAGCAACATTGCCTGAAAATGTAGAAAAACTACAGAAAAAGTACATGATTGATCCTCAACATATCGAAATTGCCTCTACAGAAACGTTGACGGATCAAATTGATCATTCGTTATTTGTTGTAGCAGAGCAAAAGAAGTTTTCACTATTACGTGATGTGACGATTGTGGAAAATCCGGATAGCTGTATTATTTTTTGTCGCACAAAAGACAATGTTGACTTTGTAATGGAACAATTAGAAAAACATTATTACACATGTGATAAATTGCATGGTGGCATGTTGCAAGAAGACCGGACGGCGGTTATGAACGAATTTAAGCGTGGAGAATTCCGATATTTAGTAGCAACTGACGTAGCAGCTCGTGGAATTGACATTGACAGCATCACGCATGTCATCAATTACGACTTACCAATGGAAAAAGAAAGTTACGTGCACCGTTCAGGTCGTACAGGACGTGCTGGGAAAACAGGTAAAGCCATTTCGTTTGTAACGCCAAACGAAGATAAATTTTTAGCTGAAATTGAAAGCTATATCGGATTTGAAATTCCACATAGAACCGCACCTTCTGTTCATGAAGTGGATGCAGCGATGCAGGCATTTACAGAAAAACTAGAAAGTCGTCCGAAATTAAAGAAAAACAAAAACGAGCAAGTCAATAAAGATATTCTGAAACTGTATTTTAACGGTGGTAAGAAAAAGAAACTCCGTGCTTTTGACTTTGTAGGAACGTTAACAAGTATTCCCGGAGTGACAGCTGAAGATATCGGGATCATTAAAATTCAAGATACGGTAACGTATATCGATATTTTAAATGGCAAAGGTCCGATGGTATTAAAAGCAATGAAAGATAAGACCGTTAAAGGCAAAACATTGAAAGTTCATAAAGCAAATAAATAAATAAGCTGACACGTACTCTTTGAGAGTGCGTGTTTTTTATTTCCCGGGGAATATATTTCAAGTGCAACATATGAAATGGTCTAAAAGTCTTTTAAAAACCCATTATTTAGGATAAAAATTAAGCCTTAACCATACTTATGTCACAAAAAGAAGTCATATTGTAATGAAACTTATCTCTAATTGTTACACGTTTGTAATATTGCCGTGCTATTTTGGTTGTACTAAGAAAAAGCAAAGGGGATAGCGGATTGAAAAAACTATTGATGGTCTTGAGTTTTGCACTGATTTTATTCCTAGGCACTTCGATTGAAAGTTCAGCAGCATCAAACGTATACATAGTAAAAAGTGGAGATTCCCTATATAAAATTTCAAAAATGAACAATGTGTCAGTTAGTAACTTAAAAGCTTGGAACGGTTTAAAATCTAATACGATTTATCCAAACCAAAAAATAAAATTAAAAAAGACAACAGTAAAAACAGTTTCTAAAAAAGCATCTACTTCTAAAAGCGGAAGTTCGACAATATACACAGTGAAACGTGGAGATACCCTCTACAAAATTTCAAAATCACAAAAAGTGTCAGTTAGTAACTTAAAAGCTTGGAACGGTTTAAAATCTAGCACGATTTATCCAAATCAAAAACTTAAGTTAAAGAAAACAGCAGCAACAACAGTTTCTAAAAAAACAACTCCTTCTCGTTCAACAAGCGGTTCGGTAGCAAAAGAATTCACAGTGAGTGCGACTGCCTACACAGCATACTGCAAAGGATGTTCTGGTATAACAAAAACAGGGATTAACTTAAAGAAAAACCCAGGTCTTAAAGTTATAGCAGTGGATCCAAGAGTTATTCCGTTAGGTTCGAAAGTTCACGTAGAAGGCTATGGCTACGCAGTTGCAGGCGATACTGGAAGTGCAATTAAAGGAAATAAAATTGATGTCTTCATCCCAACTCAAAGCAATGCGCTTCGATGGGGACGCAAAAACGTAAAAATAAAAATACTAAATTGATATAAAGCCAGCTCATTTTGTGAGCTGGCTTTTTTAATGAATAAAAATATAATGGATTAAAAATAGATTCAACATAGCAATTGAATAGATAATCAACGAGCATTCTCAGAAACTGTATATCTAAATGTGAATAAAGACATATAAAAAGTCGAAAGAGGGTAAATTCAAATAAATAGTCTTTTTAATAATCGGGCGGTATAATATTTGTATAACTATTGTAGAGTTTACGGGATATTTGAAATGGAGGCATCTGTTATGTCAGAGAGAATGATTGTGATAGGCGCAGGCCCAGGGGGACTGGCCGCAGCTATGTTATTGGCAAGTAGAGGATATAAAGTAGATGTCTATGAGAAGCAACCGTGGATAGGTGGCCGAAATGCAGAGCTGCGTCTTGGTGATTTTACGTTTGATACGGGTCCCACTTTCTTGAGTATGCTGCATTTAGTAGAAGAATTGTTTGAAGTAACAGGTCGTAACTTAAAAGATTATATGAATGCTGTTGAACTAGATCCAATGTATGAATTAGTTTTTGAAGATGAAAACTTGATAATGACACGAAATAACCAAGAAATGAAAAAGCAAATTAATGAAAAATTCAAAGGCGATGGAGACGGTTATGAACGTTTTATGAAAGAAACGGCCAAGAAGTTAGAAGCCTTATCGCCGATGTTGCAATCAAAGATGGATAGCTATTTTGATATGGTCCATCCTAAAGTTTTAAAAGCGTTGCCAGAACTTGAAATAAACAAAACGCTTTATGATGTTTTATCTCGATATTTTAAAGATGAGCGATTAAAAATGGCCTTTGCCTTTCAATCCAAGTATTTAGGGATGTCTCCATGGGAGTGTCCGGGTGCATTTTCTATTCTTTCTTATATGGAGCACGCTTACGGCATTTTCCATCCTATTGGCGGGGTAAATCAACTATCGCATGCGATGGCGAAAGTAGTAGAAGAGTTAGGTGGCAAAATCCATACTAGCACAGGTGTAAAAAAACTATGGATCGAAAATCGTAAAGTCAAAGGAGTAGACTTAGAAAACGGCAAGCGTGAAAAAGCAGATCAAGTCATTATTAACGGTGACTTTGCGCACGTTATGAATAATTTGGTCGAACCGGGAATTTTAAAAAAATACACACCAGAGAAATTGGCGAAGAAAAAATACTCGTGCTCTACGTTTATGCTCTACTTAGGACTGGATAAAAAATACGATCTTTCTCACCATACGATTATATTTGCTAAAGATTATAAAAAAAATGTAGAAGAAATGACGAAATCGCGTATCCTCTCTGCAGACCCTTCAATTTATGTGCAAAATGCAAGTGTGACAGATCCGACTTTAGCCCCTGAAGGAAAATCGGCATTGTATATTTTAGCGCCAGTTCCAAATAATTTTAGTGACATCGGTTGGGAAAACGAACAACAAGCCTTCCGTGAATTGGTATTAGATACGATTGAAGAAAAATCGGAATTCAAAAATCTTCGCGATCATATAGAAGTTGAAAAAATGTTAACACCGATGGGCTGGCAAGAAGATTATTCAGTTTATCAAGGAGCGACATTTAACTTAGGACATCAATTAACACAAATGATGGTCTTCCGTCCTCACAATAAATTTGAAGAACTGAGCAATTGTTGGTTAGTCGGTGGTGGCACACACCCAGGAAGTGGATTACCGACAATCTTAGAATCGGCACGTATTACAACTAACGGTATACTTGAGCAACATGGTAAAAAAGGAATTCCAATCTTACCGCTTCCAGCAATGGAGGGATTTGCATGAAAATCGCGATGATTGGTGGCGGCGTTGGTGGCATGATGGGTGCTTTGTATTTAACCAATATGGGATTTGACGTCACTATTTTTGAAAAAGAAGATAAATTGGGTGGCCGTTTAACGTTTGTTGAGCGGGATGGCTTTAAAATTGATCAAGGCCCTACTATTGTATTGCTACCTGAAATGTTCCAAGACCTTTTACAACAAGCAGGAGTTCCAGAAGAGGATACCGAATTGTTATTATGTGATCCACTTTACTCAATTCGCTTTCCAGATGGAGTAGTCTACACAAAATATCCAGACATTGATCGGCAGTTAGAGGAAATCGAAAATGTTTTTCCATCTGAAAAAGAAGGGTTTCTTCGATTTATTTCAGAAGGACGTGAGCGTTTTAAAATCGGCAAATCTTCATTTTTAGAGCATTCATTTGTAAATAAAGCCGATTTTTTCACAGCAGGAAACATAAGAAAATTGATGAAATTAAAACCTCAACAATCTGTTAACAAACTTATGTCGAACTATTTCCGCGATGAGCGACTACAGCTAGCTTATTCCTTGCAGTCTTTGTATATCGGTGGAGATCCTTTCCGCGCTCCAGCCATGTATGCGCTTGTTCCTTTTAGTGAACATGAACACGGTGTGTACTACCTAAAAGGTGGATACGGCAGCTTAATTCCGGTGTTAGAAAAAGCACTTCGATCACGTACTAACGTAACGATTAAAACGAGTAGCCCGGTTAAAAAAATCGTGACTGAAAACCAAAAAGCTACCGGAGTTGAAACAGCATCCGGCTTTGAAGCTTTCGATGCGGTTGTCTATAACGGCGACTTTCCAGGCATTGAAAAAGTGTTGCCTGAACAGAAAAAGAAAAGTTACACAGCATCTTCTGGATGCGTATTATTGTATTTTGGATTGAATAAAGTATATGAAGAAGGCAATGTCCACCAATTTTTCATCGGTGACAGTTACATCGACCACATGGATGATGTGTTTGTGAAAAAGCAGAAGACTGAAAATCCTGCAATTTACACGTTTCATCCATCAAAAATAGATGATTCACTAGCGCCAGAAGGCAAAGGCGTACTGTATGTATTGGTTCCGGTACCTTCCGGAACAGATATTGATTGGGCAAATGAGAAAGAATGGATTGATCGAATTATCGATCGTATAGAAAGTTTAGCCTTCCCGAATTTCCGTGAAGCAGTTGAATGGATGGAAGTTCGTACACCTTCTGAAGCAGAAGCTTTTGGTTTGTTTAAAGGAGGCAGTTTCGGAATTGGTCCAACTTTGTTCCAATCAGGCGTTTTCCGACCGCAAGTTAAACCGTTTAAAACAGATCGCTTGTATGCAGTAGGTGCTTCAGTACATCCAGGAGGAGGCATTCCTATTGTGATGCAAGGCGCAAAGTTGCTAGCTGAACAAATCCAAGGCGATTTTGCAAAGGAAAGGAGCAATGCATAATGAATTTAAAAGATGCTTATATTTCCTGTGAAAAAGTCATTGCTATGCATTCGAAAAGTTTCTATAAAGCTTTTTCATTATTGCCGAAAGAAAAAAGAAAAGCAGTTTGGGCCGTATATGCTTTCTGTCGCACAGTAGACGATATTGTCGATGAAGGAACAAATTCGACTGAAGAGCTTGCACAATTTAAACAAGACTTTCAAAGGTTTTTGACAGGCATTTATGATGACGGAAATCCTATGTGGGTAGCACTTGCAGACGTATTTGACAATTACGAAATGGATGTTGAGGCGTTCTCGGGTTTGATTACAGGGCAGGAAATGGACTTGACCATTAACCGCTACAGAACAATGGATGAATTGCTGCACTATAGTTATTACGTAGCTAGTACAGTAGGGTTGATGTTATTGCCAATTTTAGCACCGGGAAAAACAGTGATTTTAAAAGAAGGTGCTATTTCGCTTGGCTATGCCATGCAAATCACCAATATACTTCGTGATATTGGTGAAGATTTGGAAATGGGAAGAATCTATTTACCAGAAGAAATTATGAAGAAATACGAATTGCATGAAGACGAATTACGTGCCGGAATTATTAGTCCCCAGTTTATTGCGGTTTGGGAAGATTTGGCTGAAAAAGCCGAGTGTCATTATAAAAAGGCTTTTGAAACCATTCATGAATATCCACTATCTTCACGCGTACCAGTTAAAGGAGCAGCCCTCGTTTACCGTGAGATTTTAGCAACAATCAGATCAAAAGAATACAACGTGTTCCGTGAAAAACACTTTGTGCCCGACGAATCAAAACAAGCCATATTAGCTTGCTTATAACAAGAAGAGCGTTTAAAGCGAGAGGAGTGCACAATAATGAAGACCATGACCTGTAAACAACTAGCAGGTGCCTGCGATCAACCATTTAGTGCGAATTCTTTTGAGGAAATAGCGAAAAAAAGTCAACAACATGGAAAAGAGATGTTTCAGCAAGGAGATCAAGCTCATTTAGATGCGATGAATAATATGGGCAAGTTCACATCGGAAGAAATGAAAATATGGCTTGAACAGAAAAAAGAAGAATTCGATTCCTTGCCTGAAGACAATTGAAAAAGACACTTAAACACGGAGGGAACCCGCGTTTAAGTGTCTTTTTGTCGTCTATCCAATTATTTTGGCTGAGCCATGTGGATAATCTTCTTCGCAACATTCAATCCGCTTAAAACAACCATCGGTGACCCACCCCCAGGGTGCGTACTGCCCCCAACAAAATAAAGGTTTTGAATATCGCGACTTGCATTTGGTGGGCGCAAAAAAGCATCTTTTTTTCGGTTAGAAGATGGGCCATATAAAGCTCCTCGGAACGACCCAAATTTTTCGCGAATAAAAGCAGGTGTGAAAATTCTTTCTTCTGCTAAGTGGCTTCGGATATCAACGCCGTAGCTAAACAAAAAATCGTAAATACGTTCTTTATACAACTCAGGATTGATTTGAAGATGCCCTTCTTTAGTTAAGGCCGGGGCATTGACTAAGATAAACAAATTGTCTCCATCGGGTGAAATAGCTGGATCTGTATAAGAGGAATTGCTGATGTAAACGGTTGGTTCATCGCTA
The DNA here is from genome assembly GCF_001687665.2 of Planococcus donghaensis. NCBI lineage: Bacteria > Bacillati > Bacillota > Bacilli > Caryophanales > Caryophanaceae > Planococcus > Planococcus donghaensis. Next base: position 2,928,765 of record NZ_CP016543.2, on the reverse strand, counting down.
TATGCAGCAGTCTCGAATAAATCGGTAAATTCTTTTTTATAATCTGATGAGAAAAAAACATTGTGATGTTTTAGCATATCGAGTTTTTTCGTTAAGCCTGCGGTAATCACAAACGCTGATATCGAAGGTTCAAACGCCGCTATCTTTTTATCAGATAAAGACGGACGCACGTCTTCTGCGACTAAGTCAGGAAAAACCGATAACAAATCTCCATTTAAAATTACTTTGTCAGCTGAGATAGAGGTCCCATCTTGGAGTTCGATGCCCGTCGCTTGACCCTTGTCTGTAATAATTTTAGTAACGGCTGTATTTAAATGCAGTTTAGCCCCAGCTTTTTTTGCAACGGCAGCAAAAGCTTCAGCAATTTTTGTGTTTCCGCCTTTTGTATAGTAAACGCCTTCGACCAACTCTAAATAAGCAATCATGGAAAATGTAGCCGGTGCTTGGTAAGGGGACGAGCCGATGTATGTCGCATACCGGTCAAAGGCTTGAACCAAGAAAGGGTTCGTAAAATAACGCTGGAAAAAGTGATGCATAGATTCTACAGGACGTACTTGGAAAAGTGCGAAACCAAGTGATGGTGACAAGTAATCGCGCCACGATTGAAACGTTACTGGGAAGAAATAACGTTCGGATAGTTTATGCAAACGGCTAATTTCATTGATGAAAGTAGGGTAATTCATTGCCGCTTGGGCATCGATTGTTTGAAGCTGAGAAATCATCTGCTGCTGATTGTTTGTAAAGTCAAAAAAACTACCGTTGGGAAAGTGATTGCGAGTATGCGCTTTTAATGGGATAAAATCTAAATAGTCTTGTGGGTTTTCTCCTGTTTGCGAAATAATGTTGGTGAAAACTTTCGGCATTGTAATGGTATTTGGGCCAAAATCAAAATGATAATTTCCAAGTTGCACAGGCATCAGTTTCCCACCAAAATGATCGTTTTTTTCAAATAGTTCTACGTCAAACCCTGCATGGGCAAGCGTCACCGCAGAAGCCAATCCACCCAGTCCACCGCCAACGATGACAATTTTTTTCATGAATAATGTCTTCCTTTCCATGAGTAAGCTTGTTTTTTTAAAGACTTGCGCATAGATTGTGTGAGTACAGCAAGCATTGCTAAAGCTTGCAGTGGTATGAGAAACGCCAAGTACCAACGTTGGTTGGTCACCATATCAATGTACCACCGCTGAGCTACTGTTAACGCATATGGAACCGCCCATAAATAAAATCCATTCCATATGCCATAGATTGCGAGAAACGGGGGAAGGATATAGAAAATAAAGTAAAAGAGAATGAGGAAAAAAGCCATGACAGGAGAGCGGCCAATTCCGGCGTAACTATTTTTCAAAAATCCTTCCCACACTTCTGCGTTAGTATCGTACATACGACATTTTACGGACATTGTAATGTGTGCCAATACGACTTTATAACCGTGCTCCTTTATTTTCCTGGCGATATGAACATCTTCAACTAATGAATTGTAAACTGCTGCATGTCCCCCAATCTTTCGGTAACTTGATGATTCAAACATCATCCACATTCCATTAGCGGCAGTGGCTGCTTTAAATTTGGTGTGATTAGCTAGAAAAACGGGGAGATGAAACAATACTACAAAATGCAACATGGGAACCAGCAATTTGCTAAGAAAAGGTGATACATCAAAAGCAGGGAATCCGGTTAACAATTGCGCTCGTTTTCGTTGAAGCAACACCAGTGATTGCTCGATAGCTTTTGGACGAAAACGAACGTCTGCATCTACAAACAATAAATACTCTCCAGAAGCTTCCTGTTGTAATTGGTGGCAAGCGTGAACTTTTCCGACCCAATCTTCAGGGAGTTTTTGGCCCATAATAATTTTGAAGCGGGAGTCTCCTGCAATTTCTTGAGTAAGTGCCTGTTGAGTCCCATCTGTTGACTGGTCGTTTAAGATGATAAATTCCAACTGACGATACGTAGAGTTTTTTAAGGATTTTATAAGTGTAGCCACATTGCGTTCTTCATTTCTCATAGGGACCAAGACAGAAACAAAAGGTTCACAAGTAAGCTTTGGCTGCTTTGGCAAGGAAGGTAGGAATAGTCGATTAATAATAATCCAGGCTAAAAAAAATACGTGGATTCCGATATAAAGAATCATGATCAACTTCTCCTTTTTCCGAGAGACTGAAACGCTTCGCTATTTTCACTAATGACTGCACTTTTTAAGTGGTCAAGTTGTTCTGTACAAAGTTGTTGAAGGTATAAGGTTTTCTCTTTTCTTGTTAACTGAGCAATTTCTTCGTTTGAAATCACCGCATGCTGACGAACCCAAAGTTCAGGTTTTTGTTGGTGTCCAAAAGAATAGTAGAAACTCATTGGCACTACAGAAACTTCAGGGCACTTCTCCATTAAATAAGCGGCACCTGATTGAAAAGTGAGCGGCCTCTTTTCAAGGTGAAATTCATCGCCTTGCGGAAAAAGAATAACGGATTTTCCTTGCTTTAATAAAGCTTCAGCATATTGAAGTGAAGTCAGAATTTCTTTTGGTTTCTCACGATTAATAGAGAATGCGCCAAGATAGCGGAAATAAGAATATTTCTTAAGTCCTTTTTCATGCATCATCATATGAATATCGTGATGCCAAATCGTCCGATTTAAGTAAAAGAACACCAAACCGTCCCACCAAGAGCTATGATTGGCGATAAATAATACGGGCTTTTGAGGAATTGCTTTTACTCCTTGACCAAGTAAACGACTAAAAGAAAATCGAATAAGTGGCGTTAAATACAAGTTGAAGCCGGTTTCAAACAAAGCAGATTTAGTGGCTTTGATCATACTGGTCGCCTCTTCCAAGCCACTAAAACGATCAAAGTGGTTAATCCAGTAGTTAAGAAAGCGGCTAATAATAAACCACCGATAGATCCGAGCATAACAAACATAGCAATCATTAATACATATAAAAGCACCATACGCTTTTCAGGCTGTTCGGCAGCAATAACCAAAGATTTTTTTTTCATTAGGAAGTCGATTACAACGTGTAGAACAAAGGCCACTACGAACCAGCCAAAAAAGTTCGTCCAAGGAATATCATAATAAAGACCAGTATCTTCCCAAATCCAATATTGTTTGACTTGATAGGCTACTGGGTCAATGATCAAATCTATAATTACAGCACCAATCCCTCCAACCACAGCGTAGAAAAAACCGCCGGCTGGAATTATCCAACGTGCCACGACGTGTGTGGTAGCCATAACCATTAACCAAGCAAATCCAATTGCGATAGGCACGCCAAATATATTTGGGGCAAAATGCTCTGTGTAATCGTAAGAGCCAAATAAGAAACCGCTATCCGAACCTGCCCATTCAACTATAAAAGTAGAGAAGAAGATAAAAGCGCTCAGAACAGATCCACTAAGCACATCAAAGCGATTAAGAAAATATAGAAAGCCAAGAGTGCCAGCCAAAATTAAAAAAAATGCATTTGCCCATTCCAACCATGAAGGTAAAAGGTCAAATCCGAGAAGGATAATTCCACAAATATACCAAAAAATAAACAGCTTAAATATCCGGTTTTCCCACACGCCAAACAACCCCTCAATAAATTACTTATACAAAGATTATATAGGAACTGGAGAAGAATATAAAAACAAGTGATGCAGGACAGAGGCGTGCTTTAGTTTCTGGGTTTAAATTGGATAAAAAAGGGGATAGTGTTTTAGGGAAATGGTTGATGTGATGTTGCAAAACAGCTTCGAAAAAATAATTATCACGCTTTATTCGTACTTTATTTGTATTTAGATTAATGCCTAAAACCCTTTAAGAACGGCTATTTATACATATTTATAAATAATCTGTAAAAATAGTTTCTATAGAATTTTCTGTAAACTATTGCAGGTTTTCCTGCACAATAGTATACTTTGAAGAGTAAATGAGTGTGTTCTTCAAGTGGAGGCGTTAAATATGCAGGAATTACTGCGGAGTGTATCTAATTCTTATACAGAATTTAGTTCGGGCCAGAAAAAGGTTAGCGATTTGTTTTTTAAAGAACCTATTTTTTTAGCGTTCTCTACTGCTCTTGAAGTAGGCAAGCGAGTAAATGTCAGTGAATCTACAGTGATTCGGTGGACACAAAAACTTGGATACAAGGGATATGCAGAATTTCAACAAGTCGTGCAGCGAAAGTTAGCAGAAGAACGATTGGAAAAGGCAGAGCAGAAAATTCCAGAGCCTGTCGCCGATCAGTCTTTTTTAGAGAATTTACTAGATGCGGATATTTTGAGTATTGTGAAACTGAAAAAATCGATAAATGAAGAAAAACTTTTGGAAGTTGTCGATAAAATTAGTCAAGCAGATCAAATTTACGTTACTGGAAACTTCTTTGATTATGGTATCGCTCATTGGTTCGCCAATTGGTTAAATCTTGTGCTGGGCCATACGGAAACTATGTATCCTTCAACGGGAGAGTACTACACGCAACTTGCCAAATTGGGAAAAGGGGATTTAGTAATTGCCTTTGTTTTTCCCCGGTACACCAAGCTTGCTATTGATACGCTGAGGAGTGCTAAAGCCCAAGGCGCAGAAGTTGTCGTATTAACGGACTCTAAGGAATCGCCAGCGCTTACTTATGCAGACTATTCGCTAACCGTATCTGTAAACTCGAATTTGAATATCGATTCATACACATCTGTTCATGCGCTTTTAACTTCGATTATGCGTTTTGTTTATGTTAAAGAACATGCTAAGGTAAATGACAATTTGTCAAAAGTAGAAGCAGTCTACAAAGATCGAGAGCTTTTTATGTAAGAAATTTTGATACTAGGAATTTCCGAAACGCTTTCGCGGTTTGGTCAATTATAAACGAAAAGGGGAGAACAAAATGAAAAAGAAATTATCATTTTTAAGCGTCATTTTTTCTGCAGGAATGTTATTGGCAGCTTGTGGAGGAGACGACTCATCTAGTTCGGAGGAAGGTTCAAACACAGATGGTGGAAACAGTGATTTGAATTTAGTTGAAGAAGGAAAATTCACGACGGCTTCAAGTGGTCTTTATAAGCCATTCAACTTTACAGAAGGTGGCGACTTAACAGGATTTGATATTGATATTAGTAACGCACTTTCAGAAGAAATGGGTCTTGAACCAAATCCGGTCACTACGCCTTGGGAAACAATTATTCAAGGGTTAACGACAAATCGTTTTGATGCGATTATCGGATCGATGGCCATTACAGAAGAACGTGAAAAACAGATTTCATTCTCTGATCCATACTATTATTCAGGTGGGGTAATTTTCACGAAAGCTGGAAATACAGAAATCACATCTGAAGCAGACCTAGAAGGCGCAAAAATTGGCGTTGTTGGTCAAAGCACGTACGATACAGCAGCACAAAAATATACAGACGATATTCAGTACTATAATAGTGACGTTGTTGCGTTGCAGGATTTAGCAATTGAAGGTCGTTTAGACGCAGTTATTACTGCCGATGTAGTAGGCTTTGAAGCACAAAATGCTGGACTTGAAATCGAAATGGTTGGCGATCCATTATGGATTGAACAAGCAGCTGTTGCTATTAACAAAGACGATGAAGAACTTTTAGCTGCAGTAAACGAAGCATTAGCAGCAATTATCGAAAACGGCACGTATGATGAAATTTCGAATAAATGGTTTGGCCGTAACCTCCTTGATGTAGATCTTGAAGGAGTCGAAATCCTCAAGTAATCAATTAGGATAAGGAGGAATGGTGTGTATGTTAGAGTTATTTTCAACAGTCTATGAAGTATTCATGCGGACCTATCCAGGATTCCTAAGAGCTACCGTTGTTACTCTTCAATTAACTGCAATCGGTGTTATTCTAGGTACTGTAATTGGTTTAATTTTCGCATTGATGAAAATCTCGGGTTCAAAAATTTTGGAAGGAATTGCGAACCTGTATATTACAGTTATCCGTGGGACACCACTCATCGTTCAAATTATGTTCTTGTATTTTGGGATTGTGGAAATTTATACAATGGACAATTTCTGGGCTGGTGCAATTGCTCTAGGTATCCATAATGGTGCATATATTGCGGAAATTTTCCGTGGTGCGATTCAAGGCGTTGACCCTGGTCAACGTGAGGCAAGTATGTCACTTGGTATGAACCGGAAACAAACGATGCAACGTATTGTTTTCCCGCAGGCATTACGTCGCTCAATTCCGCCACTTGGCAACCAGTTTATCATTACATTAAAAGATTCATCTCTTGTTTATATTATTGGGGTATCGGAAATTTTTGCGCTCGCGAACCGTGAGGCAGCACAGTCTTTCCAACCTTTTGAATCTTTCTTAGTTGTTGCATTGTATTACTTGGTGCTTGTAATGATCTTTACGTATCTATTGCGTTGGTATGAAAATAAACTCGATGTCGATAAAGCCTAAGGAGGAACTAACATGATTATTGGAGAAAACATTCATAAATCCTTTGGTGACCTCGAGGTGCTGAAAGGCGTAGACCTTCATGTAAAGCCTCAAGAAGTGGTTGTTCTAGTTGGAGTCAGTGGCTCTGGTAAAAGTACACTTCTCAGATGCTTTAACTTTCTTGAAATGATCAATGAAGGAAAAATCATCATTGATGGTCATACGGTAAATCCGAAAAAAGATAATTTAACAAACATTCGTGCCGAAGTCGGTATGGTGTTCCAACATTTCAACTTATTTCCTCATAAGACGGTATTGGAAAACGTAATCGAAGCACCAATTACCGTTAAAAAGATGAAAAAGGAAAAAGCAAAAGCTTTAGGAATGGAATTATTGAAAAAAGTAGGTTTGGAAGATAAAGCAAATGTCTATCCAAGCAAGCTGTCAGGCGGACAAAAACAGCGCGTCGCTATTGCAAGGTCTCTTGCAATGGAGCCAAAGGTTATGTTATTCGATGAGCCAACTTCGGCATTGGATCCAGAATTAGTTGGTGAGGTACTTCAAGTTATGAAGCAACTAGCCGAAGAAGGTATGACGATGGTAGTCGTTACCCATGAAATGAAATTTGCGAAAGAAGTGGCAGATCGCATAATTATGATTGATAAAGGGACGATTATTGAATCAGCAGATCCAAAAACGTTTTTCGAAAATCCGCAAAACGAACGCACAAAACAATTTATTCAATTGGTGGAATAATCGAGCTAAAAATGGGTTAATAATCCTAATTGAGAAGGAAGGAGTCAGTTCATTAGAACTGACTCCTTCCTTCTTTTAGGAATTGACGTTTGCTCTCCTTTAAAACGGTTAAGGTATAGTATGAGATAACATGGGGAGGCAAGAAGATGAGAATTGAAGAAATCATGACAACAGATATCGAAACGTGTATGCCCGAATCAACACTTCAAGAAGTTGCCTCAATGATGCGTGAAATAAACGTTGGTGCTATTCCTATTTGTGAAAAAGGTCGTTTAGTTGGCATCGTTACAGATCGAGATATCGTCGTTCGTGGCTTAGCCGAACAATTACCGAGTGATACGGCCATTGCAGAAATTTTATCGGAAGAAGTCATTACAGGTACAACTGAGTTAAGCGCTGAGCAGGCAGCGGAATTGATGACTACACACAAAATTCGCCGACTGCCCATTGTTGAAAACGATCGCATCATCGGAATTGTTTCTTGGTGTGATTTGGCCACAACTCCTGACTCGATAACCCCTTACGAGGAAGAAACTAATGAGTAGAAACTCTAAGTTAGAGTAATCCTAGTTTTGAAAAGCTGATTCTTCGTAGAATCAGCTTTTTTGTTTAGTTTATTTGCAGGTTATTGTCAGTAGCAAAAGACAGCCGTTTTATAAATAGATAAGCTAAAAGGAATTTGAAAAAAAACCGTCCACGAAGTATAGTAAAGTAAAATTCACTCAGTAAAGGAGATGCTTATGGCTAGAGCAACTAGGAAAATTGAAATTCTTCATGCGGCATCGAAAGTTGTTAGTGAGCGTGGTATTTTTAATCTGACATTAGAGGCAGTCGCAATCGAGGCAGGTGTTAGTAAAGGTGGGTTGCTTTATCATTTTCCATCTAAAGAGGCGTTGGTAAAAGGAATGGTGGAACATCTAGCTGGGAATTATCGAGAAAAAATTTCTGCTTCTGTAGAAGAATCAACTCAAGAGCACGGAAAGTGGATTAGTGCATACGCAGATGTAACATTTAACAATACTTATCCTAACAAAGAAATGCATGCAGGCTTACTAGCTGCAAAAGCTGTGAATTCTGATTTGCTGGATCCGATTCGAGATCTTTATAACGAATGGCAAGCTGCCATAGAAGATGATGGAATTGATCCAGTCAAAGCAACAATTATTCGTTTGGCAGCAGATGGAATTTGGTTATCAGAGCTTTTTGACATCCATCACTTAGACGAACATAAGAAAAAAGAAATTTATATAAAAATGAAAAAATGGATAAATGAGTAAACTGGAATCGTGTCATTAAACAAAATGATGCGATTTTTTTATTTTTTTTAATAACTCTCTCAACCCAGTGAGCGTCTACGTTAGCGAGGTATATACGCCGAATATTCTGGTCATTTGTACAGGAAATCGCCTTGAAGGAGAACCGTCTGGATGGTACAGTTTAAAGTATAGAAAAACAAGTTAATTGTTTATATGGAATAAAAAGTAAATTAAAAAATAAATGTCTAAAAATACAGGAGAGGTTACATGACACAAAAAGTTTTATTGACAGCAGCGGTAACGGGAGCTGGAGATACCGTTGGCAAGAACAAATATGTTCCTGTCACGCCAAAAGAAATTGCAGATTCAGCAATCGAGTCGGCAAAAGCGGGCGCAACGGTTGCGCATGTTCATGCTCGTGATCCTAAAACAGGTGGCATTAGCCATAATTTAGATCATTACAAAGAAATCATTGAACGCATTCGTGAAGCTGAAACCGATGTAATTATTAACATTACTTCAGGTGGGGGAGGAGACTTTATCCCTAACCTCGCCAATCCATCAACTGGTGGAGAAGGAACAGATATGCAGACGCCTAAAGAAAGACACGAACCGGTTGGCAGTTTGCTTCCGGAAATGTGTACGCTAGACTGCGGGAGTGTCAACTTTGGCGATATGGTTTACATGAGTCCGACAGAATGGTTACGTGAACAAGCAAAGTTGATACAAGAAAGTGGCGTAAAACCTGAACTAGAATGTTTTGATACAGGACATCTGCGTTTTGCAAAGCAATTGATTGCTGAAGGTTTGATCGATGGAGATCCAATGTTCCAATTTTGTCTAGGTATCCCGTGGGGAGCTGAAGCAGATGAAGAAACAATGCTGTATATGAAAAACCGTCTCCCAGAAAATGCTCATTGGTCCGCTTTCGGTATTGGCCGGATGCAAATGCCGATTTTGGAAATGGCTGCGCAACACGGTGGAAATGTTCGTGTCGGGCTTGAAGACAATTTGTATTTAGGCAAAGGCGTCTTTGCACGTAATGAACAACTTGTAGATCAAGCAGTGAAAAAATTACACACAGCGAATGTAGAAGTGATGACACCTCAGGAAGCGCGTATTCATTTTAATTTGCGAAACCCATACGGAGGTGAAAAATAATGAGCGAGCATTTATCTTCGTTTAACAAAGTAGCTGTAATTGGAACGGGCGTAATCGGAAACGGCTGGATAGCACGCTTTCTAGCTCAAGGTTTAGATGTGGTTGCGTTTGACCCTGCAGAAGGTGCGCAAGAGCGGACACAAAAAGCTTTAGATCAAGCATGGCCGTCTTTAGAAAAAATCGGATTGGCTAAAGGAGCAAACCGGAACCGATTAACCTTTATGCCAACGATTGAAGAAGCTGTTTACGAAGCTGATTTAATCCAAGAAAACGTGCCTGAACGAGAAGACTTGAAAAAATCTGTACTAGCAACCATTGATACATATGCGAAAGTGGATGCAATAATTGGTTCAAGTACTTCAGGGATTATGCCAAGCGTTTTGCAAGCTGGATTAAAGCATCCTGAAAGGTTGGTTGTTGCTCATCCATTTAACCCGGTGTATATCTTGCCGCTTGTTGAACTAGTTGCGGGCAATGAGACGGATACGAATGTGATAAATCGTGCTAAAGAATTTTACGCAAGTGTCGGGATGAAACCTTTAATCATCCAAAAAGAAATTGAAGGTCACTTAGCCGACCGTTTGATGGAAGCGTTATGGCGCGAAGCATTACATCTTGTAAATGATGGAGTTGCGACTACAGAAGAAGTCGATGCTGCGATCGTTTATGGAGCCGGTCTTCGTTGGGCTCAAATGGGTCCATTTCTTACCTTCCACCTTGCGGGTGGCGAAAAAGGGATGCGCCATATGCTCGAACAATTTGGGCCAGCATTAAAATTACCTTGGACTAAGCTTGAAGCGCCTGAACTAACAGAAGAATTGAAAGAGAAAGTAATCATAGGTTGTGAAAGTCATGCCAACGACACGACAATTGCAGAGTTAGAAAATAAGCGCAATGCGTTCTTGGTTGAGTTACTGGATTTGGTCGAATCGTACTGGCCAGAAACGACAGCAGCTAAGTAACTAACGGTTGTGAAAACAATGTAGAAAGGAGCTGAGTTGTGTGGGGGAATCATCTTTTCGATACGAAGAAAAGGTTCAAAGTGATTGGGTTGATTATAATGGCCACATGAACGATGCGGCCTATGCAAAGGTATTCAGCCAAGCAACAGATCATTTTATCGATTTTTTAGGATTAACTGAAGATGCTCGGCATCAGCTCGACTACACCATCTTTACTCTTGAAACACATTTATGTTATTTGAAAGAAGTACACGAACAGGACAACTTGGCGATTGAGGTAAGGTTGTTAGATAGTGACGCAAAAAGATTGCATACCTTTCTTTCAATGACCAACTCAGCTGGTGAGCTAGTCGCCACAAGTGAGCAAATGTGGATGGGAATGGATTCTGCACAAGGAAAACCAGCACCATTTCCAGAAAAAATAGCTACACAAGTAGAGATACTTGCACAAAAACAAAAAGAGTTGCCGATACCAAAACAAGCAGGTAGAAAAATCGGCTTTCGTTGATTATCTGTAACAAACTAATGAGGAGCATGTCGATGAATAAGATTGAAGTGAATAACTTAACAAAAATTTTCGGCTCTAATCCCCAACAAGGGTTGAAAAGGCTTTTGAACGGTGATCAAAAAGAAGATATATTAGCTGAAACTGGCATGACAGTAGGCGTTAACCAAGCTTCTTTTTCAGTAGAAGCCGGCGAATTTTTTGTTATTATGGGATTATCAGGAAGTGGTAAATCAACATTAATCCGTTTAGTAAACAGGTTAATCGAGCCAACTTCAGGTGAAGTACTGATTGATGGCCAAAACATTGTTGAAATGGGTAAAAACGATTTAATTGAAACTAGACGAAAAAAACTAGGCATGGTGTTTCAACAGTTTGGGTTATTTCCGCATCGTACCGTTTTACAGAATGTTGCGTACGGTCTTGAGATCCAAGGGGTCAAAAAAGAAGAGCGGAATAAGCGCGCCCAGAAGTCGATAGAAGATGTTGGTTTACAAGGATATGAACAAAGCTATCCAAAAGAGTTGAGTGGCGGAATGCAGCAACGTGTTGGATTAGCGCGAGCACTAGCTAATGATTCAGATATTCTTTTAATGGATGAGGCATTTAGTGCGCTCGATCCATTGATCCGTAAAGAAATGCAAGATGAATTATTAAATTTACAGAACAAACTGGGAAAAACGATTTTGTTTATTACACATGATTTGGATGAGGCACTGAAATTAGGTGACCGTATTGCCATAATGAAAAATGGTGAAATTGTTCAAGTAGGGACAGCTGATGAAATATTGGAAAACCCTGCAAATGAATATGTTTCGAACTTTGTTAAAGATGTTGACCGCTCAAAAGTGCTTATGGCTTCTCATGTTATGAAAAAGCCAGCAGTTCATATGATGGATAAGAGTGGTGCGTTAGCTGCTGTTCGCAAGATGGAAGATGCAGGAGCTTCAAGTATCTTTGTAGTAGACAAAGAAAACAACTTCAAAGGATTACTAACAATTGATAATGCCATCAATGCTTATAAAAAAGAGCTGGCAATTGAAACGGTATTAATAGAAGATATTCATGAGATTTCTCCAGATACCCCTTTAAATGACCTCTTTGGTGTGGCTGTCGAAGCGAAATATCCACTGGCAGTAATTGAGAACGGAAAATTACTTGGAATTGTCTCACGGGTTTCAATTCTTTCTGGCTTAGTATTAGGGAAAGAAGAGGTGACGACTCCATGAATTATTTCACATTACCCATTGAAGAATGGACAAATCGATTTGTAGATGATTGGCTTTTACCGGTCACAGGTGATTTTTTTGACAGCATCAGTGATAGCCTTCGAACATTTGTGGACGGAGTAACCAATTTATTGCTTGTCACGCCCCCTGAAGTACTGGTCCTAATTCTTGTATTGATTGCTTGGAAGTTTTCCGGCAAGGGTCTAGCTTTATTTGCATTATTAGGTAGCTTGTATTTAGGTTCTGTTGAATTGTGGGAAGCAGCAATGCAAACAGTAGCGATTGTTATTGTTTCTACACTAATATCAGTCATTATTGGTATTCCAGTGGGGATATTAGCAGCAACCAATAAAACGATGGCTAGCATTGTCCGACCAGTTTTAGACTTTATGCAAACATTGCCAAGTTTTGTTTATTTAATACCAGCGATTTTATTATTCGGACTTGGGAATGTTCCTGCAGTTATCGCGACTTTTGTGTTTGCTACGCCACCAGCTGTACGTATGACAACACTTGGAATTCTCCAAGTTCCGGCGGACGTTGTAGAAGCATCAAAAGCTTTCGGATCCACAAAATGGCAGTTGCTTTATAAAGTTCAATTGCCACTGGCTATGCCTTCTATTATGGCTGGTATTAATCAAACCATGATGCTTGCCTTATCAATGGCAGTTATCGCATCGATGATTGGAGCTCCAGGACTGGGCTCAGTAGTTCTTGAAGGTATTTCTACCGTAAACGTTGGCCTTGGTCTAACAGGCGGTTTAGGTATTGTAGTATTAGCGATTGTAATGGATCGAATCACTCAAGGGTTGGTTCGAAATAAATAAAAAATAAAGGGGAAATAAATGATGAAAAAATTATTATTTTTAGCAATGATTGCATTGCTTACAACAATTTTAGTAGCTTGTGGTTCTGATAACGAAGAGGCAGCAGGAGAGGCTGAAGGTGCTGAACAAAAAACAATCACTTTCGGTGTGACACCATGGACGAGTACAGTACCCCCAACAAAAGTTGCTGGTTTGATCTTAAAAGACATGGGTTATGAAGTAGTTGAAACAAGTGCAGATGCAGGCAGTGTTTACACAGGATTGTCTCGGGGGGATCTAGATGTATTCATGGATGCTTGGGTACCAATGCACCAAACCTACCTTGATAAGTATGAAGATAACATTTCAAGTGTTTCCGTAAGCTACCCAGACGGAGAAACAGGCTGGACAGTTCCGGCTTATATGGAAGATATTAATACACTTGAAGATTTAAAAGGCCGTGAAGATGATTTTGGTAACAAATTTTACGGAATTGAAGCAGGAGCAGGCGCTACACTTGAAAGTAACGAAATTCTTGAAGCTTATGAATTTGATATGACACAAGTAAACTCTTCAGAGGGCGGTATGATGGCTCAAGCTCAAAAAATGATGGCAGATGAAGAACCCGTCATTTTCTATGGTTGGAGACCACATACAATGTTCAATAAGTTCGATTTAAAAGTATTGGCGAACGATAAAGGATTTTTCGAAACATCTTCTGTTGAAGTTATTACAAACAATGAATTAAAAGAAAGTGCACCAGAAGCTTATGAATTCTTAAGTAACTGGAATATCACTATTGACGATGTGGAAGAAATGATTGTGAAGATTGAAGAAGGTGGAGATCCTGAAGAAGTTGCACAAGAATGGATCGATAACAACCAAGACAAAGTAGATGAAATGTTAGGTAAATAAATAATGAAAAGCGCATGTTCCTTTGAACTTTCAAAGGAACATGCGCTTTTTTGTTGGTAGCGAGTACATAGTCTGTATAACAGATAATGAAGTGTTTGAATGGAATGGATTGAAACTCCTAATCTACTGGGTGAGAAAAGTAAACATGTTCAAAAAATATTAAGCTTTGAAAACACCAATGTAGTAAATATACAATTGCAAATTGGAGAAACTATTCCGGAGTATGACTCAGCAGCGGATACTCTCATTGTTGTGTGGAGTGGAAAGGTTTCTTTTAAAGTAGAAGGGAAAGTTGTTGAAGGGACTTCTGAAAATATTCTTCATATAAAGTCCAATGAAAGACATAGGTTGACGGCACTGGAACCAAGTGACTTAGTTGTTCTGCATATTATGGCATCAAAAAAGCTCACGCATTGTTAGCGTGAGCTTCAGCTTGTAGACAAAAAAATATTTACTCATTTCTTTGTATGCATATGGGATTCTCCACACCTAGTGGACGCTTTCCGCGGACTCCGCGCTGAGCCTCCTCGTCGCAAGCTCCTGCGGGGTCTCATCACTTCGTTTTTCCTCTGGAAAGTCAGTGACCGAAGGGAGTTCGGGCAGTGGCTTTGCGACGAAGCTAGCGCAGCGATGCAGGAGCATATCTTTGCCCTTCGCCACTAGGTGCTCCGAATCCTGGAGTGAGTAGGGAAAATGTTTTACCACGTTGTTTATACGGTGAAGCGCACTATAGAATCTCACTTTGTTTGCAGCAAGAAGCCTTCAACTGGGCTGGTCCACGAAGACTCCTGTGGGACAGCGAAAGCTGAAGACCCCGCAGGAATAGCATTGGCCGAAGCCTGCGAGGACAAGCTTTTGCGACGAAGCTAGCGCAGCGATGCAGGAGCATGGGTTTTCAGTGACGAGGAGGCTGAAGCTGAGCCCACGGAAAGCGAAGTGGCCAGCCCAGTTGGAGATTATGCATTACTATTCAGTTTAATAAGACTTTGTCTACAGTCTGAAGCTCACGCATTGTTAGCGTGAGCTTTTTTGATTTCTGTACTTATGCCCGTCGAATCTACATGGCAGCCTGCGCTTTTCTAGTCTAGTTGCAAGTGCCTAGCTCCTCGGGACATAAGGCAACCCAGCTGCGTGGCAAAGAGCGCCACACTGCTGTTCTGCCTTATGCCTGTCGGAGCTGAACAGGCACTTTCACTTTTCTGTTCACCACTCAAAGTTTTCCGGATATTCGGCTTTTATGGAAATTTCGTGTATCGGCTTTTTATGTGGAGAAGCCGCGGCGATTACTTGGTTGCGAAACGCTGTGTAATCTTGATCTTGTACTGCGATTTTCATTGCGATCGTTGATAGACTTTGTTCACGTTGCTTTTTAGTCATGCCGATGTATTTTAAGTTTAATAGGTCTACGTATTGGATAGCGTAATCGTTTACGGAGCCCGGTTGGTTAAAGGCTTGTAAGATAGCATCGAATTCCTCTTCTGGAACATGCCCTTGTAAACAATCAAGAACCAATGATTGAAAGCGAAGAATTGTAGGGATGTGCACGTCCCAAAACGGAAATTCTTTATCCTTTTGGTAGAAGTTCACGAAATCTTTTAAAGCGATTGCTGCATAAATTACTTCAGGCCACAACACTTCAGTAGAAAAGTAAATATTTTTATCAGGAGCAATTAATTCGTGCTGCTTCATTGTATGTTCGTGAAGACCATTAAACACAAAGTCTACATTACGGTCGCCTTGAGCGGCACACCGGATTTCATGGGAAATACTAAGGATTCTCATTCTCGATCCTTCATAGCCATAATACTGGTCTTCTTGCCCAATCATTTTATAAATGGCTAAGTTTAGCTCATCCAAATCAAAATAATCGCCGCTAATTTTAACCCCTGTATGGTTAGGTGTGCTTTTCATGGCTAACATATCAAATTCCCCCTTAGCGTTTTGGTGTGTAATTGAGTTGGTTGAACAGCTCTGTTCGTTCAGCATCTGTCAAATCGCGCCATTCACCAATAGGTAAATCTCCTAAGAAAATATTAATAATGCGGACTCTTTTTAAACTCCGAACCTCATAGCCAAGTGCTGAACACATGCGACGGATTTGTCGGTTTAAACCTTGACGTAAGGTTAGTTTAAAGGTGTAACTAGATAATTTTTCAGCTTTTGCTGGAAGTGTTTTCGTTCCAAGAATTTCAACACCTTGTTCCATTTTGGATAAAAAAGATTCAGTGATGGGCATGTCTACTTTAACGATGTATTCTTTCTCGTGTTCATTTTCAACACGTAAAATTTCGTTGACAATATCCCCGTCATTCGTCAATAGAATAAGCCCTTCTGAATCTTTATCCAAGCGGCCTATATGAAAAATACGTTCTGGGTGATTAACGAAATCGACAATATTTCCTTCAATATGCCGCTCTGTTGTGCTCGTGATGCCTACTGGTTTGTTTAACGCTAAGTAGACGTATTGCCGCTGCGGTTGTTCGATAATCTTGCCATCGACTTTTACTTCATCATTCGATTCTACTTTACTACCAAGTTCGGCTAATTTGCCGTTAATGGTCACTCGACCTGCTTCGATAAACTTATCAGCTCCGCGCCGAGAAGTAATTCCTGTCTCACTTAAAAACTTATTGATTCGCATAATAAATTCCTTTCAGTACCGTATTTCCTAGTCTCGCTCTCATTATACATGAACCAAGGGGATGAATAAAAAAAATTAGTGTTTTACAGTTGCAATTTTTAGATTAGTTTGACAATATAGAAGGGAAGCTGTTATTACTACGCCAAGGGGTAATGAAATAATGAAAGCGTGTACATAATGGTAAAATGATCAAAGGGGAGAGATAAGAATGGTCTATGCAGTACCTAATACAGAAGGTTCAAAAGTAAATTTTAAAGAGAAATATGAGAACTTTATAAATGGAGAGTGGAAAGCGCCTGTCAAAGGTCAATACTTTGATAACGTTTCGCCAGTTACAGGCAAAAAATTTACTGAAATTGCGCGCTCAACCGCCGAAGATGTAGAACTAGCACTTGATGCAGCACATGCAGCTAAAGATGCGTGGGGCAAAACTTCAGTTACTGAACGTGCCAATGCTTTACTGAAAATTGCCGATCGCATGGAACAAAACTTAGAAATGTTAGCTGTTGCTGAAACATGGGATAACGGGAAAGCGGTACGTGAAACGCTAAATGCCGATTTACCACTAGCGATCGATCATTTCCGTTATTTTGCTGGAGCAATCCGAGCACAAGAAGGATCTTTAAGCCAACTTGATGACGATACAGTAGCGTATCATTTCCATGAGCCGCTTGGTGTTGTGGGTCAAATTATTCCTTGGAACTTCCCAATTTTAATGGCTGTTTGGAAACTTGCTCCGGCATTAGCTGCGGGTAACTGCGTGGTATTAAAACCTGCTGAGCAGACTCCGGCAAGTATTCTTGTATTAGCCGAATTAATTGGTGATATTTTACCGCCTGGTGTCTTAAATATTGTAAACGGCTTTGGTCTTGAAACAGGGAAGCCACTTGCTTCAAGTCCACGCATTAGCAAAGTAGCATTTACAGGTGAAACGACTACTGGTCGTATGATCATGCAGTATGCATCACAAAACTTAATCCCAGTAACATTGGAACTGGGTGGAAAATCACCAAATATCTTCTTTAAAGACATTATGGACGCGGACGATGCTTTCCTTGATAAAGCAGTTGAAGGATTTGTTATGTTCGCATTAAACCAAGGTGAAGTGTGTACATGTCCATCTCGTGCATTGATCCAAGAAGACATTTACGACGAGTTTATGGAGCGTGTATTAAAGCGTGTAGCAGCGATTAAACTTGGAAATCCGCTTGATCCAGAAACGATGATGGGAGCACAAGCTTCTACAGAGCAAATGGAGAAAATTCAATCTTACTTAGATATCGGTAAACAAGAAGGCGCAGAAGTTCTTGCAGGCGGTGATCGGAACCATTTAGAAGGCGATTTAGCAGAAGGTTACTATATCCAACCGACCGTCTTTAAAGGGCACAACAAGATGCGTGTGTTCCAAGAAGAAATTTTTGGTCCAGTTGTTTCTGTTACGACGTTTAAAACAAAAGAAGAAGCGCTTGAAATCGCTAACGATACATTATATGGACTAGGTTCTGGAATTTGGACACGTGATACGAATACAGCTTATCGCTTTGGACGTGGTATCCAAGCAGGGCGCGTATGGACAAACTGTTACCACCAGTACCCAGCTCACGCAGCATTTGGCGGATACAAAATGTCTGGATTTGGTCGTGAAAATCATCTAATGATGCTTAACCATTACCAACAAACAAAAAATATGTTAGTTAGCTACAATGAAAACAAGCAAGGATTCTTTTGATCTTATGTAGTCTAAAGACTACAAGAAAGTAGGGATAGCAATGGTCGAACGCGTAATTGCGACAGATGCTGCTCTTGAATTGATTGAATTGCTAAAGGAAAAACATGGCCCTGTCATGTTTCATCAATCCGGAGGCTGCTGTGATGGTAGCTCGCCTATGTGTTATCCGAAAGGCGACTTATTTGTCGGGGATCAAGACATTTTAATGGGGGTTATCGGAGACAGTGAATTTTATATGCATAAAAACCAGTTTGACTACTGGAGCCATACCCAGCTGATTATTGATGTCGTGCCAGGGCGAGGCGGAATGTTTTCACTAGAGGGAGTTGAAGGCAAGCGGTTCTTAACAAGGTCTAGAGCTTTCACGCCCGAAGAAAGTAAAGAATTGCAGCAACAAGCGTAAACGAACCCGGATGCATTTGCATCCGGGTTTTTTTATTCTTTTTCAGTATATAAAATGCGATCGAAACCTTTATGGAGCAAGGGTTGATGATAGAAAAAACAGTAGAGAAATGGTATAATTTCTACATGAAAGGTGGTCATTCCGTTGACGAATTTAGCAAACCGAGTTTCCCATGAACAAGCCAATCATGCGATTTCCTATGCTTCACATTCTTTAGTTACAGAAGGATTTGATGTGACAAGTGAGGATGAGAACTTCGTTCGATCGGTATTAACTGGTGAACGGACGGAAGCACAATTCCATCAGGCCATCAAAAGGAAGTTCAATGTCTAAGTATCAACATGCTTCAATGTATTGTTACCCCGGTACTGATGTATTGATCAATTTGTTTGATGTAGAAGATGAAGAAAAGCTGAAAGAATTGGAGAAAGTCTATTCTTTGTTCCGCCTTGCAGAACTGCGATTACAAAAGCCAGCAGACTCTTTAGATGTTAAAGCTTACTTGGCCATTCATCAATACATCCTTCAAGATGTCTATCCGTTTGCTGGAGAATTGAGAAAAGAAATGATTTCGAAAGGTTCTTCGTCTTTTGCTCATCCCAAACACATTGAAACACAGTTGCTTAAAATTTTTAACGAATTAAAAGCTGAGAACTACTTGAAAAAGTTGCCACGAAATCAGCTCGTTAGTCGACTAGCTTATTTTCTATCGGAATTGAATGCTTTGCATCCTTTTCGAGAAGGGAATGGGCGTAGTATTCGTGAATTTGCACGTCAATTGCTACAAAATGCAGGCTATCAGTTAGAGTGGGGAAAAGTACGTGAACCTGCAGAGATTATCAATGCGTTTGTTGACTCATTCAATAAAGACAATGATCGTTTAGAAAAATTGTTATCCGAAATTATTACGCCATGAAAAACGCCAGCTGCTCAAAGAGTGCTGGCATTTTCTATGTTTTATGTTGTAGGATGTTCCTTAATCCAGTCGATTCCAAATTCGACAATCTCTTTCATATCAACGATTTGCGTTTCGGCTTGCCCCAATACGCCTTTAGAAATAACACCTGGAAAAGCTTTGGCGATTTCTGGAAAGCGCTCTGAATCCATATCGATACAGTCATATGTTTGCCAAACTCGTTCTCCATCCTGTATCATAGCGGCACCTTGTGGTGAAGTGGAACGATTTTCTTGAACAAATTCGGCATAGTGAAGAGCTGTACATGAATCGAAATCGACCCCAATTAAAAGAATTTTGACTTTGGCTTGTAGCATTTTTGCCAAGGGTGATTTTTCTCCAAAAGAATCGTCAATCGGCTGTTCACTCATCCAGTCTTTGGCATGGGCCCCCCACGCCATAAATGAGTGAGAAGGATGGGGGCTTCGAATGGTCGCTGGGTGGCGATGAAAGCATTCGGCAATTTTGCCCATACCCCGTAGTCCGCTTAAGTGAGGATCAAATGCAGGAAGGTGGTCGCGAATCGATTGATGCCAATTTTCAGGAACCGGTGGCTGCATCCAGTAAACAGGGTCTGAGTTGTCCGAAGACTGAGCGGGCATAATGATAGTGCCTGCTTCTGTAATAGTTTCTAGTAAGGCTTCAACGACCGCTTGAGCCCCTCCAGCGATCC
This sequence comes from Planococcus donghaensis, assembly GCF_001687665.2. Classification (NCBI taxonomy): domain Bacteria; kingdom Bacillati; phylum Bacillota; class Bacilli; order Caryophanales; family Caryophanaceae; genus Planococcus; species Planococcus donghaensis. The sequence goes on along the minus strand of NZ_CP016543.2, from coordinate 2,908,406 downwards.
ATCCCATAGATTTTAATGATGAATGAACCATTATTCGGTCCCCGGCCACGATGCCAAGCTTTTGAAGCTGATGTTTTAAGGTTGTTTTGGACTGGAATTCAGGGGTGTTTAAAATATTCAATAACTCTGACATAAAGTATTCCTCCTCATTTCAATATATTATAAAGGAAAGGCTATTGTTTTGGGGAAACTTCCAATAACACGGCTATTATAGAAAGGATTGATGATAATGGAAGCAAAACCGATGAAAGAATCAAGAACCATTCAAACCAAGCTTGTTCTTCCTCCTGATACCAATCACATGGATTCTATTTTTGGGGGGAAAGTTTTAGCATACATCGATGAAATCGCAGGAATTACGGCAATGAAGCACGCACGTCGTCAAGTTGTTGTAACAGCATCTATTGATTCGGTTGATTTTTTATCTTCAGCTAAAGTTGGAGATGTATTAGAACTTGAGGCGAATGTTACTTCAACAGGCCGAACTTCGATGGAAGTTTACGTCCGAGTAAAATCAAAGAACCTTCAAACAGGTGATGAAAAGTTAACGACAGAATCATTCTTGACGATGGTTGCAATGGGAGACGATGGCAAACCAACCCCTGTTCCTCCTGTTTTGCCGGAATCGGTAGGCGAAAAACTCTTTTTTGAAACAGCACCTGCAAGACGGGAATACCGAAAATTGCGCGTGAAGCCACCTAGACCATAAGAAAAAGTGCATGGATAAAACCCATGCACTTTTTTCGTGAATAAATTAGGTCTCGTTTAAATCTACTTCTGAGTTAACGTGCTTTAACGCATTGCCTGTTTCACTACTAATAACTGATAAACTACCGTCAGTTTCGAGGATGACTGCTTTTACTTTTTCCGTAGATCCAAATCCTGTATTTCGTATAGCTTGAAGAATTTCCATTTCTTTAATGCGTTCTTTTCGCATAGAGCTTTTTAAGAAATTTCCATCTAAATACAAAAGACGTGGTTCTGACTTAATCAAGTTGTTAAACCAATCGAAATGAAGAGAAAAAAGAGTCATCAAATATTGCAATAAAATGAGCATCCCAAATGCTGTCATTCCTTCAAGTAAACTTATGCTATTGTTGAGTAATATAGTCGAAAGGGTCGAACCTAAAGCCACTGTCACGACCAAGTCAAAAGCATTTAATTTTGTTAATGTTCGTTTACCTGACACCCGAAGTAAAATAACAAGTCCCACATAAGCTAGAAATCCGACTGTAACGATTCGTATAAAACTACTGAGTGTGATTTCAAACATACTCATCCTCCTTTTATTAGTTTTAATAAAATTATCCACATGTTAATAAGTTTCTTTTATGCAATAAAATTAACAAAATTCTAAAAACTTATCCACATAGCACACAATAATTAGCGGTTTACTGTGTATAAGATGATTAAAATAGAGAAATTTCCTTATAGACACCGTTTTTTCTTCCTTCTTTTATGATTCCCTTTAAAGTTATCAACAAACAAAAAAAGAGTAGCCGAGGCTACTCTTTTTGCTGATATATCCAATAAACGGTAATGTGCTACAGCTTTTGGGATTATTTTTTGGCTAACAATTCTTCGAAATAAGCGCTGAATTCTTTAGAGCGTTTCAAGATTGTACTTGAAGATACACCGAATTTTTCACTTAAGTCTTTTGAAGAGAGCATAGGGCCTTTCACCAATTCGTGATCCTGTAAGAATCTCCAGTATCCTGCTACAAGTGCTTCAGGTTTTTGGACAGTTGGTTGCTGGCTAACGAGATAGCTATTTAAAATACTTGTAATATTGCTAACTGTTTCTTCATCAAAATCAGCTTTCTCGATATGCTTATCAAGTTCAGCCATCACAGAATCATGTTCTGGAGAAAGCTGGATGCTTTCTTCTACACGGCCAGTTGAGTACTTAACAATTTGTTCAACAATGGTTAAGTAGTTATCGCGCAAGTAGCTTTCATCTTGTGAAGCATTTTCAGTAGCGATTTGTGCTTTCAGTTGTTCGAAGAATGGAGTAAATTCTCCAACAACTGTTAAATAGCCGTTCAAGAATAAAACGCCTTTATCACCAACGCGTGAATCTGGAAGAAGGATTGCTAATAAGCCTTGACCGTTTTCCATATCTGTTGGTGGTTGATCTGCCATTTCAAGGGTTTCACCAGTGAAAACATCTGTAAATTGAGCTTTTTCTGTATCGCCTTTAATATATTGACCAAGGAATACTTTTACGTCTTTCCAATTTCCAAGTACTTCTTTTGTTGTTGGACGTTGAGCAAGTTCAATTTGTTTTTCTAAAAACTCTTCCCATAGTTCAGGTTTTTTCATGAACAGGAAATTCTCAATAACAAATGCTTGTGCATCGTTTTCAGCCATTGATTTCATCAAATGTGGCTGCCATTCTTGTTGTAACTCACGGAATTCAGTAATATGTGTCTGATTTGGGTTTTCCGAGAAGAACTGTTGACGTACTTTGAATAGTTCTTCATTCACCAAATCGTTGATAGATACAGTTTCTTGTTTTCCGTGACATTTTTTGTATTTCTTGCCACTGCCGCATGGGCATGGATCATTTCTTCCTACCATTCTAATCACCTACATTTTTTATTGAGTGTAACATAAAATTGCGAAGGGCTCAAAAGTCTGACGATTCAGACGCTAGTAAGCTATATAGATAGTAAGAATTAGAGGCGTCATTCTATGTTGGAAAGGGCCGTTAAAAGCCTATGAAGTTAATTGCTTCTGTAAGGATAAAACCAAGCAGTAGGCACAAAGCATAATGCGTATTATAATAAAAGATATAAAGTTATAGGAGGAGACGATGTGTATAAAGATCCTGTAAAAGAATCTATATCTTGGATGCGAGTCATCATTTTGACTGTACTAATTGTCTTACTATCAAGGCATTTTCTGTTTGAACCAGTAGCCGTCCACGGGGAATCGATGATGCCTACGTTTGAAGAAAATGATAAAGTCGTGCTAGCGAAAATTTACTCAATCGAAAATTTCGACATGATTGTTTTTACTGCGCCAAATGGCGTAAATTTTATTAAACGGGTAATTGGAGTGCCGGGTGATGTTATTTCCATGCAAGATGATCAACTTTATTTGAATGGAAAAGCAGTAACTGAGCCCTATTTAGAAAAAAATTTAAAAACGGCAAAACAAATGGGCATGTTGCGATTAACCGAGGATTTGAAAGAATTTACTGTGCCGTCGGAATCTTATTTTGTGTTAGGAGATAATCGATTGAACAGTACTGATTCCCGAGTTTTAGGGTTTATTTCAGAAAAGAGTGTTGTGGGAGAAGTGAAAGTGCGAATTTCACCACTCGAACATGTGGGGGTTGTCGAATAACCAGATCGCATGTGGCGGATTAAACAACAAAAGACAGCTCTCTTAAAAACAAGGAGCTGTCTTTTGTTGTTTAAAATAACTTTAGTTTTTCAATACGGCTGATTGCTTCAACAATACGACTTTCGTCAACGAGTAGTCCAACCCGGACAAAGCCTTCTCCACCATCACCAAATCCACTACCGGCAGCTACCGCAATATCTGCCTTTTCAAGTAGGAAATCAGCAAATTCGATACTCGTAAAACCTTTTGGAATCGGTAACCAAGCAAAGAATGAGCCTTGGGGAGCTGTTATTTCCCAACCAATACGTGCACATTCGGCGACGAGTACGTTTCTGCGTTTTTCATAGAGATTTACTAAATCGTCGACACATTGCTGATCGGCGTTTAACGCTTCAGCTGCAGCTAGTTGAACAGCAGGGAATAATCCAGCAAATAAATGATCTTGGATTAAATTTAATGCTTCAATCATTTTCGGATGCCCCACGGCAAATCCAATGCGCCAGCCAGCCATATTGTACGTTTTCGATAATGTATACATTTCAATACCGACTTCTTTTGCTCCTTCAGACTGTAAAAAACTTGTAGGTTTTTTACCTTCAAAACCAATAGCTCCATAGGCAAAGTCGTGAACAATGGCAATGTTATTTTCTTTCGCAAAAGCAACAGTCTCGTCGAAAAATTCTTTGTTCGCTACGGCACCTGTTGGGTTATTTGGATAGTTTAAATACATTAATTTTGCGCGCGTGCGAACAGATTCCGATAACTCATCAAAGTTTGGCAAATAGCCTTTTTGTGGATCAAGTTTCATCAGTTCAAAATCAATATTCGCTAATGGTGCCCCGGACAAATAATCAGGATAACCTGGGTTAGGCAGTAATAAGAGGTCCTCTGAGTTTAATAATGCTAATGGCAATTCAACCAAACCAATTTTTGTCCCGCACATAATCGCGACTTCTAAATCAGGGTCGATATCTACGTTATACTCGCGTTTATAAAAATCCGCTGCTGCTTGACGTAAAGTTGATATTCCGCGGAAAGGTGAATACTTATGCGTTTTTGGATCGGTCACTGCAGTTTGCAATGCTTTAACGATATGATCGGGTGTTGGCTGATCAGGGTTGCCTTGGCCAAGATTAATCACATCACGTCCTTCAGCGATAGCTTTGCTTGTTTTAGCAACAAGAGAAGCAAAAAATTGAGTCGGTAAATTTTGCAAGCGGTTAGAAAAGTCCATGTAATTCTCCTTATTTTCGAAATAATTGCACTTCTACTCCGAATCTTATAGAATTTAGAGGAGCTTGTCTACTGGAGGAGAGAATATGAAAATTGCATGTGTTCAGATGGATATTGTATTTGGGGAACCAGAAAAAAACTACCAGCAGGTATTGAACTATTTAACTGAAGCCGCTGACAATGGGGCAGATACGATAGTTTTGCCTGAAATGTGGAATACGGGTTATGCGCTAACAGAGCTCAACACATTGGCGGACAGTACAAACCGGACAGTAGAGATGTTGAAAAACTTTGCAAAAGAAAAATCGGTAAACATTGTTGGGGGTTCTGTTTCAACAGAGAAAAATAACGGTTTTTACAATACGATGTATGTCGTCAATAAAAAAGGTGAGCTTGTTTCTGAATATGATAAAGCACATCGTTTTGGATTGATGGATGAACATATTCATTTAGAAGAAGGCGATTCTCTTGGCACGTTTAAATTGGATAATGTCGTTTATGGCGGTGTTATTTGCTACGATATCCGTTTTCCTGAGTGGATTCGAGCGCAAGCATTGAACGATGCAAAGCTTATTTTTGTGTCTGCAGAATGGCCGGAGCCAAGAATTGATCATTGGCGTACGTTACTACAAGCTCGTGCGATTGAAAACCAATGTTTTATTGTTGGCGTTAACCGCATCGGCAGTGATCCGAACAACGTCTTTGGTGGCAGCACCATGGTAGTTGCTCCGTGGGGAGAAATTCGGTTAGACATGAAAAAAGAAGAAGGCATAGGTTATGTGGAAATTGATTTGAACGAAGTAGAAGAAGTTCGAAAACGAATTCCGGTATTCGACGATCGCCGCGAAAAATTATACGAAACATTCAAAATTTGATTGACACTCTGAATTTATGTCTGTAATATAAAATTCAATCTAATATAACAACTTATCAAGAGAGACCGAGGGGTAGGCCCTATGACGTCCGGCAACCCCCAATTGGGAAGGTGCCAAGTCCTGCGAAATGTAAAAGCATTTCGGAAGATAAGTCGAGAAATTAAAATTTTCGATGTCTCTTTCTTGATGAAAGAGGCATTTTTTTATTGCCGGGGGGAAGCTATGATACAGATTAAGAATTTGACAAAAACTTATACAACAAAGCATGGTACCGTCACCGGAGTGGACAATGTCTCACTTGAAGTTGGGAAAGGAGAGATTTTCGGAATTGTTGGTTATTCAGGAGCCGGAAAAAGTTCTCTGATTCGCTGCATCAACTTACTTGAACGACCAACTTCAGGCAGTATCGTAGTCGATAAAAAAGATTTGACTACGCTAAGTGGCGATCAATTGAGAAAAGCGCGATTAAAAATCGGCATGATTTTTCAACATTTTTATTTGATTAGTCAAAAGACGGTGTATGACAATATCGCTTTTGCACTTCGAGCGGCTGGTACGCCTTCTAAAGAGATTAAAAATCGTGTAGAAGAACTGCTTGAAATGGTCGGCTTGGCTGATAAACGGGATGTCTATCCTGCACAGTTGAGTGGTGGTCAAAAACAACGCGTCGGCATAGCGCGAGCGTTGGCCAACAATCCCGCGGTGCTGCTATGTGACGAAGCAACTTCAGCACTCGATCCTAATACGACTTTATCAATTTTGCGGTTATTAAAAGAGATCAATCAAATATTGAACATTACGATTGTGTTAATCACTCACGAGATGAATGTCGTAAAAGAAATTTGTGATCGCATGGCCATCATGCAAGGGGGGCGTGTGATTGAAGAAGGACGAGTATACGATATTTTTGCGGATCCTCAAAAAGAACTAACAAAGGAATTTATCTCTAGTGTCGTATCCTTTAATGTGCCAGTACATATTTTAAAAGAGTTTAAAGGAACCTTAGTAAAAGTATTATTTAAAGGTGGCGTAGCCGGTGAAGGCGTCATTTCCGACATGCTCCAGAGCTTTTCAGTAAAAGGTAACTTTTTACATGGAGCCATCGAGTATATTCAAGAGCGACCACTTGGTATCTTTGTTATGGAGTTAAAAGGCGCTGAAATAGAAGTTATGGAGGCTTTGAGATACTTAGAAAATAGGTCAGCAATTGTGGAGGTGATATCGAGTGGACATTGAATGGGGACGAATTATTGAGTTGTGGCCAGAAATCCAAACTGCATTTTTCCAAACGTTAATGATGATCGGCATCTCATTATCGGTGTCACTGATTATAGGATTGCCACTCGGAATTTTGCTATTTATAACAGATCGTGGCTTGTTTCTTGAAAATCGACCAGTCAACTCAGTGCTTGGCTTTATTGTAAATATTGTACGCTCTATTCCATTTATCATTTTGTTAGTAGCACTTATTCCTTTGACGAAACTTATCACAGGGACAACAATCGGTCCGGTTGCGGCCAGTGTTTCTTTATCGGTTGCAGCCATTCCCTTTTTCGCGCGAATTGTAGAAAATTCACTTCGTGAAATTGATAAAGGGGTAATTGAAGCAGCTATTGCAGTAGGAGCCACACCATGGATGATTATTAAAGACGTTCTACTCCCTGAAGCAAAGGCGAGCATCGTCCAAGGAATTACATTAACGATTATTAGCTTAGTTGCTTATTCAGCTATGGCTGGTGTTGTGGGTGGCGGAGGCATAGGAGATTTGGCCATTCGCTTTGGTTATTATCGATACGACAACACCATCATGATTGTCACAGTCGTAATTTTAATTGTGTTGGTTCAATTGATTCAACAAGCAGGAGACTATACAGCGAAAGCGATAGATAAACGATAAGGGGAGAATGACATGAAAAAATTAGGATTACTCGTAGCAGCAAGTGCATTAGCTTTAGCGGCATGTGGCAGTGAAGAAAACGAAGCAACATCAGGAGAGCCTTCAAAAGACATTAAATTAGGAGCTACGGCAGGGCCTTATAGCGATATGCTTAAACAAGCCATTGTCCCAGGTCTTGAAGAAAAAGGATATACAGTTGAACTGGTAGAATTTAGTGATTATATACAACCCAATATTGCGCTTGATGGTGGCGATATTGATGCCAACCTATTCCAGCACACCATTTACTTGGAGAACTTTGAAAAAGAAAACAATATGGACTTGTCTGGCTTAATCGTTGTGCCAACAGCACCAATGGGTATTTACTCTAATCAATTTGATACATTAGAGGACATTGAAGATGGCGCAACCATCGCAATTCCTAATGACCCTGTTAATGCGGCTCGTGCTTTGCAGATTCTTGAAGATCAAGGTCTCGTTGAAGTGGATCCAGAAGTAGATGACTTAAAAATTTCAGAAAGAGATGTTATTACGAACAAAAAGAACCTAGTATTCCAGCCAATCGAAGCTGGTCAATTGCCACGTGCAGTTGAAGGATCTGATTTATCCGCTGTTCCTGGAAACTTTGCATTAGCAGCTGAAATGGATCTTTTGGATGCATTGGCACTTGAAAACATGCCAGATCAGTACCGTAATTTAGTGGCGGTTAAAGCAGAAAATGAAGATAGTGAATTGGCTAATGATTTAATAGAAATTGTGGAATCGGAAGAATTCGAAAAAGTAATCGATGAGAATTTTGAAGGATTCGGTAAACCTCAATGGATGACTGAGCAATAACAGTAGTAATAAGCTAAAAAGAGCCGCTCCAGGTTTTCTGGAGCGGCTCAGACTGTGTATAAAGTCTTATTAAACTAAATAGTGATGTATACTCTTCAACCGGGCTGGCCACTTCGCTTTCCGTGGGCTCAGCTTCAGCCTCCTCGTCACTGAAAACCCATGCTCCTGCATCGCTGCGCTAGCTTCGTCGCAAAAGCTTGTCCTCGCAGGCTTCGGCCAATGCTATTCCTGCGGGGTCTTCAGCTTTCGCTGTCCCACAGGAGTCTCCGTGGACCAGCCCAGTTGAAGGCTTCTTGCTACAAACAAAGTAAGATTCTTTAGTACGCTTCATCATAAAAATAACTTATGAAAAGTTTTTTCCTCTACTCACTCCAAGATTCGGAGCACCAAGTGGCGAAGGGCAAAGATATGCTCCTGCATCGCTGCGCTAGCTTCGTCGCAAAGCCACTGTCCGAAGTCCCTTCGGTCACTGACTTTCCAGAGGAAAAACGAAGTGATGAGACCCCGCAGGAGCTTGCGACGAGGAGGCTCAGCGCGGAGTCCGCGGAAAGCGTCCACTGGGTGCGGAGAATCCTATATGCATACAAAAAATGAGTAAGTACTATTTTATCTACAAACTGCCGCTCCAGATTTTCTGGAGCGGCTTTCTTCTATATTAATATAGGCTTTAAGAAATGATTTTCACCATGTGATGGAAAGGCTCGCCAATAATCATCCACGGTTCAGCAATAGAATACCCGAGACGTTTGTAAAGACGAATAGCCCCTTCCTTGTCCACATCGACGTTGAGCGAAAGCTTACTATTTCCACTAGATGATACAAGTTCTTCTGCGTAATCAAGTAGTTTTGAGCCAATTCCTTGTCCTTGATAAGGAGGGTCGATTGAAACAGTGTCGATATACCATTCGTCTAGATGCGCTTCAGGTTCAAATATTCGCTCATGTCCTTGCTTTTTCAATTGCTCCATCAAATAACGGTCTAAAACTTCTGCTTGGTTGCCATGATAAAGAACTAAAATGCCTACAATGTCCCCGGCTAAAGTGGCTACATATGTATAGTGGTAACTATGACGTGTATTTTCTCCACGCACCATATCTTCAACTTTTTCGCGTACGGTTACAGAATCTTTTTCTGCGGTCATATGGTTTGCAATTTTACCGATAGCGTTGATAATAAGAGGTGCGACTTTTTTTGCATCGCCAGGAAGTGCCTGTCGTATACTGATTTCCAAGGTGGAAACCTCCTTTTACTTAGTGAAAAGCGGTCTTGCCTGTAAAAATGGAGAGTATAATTGTACAGACTCATATTATGAAGTCTTCTGATGCTAGTTGAAATTTATCCAATTACTAGTATATCAATGAAGAAGGTTTTTAACACAAAGGAGAATTACGCATGAAAAAAAATAAGTACATACTCACATATGGAGATGCGTTTGTAGATTATATCGCTACAGACACTACTAACACCTCATTTAATCGCCATCTCGGCGGAGCTACAGTAAATGTAGCTGCAGGCGTTAGTCGGTTAGGCATACCTTCACACTTCATCACCATCACGGGGGACGATGAGACCTCTACTTTTGTACGCAATGAATTGGTAAGAGAAGGGGTCGATTTAACACACGCAATTACGGTGCCTGAAAAAAGAGTCAGTGGCGTTTATATTCATTTGACGCCTGAGTTTGATCGAGTATTTGCTTCGTATGTGAATGAAACTCCGGATCTTCAAGTGACGGAAACACAATTAAACACCAAATCTTTTGAGCAAGCTAGTGGCTTTCATTTTTGTTCAGGAACTCTTTTTCATCCAGAGGCGAGGGCGACCACACGAAAGGCGATTGAACTGTCAAAAGAGCATAATGTTATTTGTTCCTATGACGTGAACATTCGACCACTGCGCTGGGAAAGCGAAGGACATTGCCGTCAAATTGTTATGAAATTTTTACCTACAGCCGATATCATTAAGCTAACAACAGAAGAGCTTGCATTTTTAATGAAAACAGATTCACTCGAAGAGGGAATTGAACGATTATCTGGCAATGCGATTCCGTTGGTTTTTGTAACTGATGGTGAAAATGGTACTTATGCGGTTTTTCAAGACCAAACAATCCATGTGCCGGTTATTCCTGTACAACCTGTCGATACGACAGGAGCGGGAGATGCATTTATGGCAGGGATTATTCGTCACGTCTATTTAAACGGATTCCCTAAAACACAGCAGGACGTCATAGAGTGTGCTGACTTTGGGAATCGAATGGGAGCTCTTTGCGCGACGAAAGCAGGTGCTTTAACAGCGATGCCGCGTATTGAAGAGATGAAAGATGGGAGAGAAGTGTAATGGCATTGCATAGCTTTCATTTAAAGGCGAATTGGCCAGGTCTTCGTAACGATGTAGGAGAAATTGAAACAGGTAATTTAAAAACACACATCTCGATCCCACCAGAAATGGACGGACCAGGAGTCGGTACGAATCCTGACGAGATGCTCTTAGGTGCAGCGGCGACGTGTTACATTATTACGCTTGCTGCCATGATGGAGCGTAGTAAATTAGAAAAACAATCGCTCACCATGGAGTCAGAAGGAATTGTCGAAGTTGAAAAAGGCGTCATTACGTACAAGCGTATTATTCATAAGCCTAAATTGGTGTTAAAAGGTGACGCGACAGAAAAGGACTTAGCGCTAGCGCAAAAGCTAGCAGAAAAAGCCGAAAGTTCATGCATGATTACACGTGCGATCAAAGGCAATGTGGAAATTGAGTTGCAGGCAGATATTCAAAAAGAAAACTAAAGCCTTATTCTTTGCTTCATCCTCTATTAGGGGATGAAGTTTTTTTGTTTGAATTGTCTTGAAAATGAGCTTTTTCTTTACATAAAGTGTGATAGACTACAAATATTAAAAATTCAGTATCTTGTGGGAGTATAGAGTATGAAGAATTTATCGCTTCAAACAAAAATTATACTATTAAGTATGTCGTTGATATTATTTGTCACTGTTTTTTTTGGAGGCATTGTTATTTATAACGAAGTGGGTGACACGAAAGGAAACGTGGGAACCCGTGCACTTGAAACTGCAATTGGCATTTCAGTTATGCCTAGTGTGGTGGAGGCCATGGACGATGAAAACCCAGCAGAGACGATTCAACCAATAGCTGAGTATATGAGAAAACAAGTGGGAGCAGAATTTATTGTGGTGGGGAATACAGATGGTATTCGCTATTCTCATCCTACTCCGTCGAAGATTGGCAAAGCTATGGTAGGAGGCGACAATGAACGTGCATTATTAAATGCCGAATTTTATACATCTGAAGCTCAAGGTTCACTCGGTCCGAGTTTGCGCGGAAAAGCACCCGTTTTTGATAGCAACGGAAATGTAGTTGGACTAGTTTCAGTTGGTTACTTGTTAGAAGACGTACAGCAAATCATTCTTCAAAAAAGCTTAGAGCTTTTAAAGTTTGTGTTGCTAGCTCTGGCACTTGGTGTAGTTGGTAGTATTCTGTTAGCCAAAAATATTCGAAAAGAAACTATGGGATTAGAGCCCAGGGAAATAGCAGCGATGTACCGAGATCGTGAAGCGTTACTTTCTTCCATAGTAGAGGGAGTAGTGGCTATTGATAATCGGGGAAGAATTACTGAAATCAACCAATCTGCCGAAAAAATGCTGGGACTTACACAAGCCGTTATTAATTCGGATATTGCTGATGTTCTTCCTCACTCACGAATGAAAGAAGCATTGCAACCAGATAAAGTGATGCGCAACGAAGAAATGCTTATTGGCAACAAAGTGCTGATTATTAATCGGACCCAAATTATGCACAAAAATGAAATTGTAGGTGCAGTATCAACTTTTCGTGAAAAAACCGATATTCAGGAAGTGTTGGAAACTTTATCAGAAATTCAGCAATACTCAGAAGGATTACGGGCTCAAACACATGAATACTCCAATAAACTATATGCAATATCCGGATTGTTGCAGCTCGAACAAAAGAATGAAGCCATCGAGTTGATCCAACAAGAAACCAAAATTCATGAAAATCAGACAAAATATATGCTCGACCACATTAAGGATAAAAAAGTTCAAGCAATCTTATTAGGGAAAATGGGCAAAGCATCAGAAAATAAAGTAGAACTGCTCATTGACGAAAATAGCTCTTTAGAAGAACTTCCGGATCACTTTGATATTGCTAAGCTGATTCACATTTTAGGGAACTTGATAGACAACGCAATTGAAGAAGTAGTGCAACAACCTGTTAAAGAAGTTTCTTTTTTCGTTACTGATTTAGGCCGCGATTTAGTTATCGAGGTAGAAGATTCGGGCCGTGGAATTCCAGCGGAACACATGGAAGACTTATTTAAGCTAGGGTTTTCAACAAAAGTTGGAAAAAAAGATCGAGGATACGGATTGACAATTGTGCAACAAGCAGTTGAAAAATTACAAGGAACGATAGAAGTCAGCTCAGAGCTGAAAAAAGGCACGGTTTTTACAGTCTTTTTGCCGAAATAAGAAAGTGGGAAAAGTTAATGATACAAGTATATATTGCTGAAGATGATTTTCGCGTAGCGAATATCCATGAACAATTTCTTAAGAAGATCCCCGAAGCACAATTGCTTGGCAAAGCTAGCAATTGTCAAGAAACCTTAAAGGCCATACAAGAGCAAAAAATCGATTTGGTTATATTGGATAATTATATGCCGGATGGATTGGGAATTGATTTGATCGATGACATACGTACTTTAAGTCCACAAACAGATGTCATATTAGTATCTGCTGAAAACGATAAAGGATATGTAGAGCAAGCTATACGGAAAGGGGTAAAAGGCATTATTATTAAGCCGGCGACATTAGAAAGATTTGTCTCCACAATCATGAACTACATAGAAGGTAAAAAAACGCTTCAAAACACACAAGACATTGATCAGCATTTTTTAGATGATTTTTTTGGTGTAAAACTTGTTCAAAAGCCAACGATCGGTGCGAAAGGAATCGATCCTCTCACGTTAGAAAAGGTAAGAGACGTCTTAACAGGAAACACATTAGGCATTACGGCTGAGAAAATGGGCGAACAAATGGGCGCTTCACGAACAACCGCTCGTCGGTACTTAGAACACCTTGTAACGATTGAAGAATGTTACGCGGAATTAGCATATGGAATTGTAGGAAGACCTGAGCGACATTATTACATGAAAAAAGACTGATATTATATATCAGTCTCTTCTTTATTCGTTTCGTTTATAAAAAAGACACTAGTGCTGGCGCGTCTACGGGGTAGACGAAGCAAGAAGACAGGCGATTTTCCTGGCTTCTTGCGGGAGTCATCCCCAAAGCGATCAGCACGGTTTTGAGACTTCATAAACTTGTGTATGTGGACAACCCAGACTCACTCCTATTTTTCTTTTGTACGCTCTTCATCTATAGAAAATTCTCAAGATTCTTTGACTCGTCTATAAAAAAGACACCAGCACGGGTTAAGGCCATCTTAAACTGCTTATGTAAATTTTTTCGACAGTAAAGACTGATGCTATTCATCAGTCTTTTTTTCGTGAACTTTATGAACAAAAAGAACACAAAACTCTTTAAATAGCTTATTTTGCAAACGGTTACATTCTGAAAATTCAAAGTTATACTCAAGTTAATCAAAAAACGAGGAGGAAATCGAATGAAAAAAACAATGCTTACGACAATTTTAGCAGCAAGTGCTTTCGTATTTGCTGGATGTAACTCAGAAGAATCTACGAATGCGAATACAGGTGAAGCTGGGGCATTCGAGCCTTCAAAAAATATCGAAATGGTAGCACCGGCTGGAGCTGGTGGCGGCTGGGATACGACAGCTCGTGAAGTGGCAAGAGTTTTTGGTGAAACGGGAATTATTGAAAAGAACATGACCGTTATCAACAAAGAAGGTGGCGGTGGAGCCATTGCTTGGGCATATATTCAGGGTCAAGATGACAGTCCTTATAATTTATTTGTTTCTTCGCCACCCTTAATGTTTGTCCCGTTAAATGGACAGTCTGAGTATGGTCATGAAGACTTTACACCATTAGCAAATATGATTGCAGATTATGGCGCATTTGCAGTAAGTGCAGATAGCGAATGGGAAGATTTGAATGACTTGTTTGATCAAATGAAAGAAGATCCTGAGAGTGTAACGGTCGTAGGAACATCATCTCCCGGAAGTATGGATCATATGCAATTTGTTCGCATCGCCAAAGCAGCAGGTGTAGATCCAAAGAAAATCAAATATGTATCTGACCAAGATGGTGGAGCATTAACATCGGTATTAAACGGATCAGTTGATGTATTTTCTACAGGTGTTGGAGAAGTGGTAGAACAAGTGCGTGCTGGAAACATCAAAGTTCTTGGTGTGACAGCCGAAGAACGAATGGAAGGCGAAATTCTTTCAGACTTCCCAACAGCTATCGAACAAGGAATTGATGAAAGCTTTATCAACTGGCGCGGGTTCTTTGGACCGCCAAACATGGATCAGGCGGCAGTGGATTACTACGAAGAAAAATTCAAAGAGTTAAGTGAATCTGAAGAATTTGCTGAAGTGCGCAAAAAGTATGGTTGGAACGAAATGTACTTAAGTTCAGAAGAATACGAGGAATTTTTAAACAATGAATACAAAGAAATTGAAGTGTTATTAGAGGAAATTGGGTTAGGAAACTAAAGAATTTAGAAACCGAATAACAATTATTCGGTTTCTTTCTTTTCAGTATAAAGGAGGCGTTCCACTTGCCGTTAACCATCAATCGAAGAATAGCTCTAATCTTATTTGTTATAGCAGCCATTTATTTGTTTTTAAGCTTTCAATTACCGAATTATCCATATGCACCAGTAGATGCCGATGTGATACCAAAAGGACTAGGCATCTTAATGATTATTTTATCTGTTGCTCTCTTTTTCTCTAAAGCTATTGAAACCGAGGCGGAAAAAGAGAAACGCAATATTCCTAAAAAAGAATTATTGGTTTTACTAGCTGTTTTTGCCATGATTTTTCTTTATATTTTATTATTTGAAATCATTGGATTTGTCATTATGACTGCAATTTTCATCTTTTTCTGTTCATGGTTTTTAGGATATACCAAATGGAAATCCAACATTATTGTTTCAATCTTATTTCCTTTAGGGATGTATGTGATCTTTGTTTTTGCTTTAGGAATTTCGCTACCTAAAGGCATTTTACCAATATAGGAGGTGTGGACTTTATGAATGCTTTTGATGGAATGATAACAGGTTTTCAAGTCGCTTTAAGCTGGGAAGGAATTTTGTTTGTTTTGATCGGTGTTATAGTCGGTACGCTAATCGGCATGATGCCAGGGCTTGGACCCATTAGTGCCATAGCCATTATGATTCCGATTACATATGGAATGGATCCAGCGCCTGCACTTGTCATGATGGCCGGAGTATATTATGGCGCTGTATTTGGGGGATCGACTTCCTCGATTCTTTTAAATGCTCCTGGGATTTCAGGAACTGTGGCAACAGCTTTTGATGGCTACCCAATGGCGCAACAAGGAAAGGCTGGGAAAGCACTAGCCATCGCTGCGATTGCTTCATTTTTCGGGGGAACGGTTTCTGTTATTATGCTGATGTTGTTAGCCCCAGCCTTATCAAGTGTTGCCATCTCGTTTGGCCCACCTGCCTATTTTGCATTGATGCTTATGGGGTTAACCGCCATTTCCAGTTTATCTGAAGGTTCTACGATAAAAGCGATGATCGCTGCAGTTGCTGGGGTAATGGTCGTTACTATCGGAATTGATCCGCAAACTGGGACACAACGATTTACGTTTGGGAATGTAAATTTGTTTGACGGATTTGACTTTTTAATTATTGCACTTGGTTTGTTTGCTATTGCAGAAGTCTGCATGTTAGTGCTTAATCGGAAAAATCGGAGCTTGAGTGATGATCAAAAACTTGGCAGCTTAAAAGTGACAAGAGCAGATTTGAAAGAAATGAGCGGCCCAATGACCCGTCAATCATTTGTTGGGTTTATCCTCGGCGTACTGCCAGGTGCAGGTGCAACAATCGCTTCATTTATTAGTTATATCTTTGAAAAACGAATTTCAAAAAATCCAGAGGAATTTGGAAAAGGTTCTATTAAAGGGTTAGCCGCTCCAGAAAGTTCAAACAATGCGGCTACAAGTGGCGCGTTTGTTCCTTTATTAAGTCTAGGTATTCCAGGTTCTGGCACAACAGCGGTTATGCTAGGCGCATTTCTAGTATTAGGCGTTCAGCCTGGACCATTGTTAATGACGGATCGTCCAGAGATTTTTTGGGGAATTATTGCCAGTATGTATGTAGGGAATATTTTTCTATTGATTTTGAACTTGCCGCTTATTCCTTACTTAGCGAAGATATTGAGCATTCCGAGGCCTTTATTGATTTCATTGGTTATTATGTTTAGTTTAATCGGCGTGTATTCGATTAGTTTTAACGTATTTGATCTTTATATGCTTCTTGTTTTCGGGGCACTTGGTTTTGCAATGCGAGTTTTTTCTTTTCCAGCCCCGCCGTTTATCTTGGCATTTATCTTAGGGGGAATGATGGAGCAAGCATTCAGACAATCGATGACTATTTCTAATGGGAATTTAGCCATCTTCGTTAACAGTCCTTTGCCACTATCATTAATCTTGATTGCATTCTTCTCACTAGTTATTCCCGGTCTTCTAAAATGGAGAAGCCGTCGCAAACTAGCTAACATGTAAGGAGGGATGGTGTGGCTCTTTCAAAATTTCGATTTTGGAGTCTGTTTTTTCTGTTGAGTTTGACTAGTATCTACTATATATATCCTGATATTGCCTCTGCGTATTCACTGCAGCAGCAATTAACGCTGCTATTGTTGGGTATTGCCATCTATTTTTGGACAATCAGTTCATTGCCTATTGCGGCATCGAGTTTTGTACTGATTGGATTGATGTTGATGTTTGGTGTGGTAGGCGAGCCAGAAGAAGCTTTTACAGGTTTTATTTCTAGTGCTCTATACTTTATATTAGTACTATCTCTTATATCATCAGCTTTAGTAACAGCAGGAGTAGATCGAGTGTTTGCGCAAATTATTATGAAATTTAGCAGGGGTGGATTTCGAGCAATCTTGTTCGGATTGCCTCTGCTTATTTTATGGATGCCTATTTTTTTGCCGTCAGCTGTGGCACGATTTCGTATACTCGAGCCCATTATTGAACAACTAAACGTTCAGTTCGGCTTTGGACAAAAAAGCTTATTTCGTAAATACTGCATGTACTTAATAGGAATGTTCAATCAAAACTCAACAATGGTGGTGTTTACCGGCGGTGGATTTCCAATTTTGGCGGCGCAACTATTGAAGGATTTTGGAAATACTGAAATTTCATGGCTCGGATGGTTTTTACGCATTGCTCCACCACTTTGGATCGCAATGCTAGTTATTAGTTTTAGCGTTTGGTTTTACTTTAAGGGGCAAAATGACGCTAGGGGCGCTACTAATTGGGAAGTTCCTAAAATGAATGATGAAAAACTCCCGCCACGTTTTTGGTGGGTGATCGTACCTTTTGGCATGATGATTATTAGTTGGATTGTTTTAGATCATGAACAAGTGCCGTTAGTATTGGCCCCTCTCTTGTTAGTAGGGTATTATGGAATGCCGATTAATGGGTTAATAACCAATCAGACGATAAGAAACTATGATTGGGAAAGTTTCTTACTAATAGGATCTTCCTTTTCACTTGGTTACGTAATTGAAATGAATGGGACAGCACTCGTGCTCGCTGAACAATTGATGAGCTTTTTACCAGAAGGGCTCGGAGAGGTTGGCAATTTTGTTTTTATTGCTGGTTTTATTTTTGTGTTACGTTTTTTATTTGTCGTACCCTCGACTTCAATGATTATTATTTTTCCTATCATTATGAATTATGCACGTATTCTTGACTTGTCGATTATAGCGAGTGCATTTTTAGTGATTATGATTATTGGTGGTGTTACAGTATTACCAATTCATTCACCAACCACATTTTTAGCTTTTCAAAAAAACGCTCTTTCATTTAAAGAACAAATAATTGTCGGCAGTTATTCAAGCTTGGTTATCCTCGCCATCGCAATTACATGGGCAGCATTTATTTGGTGAATAGATAAAAGCTTGAACTGAGGTTTCTTATGTTTAACCGATTTTATACGGGGTAGGGTACTTGTAGAGCGAAAAAACATGAGGAGGAACTTATATATGTTCAATTACACAGTCGATACATCTAAATCAGTGAGCGAGGCCGTTGAAGCTTTAGAAGAAAACTTAAAGGCAGAAAAGTTCGGCGTACTTTGGAATTTTGATTTAACTGCGAAGCTTCAAGAAAAAGGGGAAGATTTCGATACTCCTTATACGATTTTAGAAGTTTGTAATCCGCAAGAAGCAAATCGGGTACTATCTGAAAACTTGATGATTGGCTACTTCCTGCCTTGTAAAATCGTTGTTTACAAAGAAAGCGACAGTGTGAAAATTGGAATGCCAAAACCAACTGCTTTGATTGGCATGGTAGAAGACCAAAATATTAAATCGATTGCAGAAGACATTGAACAACGATTGATCAAATGTATTGACCAGTCTGTGTAATTAGATATGCACATATGCACCCGAGCTGGTCTTTATGTTAAAGAGATTTTTATCGTAAGCTAATGTGTTGACTGCATACCCTAAGGGGTATAAAATAAGGGGTAAGTAAGATATCCTTTATTTTATTAATAGGAGGCATAATCGATATGAAATACGATAAACTTGTTGAAAACCGATTGAAAAGAATAGAAGGCCAGCTACGCGGTGTAATTAAAATGGTTGAGAGCGAAGGCGAATGCAGAGACGTCGTTATGCAACTCTCAGCAGTAAGAAGTGCAGTAGATCGTGCTATTGGAGTAATCGTTAGCGATAACTTAGAATCATGCGTACGTGAAAGCATAGAAAAAGGTGAAAGTACTGAAAGCATGGTAAAAGAAGCTGTAGACTTACTCGTAAAGAGCAGATAGAAAATTAATGTTTGACAATCAAAAACATATGCTTTAACATACCCTGTAGGGTATAAAAAGTGCGGCGTCACTATAAAACGTTATTTTTTTTGAAAAAATAAATACCCCTACGGGTAATTTAAATGGAGGCAATACAATGGCACAAGAGCAAAAGAAAACTACGATCGTATTATTTAGCGGTGACTATGACAAGGCAATGGCGGCTTACATTATTGCCAACGGTGCTGCGGCATACGATCATGAAGTAACAATTTTCCACACATTCTGGGGATTAAATGCATTAAGAAAAGAAAATCCACCAGAGCTGAAAAAAGGTCGTTTAGAAACAATGTTCTCGAAAATGATGCCAAGAGGTGCAGATAAACTTGGTTTATCAAATATGCATTTCGGTGGAATGGGCCCGAAAATGATCAAACAAGTTATGAAAAAACACAATGCATTATCTTTGCCACAATTAATTGAAATGGCAGAAGAACAAGATGTAAAAATGATTGCTTGCACAATGACAATGGATCTTCTAGGACTTCAAAAAGAAGAGCTACTTGATAACATTGAGTATGCAGGAGTTGCAGCTTATCTTGGAGATGCAGAAGACGGGCACGTTAACCTATTCATTTAATTAAACTTAAATATGAAGGGAAAGATGCACGATGGAATGGATTACATGGGTCATAATTGGAGCGGCAGTTCTTTGGTTGGTTTATCGATTTACGACACCTACTAAAGGAGTTCAGTCGATTTCCACAGAAGAAATGAAATCACAGCTTGGTAAAAAAGATAAGCAGTATATTGATGTAAGAACACCAGGTGAATTCAAAGGAAATCACATTAAAGGCTTTAAAAACATTCCATTGAATGAACTCCCGAAACGTATGAATGAACTATCAAAAGATAAAGAAACATTCGTTATTTGCCAAAGTGGAATGCGCAGCAGCAAAGCAAGCCAATTATTGAAAAAAAATGGCTTTACCGCAATTACAAACATTAGAGGCGGAATGAGCACTTACCGCAGATAAAAGGAGAGATTTATCATGAAAACCATGACAACTCAAGAAGTTCAAGAATTATTGGAAAGTAACCAATCAATCAATTTGATCGATGTTCGTGAAACAGACGAAGTTGCAGCAGGTAAAATTTCAGGTGCGATCAATATTCCTTTAGGAACATTGGAGTCTCGCATGAGCGAACTTGATAAATCCCAAGAATACATTATGGTTTGTCGTTCAGGTGGACGCAGTGGTCAAGCAACTAGTTTCCTTGAAAATCAAGGTTACAATGTTACGAACATGGACGGCGGAATGTTGAATTGGAATGGCGAAACAAACTAAAATATCTGCTGAACAACAGGCGGAATATCAAGGAGGAAATTTAATGGTACAGATCGACTTCACATTAGATGCAAAAGGATTGGCGTGTCCAATGCCAATCGTAAAAACAAAAAAAACAATGAAAAGCATGGATTCAGGGAAAGTATTAGAAATTCTTGCGACAGATAAAGGATCAACTGCTGATCTTCAAGCATGGGCAAAAAGTTCAGGTCATCAATATATTGGGACTGAAACTGAAGGAGACGTTTTGCGCCATTTTCTACGTAAAGATGGTGCAGGATCTCCTGAAGAAACCATTACCATACCTGAAATCGCATTAGCTGATTTTGCTCAAAAAGTAGAAACAGATGAAAATCTTACAATTTTAGATGTTCGTGAAAAAGACGAGTTTGAAGAATCTCATATTCCCGGTGCAGTTCATATCGCTTTAGGTGATGTAGAAACGCGCATGGAAGAGTTGAAAAAAGAAGACACAATTTATATCATTTGCCATTCTGGTCGTAGAAGTGGAATTGCAGGAGACGCGATGGCCAAAAAAGGCTTTGATAAACTTTATAACGTAGTACCAGGTATGAGAGATTGGACAGGAAAAACAGTTTAAAAATTTTTAACTAAATATATACCCCTGGAGGTAATTTTGTATGACGGTTACAGCAATGACAGCAAGTGAAGTAGCAAAAAAAGTAGTAAACAATCAGCCATTGTTCATCTTGGATGTACGAAATGGCGATGCCTTCGCGGATTGGAAAATCGAAGGAGGCAATATCCAATATTTGAATACACCTTATTTCGATTTATTGGACGGCGTCGAAGAAGTGGTTTCAGAATTGCCAACAGACAGAGACATTTTAGTGGTCTGTGCAAAAGAAGGGTCTTCTATAATGGTAGCAGAAATGTTGTCAGAAGAAGGCGTTCAAGCAGCTTATCTACAAGGTGGTATGAAAGCTTGGAGTGAGCATCTGGAACCAGTAAAAGTCGGTGAATTGAGCAACGGCGGAGAATTATATCAATTTGTACGTCTTGGCAAAGGTTGCCTGTCTTATATGGTAATCTCTGAAGGAGAAGCCGCTGTAGTTGATGCAACTCGCATGGCAAATATCTTCTTGGACTTCGCGCAGGAAAAAGGCGCAACAATTAAACATGTTTTTGATACACACTTACACGCCGATCATATTTCTGGCGGTCGTGCTATTGCAGAAGCGACAGGTGCAACGTATTACTTGCCACCAAAAGATGCAGAAGGTGTTGTATTTGAATATGCAGCTTTAGAAAATGGGTTAGAAGTGGCAATTGGAAGCTCGAAACTTGAAATGGAAGCTCTTTATTCACCAGGTCACACAATTGGTTCTACTTCGTTTATCGTAGATAGCAAGTACTTGTTGACTGGGGATATTCTTTTCATCGATTCAATTGGACGTCCGGACCTTGCAGGTCTTGCAGAAGACTGGGTAGGCGATTTGAGAGAATCTCTTTACTCGCGTTATCAAGATCTAGCAAACGAACTTATTGTTCTTCCAGCTCATTTCATGATTATGGATGAGTTAAATGAAGATGGCAGTGTGGCTAAAAAACTAGGTGATTTGTTTAAAGAAAACCACGGATTGAATATTTCGGACGAGCAGGAATTTCGTAATATGGTTACAAAAAACTTACCGCCACAGCCGAATGCCTATCAAGACATTCGCAAAACAAATATGGGTCAAATCACACCAGATGAAGAAATACAGCGTGAAATGGAAATTGGACCAAATCGCTGTGCCGTCCGTTAAGTAAAAGTTACACCTTTAAATAGCCAATTATTTTCGTTATAGAGCAAATCAGCGAAGATTTTCGCAAGTTCGCAAAAAAGCAGAGATAGTTTGTGAAATAGCTAACAGTGGAATAGTAAATAGTCGATTCAATAAATAGTATTAAACAACTCAAAGGAGAGATATTGATGAACGCAACTAAAGTATTAGACGCAAAAGGGCTAGCATGCCCAATGCCGATCGTAAAAACAAGAAAAGAAATGAAAACTATGGAAAGTGGCGAAATTCTTGAAATTTTGGCAACTGATAAAGGCGCACAAGCAGATTTAACTGCATGGGCAAAATCAGGTGGACACGAACTTATGGATTCTCAAACAGAGGGCGACGTCTTCAAATTTTGGATTAAGAAAGGCTAAGAGGTGGACCAGAGGGTATCGGTACGATACCCTTTTCCCTTTTAGAAAGGTGATGTAAAATGAGCATAGATTTTATCGTTGTTATATTTCTCATCGGCTTTATTGGTTCTTTTATTTCCGGAATGGTCGGAATTGGCGGTTCGATTATCAAGTATCCGATGTTACTTTATATACCAATAATGCTAGGTTATACGGCATTTAGTGCCCATGAAGTATCAGGTATTAGTGCTATCCAAGTATTTTTCGCGACGATTGCTGGTGTATGGGCATATCGTGGTAGTGGCTATTTAAACAAAACCTTAATCGCGTATATGGGTGGTGCGATTTTAATAGGTAGCTTTATCGGTGGTTATGGTTCAACGCTGTTGTCTGAGCAAGCTATTAATATTGTTTATGCTGTCTTGGCAACAATTGCTGTAATCATGATGTTTATGCCTAAAAAAGGTGTGGATGACATTCCGCTTGATCAAGTTACCTTTAACAAATGGCTAGCAGCAGGATTAGCATTTGCTGTCGGAATTGCAGCCGGAATCGTAGGCGCAGCAGGTGCCTTTATTTTGGTACCAATTATGCTGATTGTATTAAAAATCCCAACACGGATGACGATTGCGACTTCGCTTGCGATTACATTCTTGTCGTCAATCGGTGCAACAGTTGGTAAAATTGTTACGGATCAGATTTTGTATGGTCCAGCATCTATCATGATTGTTGCAAGTCTTATTGCAGCACCGCTTGGAGCTAAGCTAGGACAAAAAATGAATACCAAATATCTTCAATGGATTTTGGCCTTATTAATATTAGGTACCGCTATTAAAATCTGGTCAGATATTCTTTAACATATAAAAGAGGACGCCCTTTAAAAGGCGTCCTCTTTTATATTTCAGCACTTTTTCCACTTATTGTTTCGATTCGGTCGGATGGATACGTGTAGTTTCCTGTTCTCTCGATTTGAGCGACTTCATACATAGCTAATGCTACTGACTTGGCTTCCACGGGTTTGTATTTTTCCATTTTCCCTTTCAGAAATCGATTAAAAATGGGACTTAACGAAGCCGCAGCTTTTTCGCCTAAACGGAATTCTTTTCGCTCCCCCAAGAGCAAAGAAGGTTGGAAAATATGGAGAGCAGTCAATCCTAATTTCTTTAGACGCACTTGCAATTGCCCTTTCGTACGACTATAGAAAACTTTGGAAGTAGAGTCTGCCCCTAATGCTGTAATAACTAAGAAGTTTTTTGCTTGCTGTGATGCGGACAATTCAGCCATTTTAAGAGGATAGTCATAATCCACTTTTTTAAATGCTTCTTGTGACCCGGCTTTTTTTATAGTAGTGCCGAGGCAGCAGTAAACATCATCCACATCAAAGTATTTGGCGTATTCCTCCATTTTATCGAAATCTGTAGTAACTTGCTGTAACTTTTCATGAGCGATTTCAAGAGGTTGGCGCACCAAAATGATAACTTTCGAATAATTTGAGCTGTTTAATAGGATATAAAGTAATTCTTTACCAACCAATCCGCTAGCTCCTGCTAGTAAAGCCGTTTTACTATTCATTGTGAACGACTCCTTTGTCTATGTTTCTTTAGCTTAAAATCTACTATACCCTAATTTATGGGGAATTGCCTTTTTGCTTTGATTCTTTCATTGTAGGGGTACAATAAGAGTAAGGTCAAAAAGAAAGGAAGACGCACATGAAACCAGTGATACTCGCTGAAAAACCAAGCCAAGCAAAGGCCTATGCTGAAGCGTTCAAGTCCACAAAACGTGATGGTTTTATAGAAATTGCACCAGATCCGATTTTTCCAGAAGGCGCATATATCACATGGGGAATTGGACATCTTGTGGAGTTAAAAGAACCGAAAGCTTATGATCCGAAATGGGGAAAGTGGTCATTAGCTGCTTTGCCAATTTTGCCGAACACTTATCAGTTTCAAATAGCACGAGGCAAAGCCCAGCAATTTGGCATCATTAAAAAGTTGATATTTCAAACCGATACGGTCATCAATGCGTGTGATGTTGACCGGGAAGGATCCAATATATTTTATAGCATTTACTATCATACAGGTGCTAAGAACAAAAAAATAAAACGTCTATGGATTAACTCACTAGAAGCAGATGAAGTCAGAAAAGGGTTTCAAGAACTGCGTGACAATCAACAAGACTTATTACTATATCAAGAAGCCAAGGCGCGTCAAATTAGTGATTGGCTAGTTGGTATGAACGGATCTCGTTTGTATTCGTTATTGCTACAAGAAAAAGGCATACGCGAAGTGTTTGCGATTGGGCGCGTGCAGACACCAACCGTTTTTCTCATTTACCAGCGTGAAAAAGAAATCGAAGCGTTTGTACCAGAACCTTTTTATGAAATTGAAGGCTCATTTGAGGCAGAAAAAGGGCGGTACAAAGGCAAAGTGAAGTTGCGTGCAAAAGAGCGTAAAGAAGCAGAGGAATTGCTCACAAAGCATGCGATTGGAGCAAAAGAAGAGGGTGTTGTGACACAAGTCAAAACGACAGAAAAACGTACGCCACCTCCTCAACTCCATTCGTTATCGACTTTGCAGGCAGCGGCCAATCGCAAGTGGAAATACAGTCCGGCGAAAGTGTTATCTGTCATGCAAGGCCTTTACGAGAAAAAATTAGTGAGTTACCCAAGAACCGACACGCAACACATTACGCCTGGTGAATTTAGTTATTTGGCAGGACAAGTTGAGAAGTACCAACAAATCATCAATGCACCATTTCCAATCGCGTCAAAAGCACCTAAAAAGCGCTTTGTGGACAGCGCTAAAGTTCAAGAGCATTACGCCATCATCCCGACCAAAACAATACCGACAGCACGCAAAATTGAAGGCTTAGCGAAAGACGAGCGTAATTTGTATGAAGAAGTATTGCGTACGACATTGGCGATGTTCCATAAAGATTATCGGTATGCAGAAACAAAAGTGACAACAGAAGTTAAAGGATTGCCATTTTTCACAACCGGCAAAACCGAGCTTGAAAAAGGCTGGAAAGAGCTGTTTGCTGTTTCTAAAGAAGCGAAACAAGAGCCTTCCTTGCCGGAATTGCGCGAGCAAGAGCCTGTTAAGAGCAAGATTGATATAAAAGAAAGTATGACGACACCACCCAAGCCTTACACAGAAGGGCAACTAATCGCGATGATGAAGACATGCGGAAAGCTTGTGGAAGACGTAGAGGATACCGAGATTTTGAAAGAAATTGAAGGCCTTGGTACGGAAGCGACAAGAAGTGGCATTATTGAAACGATCAAACGTCATGAATACATTTCTGTTACTAAAAATATTGTTTCGATTACAGAGAAAGGGCGTATTCTATGTCAGTCTATTGAGGGAAATTTATTGTCTAGTCCATCAATGACGGCAAAGTGGGAAACGTATTTAAAGAAAATTGGACGCGGGGAAGGATCAGCTGAAGTATTTTTAGCTACTATCGGCAAATTTATTCAAAAACTGCTCGACGAAGTACCAGCTCAAATGCAGAAAAATGGGTTGCCAGAAAAACTTGCCACGCCTGATGCTAAAGACGAAATTGCGCTTTGCCCACGATGTAAAAAAGGCATGATTGTCTCTAGAAGAGGTTCTTATAATTGCACGGAATACGAAAATGGTTGCAAGCAATCTTTTCCTGCGACTTTCCTGAAAAAACGACTAACCGCCAAGCAAATTGAGTATTTGTGTACGAAAGGCAAGACGCCCGTTATTAAAGGTTTTGTTTCGAAAAACGGAAAAAAATTCAATGCCAAGTTGATACTAGAAGACGGTAAATTGAAAATGGAGTTCTGAAGTTCATTTGGTTGCAATAACCCCCGGCTTTCTTTGATAATCAATGAGAGAGTCAAGTAACCGATCTGGAGGAAAGGGAGTTTCGTATGAACTATAATTTTGATGAAATTATTAATAGAAGAGGCACTTACTCCTTGAAATGGGACGGAGAAGAATTGATCAAGCAGTTTGGTCTAACAGAAAGGTACGATGAAGACACCATCCCGTTATTTACTGCAGATATGGATTTACCAGTGCCTCAACCATTAGTTGATGCATTGCATAAAACAGTTGACCACCGAATTTATGGCTACTCTGTTTTTCCAGATGAATATTTTGATGCGATTCAATCTTGGATGCAAAAGAGACATAATTGGACAATAGAAAAAGAGCATGTTGTTTACAGTCCGGGAACGGTTCATGCATTGAATATTGCAGTTAAAGCATTTACAAATGCAGAAGACGGCGTCATGATTCAACGCCCCGTTTACCCTCCCTTTACTTCTGTAATTGAAGGAAATAATCGGCATGTCGTAAATAATGCATTGAAAAAAGATGAGGATGGCTATTATTCAATCGACTTTGAAGATTTTGAAGCAAAAGCAAAAGAGGACAACACAAAGATGTTTATTTTGTGTAATCCCCATAACCCAACAGGGCGAAACTTCAATGAAGATGAGCTAAAAAGAATGGCGGCTATATGTCATAACCATAACGTCTTAATTGTGGCAGATGAAATTCATGGAGATTTGCTTCGTCGTGGCGAAAAATTTGTGCCAATGGCGAAAGTAGCAGAGCACAAAGATCATATCATTACATGCACAGCGATCAATAAAACCTTTAATGTGGCTGGGCTTCATTGCACCAATGTCATTATCTCTGATGAAGAATTGCGAACTAAATTCTCTACTGAAATGGGCATGCAACTAGCGTCTCCATTTGCCATAGCGGCGTTAATTGCCGTTTACAATGAAGGCGAAGACTGGCTAGAGCAGTTAAAGGACTATGTAGATGGCACGATGATGTATATTAAAGAATTTTTAGCAGACAACATGCCGGAAGTTAAAGTGGCTATACCAGAAGGCACATATATTATGTGGTTAGATTTTAGTGGTTACGGAATTTCGGCAAAGGAAATTCACGACCGCATTTACAACAAAGCCAATGTCTTATTAGAAGATGGCAACCTGTTTGGAGAAGAAGGCGAGTTTTATCAGCGAATTTGTACACCTTCACCGCGTCCACTGATTCAAGAAGCTTTAGAACGAATCGCTAAAGAATTTGAAGACATTTCTAACAAGTAAGTAAATCAACAAAGGGCAAGCTCATTTTTGAGCTTGCCCTTTTCTTGGTTAAATTTCATATTTTCCTTTTAACGGAACAAATAACACTTTGTTTAAAGATATCTTGTGCAGTTTTCCATTAGTATCTTTTTCGATTAAGAGCAGTTCTTGGTTAAAGGAGTTACCAACTGGAATGACCATTTTTCCATCATTACTTAATTGGTCAAGCAATTCTGCTGGCACTTCTGAAGCGGCGGCTGTTACCATAATGCGATCAAAAGGAGCCTGTTCTTGCCAACCTATACTACCATCTCCCAATTTAAAGTGAATATTGTGGATGTTTAATTGAGCTAACCGTTCTTTTGCACGATTGTGTAATTCTTCAATTCGTTCAATGGTGTAGACAGCTCCTGAGAAAACGGCAAGTAACGTAGTTTGAAACCCGGAACCTGTTCCTACTTCTAACACTTTATGGTGCGACTGAAGATCGAGTGCTAAAGTCATTTCAAGAACAAGCGATGGCTGTGAGATAGTTTGTTCAAATCCAATGGGCAGAGCATGATCGAGTGAGGCGAGATCTTTATTAGCGTCCATGAAATAGCTGCGATCCATTTCTCTGAAATAAGCAATAATCTCTTTTTTTCGATTTTCCATTATCTCTCCCTACTTTCTTTTCCCTCGGAAATAATAAGCAAAGCAGTGTTTAAATCATGCATTTTCTGAGTGGTCTTGTTACAGTAATTTTAAGTGGAAAACAGCTAGCTGTATAGTATTTGCTACGGAATTTTCGAAGGAAGGAGTTTGTTGTGATGACAAATCAACAAATGACTATCGAAACAATTGAAAAAGAAATTTATACAAATGAAGAAGAATGGGAACTTGCAACTTTTGGAATGGGTTGCTTTTGGGGGCCGGATGCGCGGTTTGGAAGTATGGCAGGTATTATGAGAACGCGTGTCGGATTTGCAGGTGGAACAACTCCAACTCCTAGTTACCGCATGATGGGTGACCATACAGAAACGCTTCAAATTGAATACGACCCGCAAGTGATTAGCTACGCAACTATACTAAAGGAATTTTGGCGTAATCACTATCCAAATCGTGATAATTACAAAGGAAGACAATATATTTCTTTACTGCATTATCATACCGATCAACAAAAGCAAACAATTGAAACAATCCGAAAAGAAATGGAAGCAGAACTTGGAGAGTCAATTGAAACAGAGGTTGCTCTTTTTAGCCAGTTTACTTTGGCAGAAGAACGTCATCAAAAATACTATTTAAAGCGTTACCCAAAAGCGCTCGATCAGTTGGAAACGCTTTATCCAAATAAGGATATGTTAGTAGACTCGATTTTTGCTGCGCGATTAAACGGATTTGTGAAAGGTTTCGGGACAAAAGATAGCTTGCGAAAAGAGATAAATCAGTGGAGCATTGGAGAAACCGAGAAGACTTTTCTAACATCACTTTTTTTATCGTTAAAATGGTAAATAAAATAGCTTGAAATGAGAGAGGAGGGGCAGTATCAATGGATCAAACTACAATGATTATGGCTTTAGTGCCAATCTTTCTTATTCAACTTGCTTTAATGATTTTCGCTTTAGTGGACTTAGTGAAAAACCCTAACCCAAATGGACCGAAATGGA
This sequence comes from Planococcus donghaensis, assembly GCF_001687665.2. NCBI lineage: Bacteria > Bacillati > Bacillota > Bacilli > Caryophanales > Caryophanaceae > Planococcus > Planococcus donghaensis. The sequence goes on along the minus strand of NZ_CP016543.2, from coordinate 2,879,035 downwards.
TGTGGGGCATCGTTATTGTGGTTATTAATCTTATTGGGCCCATTCTATACTTGGTTATAGGGAGGAAAAATTATTGAACATCGTAGAAGTTGAAAACCTCACAAAACGCTATGGAGGAGAAACAGCCGTTGAAGATCTTTCTTTTACATTAGAGAAAGCGACGGCTACGGCATTGATTGGTCCAAATGGTGCCGGAAAGACAACGAGTTTATCGATGCTGGCTAATTTGTTATCGTCGACCAGCGGGGAAATCATAATGAAAAAAGATATATCCATTGGTTTTCTTCCTCAATATCCACAATTTTTTCCATGGCTAACAGCGCTTGAATTTACAGAATTAGCAGCTAAAATCAGTGGAGTTGATACTAAACAAGCAAGGTTGCAGTCCATACAAACGTTAGAATTTGTAGGTCTTGAAAATGCTTTACATAAAAAAACCGGCAGCTTTTCAGGAGGCATGAAGCAGCGGCTAGGTCTTGCGCAAGCGATTGTTCACAGGCCCGAATTGCTTTTACTAGATGAACCCATCTCGGCATTAGATCCAACAGGACGCAGAGAAATCATAAACTTATTAAAATCATTACAACAAAATACGACTATTTTGTATTCTACTCATATTTTGAATGATGCGGAAGAAATGACAGATCAGCTATTATTCATGAGAGACGGACGTTTGATTGAACAAGGTTCTTTGAAAGATGTTAAGAAAAAACATGCAGCTCCGTATATTCAAATGAAATTTAGAAACTCTATCAATGCGTTAGAGTTCGCAAGCAATCATACGTGGAAATGTGAAGTTAAAGAAGATTTTGTTCTACTACCGGTTTCTGAAACAGGACCAACAATGCAGGAAGTTCTCTACGTCCTATCTACGGAAAAACAGGATATTATAGGAGTCGAGTTTCAAGATGCCTCCTTAGAAGAAATCTTTCTGAAGGTGGTTGCTAATAAATGAAACAATTTCTGTTGCTATTAAGAAAAGAACAGCTAGAAAATATACGTAATTATAAAATATACTGGATACCCGCAATTTTTATTCTTTTGGGCATAGTAGAACCCACTACAAATTATTTTCTTCCGCAAATTCTTGAGTCCTCTGGAAGCTTGCCAGAAGGAGCGGTGTTTGAAATGCCGACACCTACACCGGAACAAATGTTAGCGGCAATTATGGAGCAATTCCAAACTATTGGGATTGCGGTGCTGATTTTAGCTTATATGGGAACAATAGCAGGAGAGCGGAAAAGTGGAACTGCTACTTTGTTGTATGTTCGACCGCTCTCATTTAAAGCCTATTTTTTAAGCAAATGGACAACGGCATCTGTTATTTCTCTAGTCAGTGTATGGTTAGGGTTTTTGGCAGGCTATTATTATACATTCTTATTTTTTGGTGAAGTGGAATTGATCAAAGTATTCCAAATGGTAGGAACTTATAGTATGTGGGTGCTAGTTGTTATGGCTTTCGTTCTAGTTGCAAGTGCTATTGCTCCGAATAGCGGATTTGCTGCAGCTATTGCATTGGGCACGTATTTGTTGATTCAATTAATTGATGGATTATTCGGCTCAAACTGGACTTTTTCACCCGTAAAAATCCCTCAATATGGAGTAGAGTGGTTAACAGGCTCTGCTAATAGTAGTTTATGGGGGGCTATCGGAATAGCAGTCCTTCTTATCATTTTTTTGTTTGCTGTAGGGAGTTGGGCAGCAAAAAAAAATAAAGCAAAGACGAAAGTATAGTTTGGAGTTTCATGATAACAGTGTGATTAGGTAGTCTTCGGTTCAACTGTTAAAATGGCATAAAGGAGCTGGGGAATATGTTGCACCATGTGGAACTTAACGTTTCGAATTTAGTAGAATCCAAATCTTTTTACAGCAAACTATTGCCACTTCTAGGCTATTCATTATTTCAAGAATGGGAAGAGGGATTTAGCTATAAGGCAGGTCCTACCTACTTAGTTTTTGTCCAAACAGAAGAAAAGTTTTTACAAATTCCTTATCATCGCAAAGAAACAGGATTGAATCATTTAGCATTTCACGCATCGTCACATGCGCAAGTAAACGAAATGACTGAAAAGATAAAGCAATTAGGGGCACGAATTTTATATAAAGATCTTCATCCTTATGCGGGCGGACCAGATTATTATGCGGTTTTCTTTGAAGGACCAGATCGCTTAAAAATAGAAATTGTCGCGCCAGATGAAACAATGAGCAATGCTTAAAGTTCATGTTACAGTGCAGTCAACAAAATTAGAATCGAATAGAGGCTAATTAAAATATGAAGAAACTTGTAATGATTATCTTGTTCACGCTAGTTTTATGGGGCATCTTTTGGAGTAATAATAAGTGGTTAGAAACCACAGAATATACAGTAGTCTCTGAAGAGTTACCTGAGGCTTTTGATGGAGTGAAAATTGTTCAAATATCCGATTTGCACAATGCAACTTTTGGGAAAGATCAATCCTCTTTAATAAAGAAAATACAATCCGCTAAACCTGATGCGATTTTTTTGACAGGCGACTTTATTGACAGCAATCGCTATGATTTGTCAGCGAGTTTGGTGTTAGTAGATGAAATAGTGAAGATGAGTAAAGTCTATTTTGTTACGGGAAACCATGAAATAGCTTCAAATAAGGTGGATGAAATTACAGCTTCTTTGCAAGAACGCGGGGTGATCGTTTTGGCGAATGATTCAGTAGAGTGGGAAAAGGATGGCAGTACGCTTCAAATTGCAGGAATTGATGACCCACTAAGCGAACCTGCAATGCACGGGGACGAGGTTACGCATGATTATCTTGAAGCTGCTCATTTGACTGATGATTTCACTTTGTTATTAGTACATCGTCCCGAATATCTAGCTAACTATGCTGAAGCAGAAGTGGATATTGTTTTTGCAGGACATGCTCACGGTGGACAAGTTCGTCTTCCTGGAATTGGTGGGTTATATGCTACTGGCCAAGGATGGTTTCCAAAAGTAACAGAAGGGATTTTTGAGAACGCCGAATCCCAAATGGTCGTTAGTCGCGGGTTAGGAAACAGTACGTTTCCTCTCCGAATTTTCAATCGTCCGGAAGTTGTCGTAGTGACATTGAAAAAAGAATAAAGATCGATTTTCTAGATAGCAAATGAAAACAAGGGGGCCGCCTCGAGTGATTAAAAAAAGGGAAGTTACATTGCATCGCTACTCTTCAAAGCGATCTATCGATTACGACTTACCAACACATCAGCTAGAATTTACACGCTTACCTAAAGAAATCGTTGAAAAAGATGCTAGTAATCCATCAAAACATTTTATTATCATTAAAGCGCGTGGGGAAGATGCTGGTTTTTTTGAGTTGGATGAATCAGAAGACCGGAAGAAATACTCGGACAATCCTAGGGCTTTATTGCTTAGGGGATTTTCGGTTAACCCGAAATTTCAAGGAAGAGGCATTGCAACGGGGTCTATTTATGCACTGCCGGAATTTATGGAAGAGGAATTTCCGAATTTCGATGAAGTGGTCTTAGGAGTCAACGCGCGCAACATACCGGCCCAACGGCTATACCAAAAAGCTGGATTTATAGATACCGGTAGACGAATTATGCGTTCGAAAGGTGAACAATTCGTGATGTCTTTATCTACTAAAAAAACCAAGTGAGAGCAGTGTTGCTTTTACTTGGTTTTTTATTTATTTGAAATACAGGTGTGTATGTAAACTACAACCCGGATTGAAGAGTGAAGAGCAACCCGGACAAGTAGAGTCACAGGTTAAATACTCGGCAATGGTTAATTCATGTCCACAAGTACCGCATAAAATCGCTTTTTCTTGAAAGCGGTCGGTTGGCCAAACGTCATGCTTTCCACAACCTACCGCCTCATGGCATTCAAAACAAGGAAAGTATTCTTGGCAACAGAAAAACTTAATGGCAATACGATCAATCGATGAGTGGTAGTGAATACAACGGGTTTCAGCATCTACGTTTATGCCTTTTACTTGTTGATGGTGGGACATATCAGTTCCTCCTTTAGAATAAGAAAAGCAAATTTAGAAATAACGCTTCTTAATTTAAAATAATCAGTTTGATTGATAGGGTTCAGTTTCTTTCTATGCTACTATTAAAAGGACGAAACTACGAATCTAATTCTTCGGGGCAAGGTGAAATTCCTTACCGGCGGTGAGCAGGAAACTGCAAGTCCGTGACCCGTTTGAACGAGGACAAGCATAGGCCACTATGTTTGAAGCGTTCAACCGGTGGAGCTGGTGAAATTCCGGCACCGACAGTTACAGTCTGGATGGGAGAAGAATGTAGAGATCGGCTTCGTTATGTGCCTCTTCTTTTCAATGTGTAGAAATTGAAAGGAGGAATTTGTATGACCAACCACCTTTATCAGGGAGTAGTCTCTGGAAATACAAATCAACGGTTTTTAACCCTGCTCAGTTCCTCTATGGAAAACGAGCCTCTTCAAGGTACGAAAAATTGCCATCCAACTGGTCAACTTGATAAAGAAGCAGGGCACATTGTGTTATGGTTTCAAACTCTTCTGCAAAACTCTTTCCTCACCACCCATACGCCCCATGGTGGAAAGCACCCGAAAACTCGTAAGCCCACAATTGAATACGCTATAGCGAACAGAATGGAGGAGTGTGCCTAAATGTTTACTGGTATTGTTGAAGAACTTGGCCATGTTGCTTCAGTTCGCTCTAAGCCACAAGCAATGGAGCTAACCATTTCCTGTGCGCTAATTTTAGAAGACGTTAAGCGTGGAGACAGTATTTCCATTAACGGCGTTTGTTTAACTGTATCGACATTCACTTCTAGTACCTTCACCGTTGATGTGATTCCGGAAACAGTCAAATCTTCAACGATGAAGGAATTGAAAACAGGTTCCAGGGTAAATCTTGAACGTGCGATGCCTGCTAACGGACGTTTCGGTGGTCATTTTGTTAGTGGACATATTGATGGCGTTGGTGTGATCCGCTCAGTGAAAAAAGAAGCGAATGCAATTACCAAAACAATCGAACTCGAGCCTCATCTAATGAAGTACATGATGCTAAAAGGGTCAATCGCAGTAGATGGTACTTCTTTGACTATTTTTGCACTTGCCCATAATACTGTGACCATTTCTCTTATTCCGACAACGCAAGAAGATTCGTTATTAGGAGAAAAAGGCATAGGAGAAAAGGTCAATATCGAATGCGATCTACTAGCGAAGTATACCGAGCGAATTCAAACAGCAGAGCCGAAAATTAGCAGAAGCTGGTTAGCAGAAAACGGATTTTAAAAGGAGGCGCGACACAAATGTTTTACACGGTAGAAAAAGCCATCGAAGATTTAAAGAATGGTAAAGCCATCATAGTAATTGATGATGAAGATCGAGAAAATGAAGGTGATTTTGTTGCTTTAGCAGAATTCGCTTCTCCTGAAATCGTCAATTTGATGGCAACTGAAGGAAGAGGCTTGATCTGTGTACCTATCGCAAAATCAATCGCTCAACACTTACAGATTGGTCTTATGACGGATCACAATACAGACGAATATGGTACAGCTTTTACAATCAGTGTGGATCATAAAGATACGACGACAGGAATCAGTGCTTTTGAACGTTCTCATACGATTACGAGCTTAGTAAAGCCAGATGCAAAAGCTACAGATTTTAAACGGCCAGGACATATTTTCCCTTTAATTGCAAAAGATGGCGGCGTTTTAGAACGGACAGGACATACTGAAGCAGCAGTGGATTTAGCAAAACTTGCAGGATCGCCTCCGGCAGGGGTTATATGTGAAATTATGAATGCTGATGGCACAATGGCGCGTGTTAACGACTTGTTGCATGTAGCAGACCGACTTGGTTTAGGTATTTTGACGATTAAAGATTTAGTGACATACCAACAAAAACAACAAAATATGACCACTTATTAATCTACTAGAGGAGATGGAATAGATGACTGTACATTTTGAAGGCTATTTAAATGGTGAAGGTTTACGAATCGGAATTGTAGTAGGACGTTTTAATGAGTTTATTACAAGTAAATTATTAAGTGGGGCAGAAGATGCGTTAAAACGTCACGGCGTTGGAGCAGACGATGTTTCAATTGCTTGGGTACCAGGTGCTTTTGAAATTCCCCTTGTTGCGAAAAAGATGGCAATGAGTGGAAACTATGATGCTATCGTTACTTTAGGGACAGTCATCAGAGGTGCAACTCCTCATTTTGATTATGTTTGCAGTGAAGTTGCTAAAGGTGTGTCAAGAGCTAGTGACCATGCAGATATTCCAGTAATCTTTGGTGTATTGACAACAGACTCGATTGAACAAGCAATCGAACGTGCAGGAACAAAAGCAGGCAACAAAGGTTGGGAATCGGCAGCCGGTGCTATTGAAATGGCAAACTTGATGAAAAAATTATAATTTATTACTCCTGAGCTTATGCTCGGGAGTTTTTTTGAGGTTAAAAAGTATAAATTGGGGGAATGTGTGATATAGCGGGAACTACTAAAAGGCAGTTTGCTCGAGACATATCAATTGAAATAAGGTGGAGAAATAATGGACAAAACAATTTATCTAATTAGGCATTGTCAAGCGACTGGACAAGCGCCCGAAGCCGAACTTACAGAGGTTGGCAAAAAACAGGCAGAGGATTTGGCGGAGTTTTTAAAACAACAGAAAGTTGAGTATGTTGTTTCGAGTCCGTTTATGCGAGCGATACAATCTATTGAACCAACGGCTAAACAAATGGATTTGCCAATCATCATTGATGAGCGCTTAGCTGAACGCATATTAAGCTCGGAAGATTTACCAGATTGGATAGAAAAGTTGGAAGCGTCATTCGAAGATGCGGAATTGAAATTTGTTGGAGGCGAATCGGGTGGAGAAGCAACAACTCGTGCAATAGCAGCATTACAGGACATGAAAGATGGTACCGCTGCGGTAACTCATGGAAACTTGCTAGGGTTACTGTTAAAAAGTATCGATTCTCAATATGACTTTTCAGCATGGGGGAAATTGACCAACCCAGACGTGTTTAAAGTAGAAATAACTAAGGGGCAAACATCGGTAGTGCGGTTATGGCAATAATTACATAGAAAAACTGACAGCACAACGGCTGTCAGTTTGTTAAATGAATACTATTCAAGTGTATTTCCTTCACTTGGAATCGGGTTATTTTTAAGCATACCTGCAAAATGATACGTATTATAAGCAAGTCGTCTAATCGCTTTTTTAGTAAACTCATTATCTTTTTCAGTATCCATATAAGACGGACCAGGACCTGCTTCGCCCACCCAGTAAGCGTCGACATTTGGAGGAACGACAAATCCGATATGAGAAAGTGCGTAAAGAACAGAAGCGGCTGCGTGTTTAGCACCATCTTCGTTGCCGGTAATCGCTACACCGCCAACTTTATTGTAGAAGATGGATTGGCCCTTGTCATTAGTTACACTACTGCTCGCGTAAAGACGCTCAATCGTTTGTGTCGCTAACGAACTTTTTTCTCCAAGCCATAAAGGCGTACCGATAATTACAATATCTGCAGCCATTACTTTTTCAAAAACTTGCGGCCATTCGTCCCCTTCGCCCATATCTGGTTGTACACCATAGGCTATAGCATAATCGGCCAAACGCACAACTTCAGATTCTACACCTAATTGATTATAGTGAACTTGAACATCTTTGATAAACTCTTCCGTATGGGAAGGTTCTTTTGAACTTTTTAATGAAGTGTTGATGAAAAGTGCTTTTACTGGTTGCATCGAATCGCTCCTTTTAGTTAGTCAGGCTCATGGATAAAAAAAGATAACTAGCTTGCCTGCTGATGAGGTGTGTAGTTCTAAATCACACTATAGATTCTTATTCCCTTTTAAATTGAATATATGCAACATTCAACTAGATTTTTCGTCTGTAGAAAAGAGGTGCTCTGAGTGAAAAAAACAAATTTTATGCCATATATCCTTATTTACCTTTTGTTATTGATGAAAGTAAGTGCTTTTCGTGTGCTTATTTTTAATGAGAAATCAATTTGGCACATTATTTTAATTGAGTTCCCAATGTGGGCTTTGTTGCTATCGATCGTTTTATTAGTTGCTCATAAAAAGATGTGGCGAGCCGTTTGGATTTTTAACTTGCTGGTTTCCCTTATTTTTTTTACAATCACATTATATATGCGTTACTATTCGACCATTCCTTCTTATTATGATTTGCAGCAATTGACACAATCGAGCTCTGTTGGTGGCACCATTACGATGCTCTCAAATCCATGGGATTTCTTGTTTTTCCTCGATGCTTTAGTGCTTTTCCTTTTGGCACGTCGATGGAAAAAACCAGTAAAGCTAGATGCTTTGAAACATGTGGCAGTTAGCATGGCAGCGATTTGTGCTGTTACGGTGACCTATTCCCTGCAGCAGTCGATCATTGATGTTTCTTATTTTGCGAAGGAACATGGATATTTGCAGTCTCAAGTAGCTCAATTGTATAACCGGTCGACAGAGAGCGCCCATGCTTCTTCGATTAAGTTGTCTGATCGAGAACTAGAAGAACTAAAAGGCAATAAATTTGTCGAAGTTCGTGAACATGATAGTTTCGGAGTTGCTGAAGGACGCCATTTATTTATCATTCAAGTTGAGTCTTTACAAGAATTTGTTATAGACAAGTCAGTAAATGGACAGAAAATCACGCCGAACCTTAATCAGCTATTGAGTGAAAGTGCTTATTTTTCAAATGTATTTCAACAAGTAGGAGCTGGGACAACTTCTGATGCGGAGTGGATGGTCAACACAGGGCTTTATCCACAAGGAATGATTCCGACATCAAATAGCTTGTCCGGAAAAGAAGCACCTTCGTTAGCAAGAGCGTTAAAGGGAAAAGGTTATGGATCGGCAACGTATCACGCTGATGAAGTGACATTCTGGAACCGTGATGTGCTGTATCCAGTGCTTGGATACGAAGAGGTTTTTTCGAGTGAAGACATACCAAACGTTAAAGAAGTTGGCTTTGGACCAGCAGATGAGGTGTTGTTTGACTTTGTAGCAGGGGAATTACCGCGACAGCTCGAAACCTATGAGCGAATTTATGCCAATATTGTTACAGTTACTAGTCATACACCATTTGAAATGCCTGACACTATGCAATATTTAGATCTTCCTTCTGAATATGAGGACATGTATATCGGCAATTATTTGCAGTCGGTTCGTTACGCAGACGAACAAATCGGTTCGTTTATTCAAATACTAAAAGATCGAGAGCTTTACGATGAATCGTTAATCGTTATTTTAGGAGACCATTCTGGTATGCACGGCAGTTTAGTGACCGAGGAAGATCGTCAATTATTAGGAGAGTTTTTAGGGCATGAGTATTCATTAAAAGATCAATTTACGATTCCACTGTTATTTACTGGAGGAAATCTTTTTGAAGAAACCGAAATGACTCGCCTTGGTGGTCAAACGGATATTATGCCAACAGTACTCGCGTTACTCGGAATCGATCACGACTATCCAATGATGGGGCATAACTTATTTCAGTATAAAAAGAATTTACTAGGGATGCGCTATTATATGCCAGGTGGTTCTTATATCCAGTCTGAACAATTTTATAAAGCACCAGGAGCTAAATTGCCAGATGTTCTATACGATTTGAAGACTATGGAGAAACGCAATAAAAATAGCGCAGCTAAAAAACACATTAAAGATACGGAAACGTTGATGAACTATGCGGATACGTTATTGAAAGTTTATACGGAGTAAATACCCGGAATTCAAGAAAAGCTGTTAAAGTGAAGAATGAGTAAGTATGCACGAGGGGAGAACTGGAGTCATGGTAAAGGAATTCGAAAAAGAAGTTATGCAAGCGATGGATAAGATGTTTGAAAGAGAAATGAAAAAAGTAAACGATTCTCTTGAGCAGGAACTGTTGATTTCTTTAATCGGTGAAGTAAATGCTGGGAAATCTACGACCGTCAATAAAATCATTGGAGAAGACATTGCTAGCACAAATCCAATGCCAGGAGAAACGGTCAGCGTAGACCCTTATAATATTAGAGGATTAGAAAACATCAAATTTATGGATACACCTGGTTTAAATGACCCGAACGATGAAAATCCTAAAAAAACTTTGGAATTTGTTCAAAAATCGGATGTTGTCTTGTTTTTTCTCAACGCTGCAGGGACAGTGTTTTCTGAGAGTGAAAAAGAAAAGTTCAATGAAATTGAAAAACATAACAAAGATATTTTAATCGTCTTAAACAAAATCGATGCTGCGGAAGATATACCGTCTATTGTAAAGTTTATAAAAAACCATACTGTCAATAAATACAAAGTTATTCCGATTTCTTCAAAAACAGAAGAAAATCTCGACACTTTAAAGAAGGAAATTCTTTTTTTGCTCGAAAAGAAGGGTAAAGACCTGCTCTTCGCCAAAAGCATAAAAGAAAAATCCTCAGCGGCTAATCGTTGGATTATTGGTGCAGGTGTTTCAGCTGGGGTAATCGGCGCGTCACCCATTCCAGGTTCTGATGTATTGCCGCTTACTACGTTACAAGCAGGTTTAATCATTAAATTATCCAACCTTTACGATAAACCGTTAACGAAAAAAGCAGCAAAAGACATGATTGTTGTAACTGCGACGCAAACAATTGGGCACACCATTTACCGCCAAGCGCTAAAATTTATCCCGGGAGCAGGATCGGTTATTGGTGGTACCGTCGCCTCATCTATGACATTAGCGCTTGGTTATGGCGTGAAATATGCATACGAAAACAATATCGACATTGATTATGACATGATTGGGTCGTTGTTCGAGAAATTCAAAAATCGCGAACAAAAAGCCTGAAAAATATTGAGCCGTTCTTCTTTTACAGAAGAGCGGCTTTCAATCTTCTTGCGTCTTTTGGATTTGTCATTTAACTTTAAGAGAAAGATAGACGGAGGTGCGGGATGAGAATATTGGTCGTAGAAGACAATCCGAGCGTCAGTTCCATGTTGGAGTTGTTTTTTTCAAAAGAAGGCATTAACGGGGAGTTTGCAGCAGATGGACTAGAAGGCTACCAAAAATATAAAGAAGGTAAACATGATTTGTTGATTTTGGACTGGATGCTTCCAGGGATGGATGGGATTGCATTATGTCGCAAAATTCGAGAAGAAGGAAGCGCTGTTCCTATTATTATGTTAACTGCAAAAGACAGTGAATCTGATCAAGTTATTGGCTTTGAAATGGGTGCGGATGACTATGTCACAAAGCCCTTTAGCCCGTTAACATTAATGGCACGTATAAAAGCCGTGACGAGAAGAGTTCAAAAGCCAGAACCTGTGTCGGATTTAATTCAAACCATCCATTTTATTGTCAATAAAGAAACACGCGATATTTTAAAAGATGGTCAAGCCGTTGATAGTTTAACACCAAAAGAATTCGACTTATTGGTATTTTTTCTGCAGCATCCAAAACAAGTATTTAGTCGGGAACAACTTTTGGAACAAGTATGGGGCTATCAGTTTTATGGCGATGAACGAACAGTAGATGTTCATATTAAGCGTCTCCGCAAAAAGATAGATGGCGGAGACAAGCTTTTCCATACAGTATGGGGAGTTGGCTATAAATTTGAAGAACACGCGAATTAAGTATTTTTATCAGCTAATCGCTAGCCATATGAGTATATTACTCATTGCTTTTTTGGTTTTGAGTATCTTATTTGTTCGCTTTGTAGATGATTTTGCATATGCTGAAAAGGCAGAAGAACTGGAGAAATACGGTGGACAAATCATCCAAGAACTTGAGCGAGCACGTCCAGGAACAAATCTGCAATCCTATGTCTCTATTTTAAAAGCGCAAAACATTAGTTTTATCGTTTTTGATCAGCAAAGTCGGATTATGTACCCGGTCTCAGGTTCTTTTCCCCCTGTAGAGTTGACGCCAGAAGAATGGAACGTTATTGAACGAGGGGAAACATTGACCGTTAACCGGGATGTTGAACGATTTGAATTGTCGGTAACATTTGTAGCGATGCCGTATTTCGAAAATGAACAATTAGCTGGAGGGGTTCTTCTTGCTGCTCCTGTTAGCGGTGTAAGTGAAATGATTGCCGAGTTGAATAAAACTTTAGTCACTGCCGTGTTAATTGCGCTAGCGATCGCATTGTTGCTTAGCTTAGGGTTATCTAAAATGCATGTTAGCCGAATCAAACGCATGCGAAAAGCGACATCTATGATAAGTGAAGGACATTACGATGTGAATTTACCAGAGTCAAATTTCGATGAGTTTGGTGATTTGGCACATGACTTTAATAAAATGGCTGCTAAACTTCAACAATCTAACGAAGAAATCGATCGACTTGAAAACCGCAGACGACAATTCATGGCAGATGTTTCCCATGAAATGCGCACCCCTTTAACAACAATAGCAGGGATTATGGAAGGTTTGCGTAACAATATGATTGAAGAAAATCAGCGAGAAAAAGGCATTCGTTTAGCAAGTGAAGAAACAAAACGGCTCATACGTTTAGTAAATGAAAACTTGGATTATGAAAAAATTAGATCTAATCAAGTAACTTTAACGAAAGAAGAAATTGAAGCAGACGAACTTTTGGAAATAATTAAAGAGCAGCTTTACTTACAAGCAAAAGAAAAGGGCAACCAAATTGTTATTCAAACAAATCCTGGAGATGTTATTTATGGAGACATGGATCGATTAATTCAAATCCTAATGAATATTGTCAAGAATGCAATTCAATTTACTGAAAAAGGCGTCATTACGATCTCAACTCATAGGGAAGCGAAACAAATGAAGGTAACGGTAGAAGATAATGGAGAAGGCATTGATGTAGAAGAAATTGACCTTGTGTGGCGTCGTTTTTACAAAGCGGACTTATCACGCGGAAGTGGTCAATTTGGGCTTGGTTTATCAATCGTTAAGCAACTGGTGTCACTTCACGAAGGAGAAATCCAAGTGGAAAGTGAAAAAGGGCAAGGAACAAAATTCATAATTCTGTTACCACACAAAAATGAGCTAAGGTCATAACCTTTAGTTCATTTTTTTGTGTAGAAAACTTTATATGTTTGTTAAAACTCTGGTCATAGTTTATTCATACTTGCTTGTTAAGCTAGATATAACGAATAGGAAAAGGGGACATAATGATGAAAAAAATGATTTATATTTCGATTGGTGTGTTAGCGGCAACCGCTATTTTTATATTAGCTGCTTTTAATGGGGATGAAACGGTCGCAAAAGTAGGAGACAAAGAAATAACAAAAGAAGCGTTATATGAAAAATTAGTAGCTACTTCAGGAGCAACGACACTTGATGCAATGATTTCTAACGAAGTGGTCAATCAAGAAGCAGAAAAAGCTGAAGTTGAAGTGACACAAGAAGAAATTGATGCAGAAATGGCTGTTTACGAAGAGCAATATGGTGGTGCAGAAGGACTTGAACAAGCACTTGCTTCAAGTGGTATGTCGATTGCAGATTTAGAAGAAGAAATGAAAATCTACTTGAAAGTTGAAAAAATCATCGGACCCGATATTGAAATAACAGATGAGCAAATTAGTACTTATTTCGAAGAAAACAAAGAAACTTTTGCACAAGCTTCAAAAGTAGAAGCAAATCACATCTTGGTAGAAACGCAAGAAGAGGCAGATGAAGTAAAAGCAAAACTAGATGATGGTGATGACTTTGCCGAACTAGCAGCTGAATATTCAATAGACACAAGCAATGCTGAGAACGGTGGAGCGTTAGGAGAGTTTGGTGCAGGTGAAATGACGCCCGAATTTGAAGAAGCCGCGTTCAGTTTAAAAGTAGATGAAATAAGTGATCCTGTCGAAACAGATTATGGTTTTCATATCATTCAAGTTACTGGTAAAACAGAAGCAACAGAAGCCGATTTAGAAGATAGCAAAGAACAAATAAAAGAAACGTTGTTTGATGAAGCGTTAAATACACAATACGCAGCATGGTTAGCGGAAAAAACAGAGTCTTATAACATTGTTAACGAATTAGCAGAATAAGGAGGACACAAAGATGGGGTATTATAATTCAACCGAAACAAAAACAAACAAAAAAGGCTATTTTGCTTCAAGTTTTACAGGACTGGTTGCCGGAGCATTATTAGTAGGTGTGATTTTGCCAAGTGTGACGGATGGAGAAGTTGGAAATGCGACAACAACCTCAACAAATCAGGCTGTTAGCGGATTGCAAACAACATCTACTGTGGTGACTTCAGATGTGACAAAAATTGTAGAGGAAACTTCTAGTGCCGTTGTGGGTGTTTCTAATTTACAAATTGCTCAGCAAAATCCTTTCGCTTCGCAAACAGGTGACCAAAAAGAGTCACAAGAAGCAGGGGCAGGATCTGGGGTTATTTACAAAAAAGACGGCGATATGGCGTATATCGTCACAAATAATCACGTAGTAGAAGGTGCGCAAGATGTGATGGTCACTTTGGCCGATGGCACAGAACTTGATGCAGAAGTGCTTGGAACCGACATTTGGACCGATTTAGCTGTCTTAAAAGTGCCAGGTGAAAGTATCGAAACTGTTGCAGAATTTGGAGACTCATCTGTGTTACAAGCAGGAGAACCGGTAATTGCCATTGGGAATCCACTGGGTCTACAATTTTCAGGATCTGTTACCACAGGCGTCATTTCAGGAACCGAACGCTTAGTACCGCTGGATATTAACCAGGATGGGACAGAAGATTGGCAGTCAGAAGTTCTTCAAACTGATGCAGCCATTAGCCCCGGAAATAGTGGGGGCGCGTTAATCAACGCAAAAGGACAATTAATCGGCATTAACTCGATGAAAATCTCGCAAGATGCTGTAGAAGGAATTGGGCTAGCGATTCCGATCAATACAGCGATTCCAGTCATTTCGGATTTAGAAACAGAAGGGGCTGTACACCGACCATCTATGGGCGTAGCTATTTTGGATTTAGCTGAAGTGCCGGCACAATACCGCACGAGCCAGTTAGACTTACCTTCAGAAATTGAAGGCGGGATTGTCGTTCAATCAGTTGTAGAAAACTCAGGAGCAGCTTCTGCGGGCATGAAACCTTATGATGTCATCGTCGAATTAGACGGGAAGGCTGTAAATTCCGTGTTAGAACTTCGACAGTATTTGTACAATGAAACAAAAGTAGGCGATGCATTAAAGGTGAAAGCTTATAGAAATGGTGAGTTACAAAATTTCGAACTAACTTTAACCGAGAATAACTAATCACAAAAGGCTTTCCGACAATCGGAAAGCCTTTTGTATTATGACAAAATCACATAAGATAATTAGTCGAAAATACCGAACCAATCAGTGCCGAATCCAAAACCAACGATAACAAGAACTAAAATAACAAAGACAATCATGCCGAGTTGTAACGGTTTATAGCCTGTTACTCGTGGTTCTTGAATGCCTTGTTTTTCTTCTGGGGAACGGTGTTTTGCCTCTTCTTCCGTCGCCTCCATATATTCTTCTTCATGATCTTCATTTTTATTTTTATTCATATAAATGCCTCCTTAAAATCATTATTATTTCTTCTAGCTAAAGTAGCTTAATTTGTGAACTTTTCTTCCGCTTGAAGTGTTCGTTTCGTTAATTTTTGTGCCAATTCTCTACCGAACAGCTCAGAAGATTGGGGGTCACGTCCTGTAAGAATTTGCTTACTGCCCCAAACAACATAGGCGTCATGGTCTTTTTCTTCATGATAGTTGGCAATGGTGTTCAATTCGTCTTCTAAGCTGAAAGGCAATAAGTCGACAATTTCTTTTGGTTCTTTATCATTTGGGTAACCCGTTACTTTTAGACCTTCAAGCAAACGGCGTCCTTCTTTTGTTTTTGTATAAATTAAGGGTGCGGGTCCGTGACAAACAGCGGATACAATTCCACCTGTTTCGTAAACTACATTAATCACGGCGTGCAAATCTTCATTGTGCGCTAAATCGAACATTGCACCATGTCCACCAACAATCATAATCGCATCGTAATCGCTAGCTTTAACATTAACGATTGGCATGGTTTTGTCCGCAATCCCGGATTCATATTGTTTTTTGTATACGCCATTCGGGTCATATTCTGCACTAATGCTTATCGGGTCGACGATAGGTTTACCTCCGTCAACAGAAGCCAGTTCAACTGTATGCCCTTCTTTTTCAAGTTCTAATGCAGGAGCAAATAGTTCTTCTGCCCACCAACCGGTTACGTAATTATGTTCTTCATTTGTATAACCACTCGATAACACTGCTAATACTTTTGCCATTATATCTTCCTCCTGTATGAAAGATTCCTTGTTCTTCTATTTACCCTATGAAGAGAAGCTGAAACGCGAAAGCAGAGGAGTCTTTGGATTTCGCTTCGTGGTTATGCTAGGATTATTTTATGAAACGAAAGACGAGGTGGATTGCTTGAAAGAGTTAAACCATGAAGTACAAGTTACTTTGCTTGAAGCAATGTTGGATGGTAGCAAAGTGGGCACGATCGTGACGGATCCGTCGCAACCGGATAACCCTATTATTTATACAAATCAAACTTTTGTTGATATGACGGGTTACTCTCAAGAAGAAATAATAGGGCGCAATTGCCGATTTTTACAAGGGGCAGGTACAGCGAAAGAAGATGTTGAAAAGATGCGGACCGCTATTGCTGCTGAAGAAAAAGTCATCGTAACGATTCAAAATTATCGTAAAGACGGCTCGCCGTTTTGGAATCGACTAGTTATTGATCCGGTACGAATTGAAGGGAAATTGTACTTTATCGGTACGCAAACCGATATTACGCTCGAACGTTCTCAGCAACAAGCAATCATGGCCAACGAAGATGAAATCGAAAAATTAATGTTGCCAATCTTATCGGTACAAGAAAATGTGGCAACGGTAGCACTCGTTGGGACAATGTATCATCATCGTTTTGAAACGTTGAAAGTGAAAATTTGTGAATATGTTCAATTGCATCGCATTGAATATGTCATCATCGACATTACCGGCTTATCGTGGAATGAAAATTCACCGCTTTATTGGTTTAAGCAGATTTACGATGCGCTTCGAATAATGGGAAGCAAGCTTTATGTAACGGGTATAACTGTATCGGCCGCCCAACAATTTTCTAATGATTTAGACCGTGATGATCGCTTAGTAACATTCTCGACAATTGAAAGAGCATTAAATTTCATCGCACAAGAAGAAAAAAGCAAACAAAATATGCGATAAAAAAACAGACTCGACATTTTGCCGAGTCTGTTTTTGTGTTAAGAACTGATAAAGTCTCCACCATTAATATGAATGGCTTGACCGGTAACGTAAGTAGAATCTTTAGAAGCTAGGTATACATAAGCAGGTGCCAATTCAGAAGGCTGCCCGCGTCGTTCTAATAAGGTGTTTTGACCATGTTTTTGAACTTTCTCTGAATCAAAAGTTGAAGGAATCAATGGCGTCCAAATAGGTCCAGGAGCGACCGAATTCACGCGAATCCCTTGATGCGCAAGGTTGGCTGACAGAGAACGTGTAAAGCTCGTGATCGCACCCTTCGTAGATGAATAATCAATTAGTCCAGGAGAACCTTGATAAGCTGTTACGGAAGACGTGTTAATGATGCTGTCTCCTTTTTGCATATGAGGAAGAGCAGCTTGCGTTAAATAGAACATACTGAAAATGTTGGTAGAGAATGTCTCCATTAATTGATCAGGGCTAATCGCTAAAAAATCTTCTTGTGGGAATTGTTTGGCAGCATTATTTACTAAAATATTTAATTGGCCAAATTCAGAAATGACATCTACTACTAGCTGATTGCAATTTTCTACATCACTAATATCGGTAGCAAATTTAACTCCTTTCACCCCATAGGATTCAATCGCTTTGAGTGTTTCATCTGCATCTTCATGTTCATCAAGATAAGCAATCGCAATATTGGCACCTTCTTTAGCATATGCTACTGCCACTGCACGGCCAATGCCGCTGTCTCCACCTGTGATCAAAGCAACTTTGCCATTTAGCTTTCCTGAGCCCACATAATCTTTATCATCATAAATTGGTTCTGGTTGCATCTGTTCTTCTGAACCAGGTTGTGTCGATTGTTCTTGTGGCTCAACTTGTTCATCTATTTGTTCGAATTTATCTTTTGTCATGTTAACTCCTCCTTAAAATTAAGTAGTATTTAACGTCAATATTCCCGCACATACTTCACTTAAACCCGTCTTCTTACTGAGCATAGAAAAATGAAAACGGAAACTCCTTATACAGATAGGAGTTTCCGTTTATGTTATATTTTTTCATTTTGCCTTCTTCTTTTACGAAAAACAAATACGAAGCCAAGAAATAGGGAGACTATACTTACTGCAGCCGTAGGTTTGAAAAACGGCGGACGGTAAGAAAGAGAAATGTTATTGTTTCCGGCTTCTAATGGAAGGGCCATAAATGCAAAATCGGCTTTTAAAACTTCTACTTTTTCCCCGTTAATTGTCGCTCGCCAACCACGCTCATAAGGAATAGATAATTTTAAAAATTCATCATGCGCTGCATTATCGAAATTCAACTCGACTTGGCTACCATCAATTGATAAATTGCTAGATAAATCTGGCTCATCAGCTTGTTTACGCAGGGCTTGGTAAGAAGCTGCATATACTTGAATTTCTGTTATTTCATATTCACCCTTAGGTAACCGAATTTTAATCAGATCTTCAGCCGGAATACGAATGGTTAAGTCATCTACAAATGTCTTGTAAATCGACTGATTGGATTTTCTTGTCGTTTGGTAATCATTTACTTCGAGTAAAAAACCTTGATCTTCTGCTTTTGTTATCAAGTGGAAAGAAACGAATAAATCACCACCAGATTTAGGCGGATTGTCCAAGTTTAAATTTAAGCCACCTGTTCTTTCAACTACTTTTAACAGTCCATCGTTAAACGTAGCACCGATTGGGACGGTAGCAAAGTTGAGAATGTTTTCATCCGGCTCTGGTAAAGGATCAGCTACTTCTCCTCGATCAAGTACGACTCCGGTCAACATAGCTTGTTCGCGCATTAATGGAGAGGCTGCCGCTAATTGCTGTTCTTCGTATACGTTAGCGGTAGAACGGGCGAACGGTAAGACATAGTTGTTTTTATAAATGATGTATTTGGGTGACGCATGGATTTCATCGAAACCATATGGAATATTGGAATCTCCACGAGAACGAATAATGTATTTTCCTTGTAGCATACTGTACAAGTTTGCACGATTGCCAAGTGTCGCATAGCGACTGACACTTTCACGTCCCATATCGATTTCCAGGTCATATAAATAAAAATACAATAAATTTTCATTTAAAATACTCGAATACGCACTGAATCCTTGGAAATCTTGAACAATTGGGGTGTTGTTGCGGACACCTTCCATCCAATCGATGCGATAAGGTCCATTGTTTTCTTGTTCATGGATATAGTCCAACAATTCAATGATTTCGGGATCGTTGTAATCGACACCCGTCATTAGTTTTTTGCCAACTTGTGAAATGTCTCCTTCTTCAAGAATTTTTTCAGTTTGATACAAATTGGCAAAAAGCAATGTCCAAATCAATATGGATGCCATTAATGTCCATTTAATAAAGTCTTTCTTAAATAGAGTGTACAAAAATAGCAGTGTAAACGTAATGACTAGCGCATTAATGGATAGCGTTGAAAACTGTGAATCTATTTCGAAATATTTATCTCTCCATGTGTAAAACCAAAAGCTGAAAATCGCGAGTAAAGCTGGTATAAAAAAGCTTCGCCACGTGAATTTATGCAAATGGTCAATGGCAACCGCAACGGCTCCACCCATAACTAACGACAAAAAGTATTCCCACCGATATTGCGGTGCAGAAAATCCGTTAAAAGCACTGCCGATCATTGGACTGTTGTGCATAATAATGGCGACAATTCCAAGAAGCGCAAACAAGCGGAATGTTTTATTGCGGTATAAAAACCAGCTAAATAATACAAGAACAAAAAATGCAGGCAAGACAATAATAGAGCTACTAAATAAAATATTATCAATAGCTTCGTCCACCCAAAGAATTTCTTGCTTAAAATCTGGCCGGTGGTTATTTAAATAGGCATAAACTGCCGGTATAAACGATACTGCACTAATGCCAGCACCAATAGATCCGGCGACCAAAAAGCTTATCATATTTTTCATTTTACTTTGTTCATTCACTGCTAACGGGATAAACAAACGGAACAAAATATAAATAGCGGTCAGTAATAGATTAATATAGGCAAAGTAAAAGTTATCAATCATGGAAATCGCTACGGCAATTATAAACCAGCCGGGCTTTTGTTCACGGAAAATCTTTTCAACCCCCAGCAGTAAAATCGGGAGCCATAAAAAAGCATCCGCGAAAAATTCCCAATACGTCACGTGGCGGAAGTACATGCCAGAGATACCGTAAAGTGAAGCGCCTAGTAGTGCTGCGGGTTTAGATATTTTCATATACATAAATAATCGAGTGGTGATAAACAGGATAGCAGCTAACCGAATAATGCTAATAAAAACAGCAGCATTTGCCCAAAACAAGACATCGGTAGTCTGAATAATGTGCAATGTTTGGAGCATAGAGACGATTATTACTGTTACCAAAAATACAATGGAAGTAGAAAAATAATAAGACAATTCACTAAACGTGCCAGCCCCTATACCAAAATCGAAAGAATAGAAAAACTCGCCTTGAGTATATTGCTGATAGAGAAGGTGTTTAAAAGGCATCATTTGTGAAAGGCCATCATTAATCCCTACCATAAAATGATCATTAGACCATTGACGAAGAAAAACAAGATGTCCGATCGCCGACAAGATTAGGCTGATGAGCATGAGAACTACAATAGGTCGAAACTTTTGCATAGAGTCACCGTCTTTTTGCTTATTTTGGTGAAGGTGTATCTTTAAGGATCTTGCTTGATACGATAAAGGTTATGGGAACTGTGAACAATACAGCAGCAAAAGGTGCAATATTGCTGTTAAGGTGTAGAAATTCAACGAAAACAAAAATAAGTATAGTCGAAACGGACATATTCACAACTTGTGTTAATGGGAAATACAAGTATTTTTTTAGAGTGGGCTTAATGCGATACGTAACGTAACAGTTTAAGAAAAATGAAATATTTAAACTGATTAAAAAGCCCACGATATGTGCCAAAAGGTAAGGCAAATTGAACAGGTTGTGAAGAACTAAGTAAATGGAGTAGTAACTCAATGTATTAAGGACACCGACAAAGATAAAACGAGTAAATTCAGTATTCAGCGCTTTAAGATTCATGATATTCATCCGCATTGCTAATATCTACAAGAAAGTGAGGGCGCTGTTTTGTTTCGTTATAAATCCGTCCAATGTATTCCCCAATCACACCAAGACTGATCAGTTGGATGCCGCCAAGTAACAAAATCGCTGTAATTGTCGTAAAATAACCCGGAGCTCCAATTCCTTCTCTCATAATATTATAAAGTGTGAAGAAAATATAAATGAGAGACAAAAATAACACTAAAAAGCCGGTGTAAAAACAAATGCGCAACGGCTTCATATTAAATGAAATTATCCCATCGATTCCATAATTGACAAGGTTGCTAAACGACCATTTTGATTCGCCATCCGTACGCAATACATTTTCATAGTTAATGGTCTTTTTGCTAAGGCCGATCCATGAGAACAACCCTTTAGAAAAACGATTGCTTTCACTTAATGCCAAAATAGCATTGATTGCTTTCCGACTTAGTAAACGGAAGTCTCCTTCACCGTCTTGAAAATCTACATCCGTGATTGAATTGATGATTTTGTAATAAAGAGAAGAAAATAACGACCGAACTTTAGAATCTCCTGTACGCGAGCGTTTAGCGACCACTTGGTTAAAGCCATCTTCATACCCTTGAATCATTTCCCCAATTAACGTTGGCGGATGCTGCAAATCGCTGTCCATTACGATAACAGCATCTCCTTGAATGCGTTTTAAGCCGGCGAGCATGGCAGATTCTTTCCCGAAATTTCGTGTTAAGGAAATGTATTTTATATGCTCATGAGCTTCAGCTAATTTCAAAATTTCTCGCAAGGTGTTATCACTGCTGCCATCATTAATGAACATAATTTCATAACGATATGGAAGCGACTCTAGTTCCTGCATCAATTTTTGGTGCATTGCTGCAATATTGGCTTCTTCGTTATAAGCCGGAACCACGATCGAGATAAGCTTCATTATTATTTCCCCTCTCTAATTTTGACTGAAATGATTCAATAGCTCACATTACCCATGCTATTTAAGAAGTATACATAAGAAAATGAAACTTCCTAGCTTTATATACGTATTAGTATACGTCAGGTGTTTTAAGAAAACATTTGTCTGAAAATTCGGCGTGTTATAGTAACTTGAGGGATTTTAGCTGTCAGAAATTTAAAAATTTCCGGTAAGCTTTACTCGTTGAATTTTACATGTTAGACCGATACCATTAAAATAGAATACATAATGATGAATGGAGAGTGTTAGGAATGGCGATTAATCTTGTAAAAGGTCAAAAGATCGATTTAACAAAAGGACGTTCATCGCTTTCGAGCATTATGGTTGGCTTAGGCTGGGATCCAGTTGCAACCAAAAAAAGTGGAGGCTTCTTAAGTAATTTATTAGGCGGCGGAGGCGGCGGAGCTGACGTTGATTGTGACGCGTCTGTTCTATTACTAGACGAAAACGGCAAGTTGACTGCAAAAGAAAACTTGATCTATTTCGGTAACAAAAAAAGCAAAGACGGCAGCGTAGTCCATTCAGGGGATAACTTGACTGGAGAAGGTGACGGCGACGATGAAATGATCAATATTGATTTAAAACGAATTTCACCGTCAATTCACCGTTTAGTTTTTGTTGTAAACATTTACAACGCACAGAAAAAGAAACAAGATTTCGGTATGATCGAAAACGCATTTATTCGTTTAGTTGATAATCAGTCGAAAGAGGAACTGGTTCATTACAACTTAACAGAAAACTATGCGGGCAAAATGTCGTTAATCACAGGCGAACTTTACCGTCAAGGAACTGAATGGAAGTTTTCGGCGATTGGTGAAGGCGCATCAGAACCTGATATCGGATCAATTGCAAACAAATATTCTTAAGGAGTGTTGGAGTAATGGCAATTAATTTATCAAAAGGTCAAAAAGTAGATTTAACAAAAAGTAACCCAGGTTTATCTAAAGTAGTTGTGGGATTAGGCTGGGATACAAATAAATACGACGGCGGACAAGATTTCGATTTAGATTCTTCAGTCTTCCTATTAAATGGCGAAGGAAAAACAGCTTCAGAAGCAGATTTCGTCTTCTACAACAATACGACGGGTGCTGGCGGTGCTGTAGAGCATACGGGCGATAACAAAACAGGTGAAGGTGAAGGGGATGACGAACAAGTAAACGTTAACCTATCAGCCATTCCTGCATCGATTGAAAAAGCCACTTTTGCAATTACGATTCATGATGCTGAAGCACGCGGTCAAAACTTTGGCCAAGTAAGCAATTCATATGTGCGTATTGTAAATGGCGATACAAATGAAGAATTGATCCGTTACGACCTAGGGGAAGATTTCTCAATTGAAACCGCAGTGGTAGTTGGTGAACTTTACCGTCACGGGGGAGAATGGAAATTTAATGCCATTGGCAGCGGTTATCAAGGTGGCTTAGAGTCGCTTGTGAAGGACTTTGGCTTAAACAGCTGAGGAAACGATGGAAAAGCAAGGAGACTGTCTCCTTGCTTTTTCTCCATTCATACAGGAATGGATAATTTGAACGGGCTGTTACGGCAGCATGCCGGGAGGGATCATATATGAGACATTTTAACGGATTAACCGATTCTGATTTAAAGACTTTTTTTAAATATTCCCCGGCAGAATTTAACCGTGATACAAAACGGGAAACATTAAGTTTAGCAGTAGGCGCAGCACTTTATACACCGGGATCTAGAGTGGATTTCGCTCAAAAGATTTTAAATGGTGAGTATAGTAAAGGTGCATTTACTGGCTTAACTACGTTAATTGTCTGCCTAGAAGATGCAGTAGCTGATACAGAACTAGAGCAAGCGGAAAAAAATACAGTAAATGAATTTAAAAAGCTCGAAGAAGCAAGTGCTGAACAATTGGCAGCCGGTCCGGTTTTGTTTTTACGAATTCGTACACCGGATCAATTGGATAAATTGATCAAAAATGCCGGAACCGCATTAAGTGTTATAACAGGAATTGTTTTTCCGAAATGTTTACCTGACACGTTGCCCTTGTTTTTTGAGGCACTCGATCGTGCTAGCGAAGCAGCGGGTAGAAAGCTATACGCCCTGCCTTTACTGGAAACAAAAGAAGTGTTGTACAGTGAGTCTCGTGAGGAGACTTTAGCGGAATTATACAAAATTATTCAGTCAGAAGCCGAACGGATTTTGACAGTGCGCGTGGGGGCAACCGATTTTTCTAGCCTGTATGGCTTGCGACGACCAGCGGAACGAACGGTTTATGATGTCCATATTATTCGTGATTGTTTAATCGCCATATTAAACCAGTTTGGCCGTTCAGAAGACGGATTCACCGTTTCGGGTCCTGTCTATGAATATTTTTCTGTCGGAGAACAACTATGGCTGTCGTCAAAACCAGAACAAACTCTTTGGGAAGAAGTTCAATTGGATATTTTAAACGGCTTTAAAGGGAAAACTTGTATTCATCCATCTCAAGTATCAATTGTTAATGCTGGACATATCATATCGCTCGAAGCTTATGAAGATGCCAAGTTGATCCTTAATGAAAGCCAGGGAAGAAATGGTGTTTTACAAAGCCCTAAACGCAATAAAATGAACGAAGTAAAACCGCATTTGAGCTGGGCTAAAAAAGTAATTGCTCAAGCGGAAGTCTACGGGGTGCTGAATGAAAACTATCAACCAATCGACGTCCTCAATCATCTCCGGGCGAACCAATTATCAAATCAATACTAAATTATGGGATCACTTAACGATGGAAATTTCAGTTACAGATACGTATCCTGGACTTTCTCCGGAATCGCTTTTTTCTGTAGCTTTGCGTGTCAATAAAAAACGTCAGTTTTTATTTGTTAGCAAGCTGATTGCTAAACATTTAGCTGTAGATCCATCTTTAGCACTTGGAACAGGAACGTTACTAGCTTCTTTGTTAATAGAAGAAGCAGGTCTCGACGGGTATCCGGATACAAAACAGCTTGTTGAAATGATTGAAACCAACAAAGCAAATCGCGAACTAAGCATCGAATCACTCGAATTCAAAAAAGAGATGCCGCAAAAAACGGTTTTTATTGGAATGGCGGAAACTGCGACAGGTCTTGGTCATTCAGTTTTTCAGCATTTTGAAAAAGCAGCTTATCTTCATACAACCCGTGAAGAAATTGTTGGCATGACCCCATCTTTTGTCTTTGAAGAAGAACATTCCCACGCAACTTCCCATAAAGTATATGCGCCTTCTGGAATGCTTGAAGAAGCTGAAACCATTGTGCTTATTGACGATGAAATTTCAACGGGCAATACTTTGTTGAATTTGGTTTGTGCATTGGATGATCAATTTCCTGGGAAACACTACGTGTCGCTGTCGATTCTCGATTGGCGGAATGCTAGCCAACGAGAAAAAATAGAGACAGCTATAAATGAGCGAGGCATTAGTTTGAAAATCTTGTCGTTAATGTCTGGTGAATTTGAATTAGTTTATAGCCGAGCACCTGAAGAACCTATAGATAAGCTATTAAATGGGACAGGAGCAAGAGCTCCGTCTATCGAATTAAGCGAAAACAAATTATCGGCCGCTTCAAAAACAAAACAACAATATATTTCGCACACGGGGCGCTTTGGCCTTACGAGTAAAGAACACGATGAAATCACGAGTTGGGCAGAAACTGCAGTATCGCAAGTGGCAAAAAAAAGCGATAAAGCATTGGTCATTGGAGTAGGCGAGAATATGTATTTGCCCATTCGTTTTGCTTTAGCATTAGGGGGCAATTCACGTGTACAGACAACGACGCGCAGTCCAATTTTTGCCGCAAAGACAACAGGTTATCCAATTCAAGAAAAAGCGAAATTTAACTTGCCAGATGCGGAAGGGATAGACCAATTCATCTATAATTTAAATGAATTGGATATTGATCGGATTTATTTGCTTGCTGAGTCGGTTGTTAAAACCTCCGAGTGGCAGCCGTTACTAGCATATTTAGAAGAAAAAGCACCAGTAGAATGGATCTCTCTAACAACGACCAAAAGGAGTGAAGAAATCGAATGATAGCTACCGGTTTAGTGAAAACGAGTTATCCGAAAGAAGACATCACTTTCCTATTAAAAGATGTAAGCGGAGTATTTACTGAAAGTACTTTAGAAGAGCGTGAAAAAGCAGTTCAAACAGGGGCTCATTATGCAGAGCGCCTGCCAATGGAATATCGTCCTTCTGACGAATACACAGAGCTTTATCACGAAACAGTAGTAAAAACAAAAGAGCAATTAGCTTATTTAGTGGGGCTTGTAACACGCCGTATTTTTATGAACGCAGGAACCGATGATATTGTCCTAGTTTCTTTAGCGCGTGCAGGCAGCCCAATCGGCATTTTAATTCGCCGGTATGCTGAAAAAGTTCTGAATATGGATTGGCCACATTATAGTGTATCGATTTTGCGTGACAAAGGAATCGATGAAAAAGCAATCGATTCAATTCGTGCTGCACATCCGACAAGCCGTATTCAATTTGTGGATGGCTGGACAGGAAAAGGCGCGATTCAAAAAGAATTGACTAAAGCAGTAAATCATTTGAATCAGACGAAAAAAATGGATTTGCATGACGATATGGCTGTACTGGCCGACCCTGGAGCGTGTGCAGTATTATTCGGCACGCGTGAAGACTTTCTTATTCCAAGTGCATGCCTGAATGCTACGGTATCCGGACTTGTCAGTCGAACCATTTTAAACAAACTGTATATTGGTGAAGATGACTTTCATGGAGCAAAGTTTTATGGTGAATTGCTAGAAGAAGATTTATCAAATGACTTTGTTGATCAAGTTACTAGTTGTTTTAAGGATACGCGCGAGAGAGTCGAAAAAGATGCTGTTTCAACTCCTGTTACAGCAGAAAGAACATGGCAAGGCATGAAAGAAGTCGAAGAAATTGGCCAGCAAATGTATCAGGAAACCGACTATCATTTGATTAAACCGGGTGTTGGTGAAACGACACGTGTTTTACTACGAAGAAGTCCTTGGAAAGTACTGGTTAACAGCTTGGAAAATCCAGACGTCCATCATATTTTAATGCTGGCAAAAGAAAAAGATGTGCCGGTCGAAGTAGTTCCTGACTTGTTTTATCGTGCAATTGGTCTAATCCGATCAGGTAAAGAAATATGACGGTATTATTTGCAAGCGACTTAGACCAAACCTTAATCTATTCCCGCAATTCAATGGGGATGGAGGTCACTGAAGAAGAGCTAGTAGAAGTAGAGCGTTATGAGGGCAAGCCTTTGTCATTTATGACAAAAAAGAGTCAATCGGCACTATGGAATATTGGCGATTCTGCTTTTTTTCTGCCGGTGACAACGCGTACGCAAGCTCAGTACGAGCGAGTAACCGGTATTTTTGAAGGGCAACATCCACAGTTTGCAGTTATTTCTAATGGAGCGGTTATTTTAGAAAATGGTCATCCGATTAAAGAATGGTCCGACCAAATTCGCCAAACGTGCATAAACCGTAAAACCATTATAGAGGAATTGCTACCGGAAATTGAACGTCATTTCTCTGAGGATTGGGTACTAAAAGTTAGAGAAGCAGACGATTGGTTTGTTTATTTAATCATCGATCGTGCTCGGTTTCCGGAAGACAAGCTGGATTTTTATACCACTACCTTTAAAAAGCTTGGCTGGGGATTATCGCTTCAAGGCAGAAAGCTTTATTTTATGCCAGAAAGCATTACGAAAGCAGGGGCAATGGAGTATATTAAGAAGCGTATAGGGGCAAATTATGTTGTTGCTGCTGGAGATTCGTTATTAGATTTGGATTTGTTAGAAAGCGCCAATTACGGCATGCTTGCAGCTCACGGTGAAGCTGCGAAAAATGCAGTTTCAATTTCAGCGCATATTCATAAAACAAAAAATTATGGCATTAAGGCAGGCGAGGAAATTTTAGCTCGTGTGGCTGAATTATCATTGCAACGACAGTAAGCAACAAAGCAAGGAGAGATTCCGATGGTTCAGTTGAATCCAATCCCCGCTAAAACCTGGGATCCGGAGAAAATCGGGGAATGGCTGAAAAAACCGATTGTGGATCACAGTGAAACGAAAATTGAAGAAAACAGCATTACCTATCCTCAATTGCTTGGCCAAATTACAGGTATGACACTTGATGCGGATGAATATTTCGCTTCAATTTACGACGTTATAGAAGCGTCGGAAGGTCGGTTAATTCGACTTTCTGACAAGATGAACAAACACATTGAACAAGATCGTTTGCGTACACTCCAGGACTTGTTTGAAATGAACAAAAAAGAAAAAGGCTTATCACCCAATCGCATGACAGCTTTTCTTGATGGCAAAGGCTTACTGCCTAAGTTAAAAGATGCAGACCTTAATAGACGTTTGCGGCTTGTGTTGATTGATATTCTGAAAGCGTTTCAAGCGCAATCAGGTGGGGATACGACGCATTCGTCTTTTCGTCGCGTAACGACAGACTTGGTTAAGTGGATGTTTAATCATATCGAACCTGAAATTGAAAAATTGGAGTTAGAAAAAGGCTTGCCGGGCTTTTTGTGGTACGGCAGCGTTACGGAAAGTGAGAATTGGTTTTTAAAGTTAGCAACCGATTTTGGTTTTCATGTTATTGTTTATGACCCAAAAGGAGAACGGTGGTTTGAAAAGGCTGTTGGAAGTGAGGGGCTCCATAGCCATAGTTTCCAAGTAAATGCTGATTCTCTTCTGCCCTTCCCGGAAGAAAAGCCAAAACGTGTAGGAACGGTCGCTTATCGTGCTACACAAGAAGTAGATCGGTTATTGCACCACGATGATTCAGGACTGTATAAACCATTCCAATTCAAATCTTATTTGACGCAATCTGTTCGCTTGAAGACCACAATGGACGAAGCATTCATGCTTGCTAAAGAACGTGCGATGGTTCGACCATCTTTTTCAGTAGGGAGTGGGCGAGTCAACATTCCTGTTGTTTTCTCAAAAGTAATGGGCATTGAAAAAGATCGTAAACGCTTTTGGGACAATGTGCATAACTTGACCGAACGTGAAGACACGAAATTGATTCGAAGTTTCCCGTTTATCGAAGAACGAAAAGGCAACCAGCAATTTCATTACCGAGCAGCGCTTGGGAAAAACGGGAAGCTTGATCCGGAGAAGATGAAAACGGCACATTGGTGGAAATACAATAAATTGCCGGATGGTGTGCAGACGGCGATTGCTGCCGCAATTGCAAGGCATGTAGAAAAGCCGATACTGCAGACTCAAGGCAGCGAATCGTTTGAAGAACTGCAGCTATATGCTTTTTCGCAATCGATGTCGTTACCAGATTCAGTCATTCAGTTGATTCAATTGTTTGATTATCCGCAATTTGTGCCAACAATGTTGTTTTATAACGAAGAAAAAGATGGTGAATTGAGCCGGGCGGATGCCAATGCTATCGCGCTCATCCATGTATTTGGGCTTGATGTAATTGTTATCAATCCTCAAGGACATCAAGATATTGAAAGATGGATTGATGTGGAGTCATTTGACACACACTGGCTCGATGAGCGGAGCTTTAACGAGCCATACCGTGAGCCTTCTGTAGTGAAGAAAATCTTTAAAAAATGGCTATAGCCAAAGAGGGAGTGAGAACCGATGACCAATATGCCAGATCAAATCGAACAACAAGAATTGGTGATGAAGGATGAAAACCAATTAAAAGTTCAACTTAAAAAAGATCCTGAAGTTCTTCAATTAGCGGAGAAAATCGACCCGAAAAACCAAATTGCTTTATTGGAATTTGGCCGTGAGCCAGCCAATGAAATTTCCGCTTTTACAGGAAAAGTATTAAATTCTGTTCAAGCAAATAGTATGGAAGAGTCTAGTGAATTACTAAAACAATTAGGTAAAATCATGGACAAATTCGATAAGAAAGATTTCGTTGAAAAGAAAGGCTTCCTCAACAAAATCTTTAACAAAGGCAATAAAGTAATCGAACAATTGTTTAATAAGTACCAAACGATGGGAACTGAAATCGACAAAGTATACGTTGAAATTACAAAGTATGAAGGCGAAATGAAAAAATCGACAACAACTTTAGAAGAACTATACAACCAGAACTTCAATTACTTTATGGAGTTAGAAAAATACATCGCAGCAGGTGACATTAAAGTTGAAGAACTAAAAGCTCAAGAGCCTGCAGTTCGTGCAAAAGCAGAATCTGGGGATCAAATGGCATTAATGGAACTAAACTCTTTGCAAAATGCCATTGAGCTTTTAGAACAACGCGTGTATGACTTGGAAATGGCCAAACAAGTTTCTTATCAGTCGGCGCCTCAAATCCGTATGCTACAGCGCGGGAACACAAAACTAATCGGGAAAATCAACTCAGCTTTTGTGACGACCATTCCGATTTTTAAAACAGGCTTGATCAATGCCATCGCAGCTAAGCGTCAAAACTTAGTGGCCGAATCGATGAGTGAATTGGATCGCCGCACGAACGAAATGCTACTTAACAATGCCAACGACATTTCACGTCAAAGTGTTGATATTGCGAGAATGTCGGGTCAACCGAGCATCAAGATTGAAACCATTGAACAGACATGGGAAACTATTATGCAAGGGATGAACGACACACGCGAAATTGAGCAAGAAAACCGTAAAATGCGTGAAGAAGGACGTCTCCGCATCGAAGAATTGCAAAAGAAATATGAAGATGCTCAACGCAAAGCTAAATAACTAGAGGAGGAATTTACGATGTCAGCAATTAACCTTTCAAAAGGACAGAAAATCGATTTAACAAAAACAAATCCAGGTCTTACAAAAGTGGTCGTTGGTTTAGGTTGGGATACCAACAAATATAGCGGTGGCGGCGATTTCGATTTAGACGCATCTATTTTCTTAGTGGGTGAAAATGGCAAATCACGCGGACCAGAAGACTTTGTATTCTATAACAACCTTGAAGGCGGAAATGGTTCGGTTGTTCACACAGGTGACAACTTGACTGGTGAAGGAGAAGGCGACGATGAACAAGTAATCGTAGATTTACCAAACGTTCCTGCCGATATTCATAAAGTGGTATTTACTGTAACGATTCACGAGGCAGACAGCCGCGGACAAAACTTTGGTCAAGTTTCAAATGCATTTATCCGCATTGTAAACGAAAACTCAAACGAAGAACTTATCCGTTATGATCTTGGCGAAGATTTCTCAATCGAAACAGCACTAGTGGTTGGCGAATTATACCGCCATGGCAACGAATGGAAATTTAACGCAATTGGCAGTGGCTACCAAGGCGGCCTTGCAGCATTAGTAAATGATTTTGGCTTAAGCTAATAAACCTTGCCGTCCATTAAGCACGTTTGATGGACGGTTTTTCTATGCTGATCTTTTTAGAAACAAAAAGTAAAGTAGAAATAGACGGGCTAGATTGAATTATGAAATTTTTTTTGGTTTTCTTGAAGTCTTGTGGCTGTTAGGTTTGCGGAAAGTGGAAACGCTTGCAAAATAATCTTAATATTTTTTATATATTGACAATGGTTTTTTCGCTGTATATGATGGAGTCAATTCAAATATACCGATTAACTATGTTGATGGAGATACACTTTGTGCAAGGAAATCTCAAGAGAACTGATGGTTGGTGAGAATCAGTGGTTTCCGCATTTAGTAGCACTCCTGAATAGATGGATTGAACAAAACCAGTAGGTCCATCCGGTTCGTGCACGTTACGCATGTGAACCAATGAGACTGTCAGTTTTTTGACAGTGAATTAGGGTGGTACCGCGAACTAAAGACTCTTCGCCCCTTACATCTTTATGTAGGGGGAGAAGGGTCTTTTTTCACTTTAATACGTAAACGTAGTGACCCGTGAAAGCGGGTAAATCGAGAGGGGAATGAATTTATTATGCTGACAGACCAACAAATTTTACGAATCCCAGGACCAACACCAATCCCACCAAGTGTGCAACGTGCAATGACACAACCGATGATTGGACACCGTGGCCAAAGTACATCTGACATGATTAGTGACATCCGACCAAGACTAAAACGTGTTTTTGGAACAAAACAAGAAGTCATCATTTTGACAGGCAGTGGAACTGCGGGGCTAGAAACAGCGGTAGTCAATACGGTTGCTCCTGGCGAAGAAGTTCTGGTTCTTGTAACAGGCGCATTCGGTGATCGATTTGCGAAAATTTGTAAAGCATACGATATTCAAACTCATGTTTTCGAAGTAGAGTGGGGACAAGCAGTGGATCCGGAAGCGGTAAAGAACTTCCTTTCAGAACATCCTGAAATCAAAGTGGTCTTTTCTACATTTTGTGAAACTTCAACGGGTGTTTTGAACCCGATTAAAGAAATGGCTGCTGCTATAAAAGAAGTGTCAGATGCTCTTGTGATTGTTGATGGCGTCTCGTGTGTAGCGGGTACGGAAACTGAAATGGATAAATGGGGAATTGATGTAGTCGTAACAGGTTCACAAAAAGCCTTCATGTTGCCAGCAGGACTTTCGTTTATCGCAGCAAGCGAACGTGCATGGAAAAAAATCGAAGCTAACCCTCAGCCAAGATTTTATTTGGACCTTAAAAAACACCGCGACAATATTTTAAAAGATACAACACCATTTACGCCTGCTTTATCAATTTTATTTGGTTTGCAGCAAGTATTAGAGTTGCTTGAAGAAGAAGGATTGGAGAACGTCTATGCGAGACATCGTCTCATGAAAGACATGACACGTGCCGCGTTTAATGCATTAGGCATCCCATTGCTCACTTCTGATAAAGATGCATCCCCAACTGTTACTGCGGTAAAACCAGATGATTTTGATGCTGAAGAATTCCGTAAAGTCATGAAAAAAGAATTTGCTTTAGAAGTAGCAGGCGGTCAGCAGCATTTAGCGAAAAAGATTTTCCGTATCGGTCATATGGGTTACTGCTCTCCGGCAGATATGTTACAAACTATCGCAGCGATGGAAATTGGGTTAATGAAAGTCGGGAAAGAAATTGAACTTGGTCAAGGAATTGCCGCTGCACAGCGAGTCTTTTTAACAGAAGGAGCGAAAGCGAAATGACATTTCATATACTAATCAGTGACCCATTAAGTGAAGAAGGAATTTATCCTTTACGCCAGGCAAATGGAGTAAACATCGTCATGGAAACCAATTTAACTCCCGAGCAACTAGAAGATCGTATTCATGGCTTTGATGCATTACTGGTACGAAGCCAAACGCAAGTAACGCGTGAGTTGATCGAAAAAGCATCGAACTTGAAAATCATTGGTCGTGCAGGTGTGGGCGTCGATAACATTGATTTAGAAGCAGCAACAGAACATGGCATTATTGTGGTAAATGCACCAGATGGTAACACCAATTCAGCTGCAGAACACACAATGGCGATGATTATGTCAATGGCCCGTAAAATCCCTCAAGCTTTCCATGCATTGCGCAATCAGCAATGGGACCGGAAATCATATGTCGGTGTCGAATTGAAAAACAAGACGCTCGGTGTTGTTGGATTTGGACGAATTGGTCAAGAAGTAGCGGCTCGGGCGAAAGGTCAACGAATGAACGTTATTGCTTACGATCCTTTCTTAACAGCTGAAAAAGCAGAAAAACTAGGCGTCGATTTTGGCTCTGTAGAAGATGTGTTAAGAGCAGCAGATTTTATAACGGTGCACACGCCATTATTAAAAGAAACAAAGCATTTGATCAATAAAGAAGCATTTGAAATCATGAAAGATGGCGTTCAAATCGTTAACTGTGCCCGCGGTGGGATTATTGATGAAAATGCGTTGTACAATGCTGTGAAATCGGGGAAAGTTGCCGGAGCCGCACTTGATGTTTTTGAACAAGAGCCGATGGTCGATTTTCGTTTATTGGATTTACCAGAAATTATCGCGACGCCTCACTTAGGCGCAAGTACTTTTGAAGCACAAGAAAGCGTAGCAGTAGATGTTAGCGTGGACGTGGTGAGCTATTTCACGACAGGAACTGTACGCAACTCAGTGAATCTGCCATCCGTACCAAAAGAAATTATGAAAAAGATCGAACCTTATTTTGATTTGTCAGAACGTCTAGGTGCTTTTTTGACGGATTTAGCGGGTGCAACGGCAGAGGAAGTTACCGTACGTTATGCGGGAGAATTAGCGAATATGGACGTAAGACCGTTAACACGCAACATGCTAAAAGGGATGCTCAAGCGCCATCTTGGCAAACAAGTCAATAATGTAAATGCTTTGTATCTTGCCAACCAAAAAGGCATCGTCGTAACAGAACAAAAGACTACTGAATCGAAAGGGTTTATGACGCTCATCACAGTAGAAGTAAAAACGGCGAATGGTGTTCGAAAAGTGGCTGGGACATTGTTGAATGGACAAGGAGCACGCATTGTTAAAGTAGATGATTATTTAGTAGATGTTGTACCAGAAGGTCATCTATTGTACGTTAGTCATAATGACCGTCCAGGTGTGATTGGACGAGTGGGAACGCTACTTGGGCAGGAAAACGTCAATATTGCGACAATGCAAGTTGGACGTTCAATCGTTGGAGGAAGTGCCATCATGATGTTATCAATTGATAAACCTGCAGAAACAGGTAGTCTTGAGCAATTAGCGAAATTAGATGAAATTCAAGGAGTTACAGCTATTAACATATAATCAAAGAAAAGGAGGTCCTCGCTACGAGGATCTCCTTTGAGGTTTTAAGCAAAGTCCGTTTGCACAATGTGAGACAACAAAACCGCGCTGGTCGCTTTGGGGGTGACTCCCGCAAGAAGCCAGGAAAATCACCTGTCTTCTTGCTTCGTCTACCCCGTGGACGCGCCAGCACTAGCGTCTATGATAAATAGACATGTCTATCAAGAAATATACAAGGAGAGAGGTATTGGATCAAGTCTATTCCAATACCTCCTATTTCATTAAAGTTGTTCTAACAATTGAAGTAATTCTTCTAAATGTTGAATTTCATATGTCGGGACGATAGTGTCATGCGGTGCTTTTTCTTCACGGTTGATCCAAACAGAGCGGATGCCTACTTTTCCGGCACCGATAATATCTGTCATTAAATTATCTCCGACCATCAATACGTCGTCAGCAGTAAAGTCGAATTTAGATAAAGCATGATAGAAAATGTCAGGGTCTGGTTTTCCTTTTCCAAATGCACCAGAAACGATGATGTGATCGAAATAAGGAGCAATTTCAGGTGTGATTTCAAGTTTAAGTTGTTGCAAGCTAGGTGAACCGTTTGTTAATAAAAGTAGTTGGTAATGTTCTTTTAATTCAGCTAGTACATTTAAACTTTCTTCATATAGAACAGGGTTTCTTTTACGTGCTTCGGGAAAGTATTCAGCAAGCTGGCTGCCGATTTCAGCGCTGTCTTCGATTCCGATTTTCTGTAAACCAAGCGTCCAAGCTTCTTGACGATAAGTTGGAACGATGGTTTTCATTTTTTGAAAATCTTCTCCTTCATCATCAAAAGTTCCCCACAGTCCTTCAAAAGGATTGATGCCTATCATTTTTGTAAAGTCGTATGTATCGTACCCTGAATACAGTTCAGTTGCGGCAGCTCTCACGGCTTCTTCTAACCCTGAACAATCTTGACCCGTTAATTCTTCGGCTAATCGGCATGTTTCCTGAAATGCTTTTTCCACACTTTTTTTATCCCATAACAAAGTATCATCCAAATCAAAAAAAATCGCTTTTACCATCGATTGAGCTCCTCCTGACAATATCTTTACTTTTCATTTAGTGTACTGGAAAAGCTTATGGAAATATAGGGGTTCAGAGAACTGTCACAGAAAAAAAGGGACTTCAAGTGTATGATATGGATAAGGAGTGAAAACAATGACCATTAGCAATTCAGCGATGCTTTTATTAGAAGAAGCGACTAACTTTATTGAAACTTGTTATGAAGAGCTCGGGAAGAGTGCGTGCGAAAAGTCGAATAGATTACTCGAAATAAAAATCGAAATTAAAAATACCGGAACTTACACACATCGTTTCGAAGAGGTAGAACATGGCGCACGTATGGCCTGGCGCAATAATAATCGCTGCATCGGTCGGTTGTTTTGGAACTCACTAACGGTCTTTGATGAAAGGCATCAAACGACTGCAGAAGGTATTTTCGAAGCGTTGGTTCGACACATTGATTTTGCTACAAATGGTGGCAAAATTCGCCCTACAATTACCGTTTTTCGTCAAGAGCAGGAAAATGAAAAATCAATGCGCTTATGGAATCACCAGCTAATTCGTTATGCAGGGTATGAGACACAGGAAGGCATTATTGGCGATTCGAGTTCAGTTGAATTTACAATACAGTGTCAAAAACTTGGCTGGCAAGGAACGGGGACCGCTTTTGATATTTTGCCACTAGTTTTTGAAATGCCAAATGGGGAACTATTTTTAAAAGAAATTCCACGAACATCAATTAAAGAAGTTGAAATAGATCATCCGGAAATACCAGGATTCTCACAATTGGGGTTGAAGTGGTACGGGGTTCCTTTAATTTCTGATATGTTATTAGAAATTGGAGGCATTGCATACAAGATGGCTCCTTTTAACGGCTGGTATATGGGCACTGAAATTGGTGCAAGAAATCTCGCAGATGAAGATCGATACAATGCTTTGCCAGCAGTAGCAAAACTCATGGGGTTGAATACACAGTCCAATCGTTCTTTATGGAAAGACAAAGCATTAGTTGAATTGAATATTGCCGTTTTAGAGTCGTACCAAGAAGCAGGTGTGACCATCGTTGATCATCATACGGCCGCAAAGCAATTCAAAAACTTTGAGAAAAAAGAAGAAAGCGAAGGACGAGATGTTACTGGAAACTGGGCATGGCTCATTCCGCCGATGTCTCCAGCTACAACGCATATTTTCCACAAGCCTTATAAAAAAAATTTGGTCAAACCGAATTACTTTCACCAACCTTCTCCTTATTAGTTAGAGATAATCGTGCTCTTTACATGAGAAAGACTTCGGTTTTTATTAGTGATTTGCGTTACATTTAAATGATTTGTACTATAATAGTAGATAGTGAATAGTATGTAATGTGAAACTTTGAAGAGAGAAGGAAATTTAATGGGACGCAAATGGAACAATATTAAAGAAAAGAAAGCATCAAAAGATGCCAACACAAGCCGGATTTACGCAAAATTCGGACGTGAAATATATGTAGCTGCAAAACAAGGCGAGCCAGATCCAGAATCTAACCAAGCCTTAAAAGTAGTGTTAGAGCGAGCAAAAACTTACAGCATTCCACGTGCGATTATTGACCGTGCGGTTGAAAAAGCCAAAGGTGGATCTGAAGAAAGCTATGATGAATTGCGCTATGAAGGATTCGGTCCGAATGGTTCGATGGTCATCGTAGATACGTTAACAAACAACGTTAACCGTACTGCTTCAGATGTTCGTGCAGCATTTGGTAAAAACGGCGGCAATATGGGGGTTAGTGGATCGGTTGCGTATATGTTCGACCACACCGCGGTATTTGGAGTTGAAGGCAAAACAGCTGACGAAGTGTTGGAACTAATGATGGAATCGGACATTGATGTTCGCGACATTATGGAAGAAGAAGACGGCGTAATTGTTTATGCAGAACCGGATCAATACCACCTAGTACAAGAAGCATTCAAAAGTGCAGGCATTACAGAATTTACTGTAGCTGAGTTGACGATGCTTGCTCAAAACGAATTGCCGTTGCCAGAAGATGCGCAAGCACAATTTGAAAAAATGATTGATGCAATTGAAGATTTAGAAGACGTACAACAGGTTTACCACAACGTGGATTTAGAAGGATAAGTAGGGAAAGATGCTCTGAGAAAATCAGAGCATCTTTTTATTTTCAAAAAAATATTCTGATAATTTTAAAATTGACTTGTAATTCAAAAACAGAACAATTATACTGACTTTGAAGCAATAGTATGAAAATTATGACTATTTTATTTTTTGTATTTAAATGTAAGGGTTTTCATTCTGGTTTATGAGGAGGCGTTTTATGGAAATTCAAGAAATAAGTTTGTTTGGTCGCCAAGGAGTCAAGGTTTTTAAAGAACGTCCACAAACTATAGGAGATACAGTCAGTGAAAGCTGTAAAATCTATAGGGAAAAACTGGCAGTTGTGACGGAAGAAGAATCTTTGAGTTATCGGCAACTAGAAGAGTTAGCCACGATTATTGCTGCTAACCTTCAAATGCGAGGAATTAAAAAAGGGGATCGTGTAGCGGCCGTAGTTGGCAATAGTTGTGAATTTCCTTTACTAGTTATAGCATGTGCAAAAATCGGTGCGGTCATGGTTCCCATTAACGTCAAATTAGCTGTGGAGGAACTTCAATATATTATTGGAAATTCCAAACCAAGTATTATTATCAGCGAGCAAGAATTTGAAGGTAAAGTGAAAAAAGCTAGCGAAGGTGTTTCAGGAGTTGCGCACGAAAATATTCTTATTATTGGTGGTGAAAATACATACGAAGAGCTCCTGAATAAGGAAAGTCATTATGAGCAAATCACAGTCAACGAAGAAGATAATCTTTTCATCATTTACACTTCTGGTACAACGGGACAACCTAAGGGCGCAGTGTTGAGCCATATCAATGTTATTCATAGTTTAATGAATTTTAAACTGGGGTTTGAAACAAACGATACATTTAATACCCTTATTGCGGTACCGATGTTCCATGTTACAGGGCTAATCGGACAATTATTACATATGTTTTATGTTGGCGGAACTGCCTATAGCATGCGGCGCTATCAGAATGAAGAATATATCAAACGCATAATCGACAACAAGATTAATTTCCTGTTTAATGTACCAACCATTTTTATCATGATGTCTACCAGTGAAGAATTTCAGAAGCACTCGTTTGACTTTGTGAAAAAAGTGGCTTTTGGTGGTTCACCTATTTATCAGCAAACTTTTACGATGCTAAAAAAAGCATTTCCAAATGCTCAATTGCATAATGCTTATGGCGCAACAGAAACAAGTTCTCCTGCCACGTTAATGCCGGTAGCATATCCTGATTCCAAAGTAACTTCAGTAGGGCTCCCTGTTAAAGTAGGCGAAATTAAAATTGTTAACGCAGAAGGAAAGGAATGCCAAGCTGGGGAAGCTGGGGAGCTTTATATTAAAGGACCAATGATTGTCAAAGAGTATTGGGAAAATCCGGTAGCCAATCATTCTAATTTTACAGAAGGGTACTGGCATTCAGGTGATCTTGGTATAAAGGATGAGGATGGATTTATCTATATACGAGACCGTAAGAAAGATATGATCAATCGCGCTGGAGAAAAAATTTTCTCGATTGAGGTAGAAGATGTATTAAAGGCACATCCTGATGTAGTAGAAGCTGCAGTAATTGGTGAACCAGATCCGATTTTTGGAGAAAAAATAAAAGCGTTTGTAGTGGGTCCAAAATTGGATGGACGCGATTTTACCGCTCTAAAAGAGCATTGTAAAAAGTCGCTTGCAAAATTTAAAATACCTGAAGAGTTTGAGTTAATCGATAGCTTACCAAGAAATGCATCCGGTAAAATTTTAAAAAATACACTGAAAAACATTGGAGGAAAAACAAATGCTTAAAGAATTATCACCAAAGGCAGAAGAATTAAAAGAGAAACTATTAAAATTCATGGATGAATATGTTTATCCGAACGAAGCGACTGTCGAAAAATACTTGGAGGAAGCTGACGACCGTTGGACGATTCCACCGATCATTGAAGAACTAAAGGGAAAAGCAAAAGAACAAGGGTTATGGAATTTGTTTATAGATCATCCGGAATATGGAGCAGGCTTATCGAATTACGACTACTCACATTTGTGCGAAATCATGGGTCGTTCATTGATAGCACCAGAGTTGTTTAACTGCAACGCACCAGACACCGGAAACATGGAAGTATTCGTTAAGTACGGAACAGAAGAACAGAAAAAACAATGGCTTGAGCCATTACTACGTGGAGAGATTCGCTCTTGTTTTTCGATGACGGAACCTGCTGTTGCTTCTTCGGATGCTACTAATATCCAAAGTAGCATCGTTCGTGATGGCGATGAATACGTTATTAATGCAAAGAAATGGTGGACTACAGGGGCGATGGATCCCCGCTGTAAAATTGCAATTGTCATGGGGAAAACAGACCCGAATGCAGCGAAACATCAGCAACAATCAATGATTCTCGTACCTTTTGATGCACCGGGAGTAGAAATCATCCGACCGCTTACAGTCTTTGGTTATGATGATGCCCCACAAGGACATGCAGAAGTTCATTACACGAATGTTCGAGTACCAGTATCCAATATGTTGCTAGGCGAAGGAAGAGGATTTGAAATCGCACAAGGTCGTTTAGGACCTGGTCGCATCCACCATTGTATGCGCGCAATTGGAGCTGCCGAAAGAGCGCTCGATTTATTATGTAAGCGAGCGGACAGTAGAGAAGCATTCGGTTCTACTTTGGCTGAAAAAGACGTTATTAAAGAAATTATTGCTGAAAGTCGAATTGAAATTGAGCAGGCCCGTCTTCTAACTTTACATGCAGCACATAAGATTGATGTGGAAGGTGCAAAAGCTGCTCGTAAAGAGATCGCCATGATTAAAGTAGCGGTACCGCGCGTTTCACTGAATGTTATCGATCGCGCTATACAAGTATTTGGTGGAGCTGGACTAACAGAAGATTTCCCATTAGCAGCACATTATGCGAATGCCCGCACGCTTCGTTTAGTTGATGGACCAGACCAAGTCCATTTGCGTGATGTAGGTCGTCTTGAACTACGTGAACAATTAAAAGAAACTTTACATGTGAAATAAGAAAGGAGTGGCTTGATGAAAGCTTGGACCGTACTCCGCATTGGAGATCCACAGGAAGCTCTAGAACTTACTGAAATTGAAAATCCAGAACCAAAAGCAGGAGAAGTGCTCGTGAAAGTAGAAGCAGCTGCCTTGAATTTTTTCGATATCCTTCAATGCCAAGGAAAATACCAGGAAAAGCATGACCTACCCTTTACGCCAGGAGCTGAAATTTCAGGTGTTGTAGAAAAAGTCGGAGAAGGAGTAAGCATTCAACCAGGTCAGCGCGTCTTAGCGACACCGCAATTACCGACGGGTGGCCTGGCAGAATGGACAATGATGAAGGAAGAAGGGGTCTTCCCTATTCCTGCTTCACTTTCCTATAGCGAAGCAGCTGCTTTGTTTATCACTTACCAGACTGCATATTTTGCTTTGCACCGGACAGCGCGTCTTCAAAAAGGGGAAGTTTTATTGGTGCATGCAGGTTCAGGAGGAGTTGGCTCTGCAGCAATTCAGCTTGGGAAGGCAGCGGGAGCCACGGTCATTGCCACCGCTGGTAGTGATGAAAAAGCCGCAATTTGTAAGAAGCTCGGTGCTGATCAAGTTATAAACTATCGAACAGAAGATTTTGTTGCCATTGTTAAGGAAGCCACAAGAGGAAAAGGTGCAAATATCATTTTTGATCCAGTTGGTGGTGACACTTTTGACCGTTCGCGAAAATGCATCGCTTTTGAAGGACGATTGTTGGTCATAGGATTTGCAGGCGGGCGGATTGCGGATGCCCCAACCAATCACGCCTTAATAAAAAACTATTCCGTGGTTGGTGTCCATTTCGGTTTATTCCGCAATTTGTATCCAGAAGAAGTGATGAAAGCTCATTATGAATTGATGGCTTTATATGAAAAAGGCGCTATTCGTCCGATGATATATGAAGAATATTCATTTAACGAAGTTCCGAATGCATTGGATTTGTTGGGGAATCGCAAAACTTACGGAAAGCTAGTCGTTAAACCTTAAAGGAAAAAGGTTTTTGTAAGCGGATACAAAGAGGGCGTAACAATAAATGGATGGAGGGAAAAATTATGAAATCAGTCAAATCTCGTTTTTCAATTGCAGGTCTAGGTGTAGTCTTACTATTGTCAGGTTGTGGAGATACTGAAGGAACAACTGCTTCTTCAGAAGGTGAAACAATTACTTTGCGAGCAGCTACTGGACTAAGTGCACAGCACGCCTGGTGGGAAGCTTCGATGGTACCTTGGATGGAAAGAGTCGAAGAACTAACGGAAGGGCAAGTACAGTTTGAATCTTTTACTAGTGGAGAACTAGTGTCTGTACCCGATGAGGCGGAAGCACTCGAAACCGGTACGGTTGATGTAGCACTTGTCTTACCGATTTATCAGCCGGACCAATTCCCGATGGCGGAAGTGACGATGCTACCACTAAACCATTCTGATACATTGATTGCTTCGAAAGCTTGGAAAAAACTTCTTGAAAGTGAAGAAGAACTAGCAGATGGAAAAACATATTCAGAAATGCAATTTGGGAATTTCAAGGTGTTTCCGATTTCGACTACCCAAGAATATTCCATTTCAACAACTGGTCATGAATTTAATACAGTGAATGATGTAGAAGGCACTTCACTGCGTACTCCTTCGAGAATTCATGAGATGTATTCGGCTAAAACAGGAATCAACAGTGTCACGATGCCAGCTGTAGAAATTTTCGACTCGTTAAGCCGGGGAACATTTGAAGGGGCATTTTATAGCATTGCCGACTGGACAGGCTATGGTTTTCAAGATTTGTTCCGTTATACCTTAACTGGTATCAACTTTGGACACTTTAATTCCTTTATCGGAATGAGCCAAGAGAGATGGGAAGAAATGCCTGAGAATGTTCAAGAAGCGATGATTCAGGCAAATGAAGAAATTTTTGAACCAGGTGCTCAGGAATGGATAAATCGAGCAGAGAAAATTATTCCTGAAAATGAAGCCAATGGTGGTAAGTTTGTTGATTTTGCTGATTTAGATCCAGCAGTACAAGATCATTTTAACAATGGTATTGAAGAAACTTGGACAGATTATGCGGCATTGCTGGAGGAAAATGGCTTGCCAGGAAATGACCTTATTAAAATGTGGAGAGACCTTCTAATTGAAGAGGGTGGTGAAGTTCCAGAGTCTATTATGAATTTGGAATAACCATTTCAGCAAAAGGGGAGGCTTTTCATATGCAGAGTGCTACCCTTTTGTTTTCATAATTTGATGTAAGGAGGTTGGAAATGGATAACTTAGTGGTCATAGGAATTATTCTAGCAATGATGATTGTCTTGTTAGCAACAGGATTGTATATACATTCGGTACTCCTTGCTAGCGGAATAATCGGTTTGATCTTACTGGAGGGCTTTAGTATTTTACCAGGTTTACTGGGAAATGAGCCTTTTAACAGAGTGGCCAGTTATACTTTGACGACCATTCCTCTTTTTGTACTGATGGCTCAGTTTATTCTTCATTCAGGTCTAGTACAAGATATTTTTTATATGGTCCATAAAGTGTCCAAAGGCAAGAATAGTTTGCTAGGCATTTTGACTTTAATCATTGGAGGAATGTTAGGGGCAGTGTCAGGTTCTGGAACCGCTACTTCAGCTTCATTAGGTCAAGTAGCGATTCCTGAATTACGAAAACATGGCTACAGCGCGCCACTTGCTGGAGCGATTGCGGCATCGGGAGGCTCATTATCTGGAATCATACCGCCAAGTATTATTTTAATCCTTTATGGGGTAGCAACAGAGACACCAGTAGGGAGTTTGTTTGTCGGTGCTTTCATCCCAGGAATACTAACGATGATTGTTTTTATTTTAGTAATGCTAGTGTATTTTCAAATGGATAGAAAAAAACAGCAACAATTCGAGGAACCCGTTATCCATGAGGTACATACGCCAGAAAAATTAGCTATTAGCCGTTTAGTCATCGTCAGCGTCATTGCTATTCTTATTGTTTTAATTATTTTTGGAGGCATTTATTCAGGTATCTTTACACCGACAGAAGCAGGAGCGGTCGGAGCTTTCGTAGGTTTTCTCTCTGCATTAGTTCTTGGGAAGGTCAATTTCCAGTTTTTCAAGAGCTCTGTCGTTGAAACTATCAAACTGACAGGAATGGTCATGATTATCATGATCGGGGCACAAATTTTCGGACGCTTTGTTTCCTTATCTCTACTGCCACGACAGTTGATAAAGTTGATTGAACCAATCATGGATACCCCGGTATTAGTGTTGATTGCCATTTCGGTTGTGTTGTTTTTCATGTTCATGTTTATAGAAGGTGCTGCTGTAATCTTAATGTCAATTCCAGTTATTCTTCCCATCATCCAGGAACTTCAAGTCGATATTCTTTGGTTTGGTGTGTTTGTTGCTGTTATTTGTACAATTGGGCTAATTACGCCGCCTGTCGGATTGAGTGTTTACGCAGTTGCAGGGGTGAGTGGAATTAGTTCAGGGTCGATATTCCGAATTTCGATGGTTTTTGCCGTTGTCGCGATGGTAGTCGTATGTGGATTGATGATTGCGTTTCCAGGACTAGCCACGTGGTTACCAAATTCCATGTGAGTGATTGAAGGGAGTGGACTTGAGTGAATGGTGTATGGAAAGCCTATAACATTTTTCATTATATAAAACTGGCGGGAATCTGGATTAGTGGTATCAGTGTGCTCCTGATGATGCTAATGATTGTGTACGATGTGACCATGCGAACACTTTTTTCAAGCTCCATCCGTGGAGGGTTTGAGATAATTCAAAATTACATGATGCCGTTAGTAGTGTTTCCAGGTCTTGCGTACGTTTATGCTTCAGGTGTGTTACCGAAAATGGATTTGATTTTAGAGAGATTAAACAAAAAAGCAAAAAAAATAATGATTTTCTTTATGTTGTTGCTTGAATTGTTTGTCCTTGTGTTAATTGTTCAATTCAGCTGGGAATATGCTATGAGCGGTCTTGATCGAAAAACCGCTTTTC
Organism: Planococcus donghaensis; assembly: GCF_001687665.2. NCBI lineage: Bacteria > Bacillati > Bacillota > Bacilli > Caryophanales > Caryophanaceae > Planococcus > Planococcus donghaensis. The sequence continues at coordinate 2,834,165 of NZ_CP016543.2, read as the reverse complement.
CTGCTGCCGGAACATTATATCCGTTATATCCGTTGTTTTTCCTAATTCCTATCGCATTTGCCATGATTGTCATTGAGAATATTTTTATTTTTATTAAAAATATTTTAGATAACAATCCATCAATGGTAATGAGAGAAACAGAAAATAAACCAGAAGAATTGCTTTGAAATTGAATGAGTGAGGTGACAGTATGAGTCTCCGAGAACGAAAAGCAGCCAAGAAAAAAGAAGATATTCTTCGTTCGGCAAGTTTAGTTATTTCGCGAAATGGCTATCAAAATGCCACCATGGAAGACATTGCTGCAGAATTGCTTATGACTAAAGGATCTCTTTATTATTATTTTAAAAACAAAGAAGAGCTTCTGTATAACTGTCATAATTTGATTTTATCCTCAGCTATGGAAAAGTTAGAAAGTATATGTTCCGAAGAAATATCTTCAATGGACAAGATGAAAAAAGTGATAAAAGCACATTTGGACATTGCTATTCGTGAAAAAGAGGTATTTAATCTGATCGTTAAGCCAGAACAACTTTTCTCAGAAGAGAACATCGAAGAAATTATTGAAAAGCGAGATAACTACGCTAAAATTTTCGACAGAATTATAGCTGAAGGTGTAAAAAATGAAGAATTTACTATTTCTAATCCAAAGATGGCTCGCATGATTATATTAGGCGCATCCAACTGGGTGCAAGTCTGGTATTCAGCCGAAGGTCAGTATAGTAAAGAAGAAATAGAAGATATCTATGCGGAATATTTTTTAAGAATGCTTGTATAAGAAGCGAAAAAGAAATTTCGCTTAACAATAATTTTTTTCGTGCTTGCTAAGTACTTGAATTACAGTCAGGCGGAAAAATTAAAGGAATTGATTGCGATGAGAAAGGTCCATGTCATCACCCAAAAAGAAGCCGTTGCAGAAGAAAAGTTGACAGCTTGTACAGCAACCGTCATTGACGTTTTCCTTGCAACATCTACGATTGCTTTTTTACTTGAAAATAACTTCGAGCCCATTTATGCGGTTAAAGACAGTGAATGTGCAATCGAGTTATCAAAGAGTCAATCTGAGCCTCATATTTTGTTAGGTGAGAAAAAAGGAGAATCTCTTCCCGGATTTGGTTATCCTGATCCTGGACTAATTAGAAAAAGCGATGAAAAACAAGGGGCTATCATTTGTTCGACAAATGGCACAATCGCTATCGAAAAAGCGAGTAAAGCAAAGACGTTGTTTATTTCATCTATAGTCAATGGTCATTTGGTTGCAGAGCAAATTCATCTGCAGCAAGATAATTCCTCTATTGTTTTAATTTGTTCCGGGAATGATGATCGTTTTTCAATGGAAGACTTTATCGGTGCAGGGCAAATAGTTGAACATTTGATGAGCAAGGGAGACTATGAATTATCCGATTCTTCGAAGCTCGCTAGAGAGGCTTATAGAGATGCTGAGAAAAGGTCTTTTGTGGATTTGTATGAATGTGAAACGGCTCATTTACTGAAGAAATTTAACTTTCCTAATGCTGTGGAATTTGTTCTTCGCCATCATGAGCAAGTGGATGTTGTTCCGGTTTTTATAGAAGGAAAAATTATCAATGACTATCAAGTAACAGCTACTAAGAAAATGTAAGGGAGGAAAGCCATTGCAGAAAGAAAATTGGACCGTGATTGAGTTGGAAAGGCAGGGGGACGTGGCGGTAGTAACCTTAAATAATCCGCCTTTAAACGTTTTAACAGATGAGCTGTTGAATCAATTAGCTGAAGCTATCAATGATCTTAATCAACAACCAGGCATTCGGGTGGCTGTACTACGAGCTGTTGGAGAAAAGGCCTTTGCTGCAGGTGCAGATATCCGTCAATTTCCAAAATTAACACAAGAAAGCGGTATAGCACTTGTAGAAAAAGGTAAAAAGATTTTTGACAAGATAGAGAATGGAAAACCGGTTATTTGTGCGGTTCATGGACTGGCCCTTGGTGCAGGTTTAGAATTGGTGCTTGCTTGTGATATTCGTATTATCGAAGAAACAGCGAAGTTAGGGCTCCCTGAAACTGGATTAGGTATATTACCTGGTTACGGTGGCACACAAAGATTGGCACGATTAGTTGGTCCTGGAAAAGCAAAAGAGCTGATTTTATCAGGGGAATCGTTGTCAGGGAGACAGGCTTACGAAGCACGCCTTGCAGAAAAACTAGTTCCAACCGGACAAGCTTTTGACAGTGCAATGAAGCTCGCGAGGTCGATTGCTTCAAAAGCACCACTAGCAGTGGCAAATGCTAAAAGAGCAATTGATGAAGGTTTAGAACTAAGTTTAGTTGCGGGGCAAGCGTTGGAGACGCAATTGTTCTCAGAGTTAATCGGAACGCAGGATATGCAGGAAGGTGTAAAAGCATTTACAGAGAAAAGAATAGCTGATTTTCAAGGGAAATAAAGCCTAAAGGAGATGGGTTGATGAAAAGTATAGCAATTGTCGGCGCAGGAATTATGGGGAATGGCATTGCTCAAGTAGCTGCTGAAAGTGATTTTGATGTATTTTTGTACGATGTCGACGCGGTTGGACTAGAACGTGGAGTATCAAGAATTGAAAAGACCTTAGCTAGAAATGTCGAGAAAACGAAAATCGATCAAAGTCAAAGTGATGAAATCAGAAGGCGAATTACTCCAACAAGAAATATCAATGACTTAAAGGACGTCGATTTGGTGATCGAAGCAATCATTGAACAAATTGAACCTAAAAAGAGTCTATTAGCTGAACTCGACAATATTTGCAAACCTTCTACTATCTTTGCTTCTAATACATCAGGATTGAGTATTACCGAAATGGCTAGCTCTGTAAAGCGTAGCGGTAAAGTGATTGGCATGCATTTCTTTAATCCAGTTCCAGTCATGCAGTTGGTTGAAATCATCAGAGGGGAACAAACAACTGATGAAACATTTGAGCTTGCGCATCAAATCGCTGAACGTTTCAATAAGGTAGCTATTTCAGTTAAAGAGGCACCTCTATTTGCAGTCAATCGAATTTTGACTCCGATGATTAATGAGGCAATTTTTGTTTTGTCTGAAGGCATTGCATCGGCGGAAGATATTGACAGAGGCATGATGTTAGGCGCAAGTCACCCAATTGGACCGCTCGCATTAACTGACTTGATAGGCTTGGACACAATGCTTTTTGTAGCAGAGACTTTATACAACGAAACCAATGATTCTAAGTATCGCCCTGCACCTTTATTAAAAAAATATGTGCGGGCTGGCCGTCTCGGCAGGAAATCCGGACAAGGTTTTTTTACATATGACTGATAATCAAGGAGTAGATAAAATGAGTGCAATAGACAAGACAGTCCAACAAATCAACTGGGACAAAGTCGAAGGATATTTACGTAAGTCGATTCCAGGTCTTCCTAAAGAAAAAATGATTGTTCAACAATTTTCAGAAGGCTATTCGAATCTTACATATTTGGTGCAAATGGGGAACTGGGAAGGTGTCCTGAGACGGCCGCCTTTTGGTGAGGTGCCACCGAGAGCACATGATATGGAAAGAGAATACCGTATGTTGGAAAAAGTGAACCCTGTTTTCCCGCTAGCTCCGAAGCCATATATTTATTGTGAAGATCCCGAGCTAATGGACAAGCATTTTTATATTATGGAGAAAAAACAAGGTGTGGTAATCGATGATAAACTTCCTGAATCTTATGGTAGCTCTGAGCAAGTCGGAGAAGCAATATCAAAAAATGTTATCAGTACTTTAGTTCAGCTACAGTCCATTGATTATCAGAAGGCTGGTATGGCTAACATGGGGAAGGCTGAAGGATTTATGGAGCGTCAAGTAAAGGGCTGGGTAAAACGGTATAGTCAATCAAAAACTGAGGAGATTGCTAATCTAGATGAACTTGAACAGTGGTTAGAGGCTCATATTCCAGTTAATCCCGAAACAACAATTGTTCATAATGATTTTAAGTTAAACAATATGGTGCTTGATCAAAATGATCCAAGCAAAGCTATTGGCATTTTGGATTGGGAGTTATCAACTATTGGCGATCCATTAAGTGACTTAGGTTCGACGGTGGCATACTGGGCTGGACCGAGAGATCCGGATATGGGTATTAATGTTGTTACGAATCAGCCAGGGTTTTTCGATAGAAAAGAGTTTATTAAGGAATACGCAAAACAAAGTGGTCGTGATGTGTCTGGTATAACGTACTACGTGGCCTTCGGTTTCTATAAGCTCGCTGTCATTTTACAGCAAATCCATTATCGGTGGAAAATTGGAGAAATCGATGACGATCGATTTAGTGATTTAAATAAAGCTGTTTCAAATTTAATCGATATGGCGAATCAGACTAGAAATGGTCGATTGATTTGATAGGAACTCCTGAGAAGAAGGTGGAATGATGAGTGGACAACCAATCATTTTTAATTATGCACCGTTTTTAATCGAGTCAGGAAAAATAAAGGAATTTGCAAAAGCCTTACAACTAAATAATCCAGTATACCTTGACGAAGAGATAGCTAAGTCAGCTGGCTATCGCGGGATTCCTGCACCTCCGACTTTTACCACTGTCATTGATTTTTGGAATGATCGGAGCTTTTATCAACTATTTTCAGATTTTCTGAAACTGAATCCGAATAATGTTCTTCACGGTGAGCAAACCTATGAATACTATAAAGTAATGGTGGTCGGAGATACCATTTCGGCGCAAGTGAGACTTAAAGATCAATTTTGCAAAAAAGGGAAAAACTTTTTTCTCTTGGAAACGGTTTATAAAAATCAATGGAATGAGACCGTAGCAATCGGTCGGGCTACAATCATTGAAATGCTGGAGGTGAATTCATGATTGAACTCCCGACAATCATCAAAAACCCCATTGCACCAATTGATCTTGTGAAATATTCAGGGGCTTCGGGCGATTTCAACGAAATCCACACTGTTCCGGCAGTTGCACAAAGCCAAGGGCTTTCTGGAATAATTGTCCATGGCATGTTCGTCATGGGCTGGGCAGCTGCAGCTATAGAAGAATGGTTTCCAAATCAACAACTTAAGTCATTAAGCGTTCGTTTTCAGGCCGTCACTCATACGGAGACGGTGTTGAAGATAACTGGAACGATGCTTACTGAAAATGAAGGGGAAGTTTGGATCGAAGATAATCAAGGAAACTCGAAATTAAAAGGTGCTTTTGTTTTGAAAGATAGTCAAAAGTAATTTAAGTTAACGGAATATTCATTCTTATTAGAGGGGTTGAGTAGTTATCTTGCAAAATTATGTATATCCAACATTCGATTTGACTGGTAAAAAAGCGGTAGTTACTGGAGGAAGTAAAGGCATTGGTTTCACGATTGCTGCTGGTCTAGCACATGCAGGAGCAGAAGTACTTATTACCGGAAGAAACGAATCGGCTTTGATAGAAGCTACCGATGAAATGAAGAAGCAAGGATATCGAGTTTCCTGGAGAGCTTCTGATGTCACAACAAAAAAAGACGTGGAGGAGCTATTCGATTATATAGATGATGAGTTTCAACAAATTGATATTTTGATTAATAACGCGGGTATGAATATCCGGAAATCATTGATTGAAGTAGAAGAAGAAGATTGGGATAAAGTTGTCGATACTAATTTAAAAGGTGCTTTTCTTGTGGGACAGCAGGCTGCCAAAAGAATGATTAGCCAAAAAAGTGGTCGTATTATTAATATTTCATCGATTCTTGGGAAAATAGGAAATCCGTTGCAGACGAGCTATGCAGCTAGTAAAGGAGCTATCGATCAGTTAACAAAAGTTTGGGCAGCTGAATTAGCAGAGCATGGGATAACCGTAAACGCTTTGGCACCTGCTTACATAATTACACCTATGACTGAACATTTTCTGCAAGATGAAGAGCGGTTGGAGAAAATTATCAATCGAACTTTGATGAAAAGAATGGGACAAGCAGACGAAATGATTGGGCCCGCATTATTTTTTGCTTCTGATGCCTCTACTTATGTAACCGGTCAAATTCTTTATGTGGATGGAGGATGGACTGCGAACTAAGAAATAGGATAGAAAGATTGGGTGATTAAATGGAGTATGAAGCTGTTTCTAAATTGTTGACAGCAAGATGTAAAGAATATGCCAATAAAGAGCTTTTAGTGGTTGAAGACAAAGATGGCGATGTGGAAAAACTGACTTATCAGGAGTTTCACGAGCAGGTTGGGAAACTAGCACAAATATTGAACAAGAGAGGTATTAAAAAAGGTGATAAAGTGCTATTGCATCTACCTAATGGTAGCGCTTTCATGAAATCCTGGTTTGCTATTTTATCTATTGGTGCTGTAATGGTCCCAACAAATATTCTGTCACCTAAAGAAGAGATAAAGTATTTAGTAAGTCATTCTGAAAGTAAGTTGATTATTACTGAAAAGGCGTACGAAGACAAATTTTTAAGTTTTCAGCTTCCATTGCTATTTTCACGGCTAGAAACTGGGCAAGAGGGAACTTGGCTAGAAGGTGAAATGGAGAAGGTTGCTCCATTAATCGATTTTCCGGATTTAGCAACACAAGACGAAGCAGCAATTCTTTATACTTCAGGAACGACTTCAAAGCCGAAAGGCGTCGTACTGACGCACCAGAATTACTTACACACGGGGAAACAGATGGCACAAACACTTGGCTACCAACAAGAAGATCGCGTATTAATTGTTTTGCCAATGTTCCACGGTAATGGTCAATACTATATGGCAATGCCTGCACTTTATGCAGGAGCCAGTATTGCGATCACTGAAAATTTCAGTGCTACAAATTATATTAAGCAGGCGAAACGGTTGAAAGCAACAGTAGGTTCACTTTTTTCAGCTCCTATTAAAATGATTTTGAAAAAAAAATATGATTCTGAAGATGTTATGAACCCTTTAAGACTTGTCATATATGCGCAGTCACTGACAAATCAGCAGTATGAAGATTTTCTTACTAAGTATCAAGTTCAGCTTCGGCAACTCTATGGCATGACCGAGACCATCGCTATACCATTGATGAATCCAATAGAAAATCTTCAAGACCATGTCAGCATTGGCAAAGAAGCTTGCGGATATTCGGTTGTTTTAAGAGATGAAGAAGGACGTGAAGTTGCGACAGGTGAAGAAGGTGAAATAACGGTTTATGGGGAGCCGGGTATAACGATTATGAAAGAATATTATAAAAATCCATCAGCAACAGAAGAGACAATTCGTGATAACTGGCTTTATACAGGAGATATGGCGAAAATTGATGAAACTAGTGGACTTTTTTATTTTGTAGATCGAAAAAAAGATATGATGAAACGTTCAGGAGAAAACATAGCAGCCGGAGAAGTAGAAGCGGTTATCAACGAACATAACGCTGTATTTGAAAGTGCTGTTATTTCTGTTCCGGACCCAGTGTACGAAGAAGCCATTCATGCTTTTGTGATTTTAAAGGAAAATCGAGAACTTATACCAGACGAATTACTAGAGTGGTGCCGCGAGCGTTTAGCGAAATTTAAAGTGCCGCAAGAATTTCATTTCACTGAAGATTTCCCACGAACTTCAGTGGGGAAAATACAGAAACAACAGATGAAAAAATGGATTTAAGGGGGAAACGCGATGAGTAAAGTGAAAAGTATAGAAGAAATGGAAAGAGAAAGAGTATTGGAAGCGAGTAAGAATAATCCGCTCGCTAAGCTGGCAGGGTTATTTTCAAGAGTTGCAGAACGTTGGCTACCTGATGCGTTTGTATTTGCTATTATTTTAACAGCTATCGCTTTTATCGCAGGAGTAATTTTTACAGAAGCAAGCCCTTTTGACATGATGACTTATTGGGGCGATGGATTGTGGGGCCTACTAACATTTACAGCTCAAATTATCACTACTTTTGTTTTAAGTTACGCTTTAGCATTGACGAAGACCGTATCGAGAGCTCTTGAGAGAATTGCATCTATTCCAAAGTCTCCAAACTCTGCCATTTTAATGGTTACGTTTACTGCATTGGTAGCGTCTCTAATTAGTTGGGCATTTGGGTTAGTAGTTGCCGGAATTATCGCCAAATTGGTTGCTAAGAAAGTTCGTGATGTCGATTATCGTGTACTTGTGGCTGCTGGTTACTCTGGTTTTCTAATCTGGGAAGGTGGTTTATCTTCTTCTCCAGCATTATTTGTTGCAACAGCTGGGCACGTATTTGAAGGTGAAATTGGATTGATCTCTATTTCAGAAACGTTGTTGTCCGCAGTTAATATTGCTATTGTGGTGGTTTTATTTCTAACGCTTCCGTTCGTTATGCGTTTAATCCACCCGAAAAATCCAAAAGATCGCTATATAGTTGAACAGTCACGTTTAGAGGACCCTAAAGTGGAAGAAGATTCGTCAAAAGAAACAAATTATCCAAATGATAAAATTGAGAAAACACGTCTTATTCCTCTCATTGGTGGTTTTCTTGGAATGAGCTATTTAGTCAACCACTTTATTACTAATGGATTTTCATTGGATTTAAACACTGTAAACTTACTATTCCTTACAGCCGCTTTATTAATGTTCTCAAATGTGCGTGAGCTGACTCAAGGCTTGGTGAAATCCGTTAGCAGTGTCGGGCAATTCGTGCTGCAATATCCATTTTATGCGGGAATTATGGGAATGCTAAGTGCTTCCGGATTAGCGGTATTGATCTCCAATTTCTTTATTAATATTTCGACAGAAACAACGTTACCATTATTTACATTTTTATCGGCGGGAATTCTGAATATCTTTATCCCGTCAGGCGGTGGACAATGGGCTGTCCAAGCTCCGCTAGTCATTCCAGCTGCACTCGAAATGGGGGTTGATCCAGCAAAAGTTGTTATGGCTGTGGCATGGGGCGATAGCTGGACTAACATGATTCAGCCTTTCTGGGCGATTCCACTGTTAGCAATTGCAGGTCTAAAGATTCGGGACATCATGGGATATACAATGATTGCATTAATTTATGGAGGCTTAGTTATTGGAGCTGCTATGCTCATTTTCTAAAGTTATGATAGAAAATAAGATGAAGAAAGAAAAGAAAGAAAAGAAAGGGGAAATAACAGTATGAATAATATTTACTTAATAGATGGAGCAAGAACCGCTTTTGGCGGATTTGGAGGAGCATTCGTCAATACGGATGCGACTGAACTTGGAGCGGCCACGGCAGTTGAGGCGTTAAAGCGGTCAAATGTCAAAGCAGAAGATATTAATCATATTTTTTATGGGAATGTTATTCAATCTAGCGTGAATGGCGCTTATGTTGCCCGGCATATTGGGTTAAAAGCGGGTGTGCCAAAAGAAGTTCCAGCGCTCACGTTAAATCGTTTATGTGGATCGGGTGCTCAAGCGGTCGTGACAGCCGCGCAGCACATATTATTAGAAGAGGCGGATTTGGTGTTGGCAGGAGGGGCAGAGAACATGTCGATGTCTCCATATGCTAGTTTTGATCAACGCTTTAGTAAATCGAAAATGGGTAATATACAATTTGAAGATATGTTAACTGCCACATTGACGGATCAATATACCGGAAGCGGTATGGGTATGACAGCAGAAAAGCTAGCAGAGCAATACAATATCTCGCGTGAAGAACAAGATGCTTTCTCTGTGCAGTCTAATCAGCGAGCAGCACAAGCAGTCGAATCTGGTAGATTTGCAGAAGAGATTGTAGCGGTCGAGGTGAAAACGCGTAAAGGTGTTTTAATAGTAGACAAAGATGAACATATTAAACCAGACGCAAATGAAGAAGCTTTGGCAAAACTTCGTCCTTCGTTCAAAAAAGAAGGTACGGTGACGGCTGGGAACGCTTCAGGTATTAACGACGGAGCAGCTTCACTCGTTATAGCGAGCGAAGCTGCTGTAGACAAGCACGGCTTAAAACCAATGGCGCGTATTGTCTCTTGGGGAGTAGTAGGAGTAGATCCGACGATTATGGGCATTGGACCAGTGCCGGCGATTAAACAAGCGTTAGAACGTGCTGAGTTGACTGTTGACGATATTGATTTATTTGAAGTGAATGAAGCATTCGCGGCACAATATTTGGCAGTGGAAAAAGAACTTGGGTTAGACCGAGAAAAAGTTAATGTCAACGGCGGTGCAATTGCATTAGGACATCCAGTTGGAGCAAGTGGTGCACGTATATTATTGTCACTAGCTTATGAGTTGAAACATCGTGGCGGAAAATATGGAGTAGCGAGTTTATGTATTGGGGGAGGACAAGGAATTGCGGTGGTGATTGAAAGTGCTTAAGCTACCGGTTATTGTGGCACCAATGTTTTTAGTATCAACTCCTAACATGGTGGTCGAAGCATCAAATGCAGGTGTTATTGGAAGCTTTCCTCTACTTAATGCTCGGCCGGTAGAAACTTGCGCTTCTTGGTTAAAAGACATAAAAAAAGCGCTTGGCGAAAAGCCTTGGGCAGTAAACTTTATTTCTCACCGCGGTTCGAATAAGCGCTATGAAGAGGATTTTGAATTGATCCGTCAATATGAGCCGCCAATTGTTATTACGTCACTTGGTTCCCCAGAAGATATGATTGAAGTTGTTCATGCTTATGGAGGATTAGTTTATTCGGATGTGGCTAATGTAAAGCATGCAAAAAAAGCAGCATCCGCAGGAGTAGATGGACTAATTCTTGTTTGTTCTGGAGCAGGTGGCCACGGAGGTACGATTAACCCATTTGCTTTCATCGCAGCAGTTAAAGAGTTTTACAGTGGTACCATTATTTTAGCCGGGTCATTGTCAACTGGAGCAGACGTTGCTGCAGCTAAGTTAATGGGAGCAGATTATGCCTATATGGGCACACGTTTTTTAGCGGCGGAAGAAAGTAATACACCCGAAGAATACAAACAAATGGTCATCGATTCTTCAGTTGAAGACATTCTTTATACCAATTCATTTAGTGGAGTACCGGCAAATATATTAATCCCAAGTTTAGTGAAACAAGGGATCGATCCGAAAACGTTAAAACCGAAAGAAGAAGTTGATTTGTCTCATTTGGTTAATGCAAAAGCTTGGCGAGACATTTGGTCGGCAGGTCAAGGTGTGACAACTATTACAAAACGGCAGAATACGAAAGAAATAGTCGACCAACTGCTAGCTGAATATGAGGAAGGAGTGGCTATGCTTGTACGAAACGATTAAAACAGAACTTCAAGATGGGGTTATGACTTTGACGTTAAATCGTCCAGATCATATGAACGCCTATACGGAAAAAATGAGCGAAGAGCTTTTGCACTTTTATAAAAACGTCAATGAAGATGATGACGTGCGTGTTATTATCGTAACCGGAAGTGGACGAGCTTTTTGCGCTGGAATGGACTTGTCTGAAGGAGGTTCTACTTTTTTATCAGAGCAATCTTCAGAAGACTACCGAGACCTTGGTGGTCAAGTCAGTCTTCAAGTATATGAAGTCAATAAGCCAATCATTGCAGCGATTAACGGACCGGCTGTTGGGATCGGCATGACAATGACATTGCCGATGGATATTCGGATTGTTAAAAAAGATACAAAAATCGGTTTTGTGTTTGGTCGACGGGGTATCGGACCAGAAGCTGCATCGGGGTGGTTTTTGCCGAAAATTGTAGGGATCGGTAAAGCCCTTGACTGGACATTGACTGGCCGCTACATACCAACTACTGAAGCTGTAGAAGCAGGATTGATGCAATACGAATCGGAAGATCCACTTGCAAAAGCCTATGAAATTGCTCAGGACATTGTAGAGAACACTGCCGCAACTTCAAATAGTTTCACACGCCAATTACTTTGGAAGATGATGGGGCAAGACCATCCATTAGCGTCGCATCTAGTGGAATCTAAATTTCTCCATTGGGCTGGACAAAATGCAGATGCTACTGAAGGTATTCAGTCATTTGTTGATAAAAGACAAGCGGAGTTTCCGATGAAAGCTAGTGAATTGCCCAGTTTTTTAAAATGAAGTGAAGAAGTTAATGCAATTGATCTGAGAGACTAAACGTTACGCCAAAACGTTTAGTCTCTCTCTTTTTTGTCTAAACAAGAAGAAGAAGAAGTTCGTTTATCATTTCAAATAAGTTATTAAAGTTTTACTATAAGCAGAACATTTTACATTGTATACCCCCGGTGGTATATTAAGGGTAATTAAATTATTGAAGGGAATTGATGATATGTTATTAAGATATTTCTATGATGAAAATTTAGCGCACGCTTCATATGTAGTAGGTTGCCAAGCATCGGGAGAAGCTATAGTTGTAGACCCAATGCGTGATATCACTGCTTACGAAGAACTTGCAGCAAAAGAAAACTTGAATATTGTCGGAGCTCTTGAAACGCATATTCACGCTGACTTTGTTTCAGGTTCACGCGAACTTGAAAATCGTTTTGGCGCAAAATTATATCTATCTGACGAAGGTGATGCAGATTGGAAATATCAAAATATCGATCATTTAAATCACCAATTAGTAAAAGACGGCGATCAGTTTAAAATCGGGAATCTGATTTTTGAAGTGATGCACACACCAGGACACACACCAGAAAGTATTTCATTCTTATTAACGGACCGCGGTGGTTCGGCAGATAAAGCAATGGGTATTTTCACTGGAGATTTTGTTTTTGTAGGAGACGTTGGTCGACCTGATTTACTTGAAAAAGCTGCAGGTGCCGAAGGAACTTCTAAAGCAGGTGCTAAAGATATGTTCGAATCACTTGAACGCTTTAAAAAACTACCAGATTATCTTCAAGTATGGCCAGCTCATGGTGCAGGAAGTGCATGTGGTAAAGCGCTTGGCGCAGTACCATCTACTACTGTAGGTTATGAGAAAATGTTTAACTGGGCATTGCAATACGATGAACTTGAAGCATTCCAAAAAGAATTATTGGATGGTCAACCTGAACCACCGTCTTATTTCGCTGTGATGAAATCAGTGAATAAAACAGGTGTAGAGTTAGTGAAGAATTTACCAAAACCACAAGCGATCCAATCTGCAGATGAGTTGAAGAAACTAATTGCAGATGGAGAGCAAGTTATTGATACACGTGCTTCTGCTTCATTTGCTAATGGGTATATCCCTGGCACAATTAACATTCCATTCAATAAATCATTTGCCAACTGGGCTGGATGGATTGTCGATTACAAAAAACCACTATACTTGCTACTCGATCCAGAATCTTTAGACAAAGTAGTAGAAGTGTTACGCTCTGTCGGCATTGACGGGGAAATTGGCTACGGAGATGCTTCGAAGCTAATTGAAGAAGCAGGAGAATTAGAATCGTATAAGAGTGTGTCTCCTGAAGAAGCGAAGAAAATGATTAAAGATGGCAAAGCCAATGTGCTTGATGTTCGAAATCAATCTGAATATGATGAAGGGCATATCGACCAAGCCAATCATATTATGATCGGTACACTAAAAAAACGATTAGATGAAGTGCCAACAGATAAAACAATCATTGTTCAATGTCAGTCTGGAGCACGTTCAGCGATTGCAACTAGTCTTCTTAAAGCAAATGGATTTGACGATTTGGTCAACCTTTCAGGCGGTTATGCAAAATGGCAAGAAGTATTATCGGTTTAATCAAGGCGACTAAATAAGTAGCCAAGTATGTATTACGTAATGCGATAAGCTTTGCTTATGGTATAAAAGGAGAAATGAAATGATAGCAAGCACAATGCTAATTGGACTGCCAGTTTCTATGGCAGTCTACAGCGTTTATAAAAGACATATCCCAGTCTCTGGCGTAAAACAGGCACAGCTTAATGAAATTGATGGTAATTCGTATGCGTTACTCGATGTTCGAGCTTATAATGTCTCTAACAATGAGGTAGTTTCTGATGCCTTTAATCTACCAATTTCCTATTTCACAAGAGGTTATAAGGAAATACCGCAAAAACCGATTCACTTAATCGCAGAAAATCAAGTTGAAAAAAACTTGGCAACTCGACTGTTACATCAAAAAGGATTTAAAGTCGTGAGCTATAGTTTAATGGGAAATAGCAAGATGCAAACGGCCTGTTGTTAAATAGAAACCTGTGTAAATGTACCCTCATTTACACAGGTTTTTTGTATGTTAAAATGATATTATTTTTTTAAAATAGATGGATTCTGACAATGGATTAAAAGTTGTAAAAAAGGTCTGCTTTCCTATAAAATAGTTTTACGTCTAGAAATGAAAGAGGGAAATGAATGAAAAAACCTGGATTAACTGCAAAAGTACTAACGGGACTCGTTCTTGGCGCTGTCGTGGGTTTGTTAATAAACCTATTCGCATCAGGATCATTTGAAGTAATAAATACATATTTATTTGTGCCGCTCGGCCAAATATTTTTAGGCTTAATAAAAATGCTAGTTGTGCCACTTGTTTTGTTTTCTATCATTCTTGGAACTGCGGGTCTTGGAGACCCTGCTAAGTTAGGAAGAATTGGTATTAAAACAGTAACGTATTTTCTAGTGACAACCACAATTGCAATAACAATTGGGTTATCATTAGCAGCTGTCATTCAACCTGGACTTGCAGGTGATTTTGATTTGTCATCAGCAGAGTTTGAAACAACAGAAGCGCCATCTGTAGGGGACACGTTATTGAACATGATTCCAACAAATCCAATTGCCTCTTTAGTAGAAGGTAATATGCTACAAATTATTGTATTTGCAGTTTTTGTGGGATTAGCATTAACGGCTCTTGGAGAAAAAACAAAGGGACTTGTTGCATTTATCGAACAAGGCAATGACGTCATGATGTATTTAGTAGGAATTGTCATGAAATTTGCTCCTTACGGAACGTTTGGTTTGATTGCTACAGCTGTGGGGTCACAAGGATTTTCAGCCATGAAAGCAATGGGCTCGTATATGCTAGTAATTGTAGCGGCACTGTTAATCCATGCGGTTTTTACATATGGAGGCACGATCAAGTTTTTAGCAGGAAAGAGCCCAGTGTGGTTTTTCAAGAAGTTTGCGCCTGCAATGAGTGTAGGTTTCAGTACATCGAGCAGTACGGCTACATTGCCAATTTCAATGGAAGTAGCCCAGGATGAATTGAATGTGCCGAAGTCGGTGAGTTCATTTGTGCAACCTCTTGGGGCAACCATCAATATGGACGGTACCGCAATTATGCAGGGAGTAGCTACAATGTTCATCGCCCAAGCGTATGGCATAGAATTGTCGACGATGGATTTGATGACCGTCGTTTTAACAGCAGTCTTAGCGAGTATTGGGACTGCAGGTGTTCCGGGTGTTGGATTAATCATGCTAGCGATGGTATTAAGTAGTGTAGGTCTTCCGGCAGCTGGCATTGGTCTTGTTATCGGAATCGATCGTCTATTGGATATGACTCGAACAGCGGTCAATATTTCTGGTGATGCTGCATGTGCCGTGTATATAGCAGAGACAGAGAAAATTAGAGAGCTACGCTTGAAAAATATGAATGCTTAAGAAAAAGGTTTCCGCAAATTAGCGGAAACCTTTTTTGTATGATTGGAAAATGTTCACATTGACAAAAAGAAAGTTGCATTATATATTATGTGTAACCGGTTACATACCGAGACAGAAACGGAGACGTTTTACATGACCACTATTAAAGATGTAGCAAAAAAAGCAGGAGTTTCAGTAGCTACAGTTTCTAGATTTTTAAATGACAGCGGATATGTTAGTGCAGAAGCGGCAAAAGCAGTAACTGCTGCAGTAGAAGAACTAAAATACGAGCTAAATCCGATTGCACGTTCGTTAAATACGAAAAAATCTAATTTAATTGGCTTGATCTTACCAGACATCACCAATCCTTTTTTTCCGGAACTTGCACGAGCCGTCGAAGATGTTGCTTTAACATATGGATACACGGTTGTGTTATGTAACTCCGATGAAAATCCAGAAAAAGAGAAAAATTATATCGAAACATTAAAGAAAAAATACATTGCCGGCTTTATCGTCACGTCCAACCAATTGGATGCTCCACATTACGCCAATGCTAATGTGCCGATTGTGGCACTTGACCGAGCGATTAACGAGAAAATCCCAACTGTTTCTTCTAACAATAAAGAAGGGGCTATTATGGGAACGAATGCGTTATTAGACCGAGGTTGCCAAAACATTCTTTTCTTAAGAGGGCCAGCAGAATTGAATCCCGCGAATGATCGTTGGGAAGGATTTATGGAAGCCATTCAACAGTCAAATGCGAAATACTTAGTGGTAACTTGTCCATTCCATTTCACCGATTCACAAAAAATTGTGGAGCAAGTATTAAAAGAAAATCCACAAATCGATGGTATTTTTGCAAGTAGTGACGTTTCGGCAGCTGGTGCATTAAAAGCAGCAAGTTTAGTTGGGAGACACGTCCCAAACGAATTGCAGATTATTGGCTTTGACGGTGTAGCAATGGGTGAGATGTTATCGCCTGGATTAACTACTGTTGCACAGGATGTGTATAAAATGGGTGCAATTGCAACGCGTGTTTTAATCAAGCGCATTGAAAATGAAATGGTCGAACAAAACTTTTATGAAGTTCCCGTAAAGTTAATCATTCGTGGAACAACAAGGAGCGTGGGTGAATGATTACAGTAGTTGGCAGCATTAATATGGATTTAGTCGTTAAAACCGATAACTTTCCAAAACAAGGTGAAACCACTTTAGGTACGCTATATACAACAGTGCCAGGCGGTAAAGGAGCTAACCAAGCAGTTGCAGCAGCGAGATTAGGAAGTGCTGTTCAAATGATTGGAGCAGTTGGACAAGACGCTTTTGGAACCGAACTTTTAGCAGGCTTAAAAAATGAAGGCGTATTAATCGATCAGGTCAAGCGTACAGATGGTACAAGTGGAATTGCCAACATTCTTTTATCGGAAGGTGACAACCGGATTATTGTAGTGCCAGGCGCAAACCATAGCGTGACGACAGAAGAAATTGACGCGTTAGCTGATCAACTAGTTAAAAGTGAGTTAGTCATTATGCAATTGGAAATGCCGATTTCTGTAGTTCAACGAACGTTGGAAATTTGTCATCAAAATGGAGTGCCAAGCATTTTAAATCCGGCTCCTGCAAGTGGATTCACTACAGAGATGTTGCCATTTTGTACATATTTAACACCTAACGAGACGGAAGCAGAAGAAATATTTGGCGAGAATTGGGAAAAAGCTTTAGAAGAATTTTCAAATCGACTGGTCGTAACGCTTGGTCAAAAAGGTGCGCAATTTTATGACGGAGAAAAGCACGTACTGGTTGAGGGATTTCCAGCAAACGTAGTAGATACAACTGGGGCAGGAGATACATTTAACGGAGCATTAGCAACAGCTTTAGTAGAGGAGAAAGAATTTGAATGGGCTGTGCGTTTTGCGAATGCGGCTGCTTCATTGTCTGTTGAGAAGTTTGGTGCACAAGGCGGTATGCCCGAGCGTACAGCGGTTTTAGAGAGAATGGCAGGTGATCGCATATGAAAAAGCATGGCATGATCAATCGTGACATTGCAGCAGCTCTAGCGCAGTTTGGTCACACCGATTTACTTGTTATTGCAGATTGTGGTTTGCCAATTCCAAAAGACATCCCTTGTGTTGACTTGTCTTATCAAGTGGGTGAACCTGCTTTTTTAACCATATTAGACGCAGTTCTTGCTGACTTTGAGGCAGAAGCGGCGTATATTGCCCAGGAAATAACAAGTCATAATCCTCATGTAGAACAAGAAGTTATGAACAGAAAAAAAGCGGAATTCATTACACATGAACAATTAAAAGACTGGAGCAAACAAGCGAAATTAATCATCCGTACAGGGGAAGCGACACCATACGCTAATATCGTTCTTCGTTCTGGTGTTATTTTTTAAAAAAGGCAGGTGAGTTTAATGATTAAAATGACGGATATCTCCAAATCGTTTAGTGGCAATCAAGTCTTAAAAAATGTTCATTTTACATTGGAAAAAGGCGAAATTCACGCCTTGATGGGCGAGAATGGTGCAGGTAAATCGACATTGATGAAAATCATGTCCGGAATTTATACACGGGATTCAGGCACAGTGGAAGTAAAGGGAGAAAAAGTCAATTTCACTTCTCCTAAACAAGCGGAAAAAGCAGGCATTGCAGTCATTCATCAGGAACTAAATATCCTGCCTCATCTATCGATTTCAGACAACCTATTTTTAGGGCGTGAAGAAACGTTTGGTCGAACAGGCATATTGAAAAACAAACAAATGGAAAAAAAGACGCGCCAAATCTTACTCGATTTGGGATTGGACATTAATCCAACAGATCCCGCGAGCTCCTTGTCCGTCGGTAAACAACAAATTGTCGAAATCGCTAAAGCCTTATCGGTAGATGCAGAAGTCATCATTATGGATGAGCCTACTGCAGCGCTGACAGATCGTGAAATTGATAGTTTGTTTAAAACTATTCGCGAACTCCAAAAACGGGGAGTTTCCTTTATCTACATCTCTCACCGAATGGAAGAGATTTTCTCGTTATGTGACCGTATTACAATTTTACGTGATGGAGAATTTGTAGGGGAGCGAAAAATTAGTGAAACTTCGTTTGATGAAGTGGTTCAACTAATGGTTGGTCGTGAACTTGGTGAACGTTATCCTGAACGTAACTCTACAATCGGGGACATCAAACTGTCTGTTAAAGGCTTGAAACGAACGGGTTGTTTTGAAAACGTTTCATTTGAGCTTCGAAAAGGTGAGGTGTTGTCGATTGCCGGATTAATGGGAGCAGGACGCACGGAAGTCGCTCAGTCACTTTTCGGATACAAAAAGCTTGATGGTGGAACCATTGAATTTGATGGTAAAAAAGTCAAAATCGATACGCCAAAAAAAGCGAAAGAAATGGGCATCGGTTATGTAACAGAAGACCGTAAATCAGAAGGGCTCGTAGTCGATTTTTCAGTAGAAGAAAACGTTAGCATGACAAACTATGAAGCCATTTCTAAAAATGGACTGATTTCTAAAGATAAAGAACGAAAGCTTTACGATTCGATGGTTCAACGTCTCTGTATTCGCACATCAGGACCCGATCAAGCCGCAAAATCTTTGAGTGGTGGGAATCAGCAAAAAGTGGTTATCGCGAAATGGCTCGGTATTGAGCCGGAATTACTCATTTTAGATGAACCCACACGCGGTGTCGATGTGGGAGCGAAAAAAGAAATTTATTCGATTATTAATGAGCTCGCTGAAAGAGGCGTTGCTATTTTGATGATTTCATCAGAACTGCCAGAAGTTCTTGGCATGGCCGATCGCGTGTTGGTAATGCACGAAGGAAAAATAACAGCAGATATACCAAAACATGAAATGACACAGGAACGAATTATGCATTTTGCTACAGGAGGTGGAAAACTTGCAGTTGAAGACCAGTAATCAATCCGTACTTCAAAAAATAGCTCCATTTATCGGTTTATTTCTTATTATGACAATTATCACGATTTTAAATCCTGACTTTTTATCTGTTTCAAACTTAATGAATGTACTTCGGCAAGTGTCCATTAACGCCTTGATTGCTTTCGGAATGACGTTCGTTATTTTGACGGGCGGTATCGACTTATCGGTGGGTTCAACCTTAGCGTTAACGGGTGCTGTAACGGCAGGACTCATGGCTAGTGGCGTAGATCCAATTTTTGCGATGTTACTAGGCTTGCTGCTAGGAGCGATTCTTGGTGCAATTAACGGGATTATTATCGCAAAAGGAAAAGTGGCGCCATTTATCGCAACATTAGCGACAATGACCATTTACCGTGGGCTAACACTCGTGTATACAGACGGTCGGCCAATTTCTGGATTGGGTGATAGCTTAACTTTCCAAATGCTCGGTAAAGGTTATTTTCTTGGAGTTCCGATTCCAGTCGTGACCATGATTATTAGTTTTGCGATTTTGTACTTCATTTTGAAAAAAACGACTTTTGGCCGCCGTGTTTACGCAGTAGGTGGCAATGAAGAAGCGTCGATCTTGTCGGGAATCAATGCAGACCGTATCAAAATTTATGTCTACTCGTTGCTTGGTTTATTGGCAGCGGTCGCTTCATTGATTTTGACATCGCGTTTGAATTCAGCACAACCAACGGCTGGAGAGATGTTTGAACTGGATGCAATTGCCGCTGTTGTACTTGGCGGCACTAGCTTAACAGGTGGTCGAGGGTGGATAGTTGGAACATTGATTGGTGCTTTAATTATTGGGGTACTGAATAACGGATTAAATTTAATCGGGGTTACCTCCTTCTTCCAACAAGTGGTGAAGGGTGCAGTCATATTATTAGCGGTTCTTCTGGACCGTAAAAAAACAACATAAGGGGTGCAGGAAAATGAAAAAATTACAATTGGGGTTCATGTTACTGGTCATGATGATTTTGGCGGCTTGTTCAATGGATGCTCCAGGATCAAGTTCTGAAGAAGAAAGTGGCGACGGCGGCGAAACAAACGGCGATTACACAATTGGGTTTTCAATCTCGACGTTGAATAATCCGTTCTTCGTTACATTAAATGAAGGCGCTGAAGCAAAAGCAAAAGAATTAGGCGCAACTTTAACAGTTGTTGATGCACAAGACAACGCTTCAAAACAAGCAAGTGATGTAGAAGATTTAATCCAGCAAGGTGTAGATTTGATTATGATTAACCCAGTAGACTCAGAAGCAGTTGCGGCAGCAGTAGAGTCCGCTAATGCAGCAAACATTCCAGTTATTACGGTTGACCGTAGTGCTGCAGGTGGCGAAGTTGTATCTCATATCGCTTCAGATAATGTTGCAGGTGGAGAGATGGCAGGAGAGCACTTAATTTCACTAGTTGGTGATGGCGCTAAAGTGGCAGAACTTGAAGGCGTTCCGGGATCTTCAGCAGCACGTGAACGTGGCGAAGGCTTTAACAATGTAGCAGGTGGAACGTTGGATGTTGTTGCAAAACAAACAGCAAACTTCAACCGTGCAGAAGGCTTATCGGTTATGGAAAACCTTCTTCAAGCAAACCCTGACATTACGGGAGTATTTGCTCATAACGATGAAATGGCGTTAGGTGCACTTGAAGCAATCGAAGCTTCAGGAAAAGACATTGCTGTAGTTGGATTTGACGCAACAGACGATGCAGTAAAAGCGGTAGAAGATGGCCGTCTTGATGGTACAGTCGCACAAAAACCGGCGATGATTGGTGAAATGGCAGTAGAAGCAGCTGTTCAATCACTTGGTGGTGAAGAAGTTGAAGCATCTATTCCAGTTGAGTTGGAATTGATCAAATAAAATTAAGGTTATGGATATTACAGGCTGTAGATTCGCTCGAATAGTTGAGTGGATCTACAGCTTTTTATGTAGAATAGAACGTAGAAGTTTCTTGTTACTTTTCACTGTAGCGGCTATTTGGTGAATATCTGGTATACTATGTTCAAAACTTAGTGTAGGGGGCCAGTATGATGAAGGATGTCTGGGTGATAAAGTATGGCGATCACACAATTCGTGTTGTTAATACATGGACCAATGAAAAGTTATTTGTGGACGGCGTTTTACAAGATGAACAAGTAGGCTTGCATTTGACTTCCCGTTTGTTTGGAAAAGTGAAAAACAAAGATGGTGAATATGAAGAGATTAAAGTATCGATTGGCTCTTTTTTATGTAAAATAGAATGCCGTATTTTTGTAGGAGATCGGTTAATTTATACAACAAAGCAGCAAATGAGCGGATGAGTTAAATCATAAGCTGCAATTGAAAATCAGTAGAAACTTTCTGTTTCTACTGATTTTTTAGTTGGAAAGAGTAGGTGGATGGATCTACTAATAGAATTAAACGATAGATTAATGTGATTTTAAATAGACCCTATACTTGATTTGAAAATAAGTTTCTTGCCCCTATATTCCGTTTTTATACAATTCATATTTGATAAAGTTCTTGTATTTGCTAGTATTCCACCAGAAAAGTCTGTATGTTTATTATATTCAGTTTTTATAACCAGGAGGTATACATAGATGAAACCGATTATTGGAGTTACCGCCTCTTTAGAGTTGGGGCGGGACGAATACGGCATTGAACTTGCGGACACAGAAGCAATACTTGCAGCAGGAGGTTTACCGGTTATGCTTCCGCATTTGGTTGAAGAAGCAGATTTGGATGAAATTGCCGAGCATATTGACGGGTTATTTTTAGCAGGGGGTTATGATATTGATCCGACTTTATTTGGCGAGGAACCTCATCCAAACCTTGGAGTAATTATTCCATCCCGGGATGCATTTGAATTAACTTTAACTAAAAAAGTATTAGCTATGAATAAGCCTATCTTCGGCGTATGTCGTGGAGCGCAGATATTGAATATTGCCGTAGGTGGAGACATGTATCAAGATATTACAACACAAGTAAAAGCGGACTTGTTACAACATCAACAAAAAGCACCGAAATTTCATGGCTCTCATTTTGTGGAGATAACTGAAGGGTCCTTACTCAACCGATTGACAGGACAAATGCGCATAAAAGTGAATAGTCGCCACCACCAAGCCAATCGTTTAGTCCCTGCTCCATTTGTCGTAAGTGGCCAAGCGAGTGATGGCACTATAGAAGCAGTTGAAAGTACGCAACATCATTTCGTACTTGGTGTGCAATGGCATCCCGAAAATATGGCAAGAGCAAAAGATATAGCCTCGGTCAAACTATTTGCCGGTTTTGTGGATGCTTGCAGAGAAGAGGGAGATGAGTAGATGAAAATTTTTGATACCCATTGTGATGCGTTACTGAAGTTGCAAATGGCCAAGCGTAATGCTTTGTTTCATGGAGAATTATTAGATTTCCAGCGCTCAAACGAATTGGATACCAATTTTGAACGCTTGCAAGCTGGAGGCGTGAAAGTGCAATTTTTCGCTATTTTTATTCACCCTGAATTTCCTTCTGATGAAAAATGGCAGCACGCTCTTGAGCAGGTGGACTTGTTCTATAGTGAGATAATCGGAAAAAATCCATTGATGAAGCATATTAAAAATTGGAAAGACATTGATTCGCTAAAGTCCAATGAAATTGGCGCCGTATTAACGCTAGAAGGTGCAGATGCATTCGGTAATGACTTGATGAAGCTGCATCAGCTTTATCGCTTAGGGGTGCTGTCAATTGGATTAACGTGGAATAATGCCAACCTTTGTGCAGATGGTGTTGGGGATCCAAGAGGAGCAGGATTAACCCTGCTCGGCAAAGAAGTGGTTCGTCTCAATAACGAGCATCATATCTTCACAGACGTTTCCCATTTGTCGTTAAACGGATTTTGGGATGTAATGGCGTTGGCAAAATACCCAATCGCTAGCCATTCTAATGCGCGTGCACTTTGCGATCATCCACGCAATCTGAATGACCAGCAAATAACAGCCATGTTCGAAAAAAATGGAATGATTGATGTAGTGTTTTGTCCAGATTTCATCAATAAAGATAGTGAACAAGCGACCATATCGGATTTGATCCGTCATGTAGATCATTTTTGTGCGCTTGGCGGTGTAAAAAATATTGGCATCGGATCAGATTTTGATGGGATTTCTTCATACATTACAGATCTCAACAATGCATCGGAATTTCCAAATTTGATCAATGAATTGCAGAAGCATTACTCAGAAACAGAAGTTGAAGGCTTTGCATATCGCAACTTTTTGGAGCATCGACCAGGAATGTGAACCCCACAACAAATAGTAAAACTAAAAAGGCCATTCATCAACGTGATGAATGGCCTTTTGCTTAATACTTATTCATTGAGGATTCTGTATTTTTTCCTTTAACATGGCTATTAGCGAGTGCATCGGAAGACGCATTCTTTTTCGCAGTTCTGCGTCTATCTAAAATTGCATTTATTTCGGCACCAATAACCAAAATTAATCCTGTTAAGAAGAACCACAACATCAAGACGATGAGTCCCCCTAAACTACCATAGGTAGCAGAATAACTACCAAAGTTAGAAACGTAAATCGAGAAGCCAAATGAAACTACTTGCCATAATACTGTGGCGATTACTGCTCCGATAAGTACCTCTTTAAATGGAAAGTGTTTGTTTGGTGCAAATTTATACATCAATGCCAATACTAAACTCATGACTGCAACCGAAATCACCCAACGAAGAACTTGGAAAATAATTTCAGTTTGCTCTGGTAAATTTAACGTTGATTTAATGATGCTAATAATTGTACCGCCGAAGATTGGTAAAACAAGTGCAATAATAACAGCCACAAGCATACCAAGTGTTAAGCCAATTGCTGTTGCTTTTAATTTGAAAAAAGAACGGGTTTCTTCAATATCGTAAGCTTGATTGGTAGCGTTGATAAATGCTGTTAAAGCATTCGAAGCAGACCAAAGTGTACCTAGTATACCAAATGTCAATAAGCCACCTGATGGCGTAGTGACAACACTAACAATAGTGTCTTCGAACGTGTTTGCTACTTCTCCAGGGAGAATGCTGCGGATAAACTCGATTGCTTTGGCCGGATCAATTTGAAGATAAGGCAAAATAGACAGCAACAAAATCAATAAAGGAACAATAGCTAATAAATAATAATAAGCTTGTGCTGCAGCAAGGGTGGTAGCATTATCTTTTTTGAACTCACCACCAAGTTCTTTAACGAATCCCATCGCTTTACTCATCTGATAACCTCCATTAAAAAATACTTTGTCTATTTGTATATGCCCTGTTGTAGAGTGATTTAACCATGAAATTAGTAGAAAAATTACAGTGAGTTAACTGAATGCTTTTAGATAAAAAAAAGAATGTCCGCTAAAGGGACATTCTTTTAAAGTGTTTTTGGTAAGATATCACAAGCAACTTTTAAAATGTGGTGATTTTCCATTTCAACGATAGACCATTGGCATCCTTCTTTTACAAAGCGATCACCCGTTTCAGCTTCAATTAGCTGATGCTGAATCCAACCAGCAATGGTATCAATATCGTCGCTGTCTTCAAAGTTAAAACCAAAACGTTCTTCCAGATCTTTTAACAGGACACGACCATTTAGAAGATAGCGTGTGTCACTTTCCTTAATAATTTCTTCGTCTTCGTCTTCATCAAATTCATCACGAATTTCTCCAACGATTTCCTCTAATATATCTTCCATGGTGATTAAGCCCGACGTTCCACCGTATTCATCGATTACGAGCGCGATATGCGTACGATCTTTTTGCATTCTGACTAATGCATTTTGAAGAGGAGTCGTCTCATGAAAATAAGGCAAGGCATGTATAAGTTCTGACATCTCAAATTGGCCATTAACAGCGTAATGCGTCAATACTTCTTTCGCATTGATAAATCCAATAAGATCATCTTTATCTCCATCTCTTGCAATAGGGTAACGTGTAAAACGATGATCTCGGATTTCTGAAAGAAGTTCTTCGTTTGTTAAATCATCGGAAAAGGCAATCATTTGAGTTCGTGGTATCATGACATCTTTTGCACTGCGCTCATCAAAAGCGAAAATGTTCTGCATGTAGGACAATTCGGTTTGGTTGATTTCGCCACTTTGAAAACTTTGGGCCATAATGATTTTCAGTTCTTCTTCTGAATGGGCTTGGTCTTCTTTCGCAGGTTCGATGCCGAAAATCCGCAAAAGAACGCGAGCAGAACCATTTAATATAAAGATAAACGGATACATAATTTTGCCAAACCAATACAAGAAAGGAGATAGAAAAAGAGTCATCCGCTCAGTAAATTGAAGTGCCAATGATTTTGGTGCCATTTCCCCTAGGACCACGTGTAAGAACGTCACTAATGAGAAAGCTAAAACAAATGAAATGATGGTTGAGGCGGAAGAAGGAACATCGAGCATTTCAAATAAAGGATAAAAAAGGCGTTCAACTGTCGGTTTTCCTAACCAGCCTAAGCCGAGAGCAGTTACCGTGATCCCTAGCTGGCATGCAGACAAGTAATAATCAAGATCATTAGTAATTTTTTTGACCAGTACAGCTCTTTTGTTTCCTTCATCGATTAATTGGTCGATGCGCGACATCCGGACTTTAACGACGGCAAATTCCGATCCGACGAAAACAGCCGTTAACGCGATTAATAAGACGAGTAAAGCTAAATTCAATATAAGTATGGGGTCCAATAAATTCCCTTGTTAAGGGATTCACCTCCGAAAGTAGTTGTTGATGTTAAATTTACCATAATTTTACCTCGAAATATAGAGTGAAGCTCAATGCTCGGCCATGATCTTACGTGTCAGCTCTTTTACATCGATGGCAGTGTCTTCGTTAATAACATCATCAAGCATAACGTTTTTGAAATACTCAACACTTGCGGGCAATGGAAGACCCAATAATTTAGTTAACGCAATCCGGTACATCACGACGAATTCTTTATCCGTATTGCCTCGCTTTAACTCTGCAAAAGCTTCATAAAACTGGTCTAGCTTATCGGCTAACTCTAGTAAACGACCTTCTACAGTATCGTCCTTTCCTTCTTTCATGCGTTCAAAAAAAACATCATGAAATTCTTTAGGAATTTCTCGGAGGATAAACTTTTCCATCATGCCTTCTTCTACTTGAGCGATCATTTCCTTTAGTTCAGGAGAGGCATATTTGACCGGTGTTTTAATATCGCCGATAAATACTTCTGCAAAATCATGATTGATGGTTTTTTCATACAAAGATTTCCAATCGATTTCTCGGCCGGCACGTTCTTCAATGGTTGCAAAAAACATTGCGTACTGACTGACTTTCCACGAATGGGCTGCAACATTATGTTCTTCAAATTTGAACATTCCAGGTGCACGAATAATACGTTCTAAATCATTTAATGAAGTAAAAAAGCGATGAATTCCCATAATGACGCCTCCTTTTATAGTTCTGTGTGGAATATTCACTGTAAAATAGAACCCAGTGCTTAATAGAGTTCTATATACACCGCCAATTTCCCTATCTTCAGCATACACGATTTTTAGTATAATAAAAATGAGCTCAAATCAAGTACGACAAAGGAGAAAAAGCATGACAGGGAAAACACACATTATTGGCGGTATAACAGCAAGTCTTGCTTTTGCACAAATTACAAATTATGATCCCATTCTTTTAACAGGAGCAGGAGTAGTGGGGGCAGTAATTCCGGATATTTGTCATAGTGGCAGTAAAATTGGGAGAACGTTACCGGCATTATCAGAAATAATTAGTCGTCTTTTTGGACACCGAACATTTACACATAGTCTGCTATTTCTAGCGCTGACAGCTTTCATATTGGAGAGTTTCGTGACAGTAGAAGCCTTATCGGCAGGGTTGCTAGTAGGGATGCTCAGTCATATCGTCTTGGATATGGCGACCAAAAGAGGTGTTAAATTGTTTTTTCCATTCAAATGGACAATTCGCTTTCCAGTAACTGCGACTACTGGAGGCGCTTCCGAATATTTGGTTTTCTCACTCCTTTCACTTCTGACTGTATACTTCGGCTACGGTGTTTTTCTTCCACAATAAGGGTTTTGTTTTTATTTCTTAGGGAAATGAAAATATAAATACTTGAAGGAGGAACGTTTTATGGCAAAGAATGATTTTTCAGAACACGCAAATCCAAAAAGTAGCCAAAGCCAGCGACAAGGGGAAGAATTTAAAAGCATTGACGAACAGGCAAAAGACCGCGGGGAAAAGATGAGGGAAAAAGGAGCTCATAGCAATAAAGGCATTGGCGATGAAAACAATCCAATTGGTGAATCGCAAGAGCGCTAAAAGTATTGAGAAATAACGAGTATTAAGGCAGGGGCTTAAAGTCTCTGCCTTTTTATAGAGATAATTATAAGGAAATAAATAAGCCTTTCAGCAACTTGTTTGTAAAAGTGTAAACGGATACAATTAGAAAGGTAATTATTGGATAATACATTAAAGAGATGGAGGGGTAGCATGATTTCTGCAACATGGAATTGGATGTGGGAAAAACACGATCAAGCAAAAGAGACATTTCGATTATTTACAAATCCTGAAGCAGGTATGCCTGACAATCGAGATCGGGCTGAAGACGCTGGGTCTTATGATGAACGCAAAAAAAAGCGGAGTTATAATGCGCCGCAACTCATTGGGTTAATCCTAGGTCCGTTGCTGTTTATTTTAACTTTGCTATTCTTTAATCCAGACGGACTACCGCCTGAAGCAAAAGCGATACTCGCGAGTACAATCTGGATTGCCACTTGGTGGATTACAGAAGCCAGTCCAATTCCAGCAACATCTCTCTTGCCAATCATTCTTTTTCCAATGACTAAGGGGCTCGATGTCAGCGCTACAACTTCAGCGTATGGCAGTGATACAATCTTTTTGTTTATGGGTGGTTTTATGATTGCCCTGACAATGGAGAAATGGGATTTGCATAAGCGAATCGCCTTAACTATTATTTCTGTAATTGGAACGAACACGGAACGCATCATTCTTGGTTTCATGGTTGCGACAGGATTTCTGTCAATGTGGATTTCCAATACTGCTACGGCGATGATGATGGTACCAATTGGCTTAGCCATTATTTATCAAGTATCGGAAGCTTTAAAATATAATTCTTCAATCGATACTTCAAAAGAGAATTTCAGCTTTGGTAAAGCTTTGATGCTAGGGATTGCGTATTCTGCATCTCTTGGGGGAATTGCAACATTGATCGGAACACCTCCGAATACGTTACTTGCAGGTGCAGTCAATGAAATTTATGGTATTGAAATCACTTTTGCCCAGTGGATGTTGTTTGGTGTACCATTAGCATGGATTTTTATATTAGTTGCTTGGGTTTACCTAGTAAAAGTTGCTTATCCACAAAAATTGAAGCATTTACCAGGAGGTAGCGAAGTAATACGTCAGCAAAAAACTGACTTAGGTGGAGCTTCTTACGAAGAAAAAGCAGTCTTTGTAGTCTTCTTAGCAGTAGCACTTGCTTGGATCAGCCGCTCATTTGTCTTGGATGCTTTTGCGCCCAACCTCGAAATGACTGACGCAACGGTCGGGTTAATTGCTGCGATGGTATTATTCATTATTCCTTCTAAAAACAAAAAGGGCGATCGCTTGCTAGACTGGGCCACCGCTGTCAAGTTGCCTTGGGGTATTTTGCTGCTGTTTGGTGGGGGACTGGCTATTGCTGCGGGATTTACAAGTTCCGGGTTGTCTGAATGGATCGGCAATCAGTTGATTGGGCTACAAGGCGTGAATGTTCTAACCATAATTTTGGTAGTAGCTGCGCTCGTGTTGTTCTTGACCGAAATTACTTCAAACACAGCTACTGCTTCGATGATGTTCCCGATTATGGCATCACTTGCAGTTGCTCTTAGCATTCATCCTTATGCACTGATGGTGACGGCAGCCGTCGCAGCGTCTTGTGCATTTATGTTGCCAGTTGCAACACCTCCGAATGCGGTCGTGTTCGGCTCTGGATATTTGAGGATTTCAGATATGGCCAAAGCGGGATTTGCGCTTAATATCTTTGGTATTTTCTTTGTTGGACTTGCGGTATTCTACTTCTTACCGCTTGTTTGGGGGATAGACCTTATGTCGATCCCAGCGGATTTTCTTAAATAAGATTTAACTGATAGCAAAAAGCAGGCTCACCTCCGGGTAGAGCCTGCTTTTTTTCGGTAAAGAGTAATGGCCATTATGTAAAGAAGTGGCAAAATAGCACTGAATAGAACTAGGCCAGTCCAACCACCAGAGGTCCATAAAGGACTTAACACAGAACTTCCTGCTGCGACGCCTATATAGTACGATACCAAATAAAGGCTAGAAGCACTGCCTTTATGATGAGTTGCTTGCTGGCTGACAGAAGCAGCAGTTAGGGCGTGAGCAGTGAAAAAGCCGAGGCAAGTGACACAAAGACCAACAACAATCATCCAAAGATAAGGACTAAGTGTCATGAAAATGCCAGCAGATAAAATAAATACACCTGCTAGACGGACATTACGTATGCTGAATTTTTCAGCAACACGACCAGCCATTGGCGAGCCGATGACACCAATACCATAAGCGAAAAACAAATACGATATCGCCTGCAACGACATAGAAAATGGAGAGGCTTCTAGATAAAAAGGCAAATACGTCCAAATGCCAGTAAAAGAAGTTTGCAAAACTGTACCAAGACCAAAAACCACCAGTAGAGCAGGGTTTTTTAAGTGAAACAAGAAGCCTTCTATATCTTTTGCAAAGCTTACTTGGCTAGAGTTGAAATTCTGTGATGGTGGTAGTAAATAAAGGACAATAACGAATATGAAGAGTCCTGTCACCGCAAAAGCATAAAAGGAAATTTGCCAAGAGAAATGGTCAGTTAAAAAGCCTGTTGAAATTC
This sequence comes from Planococcus donghaensis, assembly GCF_001687665.2. Classification (NCBI taxonomy): domain Bacteria; kingdom Bacillati; phylum Bacillota; class Bacilli; order Caryophanales; family Caryophanaceae; genus Planococcus; species Planococcus donghaensis. The sequence goes on along the minus strand of NZ_CP016543.2, from coordinate 2,804,054 downwards.
GACCCATCATCCCACCGAGGACATTGCTAGAAATATAAAGTGCAGTCGCATAAGCGATGTTTTTTCGATCGATTTCCTCACTTATGTACGCAAGAGCAGCAGCAGGAACACCTGCTAGTGCAAAGCCTTGAATAAAACGAAGAAATAATAAGATAGAAAATGAATCGGTCAAGGGAATGATGAAAAAAGGAATGGCAGAACCGAGTAAAGAATAAATAATATACGATTTTCTGCCGTTGCGATCCGAAAAAAATCCGAGAACAATTAGTCCAAGTATTAAACCGATAATGGTTAGTGATAAAGATAAGCTAGCTGTGGAAACTGGAACTTGAAATTCTTCTACAAAAACCGGCAACAATGGCTGAACAGCATACATATTGGCAAACGTAAATAACGATGCAAATAGAAGACTGAGGATGATTTTCCAGAACTGACGATCTTTAACGGTATAACGAGGAGATTCCATAAATCACATCCGATCGACAATCACTAATGAGTGAAGAGGTCTATAATACTTGCTATTTTACCATTAATCATCCAGTTGTTCGAAAAAGAGCAACAGAAAACCCGCATGCAGAGGCAGCGGGTTTTTCTTATAACTTATTGAAAAAAGAAAGAATTTGTTTTTTAGTAGGTTCTTGCAAACGATAACGTAGTTCTTTGTTTTGTGTGTTAACAATATGATAAGCAGGATTTTCAGCAACAGTGAATTTCCAATGTGGTTTTGTATTTTTCTTTTTAATTTGTAGTTCAGGAAGCATCATTTTAGACGTGAAGCTTTCCAATTTTGCCATTAAAAAGGTATCCATGTACCGTACAATCAAAAAGCCTTGTTGGCGTTCTGGATCGAACTTTGCCAAATTAAATTCACTGACGTCAAATCCCTTTTCATATCGCTGAACAGATGGAGATAACACAAAACAATCTTCATTCGTAAAAATTGTTGAGTTTCCTTGTTGTTTCAGCCCTAATTCTTCAACCAGAAAATCCTTGTTGACGAGACTCATTTCGCGTGCAGTAGCCATGTGATTCCTCCTAATATAAATCGTAGTTCTTCTATTATAACACTATTTCGCTATTTAAGGGACCTTAACGAATTTTCCATAGTTTTAGAGTCTGGAGAATATAAAAGCTTAACGCTGTAAATACAACTCGATAAAGACAGAAAATGAGCAATAGTGCAATAAATCATGGCACTTTAAAGACAAAGACAGGAGGAGTTTTACAAAATGAATGTTAGTTTAGTGTTTCAATCATAAAGCCAACCAGAAAGGAATAAAATGAATTTTCTGTTATATTAATAGTAACAACAAATTAAGGAAGGGTGCGATAAAGGTGTGTGGAAGATACTCATTGTTCACTGATTACACAGTGTTGATTGAGCGCTTTAACATCGAAGAAGCAGCGCTTGACAAAGACGAATACTCCGCAAGTTATAATGTTGCTCCTTCTCAACAGGTAGTAGCGGTTGTTAATGATGGAGACAAAAATCGATTAGGTGAATTACGGTGGGGCTTAATCCCACCATGGGCAAAAGATATGAAAATTGGCTACAAAATGATCAATGCACGATCAGAAACAGTAGCGGAAAAGCCTAGTTTCCGTAACGCATTTAAAAAAAAGCGCTGCTTAGTGGTGGCAGACTCTTTTTACGAATGGCAACATAAAGACGGAGAGAAAATTCCAATGCGCATCAAATTAAAGACTGGAGAGCCTTTTGCTTTTGCGGCACTTTGGGAATCGTGGAAATCCCCAGATGGCCAAATCGTCAATAGTTGCTCGATTTTGACGACGGCGCCCAATGCGTTGATGGAGTCTATTCACGATAGAATGCCGGTTATATTATCTAAAGCAGATGAAAAGACCTGGCTAGACCCACGGATAGAAGATGTGGAGACATTGAAAGCTTTATTAAAACCATATCAAGCAAAAGACATGGAAGCGTATCGCGTTTCTCAAGAGGTAAATTCTCCAAAAAACAACAAGCCGGAATTGATCGAAAAAGTCGGCTAAAGCAAAGGGGCTGTATATCGTACGTGCTGAAGGAGGGATGGAGATGAAGAGTGGATTGGTGTTAGAAGGTGGTGGCATGAGAGGGGTCTATACGGGTGGTGTTCTCGAAAAACTATTAGAAGAAAGTATTTTTGTAGACTACGTAATCGGTGTCTCAGCAGGAGCCTGTCACGCCTCTTCCTACATTTCGAGGCAAAATGGTCGAAATCGAGAAGTCACCATTGGCTATGTTAATCATCCAGAATACCTTTCAGTGAAGAATCTACTGACAAAACGAGAACTGTTTGGAATGGATTTGATTTTTGATAGAATTCCGAATAGCTTAGTACCTTTCGATTATGACCGTTTTCATAATGCTACAGAAGAGTTTGTAGTAGGAGTGACAGACTGTTTAACGGGTGAAGCGGTGTATTTTGGGAAGCAAAAACGTCCGGAAGATGTGCTAACTATTGTACGAGCTTCGAGTTCACTGCCACTTATGGCGCAACCAGTAGAATTTAACGGTCGATTTTTAATGGATGGCAGCATTGCCGATCCGCTGCCGATCCGCAAAGCATTATCCGACGGTGTGACCAAGCCGATCATCATTTTGACGAGAGAAAAAGGTTATCGGAAAAAAAAGAGTCGATTTGCAGGAATGATGCCAGCATTTGTTCGACAATACCCGGCTATCGCAAAGGCAATGGAAAATCGATATTTATATTACAATGAAACGATGGATTTTATTGAGCAACTGGAAAGAGAAAGCTTGGCCATGGTGATTCGACCAGAAGATTTGTACAGAATAAAAGGGCTAGAGCGAAATCCAGTTAAATTAGAAACTCTTTATAACCAAGGCTATCAAGAGGCTACCGCAAAATTTGGGGAATTACTCGATTTTCTTCAAAAGTAATCGACGAATAGGTAAATTGAAAAGTTAGTAGAGGGTGATGGATAGTGATTAGCAAACTAAATCAACAAGATGAACAAATAGCGAAACAGATTCATCACATTCAACAAGCTGCCTATCGGATAGAAGCCGAAATGATGGGTTTTTATGATATTCCCCAACTTCAGGAAACATTACAAGAACTTCAAAAGAGTGACGAACTTTTTATCGGTTATGGCGAAGGACAGGTGCAAGGAGTAATTTCTTATCGAGTAAAGGGAGAAACCGTCGATATCAATCGGTTAGTGGTAGGTCCCACTTATTTCCGAAAAGGAATTGGTAAAAAATTGGTGAGTTATTTGTTGAAAAACTATCGAGGGTACGAATTTACAGTCAGCACAGGAACCGCTAATAAACCTGCAATTGCGCTTTATCAGATGTTCGGTTTTCAGGAGGTGGGCGTTATTCAAGTAGCTCCTGGCATATATTGTACTCAATTCCGCTTACGTAATTAAATAAGTTGTGAGGAAGTTAGAAAATAGAGAGCAAATAGAAGGTTTTGTAGTTTCAATAAACTACAAAACCTTGTTTTTTATGGGAATTTTCTGTTATTTTAGCGGTGTGAATAGAAATAAAAAAGTGGATACTCTATAATCGAAAGTATTCGCGTTTTACTATAGTTACACACAAACGAACGTTCAATGGAAAACAGGATTTATTTATGCGAAATATTACTTAACAAGAAAGGGAGAGTTGTCGTGGATTATTTACATAACCCGTTTGCAGCACAAAGACAAACCGTGTTTTCTAAAAAAGGAATGGTGGCCACATCGCAACCATTAGCAGCACAAGCTGGGATTGAAATCATGCAAAATGGCGGCAACGCCATAGATGCGGCAATTGCCACTGCCGCTGCGTTAACTGTAGTTGAACCTACTTCAAATGGAATTGGGGGAGATGCATTTGCTTTAGTATGGGTTAAAGACAAGTTACACGGATTGAACAGTTCCGGCCCTGCACCAAAAAGCATCTCGCCAGAAGCAGTAAAAGCACTTGGATTTGAAAAAATGCCGACGCATGGTTTAGTACCAGTGACAGTTCCAGGGGTGCCAGCTGCTTGGGCTGAACTATCAAAAAAATTCGGCAAGCTATCATTGGCAGAAGCTTTGAAACCTGCGATTCGGTATGCGGAAGAAGGCTATCCGTTAACACCAATTCTCGGTAAGTATTGGCAAGCAGCTTATGCCAAATACAAAGATTCGTTCACTAGTAAAGAATATCAAGGGTGGTTTGATACATTTGCACCAAACGGTCGCGCCCCTGAAATTGGCGAAATGTGGTCTTCTCCGGGCCATGCTAAAACGCTAATTGAAATTGGACAAACGGATGCGCGTTCTTTTTATAAAGGTGCCATTGCCGAAAAAATTGATCGCTTTATGAAAAAACATGAAGGCTTTTTAGCCAAAGAAGATTTACAGGCGTTTGAACCGCAATGGGTAGAGCCGGTTTCCACCGATTACCGCGGCTATAAAGTGTGGGAGATTCCACCGAATGGACAAGGCATGGTTGCGTTAATGGCCTTAAACATTTTCAAAAAACTCGATCAACCTAAATGGCAATCTGCGGAAACGTATCACGAACAAATCGAAGCGATGAAACTCGCATTCACAGATGGCAAAGCGTTTATTACCGAACCAGAGAATATGCCGGTCAGCACGGAGCATCTTCTGTCAGAAGAATATGCAGCATCGCGCGCCAAAACCATTGGTGAAAACGCATCTGATCCAAAACCATATGAATTACCAAAAGGCGGAACCGTTTATTTATCTGCGGCAGATGAAGAAGGCAATATGATTTCATATATCCAAAGCAATTATATGGGCTTTGGTTCAGGAATAGTCATTCCCGGAACAGGGATTGGTCTTCAAAACCGTGGAGCGGACTTCTCGTTAGATCCAGAGCACCCGAATGTATTGGCTGGAGGAAAACGAACCTTCCATACAATCATTCCAGGATTTTTGACAAAAGACGATAAGGCTGTTGGACCATTTGGTGTTATGGGTGGTTATATGCAGCCCCAAGGACATTTCCAAGTGGTTACTAACACCATCGATTATTTAATGAATCCGCAAGCAGCACTTGATGCGCCAAGGTGGCAGTGGATTGAAGGAAAGACTATTTTAGTCGAGCCCAATTTCCCAAATTATTTAGCGCAAGCATTATCTCGTAAAGGTCATCACATTCAAGTAGCGACAGACGGTGGAAGTTTTGGAAGAGGGCAAATTATTTGGCGCGATTCTGAGACAGGGGTATTAGCCGGGGGCACCGAATCACGTACGGATGGAGCGGTAGCTGTTTGGTAGTCGATAAAAAAGTGGAGGAAAAGAAAATGGAAATTTCCAAGCTGAAAATGAATATTGATCTTTTTTTAGCTTTTTTCCGTGTAGGTCTTCTTGGCTTTGGCGGAGGACCTGCTGCAATTCCACTTTTCCACCGGGAAGCTGTAGTCAATTACAAATGGATGACAGAAGATGAATTTGGGGACACATTAGCTTTAGGGAATACAATGCCAGGGCCCATTGCTACCAAAATGGCGGGTTACATTGGCTATCGCGTTAACGGCGTAATTGGCTGCATTGTAGCTCTTGTTGCTACAGTCGTTCCAACGGCGATTTTGATGATTATCTTATTGGGCATTTTACAAAAATACAAAGGGCTTGATTGGGTCAATAGCATGTCGGCTGCGGTAGTTCCCGTTGTGGGGGTTATGCTTGCCATTATGACGTGGGACTTTTTTCAAAAGTCGGGCAAAGCTCTGGGAATTGGGCGCGCCATTTTGTTTACAGTAATCGCTATTGTGCTGTTAGAGATATTGAACATTCACCCAGCGTTTGTCATTTTAGGTATATTAATTATTTCTTTAACCTCCTTTAAAAAAGGAGGAGATCCAAAATGATTTATTGGTACCTCTTTTTAGCCTTTTTTATTCCAGGAATATTAGGATATGGCGGTGGACCGGCTTCGATTCCGCTTGTGGAAAAAGAAGTGGTGGATCGTTATGGTTGGATGACTACGCAAGAGTTTGGAGAAGTTCTGGCGTTAGGAAATGCTTTGCCAGGACCCATTGCGACAAAAATGGCAGGCTATATCGGTTATGCAGAAGGGGGCGTACTCGGCGCAACTGTTGCTTTATTCGCCTCCGTCGCACCATCGCTTATTTTAATGGTGTTATTAATGGTGACACTTTTAAAATACAAAGATTCTCCGAAAGTTAAAAATATCACGAAGTTAGTTCGTCCGGTGATTGCCGTATTGCTCGGGGCAATGACACTTCAATTTTTCATGACTTCTGTCGACAGTTCCGGGACGATAGAGACGGTAATATTAGTTGTTCTTAGTTATTGGTTGTTGGAAATTAGAAAAGTGCATCCGGCACTCGTCATTTTAATGGCACTCGTTTACGGTGCACTGGCGGGTATAATATAACCCTGTTTAGCAAATAAATAGCGTATTAGTGAAAGCCATCCGATTATGGGTGGCTTTTTCATTTCATTCACGGTGTAAGCAAAAGTATTTACTTTTAATTCGAGATGGTATATTGTAGATATCAAGGATATTTATTATCCGTAATTGAAAGAGGGTGATTTGGGTGCATATGAAACCAGGTGTAGAACAATCGGTATATGCAGTATTGTTATTGAATATGCTTCCGGAAAAAGCAGTTCTTCCAGGTGAAGCTATAAGTCAACAACTGGGAACTTCTCCAACATATTTTCAGAAGCTTTTAAGAAAACTGGTCAGTGCAGGCTTGATCACATCAGTACCAGGCGTCAAAGGCGGATTTAAACTTAAAAAGAAACCAGAAGATATTAGTGTATTTGACATATATGTAGCCATCGAAGGTCAACAATCGCTTTATTCGTCGAGTGGAGTGTTGGGCGATTTGTTAGAGCTTGATGAACCTGAACGTTGCTGTTTACTGACTGATTTAATGGTAGAAGCAGAAGATGCTTGGCGTTCGCGGATGGAGCTTGAAACGATTTTCTCGCTTTCATTGAAAATGCAAGAAGAGCGATTTCAGAAGAAAACAACAGAATTAACGGACTGGCTAGCTGAAAAGCTAGTTAGGTAAAAGAAAAGAGGAATTACAATGATTGAGATTTTACCGCGCATTAACCAGTTAGCACAAAAAGCACGTCAAGAAGGCTTGACCAATGCTGAAAAAGTAGAGCGTCAAGTATTGCGCGAAGATTATTTGCGTGCAATTCGTGGACAAGTCGAATCAACTGTAACGAGCATGAAAGTTATTGACCCACTTGGGGATGACGTCACGCCTGATAAAGTAAGATTGAAAAAACAAGCAATCTAAGCATAGGAAGCTCACATAGAGAGGAAGAACATTATGAACGATTATTTAGTAAGAGCTTTAGCTTATGAAGGGCAAGTACGTGCTTACGCTGCGCGCACGACAGAAACAGTGTCGGAAGCACAACGACGCCATTATACGTGGCCCACTGCATCTGCAGCACTCGGTCGATCAATGACAGCTAGCGTTATGCTAGGTGCAATGATGAAAGGTGAAGAAAAATTAACCATTCGTATTAACGGAGGCGGTCCTATTGGCACTATTTTAGTAGATGCAAATGCTAAAGGGGAAGTTCGAGGATATGTCAGCAATCCGTTAACTCACTTTGATTTAAATGAGCAAGGCAAGTTAGATGTTAAAAGAGCAGTTGGCACAGAAGGAACTTTGGCCGTTTCTAAAGACATTGGATTGCTTCAACCGTTTGTTGGACAAGTTCCTTTAGTATCCGGTGAATTGGGCGATGATTTTACGCATTATATTACGACGTCTGAACAAATTCCATCTTCTGTCGGTGTTGGCGTTATCGTGAATCCGGATAATACGATTCAAGCTTCAGGTGGATTTATCATTCAATTATTGCCTGGTACAGAAGAAAGTATTATTGAAGACATTGAGGCTCGGCTAAAAGTAATTCCAACAATTTCGAATATGGTGCGCCAAGGGTTAACACCCGAAGATATTTTAACGGAAGTTTTAGGTGCTGGGAATGTGAAAGTATTAGACGAAATGCCTGTGAAGTTTCAATGCCAATGTTCACGAGATCGTATTTCGAACGCCATTCAAGGACTTGGGACAGCTGAAATCGAAGACATGATCGTGACAGATGGCAAAGCAGAAGCCCAATGTCACTTTTGTAATGAAAATTACGTGTTTTCGAAAGAAAATCTACAAGATATGTTGAAAACAGAAGCATAATAAAAAAGGGTCATGGCGTATATGTCATGACCCTTTTTATTGGCAAAGAAAAGAGCTATTGAGTAATTATCTTGAATTAAAGATAAGTTTATGAGAAGTTAAATAGGGAAATAAAAAAGAAACGAATTTTGGAGGTAATCGAAGAATGAAACATCTTTTTCAAAAAGGAACGAACCCAACAAAACCTACTTTTCTAATGTTGCATGGAACAGGTGGAAACGAAACAGATTTGTTAGCGATCGCCTCTCATATTGATCCTGAGGCTACTGTGCTCAGTGTCCGTGGCAATGTATCAGAAAATGGCATGCCGCGCTTTTTCAAACGATTATCAGAAGGTGTGTTTGATATGGAAGATTTAAAGCTGCGTACAGAAGAGCTACATGAATACATTGGACAAGCCGCGAAAGAATACAATTTTGATCGTAATAACGTGATTGCGATTGGCTATTCAAACGGTGCGAATATCGCGGCTAATTTATTGTTCACGTATTCAAATTCCTTAAAAGGAGCTATTTTGCATCATCCAATGGTTCCCAATCGAGACACGGATTTACCTGATTTAACAGACGTCCCGGTATTTATTGCAGCTGGCACAAACGACCCGATATGTCCTGCAAAAGAATCAACCGATCTTGAAAAACTACTAACAGATGCAGGTGCTAAAGTTCAATTGCACTGGGAAGATTTTGGTCACCAATTAACCATGCCAGAAGTAGAAGCAGCAAAAAAATGGTACGACGAGTTATAAAAGACACCTTCCCTAACTATTGGGGAAGGTTTTATTGAGGTACACACGAGTTTTTGACAAGGAGCGCTTGTTTCCTTCATGATATAGAAAAGAAAACTTAGGAGGGATGTTATGCAAACTAACCCACATATTCAAGAACAGCTAGAAGCTTGGGTGGAAGAAAATAGAGGACATGCCATATTAGGGACTACCGCCCAATATATACCTGCACTGGGTAAAGAAGATCCAAGTCAGCTTGGCATTTGTATGATTGATGACAATGGGAATTATTATTGTGCAGGGGATACAGATAAAGAGTTTACGCTACAAAGTATTTCAAAAGCCTTGACGTTTATCGCGTTGAGTTGTAATTATGGTTTAGATTTTGTGTTAGAACGTGTTGATGTAGAGCCAACTGGTGAAGCGTTCAATTCAATTGTGCCATTCGAAATTCACCGCCCCAACAAACCATTTAACCCCTTTATCAATGCAGGAGCTATCACCATTTCCGCGTTATTGCCCGGACAAACGAGCCAAAAAAAATATGAATTTCTTTTGCGTTTCTTAGAAAGTTTAGTAGGTCATCCGCTTGAACTGGATAAAGAAGTATACGATTCTGAATGGGCATCTTCACACCGTAACCGTGCTTTAGCATATTACTTGAAAGAAGCGAAGTTTCTAGAAATTGAAGTGGAAGAAGCACTTGATATTTATATTCGCCAATGTGCCATTAAAGTGAGCACAAAAGATTTGGCGTTAATTGGGTTGATCATTGCGTATGACGGATACAATCCGATTACAAAAGTTAAGCATTTCTCCGATGAAATTGCTCAAGTTGCGAAAGTATTGATGGTAACTTGTGGCATGTACAATTCTTCAGGGAATTTTGCAGCGCATGTCGGCATTCCAGCAAAAAGTGGAGTATCAGGTGGAATCATGGCGGCAGTGCCTCCAAAGCTCCATTCGCAAACATACGAGTTTCGTGCAGGAGCGGGAATTGGTGTATACGGACCCGCAATTGACGTGCAAGGAAACAGTGCGGCAGGCACAATGATGTTAAGACAAATTTCGAAAGAGTGGGATTTAAGTATCTTTTAATATGAATCCGTAGACGTTAATTCGTCTACGTTTTTTTTTTTGAAAAAAATAAAGAAAGGTGTTTTTTAAAAGAAGACAGGGTAATAAGAGAATGAATATAAAAGCAGAAGGAGTGGCAAAATGGCAAAAGAACCTAAAGTGAATGAAAACAGCAAAGACGAACAGTTGCAACAGTATCGTGTAGATGATTCAGGTAAAAGTTTGACTACCAATCAAGGACTCAAAATGGCTGAAGACGAGTTCTCATTAAAAGCTGGTGAACGCGGTCCTACTTTGATGGAGGATTTTCATTTTCGGGAAAAAATGACGCATTTTGACCACGAACGAATTCCAGAACGTATTGTACATGCAAGGGGATATGCTGCACATGGTGTGTTTGAGACTTATGAATCGTTAGAGCATTTAACAAAAGCAAAATTTTTATCAGAAAAAGGTAAAAAGACACCAGTGTTTGTACGATTTTCTACAGTTGCGGGATCCAAAGGATCTGCTGAAACAGTACGAGATATTCGGGGATTTGCGACGAAATTTTATACAGAAGAAGGAAATTATGATTTAGTCGGTAACAATGTACCGGTCTTTTTTATCCAGGATGCGATAAAGTTTCCGGACTTTGTCCATGCGGTAAAACCAGAACCACATAACGAAATGCCACAAGCTGCAAGTGCCCATGATACTTTATGGGATTTTGTCATTAATAACCAAGAAACTGCCCATACCATCATGTGGTTAATGTCCGATCGAGCAATTCCGCGTAGTTTCCGGATGATGGATGGCTTTGGCGTACATGCTTTCCGTTTCGTGAATGCAGAAGGTAAATCACATTTTGTGAAATTCAACTGGAAATCGACACTTGGTACTCATTCACTTGTCTGGGACGAAGCACAAAAGATTGCCGGTAAAGACGCTGACTTTAATCGCCGCGATTTATACGAATCCATCGAACAAGGAGATTTCCCTGAGTGGGAACTCGGCGTTCAAATTGTTGCGGAAGAAGACGAACATAAATTTGATTTTGACTTATTAGATGCCACCAAATTATGGCCACAAGAAGAAATTCCGATTCAAATCGTCGGCAAAATGACATTGAATCGCAATGTCGACAATGTATTTGCTGAAACAGAGCAAGTGGCCTTCCATCCGGGGCATGTCGTGCCTGGAATTGATTTTTCAAACGATCCATTGCTCCAAGGACGTTTGTTTTCTTATACAGATACACAATTACTTCGCTTGAATGGCCCTAATTTCCATGAGTTGCCGATTAATCGACCTGTATGTCCATTCCATAACAATCAGCGAGACGGGTTTGGTCGTCAAACAATCAATAAAGGACGCGTTTCGTACCAAAAGAGCTCATTTACGAATAGCACTCCGGCTCCTGTAAGTGAAGCGGAAGGTGGTTATGCACATTACCAAGAAAAAATGGAAGGGCGTAAAGTTCGTGCTCGTAGTGAAAGCTTTAAAGACCATTTTTCACAAGCCACAATGTTTTGGAATAGCATGATGAAACCAGAGCGAGACCATATTATCGAGGCATTTAGTTTTGAACTTGGAAAATGCCAAGAAATGTGGATTCGTGAAGGCGCTGTTAAAATGTTTGCCAATGTGAACTTGGAAATGGCACAGGCTATTGCTAAAAATATTGGCGTGACACCTCCGACGAGTGGCGGTTCTGATGTAACCAAAACTTCCCCTGCATTAAGCATGGAAAACACTGTGAAATCAGCAGCGACTCGTAAAGTGGGTGTGTTGGTTGACCAAGGTTTTAATGATGCAGAAGTACTGAAAGTTCTTAAAGAGTTTGAAAGCAAAGGGGTGAACTACGAAATCGTCAGTGAAACGCAAAGTAAACTAAACGGTTCAGGTGGTAAAGAACTCGAAGTTGATCATACATTTACAACGACCGATCCCGTTCTCTACGATGCGATTTATGCAGTAGGTGGACCTGATGTAAGTAAGAAATTTGCTAAAGAAGCCGCCCGATATATCGGAGAAGCATTTGATCATTACAAGCCAATCGGCGCTACTCATGAAGGACAAAAATGGATACAAGTTGCCGGAATGCAAGAACAACCAGGAGTTATAGCAGCAGATGATGTGGCCAACTTTGCAAGTATATTTATCGAAGCCATTGCCGCACATCGTCATTGGGACCGAACAGTCGAATAAAAATTAATAAAATACACGTCTTTTCCGAAAAGGTTTAAGAAAATATGCAGTGGGTATTTTCTAAACTAAGCAATCAAACAAAAACAAAAAAATGGAGGAATAGGAAATGACTAACAATAAATTTATGGGTACATTCGACAGTGAAACAGAAGTATTAAACAAAATTGAAGAATTAAAAGCGCAAGGTTCTCGTGAAGACGATATGTATGTCATGTCACGAGATGAAGACCAGATCTCAATGTTACGGGGACGCACAGATGTAGATTATAAATCAGCTGAAGGAAATTGGATGGACAAATTTATGGGCTTCTTATCAGGAGATGATTCAACACGTGAAGCATTTTCAGGAATGGGAGTAGACAAAGACGAAGCCGATCGCTATTACAATGAAGTGCAAAATGGGAAAATTTTATTGTTTGTCGATCGCGAATACGGTGCGAACTACGAAGGCAAAGCGCCTTACGATAACACTTCGACAAGCACAGAAGCAGGCACAATGGGTGCGTCCGGTCTAACAGGTGCAGGCTTAGGTAGAAGTCACATGGACAATGAAGCTGTAGGCAGAGATGGCTTAACAGTAGATACGAACGATGAAAACGATGTTTACTATAATACAAAAAACGATACGTTCAGTCGCGATACTACTGAAACAACAAATGCTGGAAACGAATCAGGAACAGGATTTGGCCTTGGCTCTGATCGGACAGAAGACAATTTTACGGATACAAACCGTTTTGAAAATAAAGATAGCGACCATCATACCGAAGAAGAGAAAATGCAATTGCATGAAGAGCGCTTAAGCGTTGACAAAGAACGTGTACAAACGGGTGAAGTGAATGTTGGAAAACACGTGGTCGAAGAAAACCAAACAATGGAAGTACCAGTAGAACGTGAAGAAGTTTATATTGAACGTCGCCCAGTAAATGAAGAAACAGTTGGGAATTCTTTTGATAAAGAATCTACGTTATCAGGGGATGCTTATCAAGAAGGAGAAAATATTCATATTCCCGTATCAGAAGAACATGTAGAAGTTACGAAAAAAGATGTCGTAGCTGAAGAAATTGTCGTTGGTAAACGTAAAGTACAAGACACAGAAACAATCAATGAGACGGTTCGCCATGAGGAAGCCGATATCGACGATAATTCCAATGTAACAGATAACAAATTGAACCGTGAAAACCATACAGATCGTGATCGCTTCTAATATAAAATAATGTGAAAGGCGGGGATGCTTCCCCGTCTTTTTGTCGGTCTTGAAAGAATAGCGTATAGTAGAAGAAAGCTAGGAGGGATTAAGCATGGACGGCAAAAAGAGAAGTGACGTGAAACCTGGTATAGAAGTAAATGTAATTTTAAAGCAAGATCAACGTTCGGGTAAGAAAACACAAGGGATTGTAAAAGATTTACTGACAAACTCCGCCACTCATCCGCATGGCATTAAAGTGCGTTTAGAAGATGGACAAGTAGGACGAGTTTGTGAGATTCTGTCTGGAAAGTAAGTTCGAGACATAAAGTTAGCAAGATGAACAACAATCAGTAAAGACAAATTCACTAAAACCGGACCCGTAAGAAGGGTCCGGTTTTGTGTTAATATAGAAGTATTGAAAAAATGAAGGAGTCTCTTATTATGAGCCAATTCTTTGAACGCAAAAAACAGGAACTTGGAGTTCAATTAAATAAAATTCAACGAAAAGCGGTTGAGCGTACAGAAGGACCACTATTACTACTCGCATGCCCTGGATCTGGAAAAACAACCACGATGATCATGAGAATTGGATATTTAATCGAGGAAAAAGGAGTATCGCCGTCACGCATCAAAGCGATTACGTTTAGCAAAGCTTCAGCTAACGACATGCTAGAGCGTTACAAACGTTTTTTTCCTTCACTACAACCAATTGATTTCTCAACGATTCATAGTCTAGCTTTTCAAATTACTCGCGATTATTTTTCGGGCTCACGTTACATCATGATTGAAGGCAATGAAGCAAATGGTCTTCATAAGAAAAAGTTGCTTCGGGAAATGTACCGTACGGAAAACGATGAGCCAATTACAGACGATCAATTAGAAGAGTTGATATCGTTCATTAGTTACGTAAAGAATAAAATGTTGCCAAGAAAGCAGTGGGCCAAACTAAAAGAGCCTTTTCCTGGTGGAATCGAAATATTAAAAACGTATGAAGCTTTTAAAGAAAACTATGACGTAAGGTTAGTGGACTTTGATGATATGCTGTCACTCGCCTACGAAGCATTAGAAAAAGACAAAAGCTTATTAGTGAAATACCAAGGACGTTGGGATTACGTCATGACAGATGAAAGTCAGGATACTTCACAAATTCAACATGCCATTGTGGAAAAGTTAGTCGCACGCCATAAAAACTTGTGTGTTGTAGCAGATGATGATCAATCAATTTATACGTGGAGAGCAGCTGAACCTACGTATTTATTGAAGTTTAGAACAGTTTATCCCGATGCCTATATTATGAAAATGGAGCGTAATTATCGTTCCTCTCAGAACATTGTTCAGACTGCGAATGCGTTTATTAAAACCAACAAAAAACGTCACGATAAAAACATGTTCACGAAACAAAGTGAAGGCGATCCGATTGTCTTGAAACGCTTAAGTTCAGAAGACGCGCAATTTAAATACGTATTAAAAGAACTCAAAGAATTGACAGAGTACGGCGATGTGGCTATTTTGTATCGCAATAACTCGTCATCAACTTTGTTAATGAGTGAACTTGAACGTCTAGGCATTCCGTTTTATATGAAGGATTCCGATAATCGCTTTTTTTCGCATTGGATTGTAGAAGATATACTGAACTTTATGCGTTTTAGTTTAAAGCCGGAACGCATTGATATTTATTCGAAAGTGGCTTCTAAAACCAATGCGTATTGGTCAGGCAGCCAGCTAAAAATGTTAAGTCGGATGAAACCAACAGGCGAGCATGCCTTTGATGACATCAACTTAACCATCACGTTAAAAGACTACCAACTTAAAATTTTGGCTGAGCAAAAAAAATGGTTTGATGCATTAAATGGCATGAAACCATTAAAAGTGATTCGAACCATTCGTGGGGAAATGGGTTATGACCAAATGCTCGCTAGTCGTGCTGAAAAATTTGGTATGAAAATGACGTACTTGGCACAAATCCTCACTACTTTAGAGCAAATCGCGGAACCGCTTGACTCAATGATGGCATTCGCAAAACGCCTTAAGCAATTAGAGCAAGTCACACAGCAAGCTAAAAAAGAAAAAACGGACGATATGTTGACTTTGTCTACTTTCCACAGCTCAAAAGGCTTGGAATTTGAACGAGTGTATATGATTGATTTGGTAGAAGGCGTAATTCCTACGGAAGAAGACGCAGAAACTCCCGATTTATTAGAAGAAGCACGTCGTTTGTTTTATGTAGGTATGACTAGAGCAAAAATGCATTTAGAACTCATTAGTCATGGCAATGAATCACGCTTTGTCGGAGAAGTAAGAAAGTTGATTGTTCCCGAAAAAAGACTAGCTACAACGCAAAGTCATGTGGCTAAAACGCCTATTAAAGTAAAGGTTCCGGATAACCCAAATGCGATTCACACTGAAGAGGCTTTGCGTGAAGGTGTTCACGTTCGTCACCGCGTTTTTGGGGCAGGAAAAATTGTCGAACGAGACAAAGACCGGATTTCTATTCAATTTGCAAAAGAAAGAAAAGACTTAATGATCGATATTTGCATAAGCTATAAATTATTAGAAATGATGGAATAGCACCTCTGTAAAAACCAGATATGACATAGAGAAGAACGCGGGGAACTAGAAATGAGATTGAGGGATTGGGATCGAAGTTTACAAGTTCGTTTAGTAGGCGAATTTTTCATGAATACAAGTTATTGGATGGTGTTCCCGTTTTTAGCGATTTATTTTGCTGAAGAGTTCGGCAAAGGAACTGCAGGACTGTTACTTGTAATTTCACAAGTTTTTTCTGTCGCAGCGAATTTGGTCGGTGGATACTGCGCAGATCGGTTTGGCCGAAAGCGTATGCTTGTCGTCGCTTCTGTTGCACAAGGATTTGCGTTTCTCCTATTTGCTTTTGCTAATTCACCGTGGATGCAATCTCCGGAACTAGGGTTTGTGGCGTTTACACTTGCCGGAATGTGTGGCTCATTATACTGGCCGGCCAGTCAGGCAATGATTGCAGATGTCGTACCAGAAAAATACCGCAGTGATGTGTTTGCTATTTTTTACACAACATTAAACATTGCCGTCGTAGTAGGACCACTTTTTGGTGCGGTACTTTTCTTTTCATACCGATTTGAATTATTGCTTGTCGTGACGGTTATTTCAATGTTGCTTGGTTTAGTGTTAAAACTGTTGACCAAAGAAACTTTATCACAAGTCATGGTTGATAAATGGCAGTCCCAAACAACGGTAGGCTGGGTTGGCGCAATTTCAAAGCAATTTAAAGAGTATGGTTTAATCTTTAAAGATCGTCTATTTTTGCTATTCATCATTGCGGGGATTATGGGTGCTCAAACCTTTATGCAGTTGGATTTGTTAATCCCGATTTACTTAAAAGAAACAATTGATAGTCAAACCATCGCGACGTTATTTGATAAGGAATGGTTTGTTACTGGTGAAACGTCTTTTGGACTTTTGCTTGCTGAAAATGGATTGTTTGTAGCATTACTAACTGTAGTTGTGACGAGATGGATGACGAAATTTCCAGAGAAATGGGTTTTCTTTGCTTCAGCTGCTTTCTACGGACTGGCGATGTGGTTATTCCCATTAACTTCATGGTTTTGGCTATTTGTTGTAGCGATGGCGATCTTCACGTTTGCAGAGTTGATGGTTGTAGGTCTTCAGCAAAGTTTCATCTCGAAACTAGCACCTGAAGATATGCGCGGCCAATATTTTGCTGCTGCAAGTATGCGGTATACCATCGGTCGTATGATTGCGCCAATCTCCATTCCCATGACTGCTTGGTTTGGTTTTTCGTGGACATTTGGCATACTTGGTATTCTTGCGATTGCGAGTGGATTTGTGTATTTGCTAATGTTTAAACTATACGAAAAAAGACCTTCCTATTGAGGAAGGTCTTTTTGCTTGTCTACAAAACATCTTTTTTAGACAGAATGCATGACATGCTCACGTAGAATTGGCGAACAATGTTAACGTTGCGTGTCAGTTGGTTGAAAGTTTTCATTAATAAGCAGTTTCGGGTGGTTCGCATATTATGTAGCAAGAATTTTTAAAGCGTTTGCTATCACTCGAAACAAAATACCAATGGTCATTGATTTTCCGGTAGGTATAAGAAGTGTCCAACTCGGACATGGTCGGATATGTTCCTGTAGAAGAGTAGACAAAGCCTTCCGTTAAGCCGATAAAGTCTAGAAAGCGTGGCGTAGCTGTTTGGAAAAAAATGAAATGCTTTTCTTCTGAGTACATGCGCGCGTCAATAAAGGAATCTCTATTGGCTAATGTATATTCTGGAGGTGTGTAATAAAAAGCAAATCCTGACTGAGTCGAATCTTCTTTCTGGATTTCTCCAGACAATAGCTGATCGATCATTTCATTGCGTTCGTCCTGGAACACATAGTAGTTTAATTCGACTTCAAATACATGGAATGCAAGATTCACCAGGCCGATGCCGACCACTAGAATGATTATAGGGACGAAGATTTTTTTGAAGACACCGACAATCGACCACACCAGTATGCCGAAAACAGCTAAGAAAATAAACCGTGAAAATTGATAATGCTGCAAAGCTGGGATGTTGATAAAATCAATTGATTGAAGAACTATTACCAACAACACACCGACAATCGACCCAAACATGAGTTGCCTTTTCATTTTTAAACGCTCCTTTATTAGCTAGATAATTACTGCAATTGGTATCGTCTTTATTGTATAGGAATTTTTACCGAATGGAGTTAACTTTGGTGCTTTTCGAAGACCCATTTCTAGCAAAATAAATAAAAGAGGTTGTGGAATGAATTCATTCCACAACCTCTTTTGTTTGGATTTAGTTTTGGTCTTTAGCTAATTTTACTAACATATGCGCTAACATGTGTTGTTGGTCTTTATCGCCAACCTGCCATAAACGCTGTAGCAAGTATTCTTCACTGTTTTTAGGCTCTTCTTTTTTCGCAAGATGAGATGCAACTTTTTCTGCTAATTGCGCTATGCGCTCTTCGCTTAATCCCATTTTTTCGCCTAACTCTACTTTTTCACTTAAGTAATTAATGAATACGGAAAAATCCGCTAAAATCTGTTCTTTTTTCTGCTCATCTGTGTTTGATAGCTTTTCTTCAACTTGTTTATTGATGTTTTCCATTTCTTCGCCAACTCCCTTGTGATTTTTCTATACAATGTTTATTTACCACTGATGCGAGGGTTTAAACATCAGATTCATAATAAAGGTTCGGAAAATTCGTTTAAATTAACTCCTTGAGGGTAATCAGATAGTGATGATGGAATACAAAGAGGAGGATGATTAAATGACCTTATACGACAAGATTCAGGAATTGAAAAGTTTTGAATGTCCAGACCGTTGCGTGTTAAGTGTATATTTGAATACCAATCCAGCTGATTTGAATGCCCAAAATGGGGCATGGAAGATCCATCTTAAAAATGGTTTAAAACGATTAGACGAATATTTAAAAGCTTCAAATAATGAAAAAGAAATGGAAGCCTATAAAAACTTACGAAAAAAAGTGGAAAAAGAAATTTTAGACAATCAAAACGAACTTCATAAAGGTGTCGTTATTTTTGCATCCGAGCATAATGATCTTTGGTCCGTGCATTATGTGCAAGTACCAGTAAAAACGAGTTTCCACTGGGAAAACAAACCGGAGCTAGAAGAGCTTCGCTATATGTATAAAGCTTATCCATACGCTGGAATCGTTTTACCTGGCTTTAAAGGCATTCGTGTCATTGATACATCTATGGGAATTATCAATGAAGAATTCTTTTATGAGTTTGACTCAGGATTAGAGGTATGGACTGAACAAAAAGGCGCGCGTAGTTCGGGGCGAGTAGGTGTTGGTGCAGGTAGCACAGTTACCGGTGGTGGTGGAGGTAGTCCTTCTGATGAATTAGACCACCGACTGAAAGAAAACTTAGAGCGTTTCTATAAAGACATGGGTAGTAAAATGGAGAAGTTGAAAAAAGAACGCAAATGGGAAGAGATTCATGTAGTTGGAGAAGCAGATCACGCCAAGTCATTTGCGAAAACACTTCATGAGAAACCTAAAAGCTGCGTGTACAAAAACTTAATGAACAACGATCCGGGCAAAATTTTACACGAAGTATTTGAAGTATAAACAAACACCTCAGCAAAATGCTGAGGTGTTTTAATTTGGATTTGGACAAAACGTGCAAGTCGCAAAAGCGGGCATTTCTTTATAAAGACAACAAGTTTTTCGTAGCGGTTTTGAAACAGCTTGTTGTAGCGAAGTATTTCCGAGCAATCTAGCTAGATAAGAGGTTTTAATAGGGTTCCAGTTTTCGTGCTGTAGCAGCCACTCTAAATCTTCTGCAACGAGTCGGGGATTTCGTGGCTCTAAACTGGCATAATACCATAACACAGATCCTAAAATATTTTCCCAACAAGTGATGGACGAAACTTTTATGTATTTTTTGAACTCATGTACCAATTCATCAGTTTGCTTATAAAGAATATCATGAAATGCTTGATATCGTTTATCCGGCGGGACAAGTTTGAATGTTGTTGCCTTTACATGCGTTTGCAATAGGGGCAATCCGTAATTATGAACACGGTCAAATTGTAATTCGCGCCAATCTACATCAAAATAACCATTTTGTTGATGGAGTAAACTAAATTGAGCCGTTATATAGAGCGCATATTGTCGAAAAAAATAAGACACTGCGACACCCGCGTTATCGGTGTCACACCACATTTTCAATTCTTCTATCATGGTAGGAATATCTCGACTAAGTGCATGGTGTGGCAGGCGGTCGACTACTACAGATTGAGCACTTAATCCATATTTGGCTTGTTGCGGAAATGTCATTACGGTTCACCTCTTGTTAAATATGCTACGGCAAATAGGAAAGGTTTGCAAAGCGAGAGTTGAAATTTTTTTAAACGCATGGCTAAACTGAAGAAAAGGAGTGAGGTTATGACATTTTCTATTTTACATATTGATCACGTTCAAGTAGCGGCACCTGCAGGACAAGAGGAAGTGGCAAGTGCGTTTTATGCGGATGTTTTAGGAATGAATCCAATTGAAAAGCCCGAAGCGTTAAAAGGAAAGGGAGGAGCTTGGTTTGGATTTGGCAATCAGCAATTGCATGTAGGAGTTGAAGATCCTTTCTCACCAGCGAAAAAAGCGCATCCGGCATTTCGCGTGGCGGGTTACGAGGAAATGAAAACACATTTACGAGCGAACAATATCGAAATAACAGAAGATGACAGTATTCAAGGCGTTGAACGTTTTTTTGTTTTCGACCCGTTTGGAAATCGTCTAGAGTTTTTAAAATAAATAAAATCGCTCTGCTTTTTTGCAGAGCGATTTTTGTATTTAAAAAATGTCTAAATAGATAGCCTTGAAAATTTATACAGTTTGAAGAGCGACAGCTGGGCCAAAAAATTCAAAGTGAATTTGTTCTTCTTTCATGCCCAGTGTGCGTAATTCTTTGATCATTGCTTCCATAAAAGGAACAGGACCACATACATAAACATCACCTGTAGTATCGACGTATTTTTCTAATACATTGCGAGTGATATAGCCTTCAGGTTGATCCGAGTAAAGTGTTTTATAGCTGGCATTTTCCATAGAGTCGATGTGCTTTTGAATAGCTTTATCAAAAGCATGCATTGATTCATTACGCGTAGCGTGAAGAAAAGCAGTTGGACGTTCTGGTGTTGATGTTGCGACTGTTTCAAACATACTCATCATTGGGGTAATGCCAACACCTCCACTGACAAATGCTACAGGTGTATTTTTTGTAGGATCAAGAACAAATTCACCAGCAGGAGCACTAACTTCAAAACGATCGCCCACATTCATATCATCGTGCAAGTAAACAGAGACGCGTCCGTTCGGGTCGTTGTCTGCATCTCGTTTAACGGAAATACGGAACTCATCTTCGCCTGCTGCTTGAGACAGGCTGTATTGGCGATTAAACAAATACTTTTCACCAGGAATGGCCATGCGAACAGAAATGTATTGACCAGGCTTATAAGAAGGAACGTTTTTGCCATCTACTGGTTTTAAGTAGAAAGAAGTGATGTTTTCACTTTCTTTTTCTTTGCGGATAATGGTGAATTCCTTAAAGACACTCCAACCATTTTCTTGAGTTTCCATATTTGCATACATGTCTTTTTCAACACCGATAAAGGCATCGGCGATGACGCCATAAGCTTCTTCCCACGCATTCATAATGTCCTCAGTCGCTGCATCGCCCAATACTTCTTTGATTGCTTTTAATAAGAAGTCGCCAACAATCGGATAATGTTCTGGTTTCACGCCTAAGCTCACGTGCTTATTCGCGATTTGAACAACTGCTGGGAGAATGGCTTCTAGGTTGTCGATGTGAACCGCTGCGGCATAAACCGTGTTTGCCAAAGCTGCTTGTTGACGACCCTTTTTTTGATTTGCGTGATTAAATATATTTAAAAGTTCTGGGTGCGCTTCAAACAGGTTTTTGTAAAACACAGTTGTGATCGCTGCTCCGTGCTGTTCTAATACCGGTACTGTGGATTTAATGATTGTTCTTGTTTCTACTGATAACATAGTCAATCTCTCCTTTTGTTTTCTATAAGTTGACTATACGCCTTTAATCCTTTTAAAGATATATTTAAAATACATCTTTAAATTTCCGACACATTTAGCTTCACAAAGGTGTCACAACCATTAAGGTATTTCCAGTAAATGGCGATACTGTCGACTTCCTTCTAAATACTGTCCAAATCTCCAGAATACTGTCCAAATGACCACAAATACTGTCCGAATCAACAAAATACTGTCCAAACGCAAAAAAAGCCCACCAAATTCTGGGCGACTCACTTAATTATTCGTGATTTATACTCAAATTCACTACAACGAAGACAGCGAGGTTCATTTGCTTTCGAACAAACGCTAAAATCGCTATAATAAACAGTCAGAAGAGGTGAGAAAAATGAGGTTGACCATGTATACAGATTTCTCATTACGTGTGTTGATTTATTTAGGCACAAAAGAACCAGATAAACTGACAACGATACAAGAAATTTCAGAAGCATACAATATATCAAAAAATCATTTAACAAAAGTGACATTTGAGCTTGGAAAAGCAGGTTTTATTCACACGGTGAGAGGGCGAGGTGGCGGGATTCGTCTCGCAGAACTTCCCCAGAACATTAATGTGGGAACCGTCGTTAGAAAAATGGAAGACGACTTTCACTTGGTTGAATGTTTTGATCCGGCTACGAACCGTTGCCCGATTTCACCGGTTTGCGGGCTTCGAGGTGTTTTAGGGAAAGCGTTACATGCTTATTTGACGGTACTCGATGAATACACACTTGAAGATCTTATGTTTAATAAAGAAGGACTTCGAGAAATATTGAAGACATAAAAAAACGGCTCAAAATTCTGAGCCGTTTTTGCATTTACAATTCCAATGATTGAGGTTCTTGTCCTTTTTTATTCATTAACCGTACGCGAGTAGGTTTAATGGCAAGAATGGTCAAATTCGGATCATCTGGACCTTCGAACCAGCCTTCTAAATGTTCGTTCCATACTTTATCAATCATTTCACGATCATCATTTAGCGACATGCTTCCTTCAATCTCTAGGAATGAATCCCCGACACCTTCCCCGTCATAACCTAAAAGAATATGGGCATGAGGATTGGCTTCCAACTCATCAACTTTTTGCGTTTTTTTACTTGTAGCTGTATAGAGTGTGAAATCATCGTTAAAAAAAGTCATATAGCGCGAATGGGGTTTGTCGCCTTTAATAGTTGCGAGTGTACCCACATAACTATTCTCTAGTATTTTTAATGCCTCTTTTTTCACTTCTTCTTGATTCATCCAATACCACTCCTTTTGTCTTTGTAGTTATCTATTCCTTTTTTGATTCGAACTAAACATAAAACGACCTGCTACGCTAGCAGGTCGT
Organism: Planococcus donghaensis; assembly: GCF_001687665.2. Classification (NCBI taxonomy): domain Bacteria; kingdom Bacillati; phylum Bacillota; class Bacilli; order Caryophanales; family Caryophanaceae; genus Planococcus; species Planococcus donghaensis. Next base: position 2,780,789 of record NZ_CP016543.2, on the reverse strand, counting down.
TAAATCTGTTGGACGATTTTAGGCGTTCGATCAAAGACACTCGGAAGAATCATCCCAATTAAAATGATGAAAATCCCTAGAATTTGAAGAAGGGATAACGTTTCATGAAGGATAAGAACAGATGCAATTACGGCTACCGGTAATTCCATAGCACTTAAAATAGAAGAGAGACCAGAGCCAACGCGTGGCACGGCAACCGAAAAGAAATAGATGGGCATAATAATGCCGAAAAAGCCTAATAATACGCCGTAAATCCATAATCCTTCGTTGAACAATTGTCCGTTCCAAACAATTTCAGGTGTTTGGAAAATCCCCACCACAATAGCTGCAAAAAACGATACATAAAATAGGCGTGCGGAAGTATCCATGCCATGGATTTCCTTGCCATTAACAAACATAAATGCTGAAAAACAAAAAGCAGCTCCTATTCCCCAAGCCCAACCTTGCCAAGGAATTCCACTCAAATCGGTTCCGATAATACCAGCCGCCAGTAAAGTACCTGCAAACAAGATAAGCAATGAAAAAACCTCTGTTCTTTTGAGCCATCTACGATTAACAATACAATCTAAGAACATGCCAATCCATGTGAATTGGAAGAGCAAGACTACCGCCAATGAAGCTGGTAAATAATTAAGTGAATGTGCATAAACTGATCCTGTAACAGCAGTGAAGCTGCCGGAAAGCACTAAAATCTTCCATCCCATAATTTTAGGCATTTTACGCTGTGTGACAAAAAATAAAAGAGCCGCTAATGCGAACCCGATAAAGTATTGGCTAGTAACTGCTTCTGCAGCGGTAAAACCATTTTTCATGGCGACTTTTATAATAGTTGAAAGGACTCCATAACAGCTTGCTGCCACGACGACCATCAGTGGATAAATCCAGTTTTTCATTTCTTCTCACTCCTGTTCAAATGAGAATCATAGCATAAAAAGACCACAGAGAATAGGTCTCTGCGGTCTTTTCCAAAAGGATTCACTTTTACGAAAATTCATCTTATTTACTCAGGAAATTTTTCTTCGCTTGAAGAACTGTCTTTCGAACCACGCTTGTCTTTTTCTTCTCGCTTTTCTTGTTTTAAGTCTTCCATTGGGATAGGATCGACATTCATTTCTTCTTTATGCATTTCGGTCAGAGTTTTTTCATCCGTTTTATACTGTTCAGGATTGTCCATAGAAGCATGGTCACTTGTTTTACGTTCTTGTTCTTTTTCTGACATAGTGTGCACCTCTTCCTTTCTGTATTATTCTTTATATTCCTTAAATGCAATTTTTAAAACATGAAGTTTCTTATTAAGAAATAGCAAATATGATAAGATAAAATTAATGTACGGGAGGAGCTTTACAATGAACGCTAAATCAGCAATCACAATAGGTGGCTTAAGTTTCGAATGGGAGTTGGAAAAAGGACGTTTTTTGTTTGAAGGACAGGAATCCGTTCTTTTTTGGACATCAACAGCTATGAAAATGTTTTTTGATTCGATAGAAGAAATCTCTGGGGAAGATGCAGCAAATGTTGTATTGGAATCCACAGGTTATCGTCAAGGACTAGTAGTAGGAGAGTATTTCCACGGCATGGAAGATGTTTCTGTAGAGAAAGCGGCGGGGCTTATAACCAATACCTATGCTTCCGCAGGATGGGGATTAGCAGAAATAAAAGAACTAAATATAGAAGCGCGTACGCTAGAAGTGCATTTGAAAAACAGCTGGGAACATTCGATTAACGTAGCACAAGAGAAAAAAGAGGGCGGAAGCTTTTTGCCTGCCCATTACGCAGGGATATTTTCATCGCTATTCAATGAAAACATTTGGTACAAGGTCGTGCATCATCAATTAGACGGCTATGAAGAAAGTATAATTCAGTATTTCCCTTCGGAAGAAACCATTGAAAAAAATATTCATCGCTTATCTCGTGTAAAAGAAGCGGAAAAAATCAATGAACTGGAACGATTAGTAGATGAAAAAACGCGAGAACTTAGTGAAATGATTAAAGAAATCTCATCGCCACTTATTCCGGTGCTAGAAGGTATTGTTGTCGTACCATTACTTGGAACTTATGATGAGGCACGTGCAGAAGAACTATTAGTTAAAACCTTGCAAAATATGCCGAAACACAAAGCAAAGTATTTAATTTTAGACCTGACAGGATTAAATACTAACTTCACACAACATGCGGCTATGTTGATTGAAAAACTTGGATCGACTGCTTCATTAATTGGCACACAAACCATTTTGGTTGGTATTTCAGCGAAGATGAGCCAGACCATTACAGAGGCAGCTATCAATTTATCCAAATTTGAATGTTTCCAAACTTTACAACACGGCATTCATTATGCCTTAGCGCAAAATGGCAGAAGCATTATATAAGAAGAAAAGACGTATTGGAATCCATCCAATACGTCTTTTTTGATTGTTATTTAGCTGATTTGACGATTTCAATAATGACTTGTGTAGCCTTTTCCATGTTCTCAGCAGAAATAAATTCATATTTCCCATGATAATTTTCGCCGCCCGTAAAAATATTTGGTGTGGGAAGTCCCATATAAGACAATTGGGAACCATCTGTACCACCACGAACAGGTACAATATTCGGTTCAATACCTAAAGCAATCATTGCACGCTCGGCGTTGTCGACAATTTCCATCACCGGCTCAATTTTTTCACGCATATTGTAATATTGGTCTTCAATTTCTAATTGAATTGCTTTTTCGCCATATTGTTGCTGAAGTTTTTCAGCGACAGCTTGCATATGACGTTTTTTGCTTTCGAACTTTTCTTTATAAAAATCGCGGATAATATAGCTTAATTCAGCAGATTCCACCGTGCCTTCAAAATTATTCAAATGAATAAATCCTTCGTAGTTCTCCGTTAATTCAGGAACTTCGTTTTTTGGCATTTCTTGTTGGAACTGAATCGCGACAGTTTGAGCATTGACCATTTTATCTTTTGCAGATCCTGGATGAACACTTTTCCCTTGAACCGTTAATTTACCACTCGCTGCATTAAAACTTTCGTATTGAAGTTCGCCAAGTGGACCACCATCCATCGTATAAGCATATTCCGCACCAAAGCGTTCGACATCAAATTTGTGAGGACCACGACCAATTTCTTCGTCAGGTGTAAACGCAACGCGAATTTTTCCGTGTTCGACTTCTGGGTGCTGAGCTAGATAGTCCATTGCTGTCATGATTTCAGCAATTCCCGCTTTGTTATCTGCCCCAAGAAGTGTCGTCCCATCAGTTGTAATTAATGTATGACCGACATAATTTTTTAAATCTGGAAAATCTGATACGGTCATCTGGACACTGTCACTTAATGGAATGTCTTGACCGTCATAATTGTCAATGCGTTTTGGATTGACATTTTTGCCAGTAAAATCAGTCGCTGTATCGACATGTGCTAAAAAGCCAATCACAGGAATTTCTTTATCGGTGTTGGCAGGCAAGGTCCCGAAAAGATATCCAGCATTGTCCATTCCAACTTCTGTGAGTCCAATGCTCTTCATTTCTTTTTCTAATTCATAGAGTAAGTCCCATTGCCCGGCCGTAGAAGGTGTTGACTCACTCGTGAAATCAGATTGTGTATCAATTTTTGCATAACGTACTAATCGTTCAATTAACGCTTCAAGCATGTATAAATCCCCCTAAAATCAGTCTTGTTTCCATTTTACCACGAAGCAAGAAAATTCTGTCGCAAAAGAAAAACGATGCCCATAGAGGACATCGTTTCATTAGTTTTGTTGCTTAAGTTGAAGAGATGCTTGATGGGCATCTTTGATTTGTTCTAATAGATTTTTGTCTGTCAACAAACGATATCCCGTGTTAGCTAAAGCTTTAGCACCTCGGATTAATGCTCTATCGCCTTGATTAGATTTTGCTGCTTCACGAAACTCTTCGGTATGTGCAATTAATATTTCAGGTCCAATTTTGATATAACCATGGGCGGTTGGAACTTCATAGCTGATATTGCCAGCGTCGGTAGAACCAAGTCCAGAAATTCGTGAATCGGCTACGGTTTCACCTTGCGCTTCGAGTTCGCTGCGGATTACATCGTCCAAAGGAGAAGTTAACACTAAATCCCGAACTTCATTTTGAAATCGTTCGATTTTCACAGTAGCACCAGTAGCTAAAGCTGCACCTTCAGCAATTGCGCGAACTTTACGAGCGGTTTCCGCCGTTTTCTTCCATGAGTCTCCGCGAATGTAAAATCGCGCAGCCGCATACTCTGGAATAATATTGGGGGCGTCTCCACCGTGCGTAATAATACCATGAACACGCGCATCTGACGGCAATTGCTGACGCAATGCGTTTAATGCTATTAAACAGTTGAAGTACAGCGTCTAATGCATTAATGCCTTTTTCAGGAGAACCGGCTGCATGAGCAGGTTTACCGTAAAAGTGAAATTCTAGTGGATCCACTGCAAGAGATGGACCTGTGATCGCTGAGTTTCCAGAAGGATGGAGCATTAGCGCTGCATCAATTTCTTCAAGTAAACCGTGTTTGACAAAACTGCCTTTTGCACTCCCATTTGGTCCACCTTCTTCGGCAGGTGTGCCAAGAACCACCACTTCACCACCCACAGCGTCGAGAGTTTCAGACAAGGCAATCGCGGCGGCTACGCTCGTCGTGCCAATTATATTGTGTCCACAAGCATGTCCAATTCCAGGAAGTGCATCGTATTCAGCGAGATAAGCGATAGTGGGGCCAGAAAGTTCACTTTTCTTACGAGCAAAAAACGCAGTTTCATGTCCAGCAACGCCTTTTTCCACAGCAAACCCAGCTTCTTCGAGCAAGCTGATTAATAACGTACTGGCGAAAAATTCTTGGTTGCCAATTTCAGGTCGGTCATGAATTTCATGACTTGCTTTAATGTATGTCGAACGTTTTGAATCGATAGACTGAGAGATGGTCTGAGCTGCTTCTTCGATAAGCGTCATTCAATTTCCTCCTTACATGCTTGTTATTGGTAGTCCACTAATTCTTCTACAGTAACGTTCGTTGGAATTTGAGCTCCTTTTGTATGTTCAATGATAAATTCAGTCGTGTCTTCTTGTTGGTACAATTCAACGATTTTTAAATAAGCTTCGTTTTCTGCATCTTCAGCATTTGCTGCAATCAAGTTAATATAAGGTTTTGCTGTATCACTTTCGCGAGCGATAGGGTCTTCTGTGGGATTCAATCCAGCGTCTACTGCAACACCATTATTAATAATCGAAGCTGCAACATCGGGCATAGCGCGCGGTGTATGACCGGATACCATTGGCACAATTTCAAGGTTTTTCGGATTTTCGGTAATGTCTTCAGCGGTTCCTGTCAGACCGGCATCTTCAGAAAGTGTAATTAAGCCAGCTTCATCCAGAAGTAAAAGTGCTCGGCCCATGTTAGTGGCTTCGTTAGGGACAGCGATTTGTGAGTCTTGTGGAAGTTCCTCGATAGATTCGTATTTATCGGAATACAAGCCCATTGGTGCGATGACTGTGGAGCCAATTGGCACGATATCAATATTGTGTTCGGCAACAAACTCATCAAAATACGAAATTGTTTGGAAAGCGTTCAAATCCAATTCACCTTCTGCAAGAGCTAAGTTGGGTGCTACATAATCAGAAAATGTTTGAATTTCTAAATCAATGCCTTCTTTTTCAGCTTTTTCAGCAATGTAATCCCATATGGTCGTATCCGAACCGCTTATGCCAAGTGTTACTTTTGTTGTGTCTTCTGCGCTACTATCATCTCCGCACGCCGCTAAGGTTAATACCGATAATGTCAGTAATGCTGTTGCAATAATTTTTTTCATGAATAATTCCTCCGATTTTTTTTAGGGTTTACTTTGTGTTAACTACGTCTTACTCGTCTTGATAGAATATTTCCGAAAGATTGAACACCTTGCACGAGTACGACAAGAATCGCTACAGTGACAAACATGATAAAGGTATCGAATCTCTGATATCCGTATGTAATGGCTAAGTCCCCAAGACCACCACCGCCAATAGCTCCGGCCATAGCAGATGCACCGATTAGCCCGACTACAGCTATTGTTAATGCAAGAACAAGTGAGCTGAGAGCTTCAGGGATTAAGAAGCGAAAAATAATTTGTACGGGTGATGCACCCATTGCTTGAGCGGCTTCGATCACGCCTTTGTCGACTTCAAGAAGCGAGTTTTCGATTAATCGAGCAATATAAGGACCAGCATAAAAAACTAAAGGAACAATGGCTGCTGCAGTTCCGATAGACGTCCCAACAATAAGGCGTGTTAATGGAATGATGGCAACCATCAAAATGATAAAAGGAACTGAGCGGAAAATATTAATGATGATGTTTAGCACTTTGGAAATCGACTCGTTTTCAATTAAATGTCCTTTTCTTGTAATCACAAGAAGAATGCCGAGTGGAAAGCCAATCAATAAAGAAAATCCGAATGCTGCGCCGGTCATATAAATGGTTTCCCACAAAGCTTCTAAAATTTGGTAGTAGTTAACTGACATAATGAGTAACCTCCTCTATGTGAATATTGCTGTCTCGAATAGAAGTGATTGCACGTTCGACCTTATTTAGTTCACCTGAAAATTCCACAATTAAATTGCCGTAGGGAACTCCTTGTAATTCGGTAATATTTCCAAATAATACATTTAAATTAACATTAAAATCTCGTGATACCTGGGACATAACGGGTGTACCGACGGAATTCCCTGTAAATTGCAACCGGTAAATTGCGTGATCGCTATGGGTATCATGAATTTGGGCTAACAAGGATTCAGGTAATTCATCGTTCATAACAGAGCGGACAAAGCGTTTTGTTGTAGCTTGTTGTGGGTTTGAAAAAACTTCGAAAACTGTCCCTTGCTCAATAACTTTTCCGTCTTCTAGGACCGCTACTTTGTTGCAAATTTCTCGAATAACGCCCATTTCATGTGTAATAAGCAAGATAGTTATGTTGTATTCTTTGTTGATTTTTTTAAGTAAATCTAAAATTGACTTAGTCGTTTGAGGATCAAGTGCTGACGTTGCTTCATCGCATAATAATACAGAAGGGTTGGTAGCTAAAGCGCGAGCAATACCAATCCGTTGCTTTTGTCCACCTGACAATTGATCTGGATATTTTTGTGCTTGGTCTGCAAGCCCCACAAAGTCGAGTAAGTCTTTAACTTGTTTTTCAATATCTTCTTTAGGTGTCTTTGCTAAGAGTAGTGGCATCGCAACGTTGTGATAAACGGTTTTAGAATTTAGTAAGTTGAAGTGTTGAAAAATCATACCGATATCTTTTCGGATGGTACGAATTTCTTTGCCAGACAAAGTCGAAATATCTTTTCCATGAACTAATACGCGTCCTTTAGAAGGGCGTTCGAGCAAATTTACTGTACGGATCAATGAGCTTTTACCAGCTCCACTAAAGCCGATCACTCCGTAGATTTCGCCAGTTTCGACAGTTAAATCAATGCCATTTAATGCATGGATTTGCTGGTTACCTGATTGGTAAGTTTTGGCGACGCCTTCGAATTGAATCATGTTGACTTGACCTCCTCATGCTGTATTGTTTCAAATCGCTCATGCTCACAATCCGTTGAGAAACTAGACAAAAAAACCCTCTTTTTTCTTAAACCATAAGAAAAAAGAGGGTTCCTGTAGAAACCATCTAATTCTCATCTTCCAAATGCACGGGTGCATTTGCAGGAGTTGGCACAGTTTTTGTGGTTAAACAAATCTGCTGCCGAAACGTCATAGGGCCTGTCCCTCGGTTTCTCTGGATAAGAAAGTGATGTATGCTATTCGATTCGTGATTCCTACTTTATGGTGGAATAACAAAAAAGTCAAGAAGAAGATTAGTTTTTTATTTTATTACTTTTAAAATATGCTTATGTTCCCAATTAAATTGGGGTAGAAGATTTCTTTTTAAATACTGTAGCTACTTTTGTTTCGGTACCATTCTTTATTCGGATAATATTTTCACGATGCTTCCAAATAGCCATTGCAAAAAGTAAGATGGAAATCAGCAGGGGCCAAAATCCATTTGCGGGAACCAATGCTATCACAAAGAACGTTGTATAAAGGACAAGTACTCCTATAACGAGGTAGTTTGTTGTGAGTGAGACAGCAATCAATAATAATAATCCTAGTAAGCCAAGTTTCCAATCAAGCGCTAGCATAACCCCAATCACAGAAGCAGTTCCTTTTCCTCCGTTAAACTTCATAAAGAACGGGAAATTATGACCGAAAATAACTCCGGCACCTGCTATAAACAGCATTGCCCATGTGAGTTCCGGAGAAAAATCACCTAGACTTAATAAGAAAGCTAGCCCTGCAACTGCCGCAAACCCCTTAAAAATATCAATAATAGCAACGAGTAATCCGTATTTCCAACCTAAAACAATGGCAGCATTAGAGGCACCGGCATTTTTTACACCAGAAGTTTTGATGTTAACCCCCGACAACCGTTGTGCTGCTAAAGAGCCGTGACAACAACCAATTCCATAACTAACGATAAATAATAGCACAATCCAAATAAACACAGTCATTTCCTCCTTCCTACTAAAAGATAACGTTTGAAAAAGCTGAAAGTTTCAAAATTTTTTGACTAATAGGGTTGACAAATGAAAAAAAAGTTTCTATACTTCAGAACAAGATAAAATTTAAATTTAATACTCTTATCAAGAGTGGCGGAGGGATAGGCCCTGTGATGCCCAGCAACCAACAGATGATTTTGTCTGGAAAGGTGCTAATTCCTACAGAACCGGAGTTATAGGTTCTGACAGATAAGAGGAGGAAAACTCCGTATATGCGGCCCTCTTCTTAGCGAAGGGGGCTTTTTTCGTCCTCTTCGAAGCAACAAAACAAAAAATAGGGGGAATAAAAAATGACAAACTTAAAACCAGAAACATTATTATTACACGGTGGGCAACAAGTAGATCCAACAACAGGATCGAGAGGGGTACCGGTTTATAAAACGACTTCTTATGTTTTTAGAGATACGCAGCATGCACAAGATTTATTTGGTTTGAAAGATGTTGGGAATATTTATTCGCGTATTATGAATCCAACAGTTGATGTATTTGAACAGCGAGTTGCGCTATTAGAAGGTGGCACGGCAGCTGTTGCGCTTTCTTCTGGAATGGCAGCAATTGCTTTTTCTATTTTGAACATTGCAGAAGCTGGAGATGAAATCATAGCGGATAGCAGTCTTTATGGGGGAACATATAATTTGTTTGCTAATACATTGCCGCGTTACGGCATTACAACGAAGTTTGTAGATGCGACAAACCCGGAGAATTTTAAAGCCGCAATTACAGACAAAACAAAAGTCATTTTTGGGGAAATTATCGGCAATCCAAGTTTGAATGTCTTTGATGTAGAAAAAGTAGCAAACATTGCCCATGAACACGGATTACCGTTATTGATTGATAATACATTTGCTTCTCCATATGGCAGTAATCCAATTGAGTTTGGTGCAGATGTTGTCATTCATTCGGCAACAAAATGGATTGGCGGACATGGCACAACAATTGGTGGAGTAGCAGTAGATGCTGGAAAATTCAATTGGGACAATCCACGTTTCCCGAACTACACAGAACCAGATGAAACTTACCATGGGCTACGTTACGGCATTGATGTACCAGAGGCAGCTTTTGCCACAAAATTACGCGTTCAATTACTGCGTGACTTTGGTCCATCATTAAGTCCTGATAGTGCACATGCTTTGTTGCAAGGGTTAGAAACTTTGCATTTGCGTATTCCAAAACACAATAGCAATGCTCAAATTATCGCAGAATACTTAAAACAACATCCGCAAATTGAATGGGTTAATTACTTAGGGTTTGAAGACCATCCTTCTCACAAAATTGCGAAGAAATACTTGAAAAATGATGGTTACGGATCGATCGTCAACTTTGGTATTAAAGGGGGAAGAGAAGCTGGAAGAAAAGTAATTGATAGCATTAAGCTTTGGTCTCATGTTGCTAATGTTGGCGATGCAAAATCACTTATTATTCACCCTGCGTCTACTACTCATCAACAATTAAACAGCGAAGAACTAAAATCATCAGGTGTAACAGAAGAGTTAATCCGACTATCTGTAGGATTAGAAAATGCAGAAGATTTAATTGCTGACTTAGAACAAGCAATTCAAGTCACCGTGTTGGAAAATGTATAAGGAGGAATCAGCATGAAAACAGTATCCATTGGCTCATTAACCTTGGACTCAACTAAGACGCTAGACAATGTAGAACTTGCATATGAACGTCTCGGAGATGAAAATGCCCCCGTAATTCTGATTTGTCATGCGCTAACTGGCGATCAACGTGCAGTTGGCACAGCGCAACATCCAGGATGGTGGGCAGGATTAATTGGTCCAGGGATGTCAGTGGATACGACTGCTTTCCAAGTAATTACATTTAATGTATTGGGCGGTTGCCATGGATCAACCGGACCTTTATCAGTAAATCCTATAAGTGGAGTACCTTACAAAGCTGATTTCCCAACACTAACGATACGTGACATGGTACGGGCAGAATATTTGGCGTTAAAAAAGCTTGGGATCAAGAAATTGGCCGCAGTAATTGGGGGATCACTTGGAGGCATGAAAACCTTAGAGTGGGGAAGAACTTACCCCGAATTTATCGGAGCAATTTTCCCATTGGCTGTTACGCCATATTATAGTGATTATGGAGTAGCATTTAACCATATTGGGATAATAGCTATCGAAAATGATAAAGATTTTAATGGTGGGAACTACGAAGAGACTGGTTTGCTAAAAGGGTTTGAAATAGCAAGAATGGCCGGCATGGTCACTTACCGAAGCGCTAAAATGTTCAATCAGCGCTTTGGGCGAAGTGGGAATGATAGTGAATTTCATGTACAGTCCTACTTAAACTATCAAGGGGAAAAATTAGCAGGTCGTTTTGATGCGAATAGTTATCTGGTGTTGTTAAAAGCGATGAATACACATGATATTAAAGATGCTGTTTTAGAAGTTCCAGTCTATTCGTTATCGTTTACCTATGATTTACTTTATCCACATGAACAGATGGTTCCGTGGCTTGAAAAGCAAACAAATGCAGCTTGGGAAATCATTGAAACGGATTTTGGTCATGACGGATTTTTAGTAGAGTTCGAAAAATGGGGAGGCTTTATAGAAGAAAAGTTAAAAAGCCTTTTAGTGCCGGAGCTTATTCGGTAAACAAATTTTGTAGAAGCGACTATAGAAACATGTCATATAAAAGCATCTAGGACTAGTTAGTCCTAGATGCTTTTATTGGTTAGTCTTCATCTTTAATATCCACATCATCTGGAATCGGGGTAGCGCGCCATTCTTCTAACGCTAACTTAGCCTGTTCCAACTGCTGAAAGTGCGTACCGAATTGAGAAGTGTTGATCATGTATTGCTCTCCGTCATGAACTGCGCGAATACGACCTTCTAATACGTAACGATTGACTTGTTCTTCAGGCATAGACAAAAAGGCAGCAGTTTCCTGGACTGTCATATACATAGGATCGCCTCCTCTTTTCTTTTATTATAATAGAAGGAGACAGCTATCTCAAACCATTAGTATTCTATTTTCTTTAGTAGAAAATTAAGCAGAGAGACAATACATTTTTTTATCTGATTTTTCAACTAATTATATGCAATTTAGTTAGGGGGAGTTTAGTTTCATATAAGGAAGGGGATAATAATAATAGAATGTGTACAAAAACAAAAGGAGGACGAGTTTATGAATGATATTGGCAACTCTTTTAGAGGAGTTGGAAACACGATTATCGACTACATTCCAAACGTTTTAGGGGCATTATTATTATTACTTGTCGCATGGATTGTAGCAACGGTTGTACGGGCTATTTTCACTAAAGGTTTGAAAAAAGCAGGTGCAGATCGGGCCATGGTCAAAGGACATATGGCGAAAACAAAAGAAGACGCAGACAGCATACTGGATTCTATAGGGAAAATTCTTTATTACCTAATCTTCATTTTGTTTATTCCGAGCGTTTTGCAAGCATTGGATATGAACAATGTAGCACAGCCAATTTCAAACATGATGGATAAGCTATTGGCATTCTTGCCAAACCTCTTCATGGCTATTATTATCCTAGTGATTGGTTACTTTGTTGCTAAGTTTGTGAAAAATCTGGTGTTTAGCCTTTTAACAGCTATCAACATTGATAAGTGGTTTAATAAATTTACTAACAAACCTGCCGGCACAACAGGGACTACAAGAATGGACGCTGGTGACAAGGCGACATTAGCAAACGTTCTAGCTAATATCGTATTTGTTATTGTCTTAATTCCAATCTTGACCATCGCGTTAGAAACATTGAATATCCGCTCTATTTCTGAACCAATTGTAAACATGCTCAATCAAGTTCTGAACATGATTCCAAATATCTTTGTAGCGATTATCTTAATTCTAGTAGGTGTCTTGATCGCTAAATTCGTTGGAGATTTGTTGATTAGCCTCTTAAATGGAACAGGAATTAACCGCTTCTCAACATATTTGAATACGGATAAAACAAAAACACCAAGTTTTGATATTGCCAACATCATCGGAAAAGTCGTACAAGCGATTATCATCATCTTCTTTACAGTAGAAGCGATGAACGTACTGCAACTAGACGTATTAAATGGAATTGGTGAAGCAGTAATTGCATACTTGCCACTGCTCATTAGTTCATTAATTATTCTAGGATTAGGGTTGATTGGTGGTAGCTTGCTTGGAAACTACGTTCAACAAGCTTCTGGTAATCGACTTATGGGAGCTGTCGTGAAATACGTAATTATCATCATTGCTGTATTCATGACACTTGACCAGTTGAACTTTGCAACAAACATTGTTAACCTAGCCTTCCTATTCATTATCGCTGGACTTGCAGTAGCATTTGCAATTTCCTTCGGTATAGGTGGACGTGACTTTGCGAAGCGTCAACTTGAAAAGTTTGAAACAAAAATGGAAAAAGAAAACGATAAACCTGACCTTTAAGTTTATTTTCTTGCCCTTTAAGTGGATCCTCGCTTAAAGGGTTTTTTGTTGGATAGAAAACGAATGATTGTTATATAACAGTTTGAAAACGAATGAAAATTTGGAATAATATTATATTAAAATAAAGAATAAATTAGGTGATTTAAAATAAAATACGTAATTTATATCTCGTTAGTAAAGAGCGTTATATAGCCAAAAAGGGAAAATAGGCATATTTAGTGTATAAATGCTCCTGATATAGTAGTTTAAATAATTAAAAAATTCAGTTGACTTGATTTTGTGAGAACGGTTACAATTAATATAGTTATTCAATAAATAGTAAAAAAAGGGGGACAGTGCTTTTGAAAACTGAGCGAACGCTCAGTTGGGTAGTAAGGAAATGAGAAATTAATTGAAATGGGGAATAAGATGAAAGCGTATAAAAAAGAAGTTCAGTTTACGATTTGGATGACAGCGGCCTTTATAGTAGTCGGTAATGTAGGATTAATATTCTCGGTATTTCCTGTCGATGCTATGCTATTTGGTTTTCCAGTCATGTATATTGTGCCTATTTTAATGGGGTGGTTTGGTGTTTTCATTTTAACCATCGTGGCAGGGAAAATTGGCAACCGTATTGATGATGAAATCGATAACGAGAACGATGCGCTTGAAGTTTCCGGCGAAGTAAAGGATGTGTAGATGATGGAAGCACAAAACTGGCAATTATCCAACCCGATTCTTGGTTTAGCAGTTGTAGGGGCAACATTTTTATTGTTTTATATCGTCGGATTCATATCCAACCGGAAAAGTGCGTCAGCTAAAGATCTATACATAGGCGGCGGGAACGTTGGAGCTTTTACCAATGGCTTAGCGATGGCATCGACTTACATGAGTTTGGCCACATTTCTTGGGATTACAGCACTAATTCTTAAGTTACAGGTGCCTTTTATCATGCTATGGATTCAATTGATTTTGGCGATTCCGTTAATCACGATTATTTATGGAACTAGCCTTCGTCGAATGGGTGCTTTCTCACCGACCCATTTTATCCGTGATCGGTACGGCGTGACAGCTTCTATTATCGCGGCGCTCTTCATGATTTTAGTTTCTGTTATGTATGCGTTAGGACAAATGATTGGAATCGCGATTACATTTGAAACTTTACTGGGAATTCCTTATTTAACTGGACTTTTTGTTTTTGGGCTACTTATCGTGGGATATATCACAATTGGTGGTATGGCTGGCGCAACAAACAATGCTGCGATTCAAATGGTTATTATCGCGTTAATGTTTATCATCCCGCTTGGCGCCATTATGAAAGCAATTGGAGCATCCGGATGGTATTTCCCGCCACTATTTTATGCGGACATGGTTCCAGCAATGTTAGATTCTTTACCTACTTTCTTTGATTATCAATTTTCACCTAAATGGTATTTCTCTATTATTCCAGCTTTAACCATTGGAGCTTTAGGATTACCCCACTTAGCGATGCGTGTTTACACTGCATCTAGTTTGAAAAGTGCGCGTTCTGCGATGGTCTGGTTCGCCTTTATCCTTGGATTGGTGTTCTCGGCAACGTATGCAATGGGCTTTGTAGGCGTCTTTGCTACAACTACTGAAGGGTTAGTCATTTCAGAAGGCGATGCCGATAAATTAACGATTATCTTAAACTTGGTTTATAACCCGGAATGGGTAACAGCACTAGTAATTGCAGGAGCCATTTCAGCAGGTCTTTCTACATTAAGTGGTAACTTGCTAGCGATTGGTGCCTTGATCTCACAAGATATTATCGCTACGTTAAAGCCTAATATTCCTCAACGCCTAAGTCTACGAATTGGCTTTATTGCGATTTTTGCAGGTGGCTTGGTTAGTATTTTGCTAGCAATCGAACCACCAGCCTTTTTAGTAGTGAGTATCTTATGGGCATTTGGATTAGCGGGAGTTACAAATGCTCCGCTAATTATTGTTGGAGTTTGGTGGAAAGAAGCCAATAAATTTGGAGCTATTGCCGCATCGGTCGTTGGTGGAGCAGTTTATATCATCGTGTCACCATTTGTTTTCCCAAGTATCGTCTTGACTGGTCATGGGGTAACAGACGGTATGGGATTATCAGGTGCCATGCTTGCTGTACCAATCAGTTTTATTTTATTAATTTTAGTTTCTTATGTTACAAACCGTATGCCAGGGTTACAAGGAAAACTAACAAAACAATCCGATATCGAGTTGATTGAACGCATTCACGGTTGGAAAGATATTAAATCGTATCGTTATAACAGTACGGTTGGTGCTGGAGTAACAGTAGTGGTTTCAGCCGTTATCGCAATATGGGCATTAATGCCGTGGGGAATGTAGTAGATGAAAGAGAAGGTGAGTAGAATGGTCGGGAAAATGGTTACATTAAATGATTCATCTTTTCGGTCATTTTTAGCATTACCGAAAACACAATGGGTAAGCAATCTATTGTTGTTCATTGTTGGTTTGGGCTATGGCGCGATTTCAATCGCGTCAAATGCCTCATACATAGCAAGTTTCGATTCACCTATATTACAAAACATTATCGTACCGTCAATTTTTCTTTTGTTTGGATTGTTGATGGCTTTTATCACGAAAATAGGTTTGGCGCTGCTATTATGGGCAGGATCAAAAGCTTTTGGTGGAAAAGGGCTATTACGGGACATTAACCAATCGGCCCCCGTCGCTTTACTACCGGGTCTTCTTGGGGCTCCTTATTTAGTAGAAGCAGGAAATGGTCATCCAGTAGTTTATATGTTACTAACAATAGGGATTATTTGGATGTATCTCGTGTCTGTGAAAATTATTAAAACGACTCAAAATTTCACATCAGCTAAAGCTTATTTAGCAGCATTGGCGGCCTTTGCATTTTTAGCGAGTGTCTACTATTTAATCTTACCGCCAGCGTGAAAAATTAGAATGGAGGCTATTTTATGGAATTCAACGATTTAATTGCACCGGAACAATACAATATTACTTTGGAATTGGAAAAATACAAAGAAGATACCGAGCGTTTGGCTATTAGATGGTTAGATAGCGAAGGCAATCGGGAAGACCTTTCGTATAAAGAGCTCATCGGTAAAATGAATCAATACGCTCAAGCTTTGCTAAAACTAGGGATTAAAAAAGGAGATCGCATGCTAATCATTCTTCCGCGTATACCGGAAGCCTATATGACGTATTTGGCTTGCTTACGGGCGGGGATTGTAGCGATTCCATGTTCTGAAATGCTTCGCAAAAAAGATTTAGTTTACCGCATGCACCATTCTGGAGCAAAGGGAATTGTGGCTCATTATAAAACGACTGCTGAGACCAACTCTATTGATGAAGAACTTGAAGCATTAAACAATAAATTGATAATCGGTGGCAAAGAAGAAGGCTGGCAATCTTTTGAGGAGTTAGCAGAAAAGGAATCTGTTGATTTCGATGCTGTCGACACAAGTCGTGAAGACATGGCATTCTTGTCTTATACATCCGGGACAACGGGCAACCCAAAAGGCGTAGTTCATGTTCACGGTTGGGGTTATGCCCATGTCCGGACAGCTGCCACAGAGTGGCTAGGTGTAAAAAGCGGCGATATGGTTTGGGCAACGGCAGCTCCGGGTTGGCAAAAGTGGATTTGGAGTCCATTCTTATCCTCTATTACATTAGGCGCTACAGCTTTTGTTTACAACGGACCATTTGATGCGTTAAAGTACTTAGACTTGTTGAAAGATGAGAAAATCAATGTTCTTTGCTGTACACCAACAGAATACCGGATTATGGCGAAAGTTGAAAATCTCAATTCTTATAAATTGCCAGAGTTAAGATCTGCAGTTTCTGCTGGAGAGCCTTTAAACCGACAAGTTATTGAAGCGTTCCAACAAGCATTTAATTTAAATGTTCGGGATGGCTATGGACAAACAGAAAACACCTTACTTGTTGGAACTTTACAAGACATGGAAGTAAAAGCAGGGTCGATGGGTAAACCCACACCAGGTAATCCTGTTGATATTATCAACGATGAAGGTTATCCGACAGGGGTAGGCGAAGTAGGAGATATTGCTGTTCATCGTGATTGCCCAGCGCTATTCCGTGAATATTATCGTGATCCTGAAAGAACTAAAGCTGCGTTCCGGGGAGATTGGTATTTAACAGGAGACCAAGCATCGCGCGATGACGATGGCTACTTCTGGTTTGAAGGAAGAAGCGATGATATTATCATCAGTTCAGGATATACCATTGGACCATTTGAAGTTGAAGATGCATTGATGAAGCATGAAGCAATTCAGGAATGTGCTGTTGTTGCTGCACCTGATGAAATTCGTGGCAATATCGTCAAAGCATATGTTGTGTTGCGTAATGCTCAAGATTTTTCTGATAAAGATACTTTAATTAAGCAATTACAAGACCATGTAAAAGAAATCACTGCCCCTTATAAGTATCCACGGGTCATTGAATTTCTAGAAGAACTGCCAAAAACGGCTTCGGGTAAAATTCGCCGTGTTGAGTTACGAAAACTAAACGCATAATTTAAAAATGCTGAACAGTCTAGATACTGTTCGGCATTTTTTTGATCTTTATTAGTAAAAGAATGTGCTGAGAAATAGTTAATAAATCACTTTGTATAGTTTATGGGAAATTGCGAGTAGAAAGTTGCGAGGGAAACGAGAGGGAATGCTATACTAATTTTTACCACATTAAAAATGCATCTTTCGTTTATAGATTCATTTTAGAAAAGAGAAAGAGGCGTTTTTATGAAAATAATTGCTAGCATTAGCGGTGCTTTATTTATCTATACAGCAATTAGTGCTTATTTGGGTTGGGCTACATACATTTGGTTCGCAAGTTTTATAGGAAATATGAATCCTTGGTTATTTGCATCTTTATGGTTTGTGATTGCATATAGCTATGTTATCGGCAGAATCGGACATCAATGGCTCGGATTTACGGTGCTCGGTTCTTATTGGTTTGCATTTTTACAGTATGCCATTTTGTTGATTCCTTTGGCGAATGTCCTTGTATTGCTTATAGAAGTAAAAAATGATGTGTTTTTTATAGGTTTGGGAACAGCTCTCATTTTACTAGTATTATTCGTTATAGGTACTTATTTTGCATACAGTCCAGTTGTCCGTGAGTTAGAACTCACAGTAGAAGGAGAAAATACTGAACCACTTCATCTAGTGGTTGGTTCGGATTTTCACTTAGGATTTTTATCAGGAAAACGGCACTTACAGCGTTTTGTTGATAAGACTAATGCGCTCAATCCAGATATTGTCCTGTTAGCAGGTGATTTGGTGGATGATGACCCGGTATGGTATGCGCGTTATGGCATGTCTGAAGTGATGGAACAACTAAAACCGTCTCTTGGTATGTATGGTGTTTTAGGAAACCATGAGTATTATGGCAAAAAAATTCCGTTATTGGTGAAATTAATGAAAAATTCGGGTGTGAAAGTATTAAAAGACGAAACAATATTGGTTGCAGATCGTTTTTATTTAACAGGGCGTGAAGACCGTACAAATAGTAAACGACTATCGTTAGCGGAGTTAAAACCAGAAGAAAATAAATTGCCATGGATTGTGATGGACCATACTCCTGGAGATTTAAAGACGCCAAGCGAATTGGGAGCGGACCTTCATCTATCCGGTCATACACATAAAGGCCAGATGTGGCCAAATCATTTGTTAACAAAGCGAATTTTTGAACTCGATTATGGGTATCGTTTAATAAGAGGCACGCATTTTCTTGTTTCTTCTGGATTTGGCTTTTGGGGGCCACCGTTACGTATTGGGAGTCGTTCAGAGCTCTGGTCGGTAACAATGAAATTTCGATCAACTTCTTAAAAAGGAGTGTTTTGATGGAAGACTGGATTACATCGGTTATGTCCGATTACGGCTATTTTGGCATCTTTCTTCTTATTTTGTTAGAAAACATTTTTCCGCCGATTCCATCAGAAGTTGTTTTGACGGTCGGCGGATTTATGACAACGACTACGACCATGACCATACCTGGAGTAATAGCGGCTTCAACTGCGGGTTCTGTTAGTGGCGCGATAATGTTATATGGTGTCGGATTGCTCTTAGATGTAGAGCGTCTTGAAAAAATCGTCGACAAGTATGGCAATTGGCTACGCGTGAAAAAAGAAGATATATATAGGGTTGATAGCTGGTTTGACCGTTTTGGCGTTTGGACCGTGTTTTTCGGACGATTAGTTCCGTTAGTCCGTAGTTTGATTTCACTTCCTGCGGGAATGTCGAATATGAAAGTATGGCTGTTTCTTGTTTTTAGTACACTTGGCACTTTGCTGTGGAACACGATCTTGGTGTTTGTAGGCGAAGCGGTTGGAGAAAATCGTCAACAAATAATGCGCCTATTATCGCTTTATTCGAATGTAGTTTATGTCTTGATTGCATTAGGTGTCATAGCAGCTGTTTGGTATTATATTAGAAAAAAAGACTAAACAAAACTAGAAAACTGCTGGCAATTGCCGGGAGTTTTTTTAATTGTTATAATTGTGTAACAATAAGGGACGGAGGATGGTTATGAAGCCAATTGTATTCATTACGCAAAAGTTGCCAGACCAAGCAGTAGCCGAATTAAAAGAACAATATGAAGTTCGAATGTGGCCGGAAGAAAATACACCTGCTCCGCGTGAGAAATTGCTTGAAGAAGCAAAAGAGGCGCATGCGCTATGGACGATGTTGTCTGATCGAGTGGATAGCGAGGTTTTTGAAGCTGCTCCCAACTTGAAAATTGTTAGTAATTTAGCTGTTGGCTACAATAATATCGACTTAGAAGCTGCACATAAACATGGTGTCACGGTGACAAATACACCAGATGTGTTAACCGAATCAACAGCAGATTTGACCTTTGCGTTATTGTTGGCCACTGCTCGAAGAGTAATAGAGGCAGAAAAAACAGTTCGCTCAGGAGAATGGCGGTCATGGACGCCGATGGGAATGACTGGACAAAATGTAGGCGGTGCTACCCTCGGGATTATTGGGATGGGCCGCATTGGTGAAGCTGTGGCTCAGCGTGCCAAAGGATTCGGGATGGACATTTTATATCATAATCGGACACGGAGAAATTTAGAAGACGTTCGTTATGCCGAATTTGAGGAACTGTTGAAAATCTCCGATTACGTTGTGATTTTAACGCCGTTAACGCCAGAAACAAAAGGCATGATTGGTGCAAAAGAATTGGCAATGATGAAAGAGAGTGCTTGTTTAATCAACGTAGCTAGAGGTGGTATCGTTGATGAAATGGCTTTATATGAAGCGTTAAAAGAAAAACAAATTTGGGGTGCAGGTTTGGATGTGTTTGAACAAGAACCGGTGCCAACAGACCATCCACTACTGACATTACCCAATGTTACGGTATTGCCGCATATCGGCAGTGCTACTGTCCAAACGCGTCTTGAAATGATGGCGTTAAATGCAGAAGCTATTAAAGCATGTTTTGAAAACAAATCAGTGAAAAACAGAGTTTGTTAAATAGAGACCAAAGAGCAGCAGTTGTCTAGCTGTTCTTTTATATGCTGAAGAGCATTCCTGTATAGCATGCATATCTTGCAGGAGTTGAAGTTTGCAGCTATTTGTTATAAAATGATTGAGGTTTTTACTGCTTTTTTGTAACAGAACCAAATAGAGAAAATAGGAGGTATGATTCATGCAAAATCATACACACAATGTTTTACTTTACTATCTATATACACCGATTGAAGATCCAGAAGCTTTTGCAGTTGAACATTTAGCAGCATGCAAAAAGTTAGAGTTGAAAGGCCGAATCCTTGTTTCAGAAGAAGGCATCAACGGTACATGTTCAGGCACAATCGAACAAACAGAAGCTTATATGGAAATGCTGAAAAACGATTCGCGGTTCTCAGACATCGCTTTTAAAATAGATGCTGCTGAAGGACATGCGTTTAAAAAAATGCACGTTCGTGCGAAAAAGGAAATTGTTCACCTTGGACTTGAAGACGATATCAATCCAAACGAACTAACAGGTACTTATTTAGAACCAAAAGAATTTTATAAACAAATGCAAGAGCAAGATACAATCGTATTGGATGCGCGAAACGATTACGAATATGATCTTGGCCATTTCCGTAATGCAGTTCGTCCTGATATTGAAAACTTCCGCGATCTTCCAGAATGGATTCGTGAAAACAAAGAACAATTTGAAGGTAAGAAGATTTTGACGTATTGCACAGGCGGAATCCGCTGTGAAAAATTCTCAGGTTGGTTGAAAAAAGAAGGATTTGAAGATGTTTCACAACTTCACGGAGGGATCGTGACTTACGGGAAAGATCCTGAAGTGAAAGGCGAACTATGGGATGGCCAATTATACGTTTTTGATGAGCGTATTGCCGTACCAGTAAACCAAGTAGAGCACGTCGTTGTTGGAAAAGATCATTTTACAGGCGAACCTTGTGAACGTTATGTAAACTGCGCAAACCCTGACTGTAATGCGAAAATCTTAACATCTGAAGAAAATGAGCATAAATACATGCGTTCATGTTCGGACGAGTGTCGTGAACATCCACGTAACCGTTATGCATTTGAACACGGTTTAACGGGAGAGCAAGTACAGTCGCGTCTCGATGCACTAAAAGAAACAACGGAAGTATAAGATGAAAAAGGTGTTGGAAGAGATTTCTTCCAACACCTTTTTTTACTTATTTTTCAATCTCTTCCTGGCACTCAAAACAGACTAGTTCACCGTCCATATAAACTCCCTCTAAAAAACCATCACGGCAATAAACGTCTTTACCACAATTACTGCACGGTCCAATCAGTTCAAGCATCCTGTAAACCTTCTGCATAGACGTACATGGCGTCTTTCAAGTATTTAGCTAAACCGTGACCATGCTGATCGATATTGCTTGCAAAGCGGCTGTCTGATGCATACAAATCACCTAGACCGCGAAACATTTTTGGTGAACATTCGTAAAAACGATTTAACAATGTATAATAAGCTTTCATTTCTTTTTGAACTGCTTCAGTCTGCGGAGGCAAATGCATCAAGCTGGCGACCGTATTGTAAATGCGGTTTCCTTCACGATTGATTTCTTCTAAATCTTCCTCTTCTTTTTCAATCACTGGTTCGCTTGTTGCGGATACCGCCTCTTCAGGTACAGCTGTTTCAACGGGGGCAACAGCAACTGCGACGGCTGATTCTTCATGAGTTTCAACATCTGCAAAGGAATGTTCTTCATGAGTTTCAAACGATTCTGTAATAGAATTTGCGGCAGGTTTTTGATACTTCTCCATCAAATCTTCAGCTTTACTACTGGCGAAAGCTGAAAAACGTTCTTGGTCAGTCAAACTTTCCAAGCCTTGTAACTCTTGCTGAGTGCGCTCAGCATTTTGGATCAACTTCTCAATGCGCTGCTTTTTTTGTTCCAATAAGTCAATATGCTGCGATAATGCATATTCACGATTAAAGCCATCCGCTACTAGTTCTTGAATTTTCTTTAATGAGAAATTCAATTCTTTCAGGAATAAAATTTGTTGAAGCAATTTCAAGTCTTCTCCGTTGTAATAACGATATCGGTTAGTTCCAATATTTGAAGGTTTTAATAAACCAATGCTGTCATAGTGGTGGAGAGTCCGAACACTGACGCCCGCTATTTTTGCTACTTCTTGTACTTTGTACAATCTAATCACCTCTCTCTTTAAAATACACTATAACGCACCGTTAGTGTCAATAGTTTAATAAAAAAGATGTCAAAATGTATTGTTTTTGTCTTATTTTAAATTTGTAAATCAGTTTAAAAAAGTTATTTTTCTATAAAAACAAAGTGTCACACTAGTAAAAAACAGAAATTTCAGATATCTCCTACTATTTTCTAGAAAACTATGAAATAATGAAGTTGAAAGCGCTATCAAAAGCTGGTAAATGAAAGGGGCAATGACGATGAAATTAACAAATTTTGTGAATGGCAAATGGCAACAAACAGAACAGGCGGAATTTAGACCTGTTTTGAATCCTGCTAATGGAGAAGAGTTAGCACAGGTCCGAATGTCTACAGCGCAAGATGTTGATTCGGCTGTGAAAGCTGCAGTAATCGCACAGAAAAAATGGGCCAAAGTACCGGCGCCTAAACGGGCAGATTATTTATATGAAATAGGTCGCTTAATGAAAGAGCGTAAAGAACAATTGGCTCAAGTGCTAACGAAAGAAATGGGCAAAGTTATCGAAGAAGGTCGTGGAGAAGTTCAAGAAGGAATCGACATGGCTTATTATATGGCTGGTGAAGGAAGACGGATGTTTGGGGAAACGACTCCATCAGAATTGGGAGACAAGTTTGCTATGAGTATTCGCTCCCCTATTGGGGTAGTGGGATTAATCACCCCATGGAATTTCCCGGTAGCAATTGCGACCTGGAAATCATTCCCTGCCATTGTGGGGGGGAATACATTTATTTGGAAGCCTGCAACGGAAACACCCATGATGGCCTATGAAATGGCGAAAATCTTTGAAGAAGTAGGCCTCCCTGAAGGTGTAGCTAATATTGTGTTTGGAGCCGGTTCAGAAGTTGGAACTGCACTTCTAGAACACAAAGACGTGCGAGTGATTTCGTTTACTGGATCGACAGAAACCGGTCGCAAAGTAGCAGAAGCAGGCGGTCGTAATTTGAAAAAAGTGTCACTTGAAATGGGCGGCAAAAATGCCGTGATCGTTATGGAAGATGCTGATTTGGATTTAGCTGTAGAAGGAATTCTTTGGAGTGCATTTGGGACAGCAGGTCAACGCTGTACAGCTTGCAGCCGAGTCATTGTGCATAAAGACGTTAAAGAAGAGCTTCAAAAACGATTATTATCAAAAATGGAATTACTGACAATTGGAGATGGCACCGATGAAAACATTAAAATTGGTCCAGTCATCAATCGAAAAGCGATTGAAAAAATTCATTCTTATATTGAAATCGGTCAGCAAGAAGGAGCGACGCTGCTGGTAGGTGGAGAAATATTGACAGGTGGTATATACGATAAAGGAAACTATTACGCTCCGACACTGTTCACAGATGTAACACCAGATATGCGCATAGCGCAGGAAGAGATTTTTGGTCCAGTCGTTTCCATTATTGAAGTAGCAAGTTTAGATGAGGCGATTGAGGTGAATAATGGCGTGATTTACGGATTATCCAGTTCAATTTATACAGCAGATGTAAACCGGGCATTTAAAGCGCAACGCGATTTAGACACAGGGATTGTCTATATTAATGCCGGTACAACAGGTGCAGAAATTCATTTGCCGTTTGGTGGCACAAAAGGTACCGGTAACGGTCACCGTGATTCAGGAGTGGCGGCATTAGATGTATTTACTGAATGGAAGAGTGTTTATGTTGATTACAGTGGAAAATTGCAGCGCGCGCAAATTGATAACGAAGCATAAAAGAAAGGGGATGGGGAGATGAAAGTTGTCGTATTAGGGGCAGGCTTAATGGGGAAACAAGCGGCTAGAGATTTGGTTTCTAATGAAGCTGTGAAAAAGGTTTATTTAGCCGATCGCAATAAAGATCAAGCGCTGCTTTTCAAAGAAAAACTTGGCAATAGCAAATTAGAAGTATTAGAGTTGGACGCTAGTAATGATGAGGAATTGGTGGCGGCAATTTCTAAAGGAGATATTGTTATTAATGCATTATTTTATACATTTAATGAAAAAGTGGCGGCTACTGCACTTTCATGTGGCGTGCATTCGGTCGATTTAGGTGGCCACATAGGTGGCGCTACAGATGCAGTACTTGAAATGCACGAAGAAGCGCAGAAAAAAGGTGTGACACTCATCCCCGATTTAGGTGTTGCTCCCGGAATGATTAACATTTTGACTGGATATGGTGCAAGTAAACTTGACCAAGTGTCAGGTATTCGCTTGTTTGTTGGGGGCATTCCAGTTCATCCTGAACCTCCATTAGAATACAATCATGTCTTTTCGTTAGAAGGAGTGTTTGATCATTACACCGATAAGTCGCACGTTATTCGTGATGGGAAGTTACTCGAAGTTGAATCTTTATCTGAAGTTGAACATGTGCAGTTTGAAGGTTTTGGCGAATTAGAAGCTTTCCATACTTCAGGAGGGACATCCACTTTAACGGAGACGTTTAGCGATGTTAATTCATTGGAATATAAAACGTTGCGCTATAAAGGGCACGCGGAGAAATTTAAATTATTGGTAGAGTTGGGGCTAACGGATCGAACAAAAACAGTCACGATTGATAACCGTGAAGTCAATCTTCGGGCAGTCTTAAAAGCTGTACTGGAGCCGATAACAGAACTAGGAGACAAACAAGACGCTGTCGTTTTACGAGTGACGGTGTCAGGTGTTAAGGCTGGAGAAGAAGTTACGTATGAATACAATATGGTAACGGTAAAAGACCAAGAAACAGGGGTTACAGCGATGGCACGTGCAACAGCTTATACCATTTCTGTAGTAGCGCAAATGATCGGGAATGGAATCATTAATAAGCGTGGTGCCTATCCTCCCGAAATGATTGTTCCGGGGGAAGAATATATCGCTGAAATGGCGAAGCGTGGTGTCGAAATTAAAGAAACCATTCATCGCTCAGCTTTTCAAAAATAAAAGAATTGACGAAATATATTAATTGAAAAGGGGGCTTCCTTTAGGAGCCGCCCTTTTTTGTTCAAATGATATCTTCAAGTTGTTTGGGGACTAACATCTTTAAGCTTCCAGGTTGAACTTCGATATTGAGCGGTGTTTTCAAATAAATTTCGCCATCTGTATCAACGTCCAACTTTTCTTCGGTGGTAATGGAAATGGATTGACCTTGGTAATGCGTAATATGTTCCAACTCTTCTGTCACAACTTCTGGTTGAGCAAGTGAAAACCATTCACGAATCGCTGATAAAGAGGAAGTTTGAATAACAAATAAATCGAGCAAGCCATCTGTGGGATCAATAGTTGCCATTGGGAAATTGTGTGTACCAATCGACTTTCCGTTCATGACTAAGACGAGTACACCTTCTTCTGTATAACTAATGCCATCAATTTTCAACTCGACTGAAAAGGGAGTGGCTTGTCGCATCGATTGCAGAGCACTCATAAAGTAACTAATTTTTCCGTAACGTTCTTTTAATGTAGGATCAATATTGGAGGAGGCATCGGTAATGACCCCAATTCCTGCGAAATTCAGAAATGATCCCCCATTAATTTTTCCGGTATCAATTTCTTTAATATCACCGTTGATCAGTTCTGTCGCTGCTAAATCTAAGTCTAACGGTATATTCAAAGTGCGGGCAAAGTCGTTGGCTGTACCACTCGGCAATATGGCCATTGGCGCAGGATTAGAAATGTCAGCTAATGCACGCACTGCGGAGTGGACAGTGCCATCGCCGCCTGCGATAAAAAGAATGTCTGCATCTGTTGCAGCAGTCTGACAAGCATTTTCAAATTCTTCTGGTGAAGCCGTTTGAATAATTTCAAGCGAGTGTGATGCTTGCGCAATGTGTGGAACGGCCAGTCTCAGAACAGAGTCTACCGTAGACTGTCCTGCATTGCCGTTATACAATAATACGGAACGATTGAACTTAGGCATGTCATCTGTCCTCCTGTAAGTCTATTTACTCCTGTAATTCCACTAAAAGAAATTTAGTAAACAATAGTATGAAAGTAACTGTATTAAGTTAAGAAAGAAGGTTCGATATGACAACGAAATTGTATTATCAAGATTCAGAGATTTCTTCAGCAGTAGTTCAAGTAATCGATAATGGAAAAGACGAAACTGGCTATTATGCTATTTTAGATCAAAGTTTTTTTTATCCAGAAGGAGGCGGCCAGCCTGCAGATACAGGCGAGATAGGGCCCGCAAAAGTGTTGGATGTACAATCGAACAATGGTGAAATTCGTCATTATACCGATATGGAGGTACCAAAAGAACGTTTTTCTGCTCAATTGGATAGACAAAGAAGACGGGATCATATGCAACAGCATGCAGGTCAACATTTGTTGAGCGCTTTGTTTGAAGATACGCTAGGCTTAAAAACACAAAGTTTTCACTTAGGAAAAGAACGCGTGACAATCGATTTGGATTTGGATACAGCAACAAAAGAGCAACTTCTTGATATTGAAAAAAGAGCTAACGAACTTATTGGTCAAGCTCTTCCAATTTCTACGAATTGGGTAAGTTCGGAAAAAGCTCAAACATTAAATTTGAGAAAGCCACCTGCAGTAGAAGGGGACATTCGCTTAGTTGAAATTGAGGGGATTGATTTGAATGCCTGTGGAGGCACACATCCAAAAAGTACGGCAGAAATCGGGTTACTAAAAATCATTTCAACTGAAAAAAACAAAGGCGGCATGAGGGTTTATTTTTTGTGTGGCGATCGAGCATTACAGTATTTTGATTTCTTATTGGAAACTACCGATCAATTGGTGGTTCAGCTAAATGCGCCTGCTGTTGAATTGAAGCAAGCGACAGACACTTTGCTGGCAGATAAGGCTACTATGAGTAAAACGATAAAAAACCTTCAAGAGCAATTGTTAAACTTAGAAGCAAAAACGATTATCCCAGAAAATCATCTTATACAAGAAGTATTCGAAAACCGGTCGATAAAAGAATTGCAACAGCTTGCTCGACTTGTCATCGGCCAGCATCCATCGGCAATAGCGCTGTTTATCAGTAGTACAGATGGCGACACGCGTTTTGTTTGTGCTAAAGGTGAGGATGCACCTGGAGATATGCGAGAAGTATTAAAACAGCTTCTTGCATTGACCGATGGCAAAGGGGGCGGAAATGTCCAATTTGCTCAAGGTGGAGGCAAAACGACAAAATCTCCAGCAACATTCTTATCTACATTTCAGACGGCATTAAAAAAAATTATGTGAAATGTGTAACTTTTCCAGTGCTCTCCTGTCTAATAGAAAAAGAGATGTCTGAAAGGGCGTGAGCGTCATGAAGAAGAAAAAGTTTTGGATTATTGCAATCATGGCCGTTTTAGCAGTTGGATTAGTATTTGTTGTGATCAATAACAAAGTATCAGTAAGTGCTTCTCCAATCGCTTTAACGGAACAAGGATGGAAAGCCAATTTCTCTTCATCTCTCCAGCAAGAAGCTGTGGAGAAAGGTGACGTGTATATTACGGATGCACAGAACAACCGTGTAGAAGCCGAAATGTACATCCAGGATAATGGCAAGACACTCGAAGTAGTAGGCATCAACACTGGAGAATACCGTTTGCATATTAAACGAGCTGCATTAAAAAATCGATTTTTTAAAAATTTAACGGATACGGAAATTTCATTTGTTGTGCAGGAACAATTAGAAAAACTATCAGGTGAAGAACAATTGCGAGATTATTTTAGCCGATTGATGGAGATGTATCAAAATAATCAACGGTACGATGTTGGTATAGAAGAAACAGCAGAGTCCTCAGACTCAAGTGCTAGTCAAAGCGATGGTGGCGGAGCAGAAGGTGATTATTCAACTACTAACAACCAAGTGGAAGGGGTAGATGAAGCAGATTTGGTGAAAACCGATGGCTCTTACATTTATTCGATCAGCGAATCACGAGTTGTGATTTCAGATGTTCGAAATCCGCAGGAAATGACAATCGCGGCGGAACTTCCATTTACAGAAAACATGTACCCGGAGCAGCTTTTCTTAACAGAAGATACACTTGTAGTTATGGGGAGCCGTTATTCGGCCTATCCGAACATGACTGCTCGGATGCCGCATAGCTGGACACCACAAATTGGTGTTACTTCTGTGTATTTGTATGATGTTAGCAACCCTCAATCTCCTCAATTGATTCGAGAGTTTGGAACCGAAGGGTATTTGAATGGTGCTAGGCTGACGAACAATATCCTTTATTTTGTAACAAACGTTTACCCAGACTATTGGATGTTGGAAGAACAAGATGAGCCGGAACTTCGTCCTCATCAGTACGATTCGAAAAAAGGCGGAGAACTTCAGCCTGTTCCTTATGACAGCATTGCGATTCTGCCCGGAACGATGGAAGGCAGTTATAGCGTAATTACAGCAATGGATTTAACGGCTCCCGAAACCAATGATATCTCAACAGATGGTTTTTTAGGCGGTAGTGAACAGCTTTATATGAACGAAGACCATTTGTATTTAACAGCGCCTGCATACGTGCCTTTAGACGATGAAGAAATGCGGGATGGTCGAAGAATGGATATTTGGTTTCCGCAACAAGCCAATACGGAAGTTTTTAAATTTGGGTTAACGGGCGCAACTGTTGAATTTATCGCTTCTGCAGAAATAACAGGCGCGTTGCTCAACCAATTTTCGATGGATGAATTCGATGGCCATTTCCGAGCGGTAACGACAGAAGGAATTGCCTGGGATTTAACTACTCCTTCAAAAAATCATTTATTTGTTTTAGACCAACAGATGAATCAAGTAGGATCGGTAGAAGATTTGGCAAAAGGTGAGCGAATTTATTCGGCACGGTTCATTAAAGATAAAGCTTACATGGTAACTTTTAAAGAAACAGATCCGTTGTTTGTTATCGATGTCTCGACGCCATCTTCTCCAAAAGTACTTGGTGAATTGAAAATACCAGGTTTCTCAAATTACTTACACCCATTGGATGACAATCATTTAATCGGTTTTGGTTATGATACGAAGCTAGTACCTGTAAAAAATGGAGAACCGCGTGTTGTGACGGGGGGCATGAAGATTTCATTGTTTGATGTCAGTGACTTTGAAAACCCTCTAGAAAAAGACACTGAGATTATCGGGGGACCAGGAACTTACTCTGCGCTACAATACGATCACAAAGCTTTGTTTACTCATCAAAAGAAAAATCTCTTTGGCTTCCCCGTAAGCTTATACGATGAAGCTTCTGATGAGTATATAGAGTTTCAAGGTGAAGGAGCATTGATTTACACAATTACGACTGACGGTATTTCACAAGCAGCAAGCTTAATCGAACAAGCCAATAATCAGTATGGAGATTGGAATACTTTTGTTCAACGCCTTCTTTATATTGATGACGAACTGTATACCGTAGCAAATGGTGAAATAAAGAGCTATGAATTAGAAAGTTTTGAACCGATTGCTACGTTGGAATTTGATAAATAAGAAAGAAGCGAATACATTTCGCTTCTTTTTTTAGGTTTTAAATAATCGGAAAAGGGAAGATGAGGAATATTCTGAATAATACTGGAGGGATAATAATGAAGGCAGTTACATTTCAAGGCACAAAAGATATGAGGGTGAAAGAAGTGAAAGATCCTGAAATCCAGAAAAAAGACGATATTATTGTCAAAATAACATCAACAGCTATTTGTGGTACAGATCTACATATTTATCAAGGAGCATTGCCGACTACAAAAGACACGGTCATCGGACATGAGCCAATGGGAATTGTAGAAGAAGTCGGACCAGAGGTTACTAAAGTAAAAAAAGGAGATCGCATTGTACTGCCTTTTAACATTAGTTGTGGTCAGTGTTTCTATTGTAGCAATGAAATGGAGAGTCAATGTGATAATTCAAATAGCAACCCTCATTTTGATACGGGCGCATATTTTGGATTAACAGAACGTTACGGGGATTATTCTGGTGGCCAGGCAGAGTACTTGCGTGTACCTTATGGGAATTTTACTCCTTTAGTAATTCCAGAGTCCTCAGAACTAGAAGATGAATCGTTGTTATTTTTGTCGGATGTTTTACCTACTGCGTGGTGGAGTGTAGAACATGCAGGCGTGAAAAAAGGCGATACAGTTGTTGTTCTCGGATGCGGTCCAATTGGTCTGATGGCTCAAAAATTTGCATGGATGCAAGGTGCGAGCCGCGTTATTGCAGTGGATGAAATTCCTTATCGGATGGAACTTGCTAAAAAAATAAACAATGTAGAGATTGTTGACTTCAGCCAGCATGATAATACTGGGGCTTTAATTCATGAAATCACGCAAGGAGGAGCCCGTATTGTAATTGATTGTGTAGGAATGGACGGAAAAAAATCCCCGGCAGAGGCTGTCCAGCAAAAACTGATGTTACAAGGTGGTACGCTCGGTGCTATTAACATCGCAAAAGATGCTGTTAGTAAATTTGGAACCATTCAATTGACCGGTGTTTATGGATTGACTTATAATCAGTTTCCACTTGGAAATATGTTTGAGCGGAATGTTACCTTGAAAATGGGACAAGCCCCAGTTATCCACTTGATGCCTATGCTTTACAAAAAAATTGAAAATGGCGAATTTGATCCACGAGAAATCATTTCGCACGTTATGCCTTTGGAAAGTGCAAGTGATGCTTACCAAATTTTTAATGACCATCAAGATAACTGTACAAAAGTTGTATTAAAGCCGTAGTTATTAACATGCCTATAACAAGCCCTTTCAAACGCTCCGATTTATTGGGGCGTTTAGTTTTTTGTTTAATTGCGTTATGATAAGAAAAGAAATCGACTGTGAAAGGAGAGGAACAAGTGGCGCAAATAGGAGAAACGAGCCGTGAACTTGCCTTGGATTGTTTTCTACTAGCTGGTAGAATCATGATGGAAAGTGGCGCAGAAACGTATCGTGTTGAAGATACAATGATTCGAATGGCAGTGTCGCAAAATATGGTGAATTCCCATTGTTTCGTGACACCATCAGGTATCATGTTTTCTCCAAGTGAAGAGCTAGCTACACGATTTGTACGTATTAATAATCGAAGTACGGACCTTGAGCGGGTGGCTCTTATTAATTCGGTTTCTCGGAAATTGGTAGCAGGAGAATATACATTACGACAGGCTTACGATGAAATGTTAATTATCGATCAAACCAATTATCGATTTCATATATGGATTCAAATTTTGGCTGCTGCGGTAGCGAGTGGCTGTTTCTTTATTTTGTTAGGTGGAAATTGGAAAGACCTCCCATTCGCATTTCTATTTGGTGGGACTGGCTTTATCATTGTAGAAACCATTTTAATAGAAACGCGAGTGAAGATATTTGCAGAGTTTATCGGCTCTTTTGTGATTGGGATTTTGGCATCGCTTGTAGTTTATACAGGGTTTGCAACAGATTTAGATACTTTGATCATTGGATCAATTATGCCGCTTGTGCCCGGGTTACTTATAACAAACGCGGTACGCGACTTGATGGCAGGTCATTTTATGTCCGGTTTATCTAAAGGAGCAGAAGCATTTTTAACAGCGTTTGCAATCGGAGCAGGTATTGCGGTCGTTTTATCATTTTAAGGAGGAGATCAGATGAACTGGCCATTAGAAGCATTTCTCAGCTTTATGGCTGCAGGCGCATTTGGCGTCATCTTTAATACGCCACGTCGTACATTAATCAGTTGTGGTCTAGTAGGTATGAGTGGTTGGCTTATTTACCGCATATTTTTCCTGACTTTCGAAGATCCGGTGCAAGCTTCTTTTGCAGGTGCGTTTGTTGTTTCAATTGTGGCCCATTTGTTAGCTAAAAAGTTTCGTATGCCAATGATTATTTTTAGTATTGCAGGGATTATTCCTTTAGTACCCGGAAGTAAAGCATATAACGCTATGCGCAAAATTGTAGAAAATGATTATTTAGAGGCTATTGCGTTTGCCTCAGAAGCAATGATGATTTCTGGAGCTGTTGCGATGGGGTTGGTATTTGCAGAAGTAATCATGCAGCTGTTTTTTAAGCGGCAAGCTAAAAGAATACAGAAAAAAATGGGTCTGACACAAGAATAATTCTTGTTTGTCAGGCCCATTTTTTTAGGATTTTTTGAAGTTTTGGGTGTAGGCAGCTTGCGCTTTTCTAAGTTGTCTAGCTTCAGCTGCCAGATTCTAGGGTCATAAGCCACTCCGGCTGTGTGGTTGAAAACATGCCACGTCGCCTGAGCGTCTTATGCCCGTCGAATCTCCACGGCAGCTTGCGCTTTTCTTGATGTCTAGCTTCAGCTGCCAGTCCCTCGAGTCGCTTCAGCCTTTCCGCCAATGGCTGAAGAACGCCATTAACTGCAAGGCTTCCAGCGCTTGTCGGGACTACACGGCAGCTTGCGCTTTTCTAAGTTGTCTAGCTCCAGCTGCCAGTCCCTCGAGTCGCTTCAGCCTTTCCCGCCAATGGCTGAAGAACGCCATTAACGGCAAGGCTTCCAGCGCTTGTCGGGACTACATGGCAGCTTGCGCTTTTCTAAGTTGTCTAGCTCCAGCTGCCAGATTCTAGGGTCATAAGCCACTCCGGCTGTGTGGCTGAAAACATGCCACATCGCCTGAGCGTCTTATGCCCGTCGAATCTACACGGCAGCTTGCGCTTTTCTTGTTACCCCAGCCATTTTTCTAGGTCTGTGGCTGTCATCGGGTGCCCGATGATGTAGCCTTGTAGGCTGTCGCATCCCATAGCGCGTAGAAGTTCAAATTGTTCATTTGTTTCGACACCTTCGGCAGTTACTTGGAAATCAAGTGATTTACCAAATTGAATCATACCGTTGATTAGTTTTTGTATTCTTTCTTGCTTGGTAATAGACTGGATAATCATTTGATCTATTTTTATTGAAGATATTGGCAATAAGAGCATGTAGCGGAACGAAGCATATCCAGTTCCGAAGTCATCCAATGCAAACGTGATTCCTTCTTGATGGAGGTTCTTCATTTGAGCCATAATTGAACGTTCGGCTTCAGCTTCTAATGCAAATTTTTCGGTGATTTCAATCATTAGGGAACTTGGGTGACAGTCATTCAGCTTTAAATTTTCAAGTAACATCTTCGCCATATCTTTATCTCTAAATTCATGAATTGACGAGTTAATGCTAATTTGAAGGTCGATATTTTTGGCTTTCCAATCACTTAATTGACGACAAGCCGTTTCAACAACAAAACTACCAATTTTGTTGATCAAGCCGTTTTCTTCTGCAATTGGAATTAGTTCATCAGGAGTAACAACGCCAATTTCTGAATCGGTCCAACGGACAAATGCTTCTACACGTTCAACTTTACCATTTGCTAAGTTAACAATTGGCTGGTATAAAAGCTGTAAGTTTTTGCGGTCTAAAGCGTAGATTAAGTGTTTTTCAATAGCAGCTTTCCGGCTTAATCGTTCATGATCATCAGGAGTCAACGCGGATATCTCGCTACCTCCACGTTCTTTTACCTTTTTAATGGTGGCGTAGGAAGCTTTGATTAGATGCATAAAGCTATGTTGATCTTCAGGATACTTGGTAATAGCTCCGCTAACCGTCAATGGTACGGCTGTTCCTTGTAAGTAAATAGGATGCTGCTGCAAATAATGAAGGAAACCTTCAATAAACCAATTGCTTAATGGCGTGACTAAAGCGAACTCATGCAAACCGGCACGCGTAATAATCGAGTCGGAAAAGTACATGCGAAGACGTTTCGTAAATTCAATAAGTAATTCATTTTCAACATCTGTATCTGAGACATCGCGCAATGTATAGAAACGATCAATATCCATGAAAACAAAGGAGAAATGACGACCTTCTTCTATGTATTCGTTGACGATTTGTTCCAATCTATGTCGATTTTCTAGACCAGTTACAGGGTCGATAAATGCAATTTCTTCAAGGTGTTTTTGGGCTTGTTTATTAGCTGTGATGTCTTTTTCAAGGAAAATGTAATATGTATCTTCACTCGATAATTGCATCGGAATAGCCGTTAACTCGACCCAATAAATTCCTCCATCTTTTTTGACTTTTTTCGCTTCGCCGTTCCAAACTTCTCCTTGTCGTAAGGTAGATAAGATTGAGTCGACAAATTGAACGTCTTCAGTGCTGTCTCCGAACATATGCCATACAGGTTTTCCTAAAATTCGTTTAGGTGTCCATTTACTCAATTTTAAAAATAGTGGGTTGGCATACGTAATTAAAAATTCTTGATCAAAATATAGCAGCATAAAAGAGTCATCTAAACCATTACGTAAATGGTTTAACTCAATAGAAGAAGAGCCATCTTTATCTGCTTCGTTCATTTCGTAAATGGTCATCACATATTGTTGACCATCGAATGTGTAGGATTTAGCTACTACAGTCGTATAAGTTGTAACTCCGCCACCTAATTCTATTTCAATGTTTTCAAATCTGACAGATTCTTCAGTATGTAATAGCTTGTCCCATGAGTGCTTGTTTAATGCAGCTTTTTCGGGATTCATATATGAAGAAAGTTGACCTATAACCGATTCGGCTTCTATTTGGAAAACGTGCTCAGCGTGCTGATTGCACCATGTAACTAAGCCGTCTTTATCGAGTATGATAATTGGGAAGGGAATGTGGTTGAAAACAAGGGTGTCAGTTAGGTTTTCTTTTATTTCGCTCATTCATTGACGCTCCTTAACCGTAGTTTACTTTCATTATAGAGAAGAAAAGGTCTATCGTCATCCTTTTCAAAATAATCTCTACTCAGATTTGTGGAATTTTTCTGTCCTTTCCTTAGTAATCGTGAGAGAATAGGCATAAATCATATGAAAATTGAGGTAAATAGATGAATAAAAAATTTTCGGCTTCTTTTTTTAATGATCATTTTTCCTTTTTCGGTGCAAGCTCATACAGCTCTACTTTTTTCTACACTGAGTGAAGGTCAAAATATTGCAGAAGAGTTAACAAAAGCAGAGTTGGTTTTTGATACAAATATTCAAGAAGGTAGTACGATGAGCATTGAAGGAGAAACAGGATCTTTTGAATTTGAAGATATTGTGATTAAAAAAATGTGATGACCGGGAACTTTAGTACAACCTTGCCAAACGGTTCTTATCGTATTGTATGGAACATTATTGGACAAGACGGCCATCCGATTGAAGGAGACGTTGCGTTCGGCTTGTCAGTCGAAGTCGAAAAAAAAATAGAGTTGGCAAATACTCCTATGGTAAGTGAAACAGCAAGCGCAACTGAGAAAAAATTAGTAGAATCCAAAACTGAAAAAAACAATGATGTACGAGTAACGATTCTATTAGTACTCGCTGCAGTTCTAGTAGTTTACGGAATTTATAAACTGAGGGTGAAGAAGACATGATTTTCTTAACGGCATTTGCAGACGTTCTTTTATATATTGCTTTTTCTTATTTAGCAGGTTCTATTTTGTTACAATTTGTTCCAGAAAACCGTAAACCCTTGTTATCAAGCTCTAAAGTTTTGTTATTAATGAGCATTGCTGGTATAGTCCTTTTATCATTTGCTCCTGTTTATGAACTGGCTATACTTTTGCAAAACAGTCAAAGTTCGATTGAAGCTTTTCGAACAGCGATTACAGAGTTTCGTATAGGCCAAGGATGGATAATTACATTATTGCTGAGTGTTATTTTAGCGATTGCGATTTACTTAAATGGAAATCGATACATACAAGCACTATATGTGCTACTACTCTTTTTGACTGTTGGATTTTATAGTCACATTTCGACGATTGATCTATGGGTTGGTTTTGCTCTACATTCGAGTCACTTTCTTTTAATGTCAATGTGGACAGGCGTGCTGTTACATGTCGCATGGTTTGCAAAAAATGGCGCAAATTGGCGTCCTTTTTTAGCATGGTTCACGCCTTTTGCAATAATCTGTGTTGCAGGAGTAATTGCTAGCGGAATTGTCATTATGTTTTTTTTCGTGGCACCTGCAGATTATACAGATTCGTGGGCGTTGCCTTATGGTCAGTTACTTCTACTAAAGCATATTAGTATTATTCCAGTTCTTCTGGCGGCGATGATTAATGGATTTCTTAACAAGCAAAAAGAATTTCAACGAGTTTGGTTAAAAGTTGAAAGTTTGCTATTACTTTTTGTTTTTGTTTTCACGGCCTTTATGAGCAAACAAGCCCCACCTCATGATGTGAATGATACACTACGGAGTGAAGGCAGTGGGTGGCTTGTTGATAAGCTATCAGGGCCTCTTTACATCCCTATTACTGCTGAGTTAGATGCGACATTAAATGGTACTTTAC
Source organism: Planococcus donghaensis (assembly GCF_001687665.2). Lineage (NCBI taxonomy): Bacteria > Bacillati > Bacillota > Bacilli > Caryophanales > Caryophanaceae > Planococcus > Planococcus donghaensis. Next base: position 2,744,014 of record NZ_CP016543.2, on the reverse strand, counting down.
TATTGATCGTAAGTTTTTCACTACTGATCGTCATGTTAGTAGCTTTTTTTAAAAAAGCAAATGCGTGGTTGTCTCTCGTTTTCAGTATTGGCTTTATTTGTTGCTTTTATATCGGCTTGATGATGAATCTATCATTTTAATAAAGAACTAAACCAATCTTTTAAGGTTGGTTTTTCTATAGGGAGGAGTATGGAAATGGAACGTCTAAAAGGAGTTTCTATGATATTGATTGGAGCTATCATGTGGGGAGCCACTGGCCCATTAATGGAATGGGTAATGAATAATTACGTTGTTTCAGTGCCATTTATCATAACGTTGCGTCTAACGGTAGCAGGCACGTTCCTACTCTTGTTCTTGAAATTGAAAGGTGTTCGCATTACAGCTATTTTCCGCAATAAATTTTGGATTCGGCCATTACTAATTTTTTCTTTGTTTGGCATGTTGGGTGCCCAATACAGCTTTGTTGCAGCAATCGAGGCAAGTAATGCTGTAGTAGCCACGCTCATGCAATTTTTAGCGCCGGTTTATATTATTTTTTTTGTCTCCATAACTCATAAAAAATTTCCCCCTCTCTATCAAGTGATTGGGATGGTGGGAACTTTGGCTGGTTTGTTTTTGTTACTCACAAATGGAAAACCAGATCAACTGATTATTAGCGCTGAAGCTTTGTTTTGGGGAGTTTTGGTAGGTCTAGCTTTTACTTTTTATACGCTCTATCCCGCACGCCTTATGCAGGAATGGGGTGTGTTACTCATTGTTGCATGGTCCATGCTTTTTGGCGGAATTTTTATAGGGTTGGTCAATCCAATCACATTTATTAATGAATTCGCGATTTTAGCAGTACCTGCAGTCAGTGGTTCGATTTTAGGAATTATTATATTTGGAACTGCCGCATTTGTATTATTCCTTAGTAGCATGCGTTTTATTACACCTGTGGAAACAAGTATTTTGTCCTCTTTTGAACCATTAACGGCAATGGTTATCTCCATGTTTTGGTTTGGTCACATCTTGTCTCCTATTCAATTAGGAGGCGCACTGGCAATGTTAGTATTTGTCGCATGGTTATCTCTTGCTGGAAATCCGAAAAAGAAGAAAAAAAAGAGTCGAGTGCCTCAGGTTATCAACTAAAAAAATAGAGAGTCAAAGAAAAACGACATCTTATTACGGTGTCGTTTTTTGAATTGGGTAAAAATGCTATTCGATATCTGAAAATTATGGCATACTATTTAGTACAAAGGTTCGGGTTTCGAAACATTTAGGAGGAACGGGTATGAAAACAGTTTTTTCTTATGCAAAACCATATAAGTTTTATATTGTCATTGCACTTATTTTAATGCTGTTAGAGCTAACTGTAGAATTGATGCAACCGTTAGTTATTGCCAATATCATCGACAAAGGAATTGTCGCAAAAGACCAAGATGTCATCATCCAATTGGGAATTGTCCTGATGGCTCTATCGGTAATTGCTTTTGTCTCGGGAATCGTCAATTCGTACTTTGCCGCTCATGCTTCTCAAAGTTTTTCTTTTGATTTGCGGCAAGCTGTTTATGGAAAAATCCAGTCTTTTTCATTGGCAATGTTCAATAAATTCCCAGCGTCAGGGTTAATTACACGCCTTACAAGTGATGTCACATTGGTTCAACAAGTGTTATATATGGGTTTACGGATAATGTTACGTGCACCGCTACTTGTTGTGGGAAGTATGATTATGGCATTTGTAGTCAATCCGAAATTGGCTTTGTATTTAGTGGTTGTTTTTCCTTTTTTACTCGCATTTCTGTACATTATGGTGAAAAAAGGTGTATCGTATTTTGGATTTGTTCAAAAAAGACTCGATCGTGTAAACCGAATTGTTCAAGAAAACCTTCAGGCAGTACGCTTGATCAAAGCATATTTACGAGGGAAATATGAAGCGAATCGGTTTTCAGAAGTCGCTGGAGACTTGAAAGTAGATACCGTTAAGGCATTTCGCATCATGGAAATTATTTTGCCAATTTTATTATTCGGAATGAACGTTTCGTTGCTTGCTGTTTTGTGGTTCGGGGCTTTTGAAATTCGAGCAGGGGGCGCACAAATTGGTGAATTGGTCGCAATCGTTAACTACGCGATGCGCATGACAGGTGCTTTTTCGATGTTTTCATTTATCATTATGATTTTTGCACGAGCAAAAGCATCTTCTGAACGCATAGAAGAAGTGCTTCTTGCAGAAGATGGACATGAACAAGAAGACGTTGGAGAAAAAGAAGGAACACGTCCAGGAGCAGTCTGCTTTGACAATGTCTCCTTCATTTATCCTGAAACAAACAAACCGGTTTTAAAAAACATTTCCTTCGAACTAAAACCAAATGAAAAACTAGCAATTATGGGAGCCACAGGGTCCGGAAAGTCGACTTTACTGCAATTGCTGCCGCGTTTTTATGATGCGACAGATGGCGTTGTATCTCTACATGGTCGTGATGTTACCGAATGGTCGATACGGGAGTTGCGGAAAACGATTGGTATAGTTCCTCAACAATCGCTTCTTTTCACAGGAACCATTTCCAATAATCTTTCTTGGGGAAAAGATGAAGTCGTTCAAGACGAACTAGCAGATGCCGCGATTAAAGCACAAATTCACGAAACCGTCGAACGTTTTCCGAAAGGCTATTACACACGCGTTGGGCAAAAAGGTGTGAATTTATCAGGCGGACAAAAGCAACGCTTATCCATTGCGCGAGCTTTAGTTCGCAATCCGTCTATTTTGATTTTAGATGATAGCACCAGTGCATTAGATGTTAAAACAGAAGGCGCATTGTGGGAAGAACTTGAACAAGAACATGCAACCATGCTCGTAGTTACCCAAAAAATTCGTACAGCGATGAGAGCCGATCGAATATTGTTGTTAGAAAATGGTGAGATTTCTGCGTATGGTACGCATGAACAACTCGTGCATGAATCAGAACTGTATCGTCAAATTGCAATGTCTCAACAAGAAGAGGAGGTTGATGAATATGTTTGATGCCATCCGCCGACCATTTGGATATGAACCCATTTTGACTAAAGAAGATTTAACGAAAAAGAAAGACAAAAAAGACGAACGTGCGCAAAATTGGAAATCGACACTACTTAAAATTTGGAAGCTAGTTGATGAACAGCGCTTGTTACTGATTGTGGTTTTGGCATTGGTATTTGTCAGTTCCGCAATGGCATTGCTCGGACCTTATTTAATCGGTTTTATCATTGACGAATATATTGTTCCACAAAGCTTTAATGGCATGGGCACAGTCGTCCTTTGGTTGATTGTGGTTTACATTGCCCATTCGGTATCTTTGTATTTGCAAAATTTTTGGATGGTTGGAATTGCTCAACAAGTGATTTACCGCTTGCGGACACGGCTTTTTTCACATCTTCAACGTTTGCCTGTGACATTTTTCGATAAACGGCAGCACGGAGAGTTAATGAGTCGCATGACCAATGATATTGAAAACGTCTCATCTACGTTGAATACCTCGTTTATTCAAGTGTTTTCAAGCATATTAACCTTAACAGGTACCGCCATCGTCATGGTGATGCTGAGTCCGTTATTGACCTTATTAACATTAATCATCATTCCGCTTATGTACGTATCCATTCAATGGATTACAAAACGTACAAGCAAATTGTATAAAGAACAGCAAAAAGCGATTGGGGAATTGAATGGCATGGTTGAAGAAACCATTTCTGGCCAAAAAATCGTCAAAGCTTTTTCACAAGAACCGCGTGTGATGGAAGAGTTTCGCGAAAAAAGTGAAAACCTTCGACAAGCTGGATTTTGGGCATGGACCTATGCTGGATTTATTCCAAAAGTCATGAACTTTTTAAACAACGGAAGTTTTGCAATTGTTGCTGGGGTTGGTGGGGTTCTCGCTTTGAATGGCTCTGTATCTATTGGGGTTATTGTTATTTTTACGGAGTATTCTAGACAGTTTACACGTCCTTTAAATGATTTGGCAAACCAATTTAATACGGTGTTGTCAGCCATTGCAGGAGCCGAACGTGTTTTTGCCATTATGGACGAATCTGAAGAAAAAGATGATTTAGTATTGAATGTGGAAAAAGAACTGAAGGGTGAAGTAGTCTTCGACCAAGTTTCATTTAAATACGAAGGGGCAGAAGAAGACTGGACCATTCAGGATGTTAGTTTCAAGGTGGGCATTGGTCAAACAACGGCATTAGTCGGAGCGACCGGAGCGGGAAAAACAACCATCATGCAATTATTAGCCCGTTTTTACGACGCCAACGAAGGGGAGATTCGGTTGGATGGATTGCCAATCGCTTCTATGCCACGTGAAACATTGCGTAAACAAATTGCTTTTGTATTGCAAGATCCATTCTTATTCGAAGCGACTGTTAGTGAAAATATTCGGTACGGCAAACTAGATGCCACAGATGAAGAAGTCATCAAAGCTGCTAAAGGGGCCAATGCACACGAATTTATCGAAAAGCTACCGAATGGCTACGAGACGATTTTAACAGGCGATGGGTCAATGATTAGTCAAGGTCAGAAGCAATTGCTGTCGATTGCCCGTGCACTTATTGCTGATCCGGTTATTTTATTGTTAGACGAAGCAACCAGTAGCATCGACACGGTTACAGAGTTAAAAATCCAAGAAGCGTTAGAACGACTTATGGCGGGGCGGACGAGTTTTGTCATTGCGCATCGACTGAATACCATTCGAAAAGCTGATTTGGTGCTTGTGATGGAGATGGGGAAATTAGTAGAATCGGGTACGCAACAACAATTACTAAATGCAAATGGGATTTACGCGACCATGTTATCTGAAGCTAAATTATAAAATGTGGCCTGTTCCAGCTTACACGGAGCAGGCCTTTTTCTTTCTTTTCCTAGCGCCACTCTTTCGTTCGGTGTGATAGGATAAAAATACCGCATGATTTTAAAAAACAGCTACAACACATTTAAACAAGATCAAATTAGTAGGAGGTGTCGAAATGGAATTATCTTTATCAATCAGTTCATTTCCAGTAGATGAGCAAACAGCTAGCGATATGGCAACATTGCTAGAAGGGCTATCCGCTGAATGTAAAACAGTGCTTCACCCATCGCTTTGGAGAGCGGCGGATGCACGAGGTTTTGTGGTACTGGCTTATACAGAACAAGAAGAATTAATCGGTTTTGCAGCAGCGGCAGACATGGTTGGGTTGCATCATTACGAATGGTCACTTTATGTTCACCCAGAGTACAGACGCCTGTCACTTGGTACGGCTTTAGCCGATGGCATTTCGCATGGCTTAGCACAACGTCAGGCAGAAAGTGAATTAGTCGCATTTGTAAATGATGTGGAAATTGCAGGCTTCATGGAGAGTTTAGCGTACGAGCTTGATTTTCATGAAATCCTCTTGTCAGCAACGCCAATACCAAAAAGCGAACGACCAAATGATTTAACAATCGCACCTTTCGAAGATCAAGCTGAAGAATTATCGGAGCTATTAACATCCTCATTTGATGACACGATTTTACCGATTTTAGAACATAATATGGTCGATCCCGAAAGAGAAATTTGGCTGCTTCAAAAAGATCAACAAGTGCTTGCAACGGCCACGCTTGTTGTAGAAGAGCAGGTTTTGTGGATTACAGCATTTGCAGTTCATCCAAATCATCAAGGTAAAGGATATGGCAAGCAACTACTAAAGTGGTGCCGAGAGTTGGCGTATGAACGGAAACTAAATTCGGTTTATCTTGATGTTGAAACCGACAACCAAGCATTGCACGTATACGAAAAATCTGGATTTGTCCGAATGCAAACCGTTTCTTATTGGAAGTCTAAAGGGGATTTATCAAACCCAACTAGGAATAATTAAATAAAATAAATCATATGCAGAATAGGTAAAAGTGAGACTAGCAGAGGCAAAGCCGAGACTAAACGGAGTGACATTGATGAACAACTATGAAAATGGTCAAAATATCGCTGCAGCATCTGAAAAAAACATTCGGACGGATTTTAAAGAAAGCATGACGTATGGGGATTATCTTCATCTAGATAAACTGTTAACTGCACAAGATGGCGTTAGTGGACATCACGATGAAACCTTATTCATCATTATTCACCAAGTGTCAGAACTGTGGATGAAATTGATTTTGCATGAGCTGCAATCGGCCATCGATCATATTGGAAAAGACGATTTACAACCTGCGTTCAAGCAATTGGCAAGAGTATCCCGCATTCAGTCACAAATTATTCAAGGCTGGGATGTGTTGTCGACATTAACACCTGCAGAGTATATGGAATTCCGTGATGATTTAGGCAATGCTAGTGGATTTCAGTCTTATCAATACCGAATGATTGAATTTGCACTTGGCTACAAAACAAAGCATGTATTGAAAATCTATGAAAAAGATGCACCGCTTCATGCTGAATTAGAGAAAGCATTTAATGCACCTGGACTGTATGATGCGGCGATTCAAAAACTAGCGAGAAGTGGATTTGCCATTGATAAAGAAGTTTTAGAGCGAAACGTCAGCATGGTTTACGAATCTAATGAAAGTGTACGTGAAGCTTGGAAAATCGTTTACCGGGATGTAGATACGCATTGGGAGTTATATCAGCTAGCGGAAAAGCTAGTCGACATTGAAGATTGGCTTCAGCAATGGCGTTTCCGTCACATGAAAACAGTAGAACGGATTATCGGATTTAAGCAAGGAACAGGTGGCTCTTCTGGCGTGAATTACTTGAAGAAAGTGCTGGATCAATATTTCTTCCCAGAACTGTGGGAAATACGAACGGATATTTAGGAGGGGTTTTGTGAAGATTTTTGCTCATAGAGGTTGCTCGGGTTCATATCCTGAAAATACTTTAGCGGCCTTTCGTGCAGCGGCCGAATTGCCAATTACAGGTGTAGAAATTGACGTTCACTTAACAAAAGATGGTGAAATTGTCGTGATTCATGATGAAAAAGTCAACCGTACAACCAATGGCAAAGGCTATGTGAAAGAATTAACATTAAAAGAGTTAAAACAACTAGATTGCGGTTCTTGGTATTCTGAAGAATGGAGCGCGGAAAAAATTCCTACGCTAGATGAAGTATTCGATATTTTTGAAAACACCAATCATCGGCTAAATATCGAAATAAAATCAGATGTTTTTCCATACGATGGATTAGCTGATAAGGTGATTGATTTGGCTGCAAAGCGTGGTTTTAGGAACCGTGTACTGCTATCCTCTTTTAATCATGAAGATATTCAATCCGTCGTCCAGGGCAAACAAGTAGAAAGTGCGATTTTAACTTTTGAAGTGTTAGTCGACGTTTATGATTATGCACGAGTCATTGGAACAAAACGGATTCATGTATCTTTACCTTCGGCTTTCAGAAAAATGACTACGGACGCTTTGCGAAAAGGCGCCATTGTGTATGTTTACACGGTTAATGATGTAAGTTATGCAGAAGAGCTACAAAGAATAGGGGTTCATGGAATCTTTACAGATTACCCGGAAAAAATGCTGGCACATTTTGCATGAAAAAGACGCGTCGGATAGTTTCCGACGCGTCTTTTTCTGTTACCATTTTGCATAGTAATCATCGATGGAACCAAGAAGTTGTGTAATCTTCAGCTTTCTTCCATCTGGGTAGCGAACATAGCCATTATAGTAGCCGATCAATTGATGAACTTCTGATTTGATGAGGCGAATGTCGGTTTTAGATGTACGTTCAAAAAACGGAGAAAATGTCAGTCGGACATCATCAGAGAATTTGCTATGAATCAACCACGGTTTTTTATAATTTTCCGCGTCGTAGTGAAACAAAACATCTTCATGAATTTTTGTCATTTTGCCATTAACAAAAAAAGCGTTTTCAGTCATACCCGTGCCGTCAGTCCATTTGCCACCTAGGTTCAAGCCAATCACTTTCCCGAGAGAACGTTGCGAAGCCATAGCCCAATTCCAATGGGTCTCTCTTGGCAAAACACCTCGTCCATAGTCTAGTACGGCAAAACTATCGACTTTCTCAAATTCAAAACGCTGGTTACCGATTTTGACCATTCCGCTAACAGGAAGAGATGAATGTTTTCCGGAAAATTGGAAGGTTTGACGATTCCAAGGAACGACCACATTTAAGGATTCGTATTCTTTAGGATGGGAAATAACCAGTAATGCTTCTAAGTCCTCACCATCAAACTCTTTTACACTGACAGTCAAATGTGTCGCATCTTGGTTATAGACAGACTCGATCGTCATCGTATCGCTCCGGAAGTAACAAGAATCCAATACGTTTTCGGATAGTTTTACATGTCTCGCAAATGGAAGCACAACGGTTTTTTCATAAAAACGTTGCGTCTCATAATTTAAGAAATAAACAAAACAGACAGTGGCATAGTCTAAGTGGGAAATGGTTGCCGAAAACAAAATTTCATCTCCAAATACGCACCAATAATTCCACTTTTTTTTCCGCATAAAGTTTCCGCGCAAATTACTTTCCACCAATGGTTGCTTTGCATATCCAATAGCATTCGGATTTAATTGGCCTTTTGCATCACAAAGTTTTACAAATTCAGTAAGTTCTCGTTCAACATGTTGCATTAAATCCACCTCACGGTTAATCTTCTCTTCTTATTGTATCAGAACAAAACGAGAATATCCGTTGGGATCATTGGATTCATGCTGAAATTCTGAAAAATAAAATAAGTGATATATTATTGATTTCTAGTATGTGTTAGAAATTTTCTTTTCTCCAAAGAAATGCGATTGTACCTTCTCCGGCATGCACGGCAAGAGAAGAACTTAAATCACCAATTAAAATATCTGCTTCTGGAATTTCTTTTAATACTTCTTGTTTCAGGTTTTCAGCTTCTTTTAGGACATTACCATGCATGATTTGAAAGCGCTTTACGCCAAAATCCACGTGATCTTTTTTTGCGTGATTGATTAAATACTGAATAGCTTTTTTATGTGAACGAACTTTATCAATAGGCTGTAGCTCGCCTTCAGAAGTAATTTGAACAATAGGCTTAATCTGAAGCAAGCTACCTAAATAATATTGAGCACCGCTCATACGACCGCCTTTGTAAAGTTGAGTCAAATTACCGATTAAAATATAATTTCGGAAATTTTCCGTTTCTTTTGCAAGTTTTTCTGCGATTTCTTCTGCAGAGTGCCCTTGTTCTTGAAGCTTAAGACCACGTTCGATCAAACCAGACAGGCCGTAAGATAAAGCTAGCGAATCGATCGTATACACTTTGAATTCGCTCATTTCAGCACCAGCAGTAGATGAAGCTATGGTGCCACTAAGTTTTGCAGAAGCATGGACAGCAATCGCACATTCATACTCTTCTTTTAGTTGGTCATACAGCTCGGCAAATTTCCCAGCAGAGGGCTGAGAGGTTTTAGGAAAGGTCGTGGATGCTTTAATCCGCTTATATAGGTCTTCGTTTGTTAAATCCACACCATCGTCTATAAACTCTTCTGTCCCAAAATGAATGTTCAAAGGAACAACATACACATCCGGATGCACTTTAAATTCTTCTGTAACAAATCCCGTCGTATCAATAATCCAAGCAATTGGTTTTTTCATAAAAATACCCCTATCTGTTAGAATAATTCGAATACAAAAACTATACCATGGATAATATTCGAGCGGTAGTGTGAGCTTAATGACCGGCTCGCCTTATTTGGAAAGTCAACGAAATCGGCTATTAAATGATTCTTGGATATCTGATTTGTGTTTAATAACAATAATAATAATAGCCATAACTAGCGGCCAAACAACAATCCAAACTTGAAGGATAAACGCCATGAGGATAAACCCAGTAAAACTTGCTAACATCGATAAAGTTGCGCTTTTTAACCAGGGATAAAAGGCGAAAAATAAAATAAACATGGCTAAAAACAAGTCAGGTGTTAACCAAAAACTAACCCCAATAAAAGTTGCGATTCCTTTGCCACCACGGTATTTGAGCCAAAATGGAAACAAATGACCGGCAACAACAGCTAAACCGGCTACGGCAATGGTCCATATAGAGAAATTAAAAAAGAAGCCAAGCCAGACAACGAATGCCCCTTTACCTGCATCACCCAGAAACGTTAAAAGAAAAGCGGATTTCCCAAGAATGGCTCCTGCATTTCGTGCACCAAGGTTACCACTCCGTTGTTGGCGCAAATCGACGCCTTTCCATTTGCCGATCCACCAAGCTGTCAATAAATTGCCGATAAAATAGGATACTAACCAGTAAACAATCATAAAGCGCCTCCAATTTTAAAATAACAGCAAAGGTAAGGCCTTCCCTACATAACGGGAAGGCCTTATTTAGAAAAAATTAGTCTAACTCGGCTACCTCGAAAAGGTAGTCGCTAATGACGCGTAGTCCTTTATCGAAATTCTCCAGGTGAAAATGTTCATTTGGCGCATGGAAGTTTTCAGATGCTAATCCGAAGCCCATTAAGACAACAGGTAAGCCTAAAATTTCATCAAATGCAGCAACAATCGGAATTGAACCACCCATTCGAGTAAATGCAGTTGGCACGCCGTATACTTTTTCGTAAGAGCGACCAGCTGCTTGAATCGCAGGATGATCAAAAGGAGTTAAAAAAGGTTTGCCTTTATCAAACTCAGTAATCTCAACAGATACGCCTACTGGTGTATGAGATTCTACATGTGCTTTTAGTTTTGCGATGATATCGTCTGGGTCTTGGTTTGGTACTAAACGACAAGTGATTTTGGTGCTAGCTTCTGCAGGTAACACCGTTTTTATGCCTTCTCCTGAGAAACCACCAGTAATGCCGTTCACTTCAAGTGTTGGACGAATCCACGTGCGCTCGACAAAAGAATAGCCTTTTTCGCCAAAGTCTTCAGAAATCCCAATTTCTTTTTTCTCGTGTTCTAAGTCAAACTCAAGCGCTGCAAATTCTTTACGCTCTTTATCGGATACTTCAAGCACATCGTCATAAAATCCTTCTACTTGAATGGTGCCTTCTTGATCGCGGAACGATTGCAAAATTTCTACAATTGCGTGCAACGGATTTTGAACGGCACCACCATATAAACCAGAATGCAAATCGCCTTTTGGTCCGTTAACATCAATTTGAATGCCAGCAAGGCCACGCAAACCATAACATACAGCAGGTCGTCCAGGTCCTTGCATACCCGTATCCGAAATAACGATGACATCAGCTTTCAATAATTCCTGATTTTCTTCTACATATTTTGGAAGGCTTGGACTACCAATCTCTTCTTCGCCTTCAATGATGAACTTAACGTTAACTGGCAATTCACCATTTACCTGCAATAACGCTTCAATCGCTTTAACATGCATATAGACTTGCCCTTTATCATCACTCGCGCCACGTGCAAACAATTTATTGTCGCGAACTTGTGGCTCAAAAGGAGCGGACTCCCATAAGTGAAGAGGATCTACGGGTTGCACGTCATAATGACCATACACGAGTACGGTTGGTTTGCCTTCCGCATGAAGCCAGTCCGCATAAACAACAGGGTGTCCTTCAGTTTCATCAATTTTTGCATTTTCAAGACCTGCATTTTCTAAAGCAGTAACTAACCATTCTGCTCCTTTTTGCATATCTTCTTTATGTTCGGATAACGAACTAACTGAAGGAATGCGTAAAAATGCTTTTAGTTCTTCTAGATGTGTTTCACGATGATTTTTAAAATATTGATCTATTGCTTGAGCGTTCATCAAGATCCCTCGATTCAGTATATTTATGTTTGGGAAAATTATAACATACCAAGTTTTGGTTTTCGACAAGGGGAAATTGGCTATGGTATAGTGTTTATTACGGAAAGAGTTCGTAAAATTATGTGTTTATGACACTGGAGGAAATAAAATTGTTTATAGCATTAGGAATATTTTTGATCATGTCGTTTTTCTTATCGGGAAGCGAAACGGCATTAACTGCGGTAAATAGGATGAAGGTCCATCTTCGCGCAGAGCAGGGTGATGCCAAGGCGCAGAAACTGCAGAAGTTAATTGCGAAGCCGGACCGAATGATCACGACAATTTTAATCGGAAACAATATTGCTAACATCATGCTACCGACATTGGTAACGATGATTGCCATTTCGAGAGGATGGGAAGTTGGTGTGGCTACTGCCATATTAACCTTGGTGCTTATTATTTTTGGCGAAGTGTTACCGAAAACAATTTCTGCGACGTTTGCCGACAAAGTAGCTTATATCGTTTTCCCCGTCATCAGCTTTTTAGTGGTGATTTTACTGCCATTAACGTGGCTATTGGCGCAATTCACCAATGTGTTTATTCGCATCATTTCAAAAGGTACCGTGAAAGAAGCGACCATGACAAAAGAAGAATTGCGGACGATGGTTGATATTGCCTCTACAGAAGGTACGTTTGAAGAAGAAGAATCTGAACGCATTAAAGGGGTTCTGGATTTCCCTCATAAAGACGTATCAGACGTTATGTCCACTCACCGTACAGATACAGTAGGGATTGCCATCGACTCAACATATGAAGAAGTTCGCGACTTGATTTTGGATTCTTCTTATACACGTTATCCTGTTTACGAAGAAAGCATGGACAATGTGGTTGGGTTATTTTATTCGAAGAAATTGATTGAATGGTCGATGAATCCAAACTTAACATTAGAAGAATTAATGGATGACAATCCATTGTTCGTCGTGCAATCTGTAAGTGTTGAAAAAGTCTTTAAAATGATGATGGCGAAGAAAAAACATATGGCTGTTATTCTCGACGAATATGGCGGAACGCTCGGAATTGTCACCCATGAAGACATTATTGAAGAAATGATTGGTCAAGATATCGAAGATGAAACAGATGAAGAAGATGATGAACTAGTTTTTGAAATGACGGACGAAGTATTGTCTTGTCATGGTCGTCTAGAAATCGAAGATGTAAATGATATGTTCAACGTAGAAGTACCAAATGACCACGATACCATCGCGGGCTTTGTCATGCAGCAGCTAGGACATGTGCCAGACGAAGGTGAAGAGTTCACATACGAAAACCTTCACGTAGAAATCAACGAAATGGACCGTAACCGAATTGTCCGTTTAACCATCACCAAAAAAGATGAAAAAGAAGAAGAAGTATTAGCTTAGTAAGATGCCTGTCTCCGGACAGGCATCTTTTTGGTAAATATTAAAAAGTTCCCTTTATTACACAATTGTAAGGGGAATGAAAGTAGAAGCGATAGAGTGAAAGGAAAAACTCCGTCAATATTAGGTTATAAGAGAAAGCGGAAGCGACATTGGCTTCGCTCGATAAATATACTAGACGGGGGCACGATCATGGAAACTTTATATACAGAATACAATCGCTATATCTACCATTTATGTTTGAAACTGACGCGCAATAAAGCAGAAGCTGAAGATTTGATGCAAGAAGTCTGGTTGAAAGTTGTACGTTATGAATCTTCTATTGCGGAAGTAGATCATGTTAAAGCGTGGTTAACAACAATCTGTATGAATACATTCCGTGATCGTTACCGCAAAAATGTAAGGCGCAGCAAGCACTTGGTTCAACAGCCAGAAGGCTTGGATGTTTCGTTGCTTGACTTAATTCCTTCTGATTCAGCGGGAGTATCTGAAATACTAGAAACACAAGATGTCTCCGTTATGATTCGCCACAAAATTGCAGAACTAGACTCGATTTACCGGACGACAATTTTGTATTTTTATGTTCATCAATATTCATTAATTGAAATTGCAGATGTTATGAAAGTCTCAATTGGCACAGTGAAATCCCGTTTGTTCCGAGGAAAACAACGATTAAAAGATATGCTAATGGACGATGATCGCACACGTGAATATGTAGTAGCAATGTAAAAAAAGCCAACGATTTTCGGCTGGTTTAAAACTTAGATAAAAGAGGTGGTGGAATGAGTTTTTCCAATACCTCTTTCTTTTTTGTGTGTGAAAAGTTTTATGACGGTTTTGTTCTTCTACTGGTTATAATGAACTGAAGGGGGCAGGATCATGAAAAAGAAAAGATTTCAAAATTGGAGTAAGAAAAAGCGGGTTATTATGGGAAGTATTGGGATTCTTGCATTCCTTTATATCTTAGTTATCGTTTGGCAAACCTTTAAGCCTTTGCCTGAAGGGGTTTCAAGTAAAGGTGACCTTCATAACGTTGAACAAGTAGACATGATTTACGATCTGTCTTATGCACAAGACAAAGAAGGTACAGAAACTGAAAGTGAATTGCGGATATTCAATGAAATTTATGACATGATCGACCAAGCTGAAGAATTTATCGTCATTGATCTTTTTCTTTTTGATAACTACAATGATTTGGATACGGATTTTCCTGCGGTAGCAGAAATGTTGACAAGTCATTTGCTCGACAAAAAAGCAGAAAATCCAAATATGCCGATTTACTTTATTACAGACCCAATAAATATTGGTTATGGCTCTTATGAAAGTCAGTTTTTAGATACATTAGAAGAAGCAGGCATCGAGATAATCATTACCGATTTGGACAAGTTGCGTGATTCTACACCTCTTTACTCTGGTCTTTATCGAGTGATTTTCCAGTGGTTTGATGCAGGAGGTAAAGGGTGGATACCAAATGGCATGTCGAGTGATGCACCTGATTTAACTTTGTCTTCGTATCTTAAAATGATGAACATAAAAGCCAATCACCGAAAAGTAGTCATTACCGAAAAAGAAGCCATCATCAGTTCGGCCAATCCTCACGATGCTAGCGGTTTGCATGGCAATATGGCATTTAAAGTGAGTGGCCCTGTGATCAATGATATTCTTGAAGCAGAAGAAGCGGTATCTCGCTATTCGGATGGACCGGATTTTCCCAGAATTGACGTTGCAAAGCAACAAGGCGACTATCAAGTGCAATACTTAACAGAGCGCAAAGTGTTAGACGCGTTGCTTTCCGATATTGAAAAAACAGCAGAAGGGGATTCCATTCATCTTGCGATGTTCTATATTGCAGAAAGCAGTGTTGTTCGTGCTTTGACGGATGCAGCCAATCGTGGAGTAGAGGTTCGCCTAATACTTGATGCCAATGAAAACGCGTTTGGTACGGAGAAAACGGGATTACCGAATCGTCCAGTCGTTCATGAGATGTTAGCAGAGTCAGAAAATCGTATTCAGGTTCGTTGGTATAACGCAATCGTTGGACAGTTCCACACCAAATCAATCACGATTCAAACATCAGATGAAACGGTGATTATGGGTGGATCCACGAACTATACAGAACGAGCATTTAATGATTACAATATGGAAAGTACGATTCGTATTTTAGCTCCGAACGATAGTGAATTGACGGGAGAGATGACGACTTATTTTGATCGACTGTGGAATAATGAAGATGCGCTTTACACATTAGATGTGGAAGAATACCAAGATGACTTCACATTTTGGCAGCGCGGAATTTATGGCTTCCAAAAACTATTCAAATTGACGACATACTAAAAAGAGAAAGGGCTATTCCCGAACGTCATTTTCATGACCTTCGGGAATAGCCCTTTTTTGCTTTTAAGCTTCTTCTGGCTTTCCAGCTGCAATCCATTCTTCTACATTCCAGACTTTTGTTGCCAGTCCTTCGTAAAAATCAGGTTCGTGACTTACTAAAACAATGGTACCTTTGTAAGCTTGCATTGCGCGTTTAAGTTCAGCTTTTGCATTGATGTCCAAGTGGTTTGTCGGCTCATCAAAAATCAACCAATTGCTTTCTTCCATCATCAATTTGCAAAGACGAACTTTCGCTTGTTCGCCACCACTTAAGTGTGTCATTGGACGAGAAATATGCTCGTTTTTCAACCCTGTGCGAGCCAGTGCTCCGCGAACTTGTCCTTGGTCCATACTCGGGTAAGCGGACCAAATTTCATCAAGTGGTGTATGCGTTGGTGCTTTTACTTCTTGTTCGAAATAGCTAGGCGTCAAATATTCTCCGCGAAGAACATCGCCATCTAGTGGTTTGATTTTGCCAAGCATGGTTTTAAGAAGTGTCGATTTACCAACACCGTTCATGCCCACAAGCGCAATTTTTTCACCACGTTCAATCATAAACGTTAATGGAGGTAAAAGAGGCTTGTCGTAACCAATTGAAAGAGCTTCTGCTTCTACAACATAACGGCTCGGGCTACGTGTTTCTTTAAAAGCAAATTGCGGTTTTGCTGCAATTTCCGGTTTTTCAATGCGATCCATACGGTCTAATTGTTTTTGGCGAGACTTAGCACGGCCAGTAGTAGAAGCACGCGCTTTGTTTTTCGCGATAAACGTTTCAGTTTTTTTAATCATGTCTTCTTGTTTTTCATAAGCTTCTAAATGTTGCTTTTTGCTCAATTCAGCAAGTTCGATGAATTTTTCATACGTTGCTGTATAGCGTGTGAGACGTGAAAATTCCAAGTGGAAAATAACGTCAGTGACACTGCTCATAAATTCTGTATCATGCGAAATCAATAAGAACGCGTGTGGATAGTTTTTCAAGTAATTGACGAGCCATTGAATATGCTCTTCATCAAGATAGTTGGTCGGCTCATCTAGTAGTAAAACTTTTGGTTTTTCCAAAAGTAACTTCGCTAGTAAGAGCTTCGTACGTTGTCCACCCGAAAGAGCTTCTACATTACGTTCAAGTCCAATTGCATCAAGACCTAAGCCGCGCGCAATTTCTTCAACTTTGCCGTCTAATGTGTAAAAATCTCCAGCGTCTAAAGCATCTTGTGCTTCAGCCATTTGCTCTAGTAATTCTTCCAAGCGATCAGGATCTGCATCGCCCATTTGCATTGCGATATCATTCAATTCGGCTTCTTTTTTATATAGTGGTAAGAAGGCATCTTGAAGAGTCTCGCGGATGGTGCGTCCTGGCTGCAGCTGCGTGTGCTGATCTAAATAACCATAATGTGTCCGTGGCTGCCATTCTACGCGTCCATCATCGTGAATGATTTTGCCTGTGATAATATTCATCATCGTCGATTTTCCGACACCGTTAGCTCCAACTAATCCAACATGTTCCCCTTCGACTAAACGGAACGAGACATCGTTAAAAAGTGTCCGATCCCCGAAAGTGTGACTTAAATTTTCTACTGTTAATAAACTCATTTAATAAATTCCTCCATTATCATAAAAAAAACCGCGGTTACAGATCCGCGAGTTTTTTGTTTAGTTCCGCAAGTTGTAGTTCCATTTTTTCCAAACGCAATTCGGCTTTCTCCACCATACCGGCGTGTCCAGTCGTTTCTAGCTTCTCGATATCACCTTGATGGCGCACGTAATCCATCTTCAGTTCAGCAATCGCATACTCCAATTCTTGTTTGTTCACAAAATCACCCTTATTTTTCTATCATTGTAACACAATAACGTAAAAATTGAATGCTTTACGATTTTCATTCAGTATATAATACCTGTATAATTCCATAAAAGAAACTAAAGGAAGTGATGCGCTATCGACAGCTTACTGTTCGACTTAATGCTAATAATTTTTCTAGGAGTACTCTCCCAATGGATTGCCTGGCGCCTTCAGCTGCCAGCCATTGTTCTAATGTCGATTGCCGGACTTCTTGTCGGTCCGATTTTTGAAGTGATCCATCCCGCTGACAGCTTCGGCGAATTATTTAATCCTTTTATTTCATTGGCAGTTGCCATCATTTTATTTGAAGGTAGTTTAAATTTGAACTTTAAGGAAATCCGCACGTTTGGAAAACCAATTTTACGAATCGTCACTTTTGGTGCATTTATTGCGTGGATTACCGGTTCGTTTGCGGCACATTACATTGCTGGATTATCGCTAGGTGTTGCCTTTGTTATTGGTGGTTTGTTTATTGTAACGGGACCGACCGTGATTTTGCCAATGCTGCGTCAGGCAAAATTAAAATCACGTCCAGCCGCTATTTTGAAATGGGAAGGCATTGTAGTCGACCCATTTGGTGCATTGCTTGCATTGTTTGCCTTCCAATTTGTTCTTTTTGCCATCGGAGATGTAACGGCCGCTGCATTTGGCTTGTTCTTCTTAGCTTCTTTGTTTGCTGTAGCTCTTGGTGCAGGAGCAGGAATTTTGATGGGGATGATGTTCGAAAAGGGACAAGTGCCTGAATTTCTAAAAGCACCAATGGTTTTTGGTGTCGTTTTGCTAATTTTTGTTATCTCCGATATTGTCATGCACGAAACAGGCTTATTAGCCGTAACAGCTATGGGTATGGTCATGGCGAACATGAAAATCGCTTCGATTAATGACATGCGCCATTTCAAAGAAAACATTTCGGTTTTGCTAATTTCGAGTATTTTCGTTATGTTGACGGCTTCTTTAAATCTTGATGTATTAATCGGGATTTTTAATTGGGAGATCATTTCATTCGTATTGGCGATGTTGTTTATTGTGCGTCCCTTATCGATTTGGCTCTCTACCATCGGTACAGATTTGACGATACAAGAAAAAACCTTAGTTAGTTGGATAGCACCACGTGGGATTGTGGCATTAACCGTTTCAGGTTATTTTGCAGGGGTCTTGCTTGAAGCAGGATTTGAAGATGCAGAACTGCTGACAGCCTTAACATTTGCCCTCGTGTTTTCTACCGTAGTCGTTCATGGCTTCACCATTGGATGGGTAGGTAAGAAACTCGGTCTTGTAGCAGCTGAAGATCCAGGGGTCATCATTATTGGGGCAAGCCGATTTGCAACAAAACTCGGGAAAGTTTTAACAGAATTTGACAAGGGTGTCTTAATCATCGATTCTTCTTGGGGACGATTACAAGGAGCCCGTCAAAATGGATTAAAAACATATGCGGGAGATATTTTATCTGAGCATACAGATTACGAAGTAGACTTAACACCATATGAAACGATGGTTGTCGCGACTGGTACCGATTCGTATAACGCCCTTGTCGTCAATAACTTTGTTCCTGAAATGGGACGTGCAAACCTTTATCAAACTGCGATTCACGAAGGAGATCCCGGAGATTTTCATTCTTCGTTAAGCGGACGAACTTTGTTCGGCGAAATGTGGAATATTCATGAACTAGAGTGGAAAGCAGAAGAAGGCTACACGATGCGGAAAACTCAGCTCACTGAACAATTTAGCTACGAAGATTTCAAAGCAAAATGGACGGAAGATACCATTCCGTTATTTGTTCACTTTGCGCAAGGGAGAATTGAGTTTTTTGCAGAAAACAACAAACTCGAGCCAAAAGCTGGAGATACCATCGTCAGCTTTACTGCAGCGTCTCCTGAA
Source organism: Planococcus donghaensis (assembly GCF_001687665.2). Taxonomy (NCBI): domain Bacteria; kingdom Bacillati; phylum Bacillota; class Bacilli; order Caryophanales; family Caryophanaceae; genus Planococcus; species Planococcus donghaensis. The sequence goes on along the minus strand of NZ_CP016543.2, from coordinate 2,724,867 downwards.
TCTGAACGGACTCAGCAACGTCTAGAAAGCAAACGCTCGAAAAACGGCTCTCAGACTAAAGAATGAAATCTTTCTCTCAAAAGTAATTTTGGTACGTATTGTTAAACAGGGTTTGTTATGATGAAGACAAACACGCTGCTTGTAATAATGCAGTTAATAGCAAGAACGTATTTTGAGGAGGACAAGAGAGTATGAAAGTTTTATTAGTAGACGGCACGATCATCGGCAGAAAAACCGGTGCCATTTTAGAACAAATCCAAGTTTATATTAATGAGACAAACCCGGAAATTGAATTGAAATTGTTGAAGCTAGCTGATTATGACCATCAGTTTGTTGATGGGCGACCGCTTGGTGAATACAATGACAGCATGCAAGAAATCGTTCGACGCTTTGAAGAAGCAGATGGCTACATCATTGCAACACCGATTTTCCAAGGATCAATTCCTGGCGTGTTAAAAAATACATTTGATATGCTTCATCCACGCACGATGCGTTACAAACCAGTATCGATTGTGGCAAATGGTGGAACGTATCAGCATCACTTAGTCATCGAAAATCAGTTGAAACCGATTCTTGATTACTTCCGTTGTCTCGTAACGCCAAACTATGTGTACACACATACGAGTCATTTTGACGAAACTAATACGATTGTAAGCGAAGATGTTCACAACCGCTTACGCGAATTGGCGCGTGTTTTCGTGCAATACGCTGAAATGAGCAAGCATTTGTCGAAAGAAACATTAGATAATCATTGATTAAGTAGTGAAAGAAACCTCCCGGTTGTGGGAGGTTTCTTCTTTTTGGCTTTTATTTGAAATGGATGTGGGTTTTATTCCATAAATAGGACTTACTGTCGAGATGAGGTGAAATACTGTCGGAATTGGGTGAAATACTGTCCGAATTCCGGCAAATACTGTCCAAATCGCCAAAATACTGTCGGAGCGCTAAAACGTCTCTGGAATCACATAATGTCGATCTTTAAAACTGCCGTGATAAGGCATTTTTGTACTCGCTAATAGCTTGGAAGCGATCGACGGAGAAGAGATTCCTGTAAAGTCGCGGAACTCTCGATTGTTGATCGTCGTTTTGACCAAACTGCGGTATTGCCTGAGCGCATCAAGATGCGCGAGAGGATCAACGTGCTGGCAAACGGTGCAACGCCATTTTCCACCGCGATAATGCAGCAAGCAGTACGGACAGCTAGGACATATCACGCCAGACGAAAGTGAATCCGTAAGTCCAAGTGACGTAAATGGTTTTATTGAATGAAGTATAAGTAGGTTTTGCGCCAGTGCTTCAGTTTTTTTCTTAGATAAGACATCGCGTGGGTGACGAATCAACAATTGCTCCATGAGATGCGGCAATCCGGATGACTGAATTATGATGCGGTTGCCTGCGCGAGATTGGACCACAGATGATGGGTACGTGAAAACGATGGCACCGAGTACTGGCAGCTGGATGCATTGCTTGAATAAAAACTGCTCCAACCACTTTTCATGGCGGCGCAATTGATCGTCGGGATTGTTCATGCCATCGATGCTGCCGTCTTTGTTGGTTCGGGAAAATTGCCTTAAAGCAGGATCAAAATGGAGCAAGCCGGAAATGCTTTTGATTTCTAATGCCAATACAAAACGACTGGTAACGAGGACGCTATCGATTTGATGGGAAGACTTCTCTTTTTGGATGAACAAGTCGTGGATAAAATAATGCGGTAACGAGAGGTCGATTTCGTGCCAAAAAGAGTCGACGCGCAATTCGCCGTGGTAACCGGCGGTGATGCGACGAAGTTTTTCAGTCCAGTGGGGATATTGGGGATGGACGGTGGGCATTCGTTGAAGCAAACTTTCGAGTTGGAAAATTTCCGGAGGCTTGTTGCGTGTTTTAATGATCAATCGATCCTCTCCTTTATGTGAAATTACTTTAAATATAGCTAGAATGTGCGTCAGGTGCAAGAGGAATTTGAAGTTAATGGAAGTACTGTCGGGATTGGGTGAAATACTGTCCAAATTAGCTAGAATACTGTCCGAATTCCGTCAAATACTGTCCAAATCACCAAAATACTGTCGGAACGCTCAAAACACCTCTCAAAAGCCAGTCCCAACAGAAAATGTTACAATAACCACAGTAGAAATGAGGGTGAATATAAATGAAATCAATCGTTTTAGCAGAAAAGCCATCCGTTGCGCGTGACATTGCGCGTGTATTAGGATGTGACCAAAAAGGAAACGGCTATTTAGAAGGCAAGCAGTATATCGTCACGTGGGCACTTGGCCATTTAGTGACGCATGCGCAGCCAGAGCAATACAATAATGACTTTAAAGAATGGAAAATGGACACGTTGCCAATCATTCCAAAACCATTCAAATTAGTGCCAATCAAACAATCGATGAAACAATTCAATGCGGTAAAATCGCAATTGCAGCGAGGCGATGTCAAAGATATCATCATCGCAACAGACGCTGGCCGCGAAGGCGAACTTGTCGCACGGTGGATTTTAGAAAAAACCAATACACGTAAACCGGTAAAGCGTTTATGGATTTCGTCGGTTACCGACAAAGCCATCAAGGACGGGTTTAATAACTTAAAAGACGGTCGCGCTTACGAAAATTTATATGCAGCAGCCGTAGCACGTGCAGAAGCGGATTGGGTTGTCGGCATTAATGCTACACGCGCGCTAACGGTCAAATACAACGCGCAACTATCAACAGGACGCGTGCAAACGCCGACGCTCGCCATGATTGCCGAACGGGAAAAACAAATTCGCAATTTCCAGCCGAAAGCGTATTACGGCATGCAAGCCATTACCGACCAAGCGACATTTACATGGACAGATGGCAACTCGACACAATCATTCGATAAAGAAAATATCGATAAGCTGTTCGCTAAACTCGAAAACACGCATGAAGGTACTGTAACGGATATTAAGATTACGCCGAAACGTCAGCCTGCACCGCCTTTATTCGATTTGACGGAACTGCAAAAAGAAGCATACAAGCGCTATAGCTGGTCAGCAAAAGAAACGCTGAATACGCTACAAAACTTGTACGAGCGCTATAAAATCGTGACATACCCGCGTACTGATTCGAAGCATTTAACGAGCGATATGCGGGATACGTTAAAAGACCGCATCAAAGCCGTACAAATGGGACCATACCGTAGTGCAGCTTCGATGATTTTGAAAAACCCAGTAGCACCGCAAAAAGGCGTAATCGATGATGCGAAAGTTTCCGATCACCACGCGATTATCCCGACAGAAGAAACGCCGCCTTTACACGATTTATCGGACAAAGAGCATAAATTATACGACATGATTGTTAAACGTTTCCTCGCGGTATTTTATCCGCAATACGAATTTGACCAAACGACGGTCAAGTTAACGGCTGGCGGAGAAATATTCCAAGCGAGAGGCAATACCGTTCGCAACGAAGGTTGGAAACGCATTTACAAAGACGAAGGCGATGACAACGACACGACGTTGCCAGCTTTTGAAAAAGATCAAAAGCTGACGCTTAAAGGCATTGCATTAACAGACGGCAAAACCAAGCCACCTGCGTTTTTCAATGAAGGAACGCTGCTGGGTGCTATGGAGAATCCAGCACAGTTTATGAGCGGTGAAACAAAAGAAGTCATTCAAACACTAGGTGAAGCTGGTGGACTGGGAACAGTTGCCACACGAGCTGACGTTATCGATAAATTATTCAATACGTTCTTGATCGAGAAAAAAGGCAAAGACTTAACGATTACGTCAAAAGGTCGTCAATTGCTTGAACTCGTTCCAGAAGACTTGAAATCACCAAAACTTACGGCCGATTGGGAGCAGCAGTTAACGAAAATTGCGAAAGGCCAATTGAAAAAAGAACAGTTTATTACAGAAATGATCGCATTCGCTGAAAAATCGGTTTCCGATATTAAAAAGAGCGATAAGAAGTTTAAACACGATAACATCACCGGCAAAATGTGCCCCGACTGCGGCAAACCGCTTCTTGAAGTCAACGGCAAGCGTGGCAAGATGAATGTCTGCCAGGACCGTGAATGTGGTTATAAAAAGCAAGTAGCAATGCAAACCAATGCGCGCTGTCCAAATTGCCATAAAAAGTTGGAATTGCAAGGTGAAGGAGACGGCAAAATTTTTGTTTGCAAATGCGGTCACCGTGAAAAACTGTCAGCATTTGAAAAACGTAAAAAGTCTGGCCAATCCAAAGCCAATAAAAAAGACGTCAATAAATACTTGAAGCAACAAGACGAAGCACCGCAAAATACAGCAATGGCCGAGGCATTAAAAAAATTACTAGGTCAAAGCGAATAGAATCCCTTTACAGATAATGGTATGCTGTGACTAACGAATCTTTTCAAAGCAAGGGGAAGATGTCATGGCAAAAAAAATCGCAAAAACGAACGCGGCTCGTATGCTCGACAAGGAAAAAATTCCGTATGAGCTACTCCATTATTCAGTAGAAGATGGCAAAGTAGATGGTGTCTCTGTAGCTGACAAAATCGGTTATTCACCAGAACTTGTCTATAAAACACTTGTCGCATCAGGTGTATCAAAACAAATCTATGTCTTCGTGATTCCTGTTGCAGAAGAACTAGACTTAAAAAAAGCAGCAAAAGCCGCCGGTGAAAAGAAAATCGATATGATTCCTGTAAAAGATATTTTGTCTTTAACAGGTTATGTCCGTGGCGGTTGTTCACCTGTCGGAATGAAAAAACCATTTCCAACATTTGTTTCTACAGAAGCAGAGCAATTGTCTCAGCTGATCGTTTCTGCGGGTAAAATCGGCATGCAACTAAAATTGTCCCCAACGGAACTTGTGTCTGTAACAAAAGGTTATTTTGCTGAGTTGACCACATCAATTCAATAAAGCCTCCATCCATTCTTTCGTGAATGGATGGATTTTTCATATCAACATATAGAAAGAAGGATTTGAATGAAGCGTTCGTTATTTTATCGCTGGTTGTTTTTTATTGTTGGATTGATCGTTCTTGCTCTTGGGTTTACGATGACGATTAAAGGGAGCAAACTAGGCATTGGTCCATGGGATGTTTTGCATGTTGGTTTGTATCTGAATTTCGGACTGACGATTGGTACGTGGTCAGTTATTGCTGGGTTCACGATCATTGCGATTACAGCTTTCTTTACGCGGCAAATTCCGCAAGTCGGCACTTTTTTAAACATGTTATTGGTTGGGGTCTTTATCGATATTTTTAATTTTTTAATTCCAGACATTCACACGTTAGTTGGGCAAATAATAATCCTATCAGCGGGTATTGTCATTTCAGGGTATGGTGTAGGTCTGTATGTATCGCCCAAAATCGGTGCGGGACCGCGAGATAGCTTGATGATGTTGCTCGTTCATAAAACGGGATTGAGTATAAGTGTGGTTCGTGCAGGGATTGAAGTAGGCGTCGCATTGCTCGGTTGGTTACTCGGAGGACCAGTTGGAATTGGGACGATCGCTGTGGCATTGTTGACTGGCCGAATCGTTCAGCAGTCGTTACCTCAATTTGAAAAACTGCTCGTAATTTTAATAGGCGATAAAGAAAACCAGCCCCACGTTCTCAAAGTTTAAAAGTAAAGCTAGGCATAGATGCCTGGCTTTTTTTGTGGGAAAAAGGGGAACTTATCCCACAATACTTGAAACCTTTAAAGCAATATGATTTAATAAAACCTAGTAAGTCTATTGGTTTTGTATAAAAAACCTGAGGAGGCATTTTTATGGGGCGTGAATTTGTAGAGATATTTGATGAGTGGGTCCACACCTATGATGAATCAGTGAATGGCAATGATGAAGAGTATAGAGACGTTTTCTTAAAATATAATGAAATCTTACAAGCAGTAGCAGAGGCAGCGATTGGGCCTGTGATCGAATTTGGCGTGGGTACTGGCAATCTAGCTGAAAAACTACTAGAACAGGGTTTCCAAGTAGTTGGTATCGAACCAAATCAAGCAATGCGACAAGTCACTGCACAAAAAATGCCGAATTTAACAGTCATAGACGGAGATTTTTTGGAATTTGAAACACCAATTTCGGCGCAAAGTTTTGTAAGTTCATATGCGTTTCATCATCTAACCGATGCAGAAAAAGCGCGTGCGTTTCAAATTTACGCCGAAAAATTGCCATCTGGCGGTAAAGTGATTTTTGCGGATACCGTGTTTGATACAGAACAAAGCAAACAAGAAATGATTGCTTTTGAACAAGCAAGAGGACATTTTAATTTAGTGGAAGATTTGAACCGCGAATACTATACGACGATTCCGAAATTAAAAGAGTTAATCATAAAAGCAGGGTTTACCGTAAACTTGTCGAAGATGAACAACTACGTCTTTTTGATAGAAGCAACTAAAATATAAGGAGCGATAGAGATGAAAAAAATGAATGTTGAAAGCTTTAACTTAGATCACACAAAAGTGGCAGCACCGTATGTCCGTTTAGCGGGAGAAAAAACAGGAGTTAAAGGCGATACTATCCGCAAATACGATATCCGATTCAAGCAACCAAACAAAGAGCATATGGACATGCCAGGTCTTCATTCTCTTGAACACATGATGGCTGAACATAGTCGCAATCATTCAGATGATATTGTCGATATCGGGCCAATGGGGTGCCAAACAGGATTTTACTTGTCTGTTATAAATCTTGATGATTACGATGAAATCCTACGTATTTTAGAAAATACATTAAAAGACGTCATCGAAGCGGACGAAGTGCCAGCGTGTAATGAAGTGCAATGCGGTTGGGCTGCGAGTCATAGCTTAGAGGGCGCGAAAGAGTTGGCACGTGAAATGTTAGCGAAAAAAGATCAATGGACTCAAGTATTCGCGGAAACAGCAAACTAAGGAGAATATCGATGGATTACGTAACGAACATTCAACAATTGATTGGGGATACACCTTTAATGGAATTAACACATAGTGAAATTCCAAACGGCTGCCGTATCTTCGCCAAGCTTGAATATTTTAATCCTGGGGGGAGTGTGAAAGACCGTTTAGGCGTTTCGCTTATAGAAGATGCCGAGAAACGGGGCGTCCTCAAACCAGGTGGCACCATAATCGAACCAACTGCCGGCAATACCGGCATTGGTTTAGCAATCGCAGCAATCGGCAAAGGCTATCGTGTGAAATTTGTCGTACCAGAAAAGTTCAGCCAAGAAAAACAAGGTTTGATGCGTGCGTTAGGTGCAGAAGTTATTAATACCCCGACAGAAGAAGGGATTAAAGGCGCGATTAAAAAAGCCGAACAATTGGTGAAAGAACAAAATGCATTTTCTCCTTCTCAATTTTCCAACCCGGCCAATCCGGAAACGTATGTCCGGACACTTGGCCCTGAACTATGGAATGCATTAGACGGAAAAATTGACGTCTTTGTTGCGGGGGCAGGATCAGGTGGAACTTTCATGGGCACCGCTCGCTATTTAAAGTCTCAACAAAAAGAAATTAAAACGGTCATTGTGGAACCTGAAGGCTCGATATTAAACGGCGGACCCTCAGGACCTCATTTGACCGAAGGCATCGGCATGGAATTTTTGCCGGAGTACATGGATAAAAGCTATTTTGAAGCGATCCATACGATTACCGATAAAGAAGCATTTATGGCGGTTCGGGAACTAGCGAAAACAGAAGGCTTGTTAGTCGGCAGTTCGTCAGGAGCAGCGTTTGTAGCGGCGGTACGTGAAGCCGAGACGGCGAAACCCGGCAGTCATATTGTAACGGTATTCGCAGATTCAAGTGAACGCTATATGAGTCAACAAATTTACGAAAGAAGTTTTGAGGAGGAACACCAATGAAACCAAAAACTAGATTAATACACGGTGGCATATTCGGAGACGAAGCAACAGGAGCCGTGTCGACACCGATTTATCAAGTGAGCACGTATAAGCAAGAAGCGGTTGGGAAATTTAAAGGCTACGAATATTCGCGCACTGGAAACCCAACACGTCATGCACTGGAAGAATTGATTGCAGATGTGGAATTCGGGCATGCTGGATTTGCATTTGGCTCAGGAATGGCTGCCATTTCATCTGTGATGATGCTGTTTTCAGCAGGGGACCATATCGTGTTAACAGATGATGTGTACGGTGGAACTTATCGTGTGATCAACAAAGTATTAAACCGCTTTGGCTTAGAATTTACTTTTGTGGATACTGGAAACTTAGCGGAAGTAGAAGCAGCTGTAAAAGAAAACACAAAAGCGATTTTCATTGAAACGCCGACCAATCCTTTGCTAAAAGTAACAGATATCGAAGCCGTTGCAGCTTTCGCGAAATCGAAAAACTTGCTAACGATTGTAGATAACACATTCATGACGCCTTATTTGCAAAACCCAATTAAGTTAGGGGCAGATATTGTCTTGCATAGTGCGACAAAATACATTGGTGGACATAGTGATGTTGTGGCGGGACTGGTTGTTGTTAATTCAGCGGAGCTTGCAGAAGAAGTTCACTTTGTACAAAATTCGATTGGCGCAATTTTAGGACCGCAAGATTCTTGGCTACTGATTCGTGGATTGAAAACCTTGGGGTTGCGCATGGAAGAAGCCAATTCCAATGCACAAAAAATTGCGGAATTTCTCGAAGGGCACGATGCTGTTGGGAAAGTTATTTACCCAGGACTCGAAAGTCATCCGGGCCGCGAATTGATGCAAAAACAAGCAACTGGTTTTGGCGGCATGATTTCATTTGATGTGGGCAGCAAAGAAAAAGCTGGAGAATTACTAGCCAAACTAAAATACTTTACCTTAGCTGAAAGCTTAGGTGCAGTGGAGAGCTTGATTTCTGTCCCTGCACAAATGACACATGCATCTATTCCGATTGAACGACGCGCAGAGCTAGGAATCGTAGAAGGATTAGTTCGTATTTCAGTGGGTATTGAAGATGTAGAAGATTTAATTGAAGATCTTGAACATGCATTGAAATAAGTTGAAACCGCCGAAGTGGCGGTTTTTTATTTTTTTAATAAATTTAAACTATTAAAAACAATCATATGGATAAAAATGTAATTACACTATAAGTAATTTCGTTACACGAAATATATCTTACTTCCCATTTTTCTGGTTAAACTCTCATGTTATGATTTCAATAGTAATAATATTCTGACATTTAGAGAGGGGAACCACAATGAAAAACAGCAAATGGGTATCAATTTTATCAGCTAGTGCTTTAACCTTATCTTTAATGGCACCAGCAGCAATAGCGGCACCAAGCGAGACCGTACCATCCATAAATGATTGGAACAGCGAAAGGTACGGAGAACGAATTGATATTGATGGCAACCTGAATAAACTGTCACAAGATGCCGACTTCCAAAAAGAAGCGGAGAAAAAGATAAAAGCGCAAGCCGATGAAGTAGGAAACGGAGAAGCAGATGCCGAGGCCGATGGTACATTTACATACGATGGCGGCACGAAAAAGTTTTTGAATCGCAACTTATCTTTTAAAGATTTCACACTTAGAAGTATTGGGGACAATGTAGAAATTTGGGTAGCGAATGACTTGTCATACGGTCCAAACAATCCAAAACCGGCTGACGTCGTTACACAAGCACAAGTAGATAAACTGCGCGACGAATTCGACAGCAATATTTATCCGACAGCAACTGAGTTTTTTGGGACACCTGAGTCACTGGACGGATCAAATTCGCCACTTCCTGGTCTGGTTGGTCTGCCTGATGATTATTACGAGGGTTCTGACAAAATTATTATGCTTGTTGACAATGTGCAAGATGAAGGTTGGGATAATCCAAGTTATCCATTTTTCGTTGCCGGCTTCTTTTGGCAAACCATTGAAAACTACATCGATCGCAACATTGTTACAATCGATACAAATTCGTGGGACACACGTTTAGAAAGCACGTTCTTCGGGACAACGATTCATGAGTTGCAACATTTAATCCAAGCGGATAATGACGGTGCAGAAGAAAGTTGGCTAAATGAAGGCATGTCGACTTTCTCTGAATACCTTGGCGGTTATGGTCACGGGGAAGGATCAATCAATTTTTATTTAGATCACCCAGAAAATTCACTAGTAAATTGGGATGAGCACGGTACAGCGGCAACAGGACCAGAAACAATTGCAGACTATGGTCAAGTCTACTTGTTTATGCTTTATATGTACGATAAGTTCGGCAAAGAGTTTGTTCGTGAATTGGCAACAGACGGTACCAGCCAAGGAATCGTTAGTGTTGAAAAAGTATTGAGAGATAACGCTACCGGCAAAACATTTACGGAAGTGTATCAAAACTTTATGACAGCTTTGACATTAGATAATTCAAATGTCAGCAGCGATTACAACTTTGATAGCATTAACTTGAGAGAACTACCAGTCGGCAAAGAGGGAGCAGTAAGAGGAAAGACAGTAGACTTTGAAAAAGCAAAAACGTTTGAAAAAGAAGGCGTTCCGGCATGGGGTGGGGACTTTAAAGAGTTTAACTTTGGCAAAGACGTTCGTGGATTAGAATTTGACGGCGTTGACTTCCTGCCATTGCAGTGGAAAACAATAGCAGATCCTAAAGGTTCTGGAGAACAAGTCTTGCATGCTAATAATGGTGATGAAGCAGATCAAGCATTAATCTTTGGTGCCACGGTTCCTGATACTAACGCAACATTAACGTTTGATCACTTCTACGATATTGAAGAACAGTGGGATTACGGGATGGTTCAAGTATCAACAGACAATGGCGATACGTGGACTTCTCTTGAAAATGAAAACACACGCAGTGACGTAGTTGAAGAAGGTTACCCGACCATCAAAGAAAACGTTCCTGGATTTACAGGCACGAATGGTGATTGGACAACTGAAACCTTTGATTTATCAACATATGCAGGGCAAGATGTTTTAGTTTCATTCCGTAACTTAACGGACTGGGGTTATAATGAGACAGGCTGGTTCCTGAAAGATATTCAACTAGGCAATTTCTCAGCGGATGGCACATCAACAGATCCGTTCCAATCACTGGGCCAATTAAAAGGAGAGTACGTAAACTTTACAACAACATTTATCCAAACAAAGAAAAATGGCAAAGAACGTGTTTTCCATGTAGATCCATATAACGTGACAGATAAACAAGCACTCGATTTACAACAAGTTCTGCGCGAAGGCAATGTGAAAATGATTACATCATATGCTGCAGAAGAAGGGCAACGAGAAGCGAAAGAATTCACATATGAAGTGCAGTACAAAACAAAAAATCCAAAAGCAGAAAAATAAGTCGAAAGCGGACCTCGGTCCGCTTTTTCTTTTGGAAAAAATGGCCGTATGGTAAGATAGAGACAGAATTTTGTTTTGAAAGGAAGAGGACATTGTCAAAAAAATTAGATGCATTTTTAGATGAAAACTTAACAGAATTAAAAGAGCAAGGTCTTTATAACGAAATCGACCCAGTGGAAGGACCAAACGGCGCGATCATCAAAGTGCGCGGCAAAGACTTAATCAACCTTTCTTCAAATAACTATTTAGGTCTAGCAACAAACGCAGACTTGAAACAAATTGCGAAAGACGCAATCGATCAATACGGTGTTGGAGCAGGTGCCGTTCGTACAATTAACGGTACACTTGACTTACACGTGAAGTTAGAAGAAAAGCTTGCGGAATTTAAAGGAACAGAAGCGGCATTATCTTACCAATCAGGTTTTAACTGCAACATGGCCGCCATTTCAGCGGTAATGGATAAAAACGACGCGATTCTTTCGGATCAGTTAAATCATGCATCAATCATTGATGGCTGCCGCTTGTCAAAAGCGAAAATTATCGCTTTTAAACATTCGGACATGGAAGATCTTCGCATGAAAGCAAAAGAAGCAACAGAATCAGGACTTTACAATAAAGTAATGGTCATTACAGATGGCGTCTTCTCGATGGATGGCGATATTGCCAAACTTCCAGAAATCGTTGAAATCGCAAAAGAGTTTGACTTGATTACGTATGTGGATGATGCACACGGATCAGGCGTAACAGGGAAAGGGAAAGGAACTGTAAAACATTTCGGTCTTGAAAAAGAAATCGATATGCAAATGGGCACGTTGTCTAAAGCAGTCGGGGTTGTTGGCGGTTATGTAGCCGGCAAGAAAAACTTGATCGACTGGTTGAAAGTTCGTTCACGTCCATTCTTATTCTCAACAGCGGTAACTCCGGGAGACGTTGCAGCGATTACAGCAGCTGTTCAAATGATTATTGATTCAACAGAATTGCATGACAAGTTATGGGACAATGGCGACTACTTGAAAAAAGGTCTAGACGCTTTAGGCTTTGACATTGGTCATTCAGAAACGCCAATCACACCTTGCATCATCGGCGATGAGAAGCTGACACAAGAATTCTCGAAACGTTTGTTTGAAGAAGGCGTATATGCAAAATCAATCGTCTTCCCAACGGTTCCAAAAGGCACTGGCCGCGTACGCAACATGCCAACAGCGGCTCACACGAAAGAAATGTTAGATGAAGCCATCGCGACTTACGAAAAAGTCGGTAAAGAATTAGGCGTTATCAACTAATAAAACAAAAAAACAAGCCAAGCGGTCACTATCATGCCGCTTGGCTTGTTTTTATTTCCAAATAAAGGCGATACTGTCGAGATTGGACGAAATACTGTCCGATTTGTGTAGAATACTGTCCGAATTTCTCAAATACTGTCCAAATCACCAGAAATACTGTCCACGGCAGATTCTTGCGCTTTAAAATAAATCTCCGCAAACACTTTTGCTGTTATCAACATGGCATGCTCATTAAAATCAAAGTTTTCATGGTGATGTGGATAAACTAATGAATCATTTTCCATTTTCGCACCTACAAAAAAGTAAGCACCAGGCTTAGCTTGCGTATAATACGTAAAATCTTCAACTGGCATCACCGGATCGATTTCCACAACATGATCTGCGCCTAACACGCTCGCTGCAGCTGCTCGAACAATGTTCGTTTCGGCTGGGTGATTCCAAAGCGAGTCGTATCCCGCTTCGATGCTAACTTCTGCAGTAGCTCCCAAGGCAATTGCCACATTTTCCACAATTGTCCGCAGCCGCTGACTCGCTAATTTTCGAATTTCAGGATCGAATACACGAATGGTTCCTTCGAGCACTGCTTTACTCGAAATAACGTTATCCGCATCTCCTGCATGAAACTTACCGATCGTTACAACAAGTTCTTTTAACGGATTTGCATTCCGGCTGACGATCGATTGCAAAGCTACCATAATGTGGCTCGCTGCTAAAATCGGATCAACGCCGTGATGCGGTTCGGCCCCATGGGTTCCTGAACCGTGCACAACAATTTTAACGACATCTTCAGAAGCTTGTAAAAATCCGTCGCGTAAATAAACGCTACCTATGTCCATCGTGCTCTGCAAATGCGCGCCATACACTTCATCTACACCATTTAAACAACCATCGGCAATCATGGCCTGTGCACCACCAGGCGATACTTCCTCGCCAAACTGGTGAATCAGCACAATCGTTCCTGGCAAGTCATCTTGCATAGCGACCATCGCTTTCGCAAAGCCAAGCAACGCTGCTGTATGACCGTCATGTCCACACGCATGCATAACACCTGGAACAGTCGATTTATAAACAACTTCTTTTTGGTCATCAATCGGCAAGGCATCAAAATCAGCGCGAAATGCAATCGTTTTGCCGGGTTTGCCGCCACGTATCGTTCCTACCACACCACGTCCACCTACATCGCGCCGAACTTCCACACCCATTTCTTCCAAGCGGTCTGCAATAAAAGCAGGAGTCGCAATTTCTTGATGTGATAGTTCAGGATTCATATGTAAATATCTTCTGATCTCAATCATCTCTTCAAACAATAAATCAAGCTGCTTTGTTCGGGTCATATACAAAACTCCTTAGGATGAAATTAAGTTACCAATCTGTCTAAAAATTCACTATAGTATAAGTATACAATAAGATAAATCCATTGGAGGCACTCAAATGAAAATCACTAAAGCAACTTTGCACGCTGTGAGATTTCCACTCAACGAACCGTTCATCATTTCTTACGCGACTTATCCAGATATGCCTGCTTTAATTATCGCGTTGGAAACGGATACTGGGCTTGTTGGGTATGGAGAGGCAGTGCCTGATGAGCATGTCACAGGAGAATATTTCACTGCTGCCTATGAAATTTTAAAAGAACAATTTTTGCCGGCAATTATCGGGATGAGTCCTTTTGATATTGAAGCTATTCATTCAAAAATGAATGCGTTAATGTCACGAAATCCAGCATCTAAAGCAGCGGTCGACATTGCTTGTTATGACTTGATGGGGAAAGCAGTTGGACAACCCGTTTACAATTTGATTGGTGGACAAGCAACGGCTCACTTGGATTATCCGAAAGTGTTGAGCATTGAAGCGCCTGAGATTATGGCGGAAAAAGCAAAAAAAGCGGTTGAAATGGGTTATGCATCGTTAAAACTTAAAGTTGGAAAAGGACAGGCACAAGAAGATGTAGACCGAATTTTAGCTGTCCGCGAAGCAGTAGGAAAAGATATGCCGATTCGCGTTGATGTTAACCAAGGATGGAAATCACCAGGTATTGCCGTTGCAGCGATTAAGCAGCTCGAAGGAGCCAACATCACTTGGATCGAACAACCAATTCGCATGGGAGATATTCGTGGCTTAGCGGAAATTCGCTCAAAAACTGCTGTTCCGATTATGGCGGACGAAAGCATTCAATCAATGGAAGATTTACTTGAGATTATTCGTTTAGAAGCAGCTGACGTACTTAACATCAAACTTATGAAATGCGCCGGTATTTTTCATGCCATTCAAATGGCGAAAGCAGCTGAAGCGGCTGGCATGTTGTGCCAGATCGGTTCTATGGTTGAATCGTCTGTCGGTTCAGCAGCAGGTTATCATGTAGCTATGTCCCGCATTAATATCGAAAGCACCGAATTGACTGGGCCGCTTTTATTCAGCGAAGAAATTGGTGATTTAAAGTACGAACATCCATATGTTTTATTATCAGGCAAACCGGGATTAGGTATCGAAGTAGACCAAGCACAACTAGACAAACTGACAGAGAAATCATGTGTTATTAAATAGAAATTGAAAAAACCTCGCATTCCTAAAAAGGATGCGAGGTTTTTTGAGTGGAAACTACTATGAAAAACTCAGAAGTCGTTAGACGGCTGCTTCACTTTCCCTTAAACTTCTGTTTCTTGTATCAAACTCAAGAACCGTTGAGTGCGTTCTTCTTTCGGGTGATTGAAAATGTCTTCTGGTTTGCCGCGTTCGATAATGCGACCTTCGTCCATAAACAATACTTCATCAGCGACACCTTTAGCAAAGCGCATTTCGTGCGTCACTACGACCATCGTCATACCTTCAGCAGCAAGCTCTTTCATTACTTGTAATACTTCTCCGACTAACTCGGGATCGAGGGCTGAGGTTGGCTCATCGAATAACATCACTTTTGGTTCAAGTGCCAAAGCGCGAGCGATGCCGACGCGTTGCTGCTGACCACCGCTTAGTTGAAACGGATAATCGTTCATCTTTTCGCCGAGCCCAACTTTTGTTAGCAATTGCTCCGCTTTTTGTTTTGCTCGTTTTTTGTCTTGTTTTTGCACAATGATGGGGCCTTCCATCACATTTTCAAGAGCGGTCATGTGAGGAAATAAATTATAATGCTGAAACACCATCGCTGATTGTTTGCGAAAAGCCATAATTTGCTTTTTCGACAACGGCTTAGAAAAATCAACTGTTTGTTCGTCAATTGTAACCGAACCAGAAGTTGGGGTCTCTAATGTATTGAGACACCGAAGAAAGGTTGTTTTCCCAGAACCTGATGGACCAATGACAACAATCGCTTGTCCTTTTTGAACTTCTGTATCAATGCCTTTTAATACTTCGAGATTGCCGAACTTTTTATGCAAATTTTTTATTGAAATCATAGTGGACTCCTTACTGCAATCAGTAAACTGCTTTTATTATCTAGAAATATACCGGTCAAAACGATTTTCCAGCCTGCCTTGAACCAAGGACAAGGCAAAACAGATGACCCAGTAAAGCAAGGCTGCTTGTCCGTATAATAACAAAAATTCGTAATTCGTTGCGGCAATTTGCTGAGCGACTCGGAACATTTCGGTCACGAGAATAAGCGAAGCAAGCGATGTATCTTTTACTAAGCTGATAAACGTGTTTGACAAAGGGGGAAGCGAAACACGTGAGGCTTGCGGCAAAATCACGCGTCGTAATGACTGCGTATAGGACATGCCGATTGTGCCGGCTGCTTCCCATTGACCTTTCGGTATCGACAAGATGGCTGCTCGAATAACTTCAGAAGCATAAGCTCCGACGTTTAATGAAAATCCGATCACAGCTGCTGGAAATGGATCAATCGTAATGCCGAGTGTTGGCAGTCCATAAAAAAGAATAAACAATTGAACCAGTAGAGGAGTACCTCGAATAATCGATACATAAACGCGAGCGATAATTTGAAAAATTTTAACCGTCGAAATTCTAGCTAATGCTGTCAAAATCGCTAATGCCAATCCAAGAATAAACGAAATAATGGATAGTGGCAAAGTGAATTGCAGCGTTGCTTCGATCAAAGGAAGAAATGAGGATTGCGCAATATCCACAAGCCGTTCCATTCTGACCGGGTCTGAGAAAATACTATTCAAGTACATTTTCACCAAACCATTTTTCTGAAATTTCATCGTATGTGCCGTCTTCGATCATATCAGCTAAAGCTTTGCTGACTTCATCCACAATTGCGCCACTGTCTTTTCTAAACAGTAATCCACTTTGTGCAGCTTCTTCTGATTTATCTACTACTTTTACTTTAGCATCTGGACGTTGTGTCATGAAATCTAAAACCGTTAAATTATCGTTGACTGTTGCATCGACACGACCTGAGTTCAACAATTCGATTGCTTGGTTAAATCCTTCAACACCTTCTAATTCTGCGCCGAAAGAAGTAGCCGTTTCCGCATAGTTACTTGTTAACGACTGTGCTGAAAGTTTACCTTCTAAATCTTCAAAGCTTTTAATGTCTGTATTGTCTTCAGCAACCACTAAAACAGCAGTAGATGTGATATAAGGAGAAGAAAATTCATAGCTTTCTTGACGCTCAGGATTAATCCCGACTTGATTGGCTACCATATCAAAACGACCAGCATCAAGTCCAGCAAACATAGCATCCCATTGCGTTTCAAGAAACTCAGCTTCAACACCAAGACGATCTGCAACTTCACGTGCAATTTCCACATCAAATCCTGTTAATTCGCCTGAAGCATCGTGGAAAGTAAACGGTGGGTAAGTACCTTCTGTTCCAATAACTAAAGTTCCTTCTTCTTGCACAGTAGATAATAGATCTGATCCACCTGTTTCCTCTTTAGAAGTGTCTGTTTCTTCAGACTCACCACAAGCAGCTAACACCAACATTGCTACGAATAATAAAAACGCTAAACTAATTTTCTTCATGAAAATCTCCTCATTTCTTTTAATGTTTTGTCTTTCCTTCTGCCTTTTTGTAGCTCTATACCCTTTTTTGCCGAAAAGTAAATCGACCAATTAAACTTAATAGTTTACATTACCTACTTGTTTAGTTGGTTTTATGAGTAAAAAAAAATGGCGTTTACTTAGCAAAGCGCTAGGAATGCTAAAGCTGATTTATTATAGCACGCATTTCTTGAAGTCTCAAACTACATAAACAGAAAAATAAATTTTTTTTAAATAAGGCAATGTACACCTGTAGTTATTGGCTTCGGAACTAAGGCCACTGCTAATTTAAGCTCTTATTCCAAAGAAAATATTTGTGTTTTTAAAGAGAACAACTTATAATCAATTTATGTTAAAGGTTAGATTAACAAGGTTTATAACGTATTTTTTGTGTTTTTAGGACGGACAAATGTTTTTGTGGAAAAGGAGTGTTGGAAATGGAACGAATTATGGTTACAGGTGCTTTAGGACAAATAGGGTCAGAGCTTGTCGGGAAATTACGCGGTATTTATGGCAACGAAAACGTATTGGCCACGGATATTCGTCAATCTGATGATCAATCAGGACCTTTTGAAATTTTAGATGTTACGGATGCACAAAGAATGCATGATTTAGCAGAAGACTTTAAAGCAGATACCATGATTCATATGGCTGCGTTATTGTCGGCAACTGCTGAAGAAAAGCCTTTGCTTGCTTGGAATCTAAATATGGGTGGTCTTGTAAATGCACTAGAAGCATCTCGTAAACTTGGTATGCAATTTTTCACGCCTAGTTCTATTGGGGCATTCGGTCCTTCAACACCTAAAAAAAACACGCCACAAGATACGTTGCAGCGTCCAACAACCATGTATGGCGTCAATAAAGTTGCTGGGGAATTGTTATGTGATTATTATTACACCAAATTTGGTGTTGATACACGCGGCGTTCGTTTCCCAGGATTGATTTCAAACGTAGCACAACCAGGTGGCGGCACAACTGATTATGCAGTCGATATTTATTACCAAGCAATTGAAAAAGGCAGCTACACGTCTTATATTGCAGAAGGTACAGCTATGGATATGATGTATATGCCAGATGCCTTGCAAGCCATCGTTGACTTAATGGAAGCAGATTCAGATCGATTAATTCATCGCAATGCCTTTAATGTTACGGCAATGAGTTTCACCCCTGAAGAAATCGCAGCGTCTATTCAAAAGCATATTCCAGATTTCAAGATGTCCTATGCAGTTGATCCGGTGAGACAGGAAATTGCGAATAGCTGGCCAGATAGTATCGATGCATCTGCTGCTAAAGCAGAATGGGGCTTTAAAACTGCGTACGACTTAGATGCAATGACTTTCGATATGCTCGAAAAATTAAAAAAAAAGCTTCAACTAGTGTAACAAAACCTAATTAAAAAATGCCCTCCGCAATTTGCGGAGGGCATTTTTTGTAAATTAGAACAGTAAATGTGCAACACCGACAACGATCGGTAACGCTATTACTGTACGAAGTATGAAAATCACAACTAAATCTAAAATGTTTACAGGGATTTTAGATCCAAGCAATAATCCACCGACTTCAGACATGTAAATCAATTGTGTAACGGACATTGTGGCAACAACGAAGCGAGTCAGTTCAGACTCAATGCCTGCACCAAGAATCGCGGGTAAGAACATATCCGCAAAACCAACGACCATCAATTCAGCCGCTGCAGCCGCTTCAGGAACCCCTAGTAAGTTTAAATAAGGGACAAACGGCATACCAAGTACAGTAAATACGGAAGTGTACTCGGCAAGAATCAATGCAATTGTACCAAAGGCCATAACAACTGGTGCAACCCCGATCCACATATCTAAAACATTTTTAAAACCGTCTTTAAAGAATCCGCTAAGTGAGCGGTTGTTATCAGCTTTTGACAATGCTTTTTCAAGTCCGTGCGTTGCAACGTTATAGCCTTTTGGAACATCTTCTGTTTGAGATTCCTGTGGCGTGCCATCCATGAAAGTGGTTGGCTTGTTTGTTAAAGGATAAATACGTGGCATGATTAATGCCAAGATTACGCCTGCTAAAATAACAGTTGCGTAATACGGAAGGAAGTATGTTCCAAGACCGATTTCTTGAATAACAACAATCGCAAATGTGATTGAAACAACTGAGAAAGTAGTTCCAATAATGGCTGCTTCACGTTGCGTGTACTTATTGGCTTCGTATTGTTTACTTGTAAGGAGTACACCAATTGTGCCATCTCCAACCCACGAAGCTAAAGCATCAATAGATGAACGGCCAGGCAGACGGAAAAGTGGACGCATAATTTTGACCATCATCGTTCCGAAAAACTCAAGCAATCCAAAGTTCATTAGTAGTGGAAGGAAAAGTCCGGCAAAAAAGAAAATGGTGAAAAGGAAAGATAGCAATCCGCTTCCTGAAAGAAGAAGGCCACCAGTATATTCGTTCCATACAGGCTCTGGACCGATTTGGAATAAGACCATAATCGAGAAAATCGCACCAAGAACGCGTACAAAAGTCCAGAAAAGATTGACGTTAAAGAGCTTGTCTAAAAATGAAACATATTCGGTTTCGTTAACTTTTTTCGTGACAAAGAACAATGAACCTAGCGCGGCCACGATTAAAATACCCATTACAATCCACGGTACGATGGATTCGATAGCTCCGGCCATGAGGTTAGCGAGCACTGCAATCGTTACCAACCAACCGTCTTCAGTTGGGATTGGTACCAAGAACAATAGGATTCCGAGTAAAGAAGGAATCAAGAACAATAACCATGTTGAAGTTGAATACTTTTTCATAACTAATTCCCCTTTTCTCTATGCATGATTACACGCGATAATAACTGATTATACAGCGCTTTTCCCCGTGAAAACGCTTTATCGCCAATGTTTATATTATCTGAAAACGACAATAAAAAACACCCCCAACTTAAAAAAAGTTGAGGGGTCATTTTAAAAGGACTTTTCAAAATCTTCGTTCCAGCGATAATTATAAAAACGTTCTTGCATTAACCAGTTTTCGGTTTCAGTGTCACCTTGTTGAAGTTTATGTTCCATTTCTTCAAGCATCCAGGCAGTTTGAGAAATGTGAGCTTTCATCGAATTCATTTTTTGTGTGCGAACGTCACTAATATTGTAAACAACATCGGGGTTGCCGAGTTTTTCAAGTGTGTCGTTAGCAAAAGCCACTCCATGAAGAGTGGGACGATCTTTCATTCGACGCACTGCGCGAACAACTGCACGGGCAGTCGCCTCGTGATCAGGGTGAACGGCAAAGCCAGGATAGAACGTAATGATTTTCGACGGGTTTAATTCTTCGATTAAATCTGTCATCATACGGACCATTTTTTCATCGTCTTCAAA
The DNA here is from genome assembly GCF_001687665.2 of Planococcus donghaensis. Lineage (NCBI taxonomy): Bacteria > Bacillati > Bacillota > Bacilli > Caryophanales > Caryophanaceae > Planococcus > Planococcus donghaensis. The sequence goes on along the minus strand of NZ_CP016543.2, from coordinate 2,704,085 downwards.
TTCAATAGTTTTATCACGCAATCCCATCATCCGAAGATCCGTTAATCCCATCGCCTCTGCAGAAGCTAGAAGTTCTTTTTTACGGACTGCGGGTAATGATTCTCTTGTAGCAAATGGCGGATTGCCAAGATTACGTCCCATCTCGCCGAGAGTTAAGCAGGCATATGTTACGGGAGTGCCTTGTTGAATGTATGTGGTGATCGTTCCGGAAACCCCAAACGCTTCATCGTCAGGATGAGGAAAGATGACCAGCACATGACGTTCTTGTTGAATTGTCATTATTATTTTCCTCCTTTAATAACTAAACGGTGTTTCGCTAATTTCGAGCGCCACCGCTAGTTTTCCAGTTCCGTCGTGTCCTGCTAGCAATAGTCGACCTTGGTCATCTAACTCATAATGAGTGATGCCTTGCGCATAAACCCAGCCGTGTGGCAATTTCAGGCCGACACGATGCGGGCTGTCCCCAACAACTTTTCCAAGTTCGTAATTGATCACAACGTTGCGGATAAATGCACCGGCGTTGAAAAAACCTTCGTTAAAATGTGATGCATAAGAGCCATTTGTCGTTTCCAAATGAAGAAAAACATCTTTGCCTGCAAATGCATCCAGCTGGACTTGTAATTTTTTTACTTCAACTAATTCCATGATGTTCCTCCTATAAAATCGGTATTCTATCAGTATAAGGAAATGCGCAAGAGAATGCGATTAGGTTGCTCTAATCATTAACTGCTCTAGGAAATTTCCCATAAAAAAACGACCACAGGAAGAAGTGAAATGGGTTCCTGTGGTCGTTTTTATTTTATAGTTTAGTAACTTCAACTTCAGCTTTTGTAAATTTCGATGCAGCACCGTGCATAACCGGACCTACATACCCATTTAATTTCCAGCCGTGTTGAATCGCTGTAGAGACAAAAGTTTTCGCATTCAGTACCGCGTCTTTAACCGATTGACCATTTGCTAAGTTAGCAGTGATCGCAGCAGCAAACGTACAGCCTGCACCGTGGTTATAAGTTGTATCTGTTTTATCCGAAGTCAACAAATAATGTGCTTCGCCATCGAACAGTAAATCAGCAGCTTTCTCGTGCTTCAACTGCTTACCGCCTTTGATGACGACAAACTCTACACCATGGGCATGAATTTTTTCAGCCGCCGCTTGCATATCTTCAACGGTTTGCAATGCGCCTTGACCTGATAATTGACCTGCTTCGACTAAGTTTGGTGTTACAACTTTCGCGTTCGGCAGTAAATGCTTGATCATCGCATCTACATTTTCAGGGAATAACACTTCGTTTTCACCTTTACATGCCATAACGGGGTCGATGACAACATCTTTGATGCCAGAAGCAGCAATTGCTTTGCCGGCCATTTCGATAATATCGACAGTTGGCAACATGCCTGTTTTCAAAGCGTCAATGCCTGTCGAAAAGGCTGTATTTAACTGAGCATCTAATGTGTCTAATGCAATCGGGTGAATGCCATGGCTCCAGCCGTTTTCAGGATCCATCGTAACAATTACCGTTAACGCGTTCATGCCATAAGTTCCGTGTTCTTGGAACGTTTTTAAGTCTGCTTGTATACCTGCACCGCCAGAAGTATCTGATCCAGCGATTGTTAATGTTTTTTTGAGTGTCATTGGGTTAGCTCCTCTAATGAGATTGTCTTTGCCACTATTTTAACAAATATTCGAGCATTTACAACGGATTGTGCTTACGAGGCACAAGAAGTAAGACAGTGGTGGCCATACTAATAAGTAAAAATAACGTTGCGAAACTGCCCATTAAAACAAAGCCGCTTTTGAAAAGGCCAATTGTAATGAGTAATGTTAGAATGGAAACAACTGCAATGATTATACCGAGACAGCCGAGTCCAGCGCGTTTTGCGCTTTCTGGAGCTGTAGTACCTTTAGTTTTTGAAACGCTCGTAATTTTTCCACGCCAATCGGCCATCATCATCGCTCCTTTAAGTAATCGTACCATGAAGCCGAGCTGAATAAAATATAGGAAAGTAGGGGAAATAATGGCGAAAGATCCAAAATTGACGGAAATCGAACGTTTGTTAGAAGAAATGAAAGAGCAAGGAGAAACAAAAGAATCCGGCTTCTGGAAAAGCGTTAAATTATTGATGGGAGTATGGCGGAATACTTTTCTAGTTTTAATTGCCGTTTTATTGCTCCTACTAGTAGCTTTGCCACTCGGCACTTTTTGGATGATCCAAGGCAGTACCGCTACTGAAAGCAAAGGTGTTTTTTTAGAGCAAATTCAAGAACTCAATGAATTGTCGACAGCTGAAGCATTTTCCAAGGTGATTATTGAACGCGAAGACAATGCGTTATTTGGTAAAGAAATCGGACTTGATTTGCCAGGAACGAAACGTCAATTATTGGTGGTCATTCCAGGGTCGGTTCGTGCAGGAATTGATTTTTCCAAAGTGTCTGAAGGGGATATTGTGGTAGATGAGGAAACCAAAACAGCAACATTAACATTGCCGCCAGCGGAATTTTTAGGGGGGCCGGAATTGTTTATGGACCAAGTCGAAGTGTATTCCTATGAAGGGTTGTTCCGTAGCGGAACGGACATTTCTGAAGCATTTGATTTGGCCGATGAAGCGAAGAAAATGATGCTTGAAGAAACAGAAGGTCAAGGAGTGCTTCAAACTGCAGAAACCAATGCGGTACGTTCCGTGCAAGAAATGTTTGGCTTAGTTGACTACGATGTAACTGTGAAATTTAAGGAGTGAGCGAGTTGAATAAACGAATTTTCCATAACGACTGGCAAGACGTGCTAGGTGAAGAATTCGATAAGCCATATTACGTGAAGTTGCGTGAGTTTCTGAAAAAAGAATACGCGGAACAAACGATTTATCCCGCAATGGAAAACATTTGGTCAGCTTTTGAACACACTGCCTATCACGATGTAAAAGTCGTAATTCTTGGTCAAGACCCGTATCATGGCCCAGACCAAGCACATGGTCTGAGTTTTTCTGTTTTACCAGGAGTAAAGCATCCGCCAAGTTTACGAAATTTGTTGAAGGAATTACAAGAAGATATCGGCTGCGCCCAACCAAAGGACGGCCGATTAACCAAATGGGCAGATCAAGGCGTGTTAATGATGAACACCGTTTTAACCGTGAGAGCGGGCGAAGCGCACTCTCATCGTGATAAAGGGTGGGAAACGCTGACGGACGAAGTGATTCGCAAATTGTCTGAGCGCGACGAGCCTATCATTTTCGTATTGTGGGGCAAACCGGCGCAAACGAAAAAACGATTAATCGATGTGGAGAAACACGATGTACTTGAAGCGCCTCACCCAAGCCCGCTCAGTGCCCATCGCGGATTTTTTGGCAGTCGACCGTATTCAAAAGTGAACAGTCTGTTACAAAGCCGCGGGCACGCGCCAATCGATTTCTGTTTGGACTGACCTGCAGAAGAGTAGCGTGTTAAAATGAAATGAAATCAAAAACGGAGAGGGGGCTGTATCATGGCCATCGACACTATGCGAATTTTAAATGAAATTGACAAACACACAACACGTGCTCGTAGCGGCGATGTGGCAAAAGCTCGTGACTCGGTTGCTGCCATTCGTGCACTGTGCGATTTATTGTTAGAAGACGACCAACCAAGGAACGACATCCAAGCACCACGTGCCGTGCCGCTTTCTTCCCCTCAGCCACAACCGCAAACACAGACACTATCTGCTGGTAAAAAGCTGAAAGAAGAAGACGCAAACGGTGATTCACTGTTTGAATTTTAAATGGAAAGAGGAAATCGACTATGAAGTTTTTTTTAATTGCGGGAGCGGTTAATGCTCTATTGTCTGTCGCGTTTGGCGCATTCGGAGCGCATCTCTTAGAAGGCCGCGTCGCAGACAAATATTTAGATACATGGCAAACCGCTGTGCAATATCAAATGTTCCACTCGATTGGATTGATGGTCGTTGCAATCTTAATGAGCTCATCACTACTCGGTTCGCTTGGTTCATTAAACTGGGCAGGTTATTTGATGCTTGCTGGAATTATCATTTTCTCAGGTAGCTTGTATGTATTAAGCTTAACAGGGATTAGTATTCTTGGTGCGATTACCCCGATTGGTGGCGTCGCGTTTATCACTGCATGGGTAATGATTATAATTGCCGCAGTGAAAGCTTTGTAAATAGGTAAGAGGAGAGGCAATCCGCATTGTGCGGGTTGCCTTTTTTAGCGTTTGGACAGTAAATAGTGTGATTTGGACAGTATTTTATTGGATTCCGACAGTATTTGTTGCAAATCGGACAGTATTTTATTCCAATCGGACAGTATTTTATTCCAATCGGACAGTATATCCAAATAACTGGAAAATCATGCTGTGAGACTGCGGAAATTCTCTTATTTCTGGATTGGACAGTATTTTTCAGATTTGGACAGTATTCCACTTAATTTGGACAGTATTCAAGCGGAATCCGACAGTATTTCATCATATCTCGACAGTATATCCAAAAAAAGGAAGAATCAACCCGAAAATCAAACAAAAAAGCCGCCCAGAAGGCGACTTTAATCATTTAAACTTCTAAAAATTTAACCGTACGTTCAGCATCTAGGCGTGTGCCTACATAAAATGAACCGAATTCTGCGTAACGCGCGCTCACTTCATCAAAACGCATTTCGTAAATCAATTTTTTAAATTGAAGAACATCATCTGCGAACAATGTAACGCCCCATTCGTAATCGTCAAAGCCAACAGATCCAGAAATAATCTGTTTTACTTTGCCAGCATAACCGCGGCCAATTTTACCATGAGATAACATCAGTTCCTTGCGCGTGTCCATTGGCAACATGTACCAGTTGTCATCGCCATCGCGACGCTTGTCCATTGGATAGAAGCAAATATACTGCGAACGTTGAAGTTCTGGGTATAAACGTGCACGCACATGCGGATTTTGGTAAGGATCTTCATCTGATTTGCCAGCCAAGTAGTTGGAAAGTTCAACTACTGAAACGTATGAATACGTAGGAACGGTATAAGCGATCAATGTTAACTTGTTGTATTCTGTTTCAAGTTCGTTTAATTCGTCCATTGTTTCACGCAACATCATGAGCATCAAGTCGGCTTTTTGGCCAACAATTGAATACAAGGCATGTGCGCCGGTTTTATTTTCATCGGCTTGGTTGATTTTGTCCATAAATGCTTGGAATTCGTCAATCGCGAATTGGCGCTCTTCGTCCGTTAGCATTTTCCACGAAACCCAGTCCATTGAGCGGAAATCATGGAGAACGTACCAGCCGTCTAATGTAATTGCTGCTTCATTCATTATTCAAACACTCCTTTTAATATCAATCTCTCATTTTTCAGTTTAGCACAACAAGCATCGAACTTCCTTTAAAACTAACGCCTGTCACGAATTCGACATAGCGCACACGGCTTTTCAGCGCATGGTGAAAAGGGTAGACTGAAGATAAGGAATTGTAGAAAGAGGAGAAGTGGGCATGCCGTTATTTTTTGAAGAAACAGCTTGGCGTTTTTGGGATCAGTCGCTAAGCGCAAAAAGTCGCTCTGCGCTTGAATCATTTGCCGCAGACGACACATTGTGCGAATTGGTGGGGTCAGGAAAAAGCGCACCAACCATTCGAACATGGGTACATGACGATACAGTAGTGTTAGGAATCCAAGATCATCGCTTACCGCATATTGAAAAAGGCATGGATGTGTTAAAAGACCATGGTTTCACACCAATTGTTCGAAATTCTGGAGGATTAGCAGTGGTGCTGGATGCCGGTGTTTTAAACATCTCGCTCGTCTTGTCGGAAAAAGACAACGCCATCGATATCTCAGCGGGTTATGACTTAATGCTTGAGTTGGTGCGCGAACTTTTCCCGGAAGCTACGATAGAAGCGTACGAAATTGTCGGCTCGTATTGCCCAGGTTCTTATGACCTCAGCATTAACGGTCAGAAATTCGCAGGTATTTCACAGCGCCGAATTCGCCGCGGTATCGCCGTGCAAGTGTATTTATGTGTCGAAGGCAGTGGAGCACAACGCGCTGAAATTATTCGAGACTTTTACAATGCGGGACTACAAAACGAAGAAACCAAATTCACTTACCCAGAAATAAAACCTGAAACGATGGCATCGCTCAGTGAGTTATTGGGAAGAAAAATTACAGTTCAAGAAGTGGTAATCGATCTTCATGATTTAATGGGGGGACCGACACCCATGTCGTTGCAGCCCGATGAGACAGAGTTATACGGATTTTATTTAAATCGCGTTGTCGAACGCAACCAAAAAATGCTCGAACGTTCCCTTGAATAGAAGCGAGACCCTAGTGTAGAATAGCTGGTACATGAAAAAACGGAGGTGCGCAAGTGAGCTACGCAACACAAAAATTAGCTGAAGAAAAAGTTTTTAAAGATCCGGTTCACCGATATATCCATGTGCGCGACCAAGTGATTTGGGATTTGATCAATTCGCGTGAAGTTCAGCGTTTGCGCCGAATTAAGCAATTGGGCACCTCTTATTTAGTATTCCACGGCGCGGAACATAGCCGGTTTAATCACTCACTTGGTGTGTACGAAATTGTACGCCGCATTTCGGATGATATTTTTCATGGTCGTCCGGAATGGGATGAAAGCGAACGTCTTGTCGTATTATGTGCAGCACTTTTGCATGATTTGGGACATGGGCCGTTCTCGCACTCATTTGAAAAAGTTTTTGCACTTGATCACGAAGAATACACGCGGAAAATTTTACTTGGAGATACGGAAGTTAATGAAATTCTTCAAAAAGTGTCTACAGATTTTCCAACAAAAGTGGCAGAAGTGATTGCAAAAACCTATTCAAATAAACAAGTCGTTTCCTTGATTTCCAGTCAAATAGATGCGGATCGCATGGATTACCTTCAGCGAGATGCTTATTATACAGGGGTTTCTTATGGCCATTTTGATATGGAGCGAATTCTTCGCGTAATGCGCCCACTAGATGACCAAGTTGTTATCAAGTCGAGCGGGATGCATGCGGTAGAAGATTACATCATGAGCCGTTACCAAATGTATTGGCAAGTGTATTTTCATCCGGTTGCTCGCAGCGCCGAAGTTATTTTGCGAAAAATTCTTCAACGGGCAAAAGAGTTAAGTGCAAGTGGTTATAAATTTGAACAACCGCCAACACATTTCCTGTCATTTTTTGATCAGAGCTTTACATTGAAAGAGTATTTGGCATTGGACGAAGGTGTTTTAATGACTTATTTCCAATTGTGGATGACTGAACGCGATCCGATTTTAGCGGATCTTTGCGACCGTTTTGTGAATCGACGTCTGTTTCAGTATGTCGATTTTGACCCAGGCAAAGATTACAAAAAGCTAGGTGAATTGGCGGAACTGTTCCGGTCTGCCGGCATTGACCCGGAATATTATTTAATCGATGACTCTACGTCTGACTTGCCATATGATTTTTACCGACCAGGAGAAGAAGAAGAGCGTTTGCCGATTCATTTATTGATGCCAAACGGGGATATTAAAGAATTATCACGTTTGTCTCAAATTGTAGATGCCATTTCGGGGAAACGCAGAACAGATTATAAATTGTATTTTCCAGCTGAGTTATTAATTGATGGCAAGAAAACAGCAATCAAGCAGCAGATTTTGGAAATGCTTCGAGAAGGAGGGGTATAGTTGCTCCAGGGACACGCAAAAATCGTGGACTTTATTGCCGCAGCGGAAGGTGTAACCGGCCGCAAAAAATTGCAGAAAATGATTTACATAATGAAGAAACTAGACATCCCTTTTCAGGAAAAGTATGAGTTTCATATTTATGGACCGTATTCAGAAGAACTAACTGCTCGTGTAGAAGAATTATGCGACATGGGGTTTTTGTCAGAGACATTAGAAGACAAAGGTTCTTATGTTCAATATAAATATAGCGTAACGGAAGAAGGCCAAGAATTCCGTAAAGTTTTGGGGAAATCAATTTTGGATAACCCTCTCACTGCAGGAAAATTAAATGCTAAAAGTGGTCGTTTTTTGGAATTGACCGCGACACTACTTTATTTTGATCATCTAAATCGTCAAGAACAAATCGATAAGCTGCATGTAGTTAAAGGGAAGTTAAACTTTACAACAGCAGAAATCGATGAAGCTTTTGCATTTATTGAAGAGTTAAGCTCATAAAAAAACTCCCGTTATGGGAGTTTTTCAGGTATTGAATGAGGGACAGGCACTTTCACTTTTCTAGTTGTCTAGCTCCAGCAGCCAGATTCTAGGGTCATAAGCCACGCTAGCTGTGCGGCTGAAAAACGCCGCTTCGCCAGCGTGGCTTATGCCTGTCGAATCTATACGGCTGCTTTCACTTTTCTTTGATCCAGTTGCAAGTGCCTAGCTCCTCGGGACATAAGTCAACCCAGCCGCGTGGCAAAGAGCGCCACACTGCCGGTCTGTCTTATGCCTGTCGGAGCTGAACAGGCACTTTCACTTTTCTTTATTGATCGCTAAAGAGTTTGCCTTTTGTGCCGTAATCGCTTTTTTTCATGTCTTCGATAAAGACAGTGACGTTCTCGATTGGCGCGCCAGTTGTTTCAGAAACAGCTTCAGATACCTTTTCAACTAGTGCGCGTTTTTGATCTTCTGTGCGACCTTCGAGCATTTTTACAGTGACGTATGGCATAATGGATGCAGCTCCTTTTTCTTAAGAATACTATCATCATAGCAGAACGGAGGATTCAGACAATGGCGAATGAAGAAAAACCAAAACAAAAAGTAGGATTTACTATTATAAAAAACGATCCGACGGACGGTCATAAAGGATACGGCATCGGGTCTCTATCTTTGGAAAACGTTTCTCCATTATTTATTGATGTGGAAGAGCAAGAAGCTTTTATCGATATTGGCGCCATGCATGCCCGCAGTGAAGTTGAACGTGGCATCAAATTTACAACAAACCGCGAAGATTCAGAAGGCGGCAAAGATTACTGGCTTGTATGGATCACGATTGATTTTAATCCTATAGGGCCTTATTATGCAGGAGTTGCAGCGTGTGAAATGGTCGTGAACCGTGAAAAACGCAGAGGCTATAAAATATTGGCCGATCATGTTAACCGTATGGACAAGTCGATGAAACGCAAAATTCTTGTTGATCAAATGGATGAGCCATCAAAACGCGTGCTGGCCGACTATTTGGAATCGCATAATGCAGAAATGTGGAACAACAGCTCAGAGCAACTTCATCAAGACCTAGGTAGATGATAAGTAAAGATACATTTCTAATAAAAAATTGCTTTTTGAACAGAATGTGACATTTCAAATTGCGTCTACCGGATGGTTGAAGTTGTCTATAAAAGGCAGTACACTAGAACTACAGCTTTTCAATAGAAAGCTAGGACACCTGATAGCGAGCAAGTGCCGTGAGCCATTGCGATAAAACCCAAGCCCAATGCCTCATGTCTCTTTCTCCGCACCATCAGGATATAAAAAGGTTTTCTGCGAAGGGAAAAGATTCCCTGTGCAGAAAACCTTTTTATATTTAGTGTAGTGTGGCGAAGAGCGGGTAAAGAAGAGTATGAAATAAATATTGCACTTTTTTTGAAAACACTTATACTTTTTTAAGTGGATTTTATTCAGAATGAAAAGGAGTTTGATTATAGATGGCAGGATTTTGGTATACAGAAAAGCAAACAGAAAACTTTGGAATTACGATGAAAATTAATAAAACTCTTCATACAGAACAAACAGATTTTCAATATCTTGAAATGGCAGAAACAGCAGAATGGGGCAATATGCTATTTTTAGATGGCATGGTCATGACTTCTGAAAAAGATGAATTTGTTTATCACGAAATGGTTGCACACGTACCGTTGTTTACACACCCTAACCCTGAGAACGTTTTAGTCGTTGGCGGCGGTGATGGCGGCGTAATCCGTGAAATTTTAAAGCACCCGTCTGTTAAAAAAGCAACACTTGTCGATATTGATGGAAAAGTAATCGAGTACTCGAAAAAATTCTTGCCAAGCATTGCTTCAGGCCTAGAAGATTCACGCGTGGAAGTAATTGTTGGCGACGGTTTCATGCACATTGCAGAATCAGACAACGAGTTTGACGTAATTATGGTAGATTCAACAGAACCTGTTGGACCGGCTGTAAACTTATTCTCAAAAGGCTTTTATGCAGGAATTTCAAAAGCATTAAAAGAAGACGGAATTTTTGTCGCACAATCAGACAACCCATGGTTTAAAGCTGATTTGATCAAACAAGTTCAAAGTGATGTAAAAGAAATTTTCCCAATCACAAACTTGTATTTGGCGAACATCCCAACATACCCAAGTGGTTTATGGGCGTTCACAATCGGTTCGAAAAAGTACAACCCACTAGAAGTACCAGCAGAACGTTTCCATGAAATCGACACGAAGTATTACACGCCAGAGTTGCACAACGCTGCGTTTGTTTTACCGAAATTCGTGAAAGATTTGACAGGAGAATAACACATGAGATTTGACGAAACGTATTCAGGAAAAGTATTTATCAAAAGCCACCCGAATTACGAAGAATCAAAAGCGGTTCTTTACGGCATGCCGATGGACTGGACAGTTAGTTACCGTCCAGGTTCTCGTTTTGGCCCGAACAAAATTCGCGAAGTTTCAATTGGACTAGAAGAATATAGCCCGTACCTTGATCGTGAACTGGGAGACGTTAAGTTTTTTGATGCAGGCGATATTCCATTACCATTCGGTAATCCGGAAAAAAGCTTAGCGGAAATCGAAACGTATGTACACACGCTTTTAGCGGATGAAAAAATTCCTATGGGTATGGGTGGCGAGCATTTGGTGTCATTGCCAGTAATGAAAGCAGTCGCTAGCAAATACGACGACCTTGCGATCATTCACTTTGATGCACACACAGACCTTCGCGAAAACTACGAAGGCGAAGAATACTCACATTCGACACCAATCCGCAAAATTGCAGATCATATCGGACCGAAGAACGTTTATTCATTCGGTATTCGTTCAGGAATGAAAGAAGAATTCGACTGGGCAAAAGAAAACGGCATGCACATTTCGAAATTTGAAGTGCTGGAGCCGTTAAAAGAAGTATTGCCAACACTAGAAGGTCGCAATGTTTATGTCACGATTGATATGGATGTATTAGATCCTGCACACGCACCAGGCACTGGAACAGTTGATGCGGGCGGTATCACGTCTCGTGAACTATTAGCATCTATCCACGCTATCGCAGCGTCAGGCGTGAACGTAGTTGGTTTTGATCTTGTGGAACTAGCACCCGTTTACGACCATTCTGACCAAACGGCGAACACAGCAAGCAAACTAATGCGCGAAATGATTTTAGGCTGGGTTAAATAAGAAAAGCGTAAGCGGCCGTGTAGATTCGACGGGCGTAAGACGCTCTGGCGAAGCGGCGTTTTTCCAGCCGCATAGCCAGAGTGGCTTACGACCCTAGAATCTGGCCGCAAGAGCTAGCCAATAAGAAAAGCGTAAGCGGTTGTTCAGTCCCGACAGGCTTAAGGCAGAACACGTAGGAAATCTAGATTTCCGTAGTGGGCTGACTTAAGACCCCGAGGGACTAGCCGCTAGAGCTAGCCAATAAGAAAAGCGTAAGCGCACTTTAAATACATTAAAGTCGGCCTGGGAAATCCAGGCCGACTTTTTATTTTTTTCACAACCCCAAATTAGAATCTTTCATCTAAAAACGATAAGATAAAAGAAACGAGCGAACTGAAAGAGGTGCTGACGATGCAATTGTATAAATGGACAGGTCCACAAGATCAAGCGGAAGACTTACTAGAAAGTTTGTCGAATGCCGAGCTGACTCTATTGAAAAACGATGAAGAATCGGTAGTGCTTTACGAAACAGACGGAGGGCCAGGTTTAAAGGCGTCTGAAGCGTATGAAGTATTAAATGCTGTGGGTGAATTTGCGGAAGGTCACTATGCGGTATTTAACAACATTCCCGTGACAGATGAAGGTCGAGAGCTTTTTGAATCGCGTTTTCAAAATAGAGCAGGCATGGTAGAAAAAGAGCCTGGATTTGTTGCAATTCGCGTATTGCGTCCACTCGATTCGGATGTTTACGTCATCCTGACTTTATGGGAAGACAAACAATCGTTCTTAGACTGGCAACAGTCTCAAGCATACGGTCATGCGCACGCGAAACGCGGTACCGAAGAAGGAATCGATAAACGTCCAAACATTTTTCCGCGCTCTTCTTTTGTAACCAGTTACACGAAATAAATAAAGCAGTTGCCTAAAGTAATGTTAAAACCAGTCTCCTTTATGGGAGGCTTTTTTATGTCTTACGCAAATTGAATTTTAAGTATGTGTTTAGTAATGGGCAATAAGAGATATAGTTGGAGTAAGCAATTATCCGGAAAGGAGTGTGACTTATGCATGAATTTGATGAAGTCTTTATACAGGTCTTAGTATTACTAGCCATTGCGATAACGGTTGTCGGCATCGCTAGAAAAGTAAAGCAGCCAGATACAATCGCGTTGGTTTTAGTCGGACTTTTACTTGGTACTACCAGTTTTCCATTTCCTTTTATTGACCAAGCCGAACAATTTATCACCCAATCAGAAGTTTTCCAGGTCATTATCATTTCTTTATTTCTCCCCATTCTGCTTGGGGATGCTACGTTAAAACTTCCTTTTCACCATTTGTATAAACGAAAAGAAACTGTAATCGGTCTTGCTTTAGGAGGGACGTTTATCTCGTTTGTGCTTATTGGCTTTTCAACTCACTTTTTACTCGGTCTTCCTTTAGCAGTCGCTTTTACATTTGCCGCATTGATGAGCGCAACCGATCCAATCAGTGTGTTATCCATTTTTAAATCAGCAGGCGTTTCAGAAAAACTTTCAACGATTATGGAAGGTGAGTCCCTCTTTAATGATGGTATTGCCATCGTCCTTTTTCAAATCGCGTCTGTTTATTTGCTGACCTATATTGATATGGGCTGGGCAGGATTAGGCAGTGGCGTTTTGCTATTTCTTCGTTTTGCAGTAGGAGGCATATTGGTTGGGGTCATTCTGGGGTACCTGTTTTCACAAGTTATTCGCTTTTATGACGACTATCCTTTTGAGATTGCGATATCGGCATTATTGTTTTTCGGTAGTTATTTTATCGCAGAACATATCCACGTATCCGGAATCATCGCCGTTGTAGCAGGCGGATTTGTTTTTAATGATTACGGCGCTAGAATCGGGATGTCTAAGTTGACGGAAAACGCGATTAATACGTTTTGGGATGTCATCACACTTATTGCGAACTCGTTAATTTTCTTAATTGTTGGATTGGAAATTCGCAATATCGATTTTTCCGGTCAATGGGGGACTATCTTTTTAGCCATTATCATCGTTTTACTGGCAAGAGTGGTTGCGCTATTTTTCAGCACGATGCCAGCCAAAGATTTAAATCGAAAAGAGCGAATTTTATTGAATTGGGGTGGACTAAAAGGCAGTTTATCCATTGCTTTGGCGTTAAGTCTTCCGGCAAGTTTCGATGGCCGTGAAACGATTTTGATATTAACGTTTGCCGTCGTCTTGTTTTCTCTAGTTATCCAAGGTTTAACCATCAAACCGTTGATCAAAGTATTAGGATTGCAGTCAAAATAACACCGGAAATTTGAAGAAATGAGAAATTAGCCGATCCTAAAAAAGGATCGGCTTTTCCTTTAAATTAGTCGAAATTCATCTCACATCGCATTTAGATAAAAAGAACTGGCGTAAACAATGGGTGCTGTATTGAAAAAGCCGAGTGAATCGGGCTATAATGAGAAGGTTATTATTTGACGGGGAGGCGGAGAGACATGCAAAAGACAGTAGAAATAAAACTGATAACGACGATCCGTCAGCCGGATATGGAAGAACAAGTGATGGTGTTGGAATCTCATGGAACATTGACAGAGAAAAACCAGCTGCGTTATTTGCAATATGCTGAACAGCAAGACGATCTTGAAATTCGGACGACGGTAAAACTTCAAGAAAATGAAGCAGTGATTATGAGAAGCGGCGGCTTGCAGATGCGGCTCCCTTTTTTATTACATAAAGAACAAACCGGCAATTTAACAAATGAACAAGGTTCGTTTATGTTGACGACCAAAGCGCATGAGATTTTCGTCAGCGACACACGGTTTATGGTCCGCTACGATTTGTCATTGGGCTTAGATCATGTCGGGGAATATGAAATGGAAATACAATTTATGGAGGCTAAATAATGAATGCAGTAGAACAAGTTCAACGTGCCATTAAAACAGCATTTGCAGAAGCAATCGAAAAAGCAGAATTAACGACAGAAGCTGTTGAAGTACAATTAGAATCACCAAGAGATAAAACCAATGGAGACTATGCTACGAATATTGCGATGCAATTAACACGTTTGGCGAAAAAGCCACCTCGTGCGATTGCTGAAGCGATTGTAGCGAATCTTGATAAAGATGCTGCAAACATTCAAACAGTGGATATTGCTGGACCAGGATTTATCAACATTACGATCAAAAAAGATTATTTGCAGGATGTAGTCAAAACCGTACTGGAGCAAAAAGCAGATTACGGTCGTTCATCAGCAGGTGGCAATGAACGCATCCAAGTTGAGTTTGTTTCGGCGAACCCAACTGGTGACTTGCATTTAGGTCATGCGCGCGGCTCGTCAGTCGGCGATTCGCTTTGCAATATTTTAGATTTTGCTGGATACGATGTATCTCGTGAATATTATATTAACGATGCCGGTAACCAAATTAACAATTTGGCATTATCAATCGAAGCGCGTTATTTTGAAGCGTTAGGTAAAGGCGATAGCATGCCAGAAGACGGCTACCGTGGACAAGATATTAAAGATATCGCCGAAGCATTGGTTCAAGAACATGGCGATAAATTTGTTAGCATGACGCACGAAGAACGTTTTGAAACGTTCCGTGAACACGGTTTAAAAGTGGAATTGGCTAAACTGCAACAAGATTTAGCAGACTTCCGTGTGGAATTTGATGTTTGGTATCCAGAATCGTCTCTTTACAAAAACGGTAAAATTGATGAGGCTTTGGCTAAACTTCGTGAAAACGGTCATGTCTATGAAGAAGACGGCGCTACTTGGTTCCGTTCAACAACGTTTGGTGATGACAAAGACCGCGTATTGATTAAAAATGACGGTTCGTACACATATTTAATGCCTGATATCGCCTATCATGAAGATAAATTACAACGCGGATTTGGGAAGCTGATCAACGTTTGGGGTGCCGATCACCACGGCTATATTCCACGTATGAAAGCAGCTATTGAAGCCCTTGGTTATGATCGCGATACCCTTGAAGTTAGCATTATTCAAATGGTGCAATTGTATAAAGACGGCGAAAAAATGAAGATGAGCAAACGTACAGGAAAAGCTGTAACGATGCGTGAACTTGTCGAATTAGTTGGATTAGATGCTGTGCGTTATTTCTTCGCCATGCGTTCAGGCGATTCGCATATGGACTTTGATTTGGATTTGGCGGTTTCACAGTCAAACGAAAACCCAGTTTATTATTCGCAATATGGGCATGCTCGTATTAGCTCGATTTTACGCCAAGCAGAAGAACAAGGTTTATTGGCTTCAGAAGAACATTTAAACTTATTGACTTCTGAAAAAGAAATTGATGTCTTGAAAAAAATCGGGGATTTCCCGCAAGTCATCGCAGATGCAGCGAAACAACGCGCACCTCACCGCATTACAACGTATATTCAAGAGTTGGCGTCAAATTTCCATAGCTTCTACAATGCCAACAAAGTATTGGATGCATCAAATGTCGAAATGAC
Source organism: Planococcus donghaensis (assembly GCF_001687665.2). Classification (NCBI taxonomy): domain Bacteria; kingdom Bacillati; phylum Bacillota; class Bacilli; order Caryophanales; family Caryophanaceae; genus Planococcus; species Planococcus donghaensis. The sequence goes on along the minus strand of NZ_CP016543.2, from coordinate 2,688,338 downwards.
TAGTGCTCGCTTAGCACTGATCACAGCTGTGAAAACAACGTTAGCCAATGCATTAAAAACAGTGGGCGTCAAAGCTCCTGAAAAAATGTAAGCAAAAGCTAAACAGTTACGTGTATAATGAAAACAGAATTAGAACTTAATAGCGATTCATAAAGGTGCTTATGTCTAAGAACATGAGTTAAAAGGGAAGCCGGTTTGATTCCGGCGCGGTCCCGCCACTGTAAGTGAGAGGAAATTGCCATATGCCACTGAAGCAATGCTTTGGGAAGGTGCAAAGACCAATGATCACAAGCCAGGAGACCTGCCTTTATGACAACACACCCATACGCCTGCGAGGAAAGGCTGGATGCGCATGCTTTTTTATGGCGTCCTTTCAATCCCTCGCAGAACTTTGCGGGGGATTTTGTTTTGTATCGGTTTTTAGTAATCCACAAAACAGCTTCCGCCTGCAGCGATTGCTGACAAAAATAACACTACCAACCAGGGGGATTTTAAAGATGAACAAGATTTGGAAGTTTGGAGCAACAGCAGGATTAGCAGCAGTTTTAATGGCAGGGTGCGGAGAAACCGCGACACCTGAAGAGGACGTCGAAACACCAGCAGAACCACCAACTGAAGTGGGAGATGTTGAGTTTCCCGTAACGCTGACAGATGCAGCGGGCAATGAAGTTGTAATTGACGAAGAGCCTGGAGCGATTGTTTCCATGATTCCTTCTAATACAGAAATTGCATATGAACTGGGATTAGGCGAAAAAATCGTTGGCGTATCGGATTATGACAACTACCCAGAAGCAACAGTTGACGTTGAAAAAATTGGGGGACAAGAATTTAATGTAGAAAAAATCATTGGTCTTCAGCCAGACTTAGTCTTGGCTCACGAATCAGGATTAGGTGTGGGCGATGCGGGACTACAGCAATTACGTGATGCCGGACTTGATGTGTTTGTCGTTCAAAACGCAGCGAGCTTTGAGGAAGTGTACGATTCAATTACAACAATCGGAGAAGCGACAGGTAGCATGGAACGAGCGGAAAATATTGTCTCGGAAATGGAAGCTCAAGTAGCATCGATTGAAGAATTGGCAGCAACAATCGAAGAACCAAAAACGGTTTTTTTAGAAGTCGGTAGTCAGCCGGATATTTACACAACTGGTAGCGGGACATTTATGGACGAGATGTTAACGCTAATCAACGCGGAAAATGTTGCTGGCGAATTAGAAGGATGGGTTATTATGGACCCAGAAGCAATTGTTGCAGCAAATCCAGACGTGATTATTACAACCGAAGGCGCTTATGTTGAAGATGCCGTAGGTCAAATCAAATCTCGTGGTGGTTTTGCAGAAGTAACAGCAGTTAAAGAAGAAGCAGTTTACAGCTTAGATTCAGATATGCTCACTCGTTCTGGCCCACGTTTAACAGCGGGACTAATGGAAATGGCTCAGGCAGTATACCCTGATGTGTTCAATGAGTAAAAATATAGTAGCATATAGCGTTTCGCTATTTATTTTAGCGGGAGCGATATTGCTAGGTGTCACGGTCGGGACGGTATCCATATCACCAGTGGTGCTATGGAATCCTTCGTTCGATGAAGCGGCTGCCAATATTTTATGGAATATTCGTATGCCACGTGTCGTTTTAGCAGGGCTTGTTGGTGCGGCATTGGCGATTGCTGGTGCGGCATTTCAAGGGCTCTTGAAAAATCCATTGGCCGATCCGTACACCCTGGGAGTGTCTTCCGGTGCCTCAGTCGGCGCTGTGATGACGCTCTTTTTTGGTATCTCTATTCCATTTTTAGGTCCATTTACTTTACCGGTTATGAGCATGATCGGCGCATTACTGACGATGCTAGCTGTTGTCAGTTTTGCGAAATTGGTGGACCGCTCGATGAAAATGGAAACCGTGATTTTGACGGGGATTATATTTAGCTCTTTTCTTGGATCAATTATTTCGTTGATGATTGCCTTAACCGGAGAAGAGTTGAGACAAATTATTGGCTGGTTACTCGGAAGCGTATCAATGCGTGGTTGGCCATATGTGCGAATGGCATTACCTTTCGTATTAATCGGATCATTCGTATTGTGGCTCAAACGTCGTGAGTTAAACGCCATGTTGTTTGGTGAAGAACGCGCACAACATCTTGGTGTCGATGTGAAAAAAAGCAAAATGACAATTTTAATTGGTGGTTCGGTACTAACAGGAGCTGCCGTTTCCGTTTCAGGAACCATTGGTTTTGTTGGTCTAGTAGTGCCACATATGACTCGTTTGCTTTGGGGATCAGATCATCGCCATGTGTTGCCTTTATCTTTTATCAACGGGGCTGCTTTATTAATCGTTTGTGATTTAGTATCAAGAACGATTATTTCCCCGACAGAATTGCCGATTGGTGTCATTACTGCGTTTATCGGAGCACCGGTATTTGCCTTTATCTTTTTCCGTCAACGCAAAGGAGGGGTTTAACGATGCTTGAAATCAAGAGACTAACAGGCGGGTACGGGGACAAAAAAATCGTTGAGAATGTATCCTTCACTGTTAACAAAGGCTCTATACTCGGTATTTTAGGACCGAACGGCAGTGGGAAATCAACGTTAATGAAGTTAATCAGTGGCGTGTTGCCAGCGACTAGTGGCGAAGTTCGAATTGAAGAGACGTCTATTGCAGATTTTCCGGCAAAAGAACTAGCGAAAAAAATGGCGGTATTGCCTCAACTTCATGCTCACTCTTTTGCTCATACCGTTCGGGAAACCGTATCACTTGGTCGTTACCCTCACCAAGTAGGTTGGTTTTCATCTTGGTCCATAGAAGATGAGCATGCGGTGAAAGAAGCTATGCGATTAATGGACATTAGCCACTATGAAAAAACACAAATTGATCGTTTGTCCGGTGGCGAACAGCAACGTGTTTTTGTCGCACAAGCGTTAGCGCAAGATGCGGGGATTTTATTGCTCGATGAACCAACAAATCATTTAGACATCAATCACCAAAAAGAGTTGCTCGACACGATAAAAAAACAAGCGATCGAAAAAAACTTAACGATTGTATCGATTTTCCATGATATAAATTTAGCATCTATGTATTGTGATCAATTATTGCTGCTCGATCGAGGCACCATCGTTCGCATCGGTGAGCCGCATGAAGTGGTGCGAGAGCAGGATATTGAGGCGGTTTATAAAACAAGAGTTAGCAACCATCCGCATCCGGAATTGCCAAAACCGCAAATCACATTATTGCCAGGAGTGAAAAATGAAATAGCAACCCATCGCATCTGTGCAGAAGACTTTGTCGTTTCAAATGATATGGTGTTGTATCAAAGCCCGACGCCATTAAAAACGGTTTCTTCAGCTGTGGTGAATGCAGGTTCTGGATGGTTCCGTAATTTTATGAACCGTCACGTAGATGCAGCTTACAACGTAAATGATAGTGTTCAAGAAATGACCGAGTTTATTGCGGGAAATGGGTTGAAAACTACGGATACAGTAGGGATGATGACCGCCGTTCAAACACAAGACGCCATCGTCAAGGAATACGAAGGGCCGTTTGGTTCCGTCGTCATTGCCGTGACTGCTGGAGTCGGCAATGGTGTCGACGTGTCAAAAGCGGTAGAACGATCCGTCCAAGTTGGTACGATTAATACATGGATCATGGTCAATGGTGTTTTGTCAGACGAAGCATTTATACAAGCGATGATTACAGCGACCGAAGCGAAAACGAAAGCGCTTCAAGAAAGAAGAGTCAAAGACCCGCTCACAGGTACGATTGCAACAGGTACATCAACTGACAGCTGTTTAGTAGCGGCGACGCAACAAGGTAAGAAGTTACCTTATGCAGGACCCATTACCGAGCTTGGTAAATTGATCGGAGTCGGCGTTTTTGAATGTACCATTGAAGCCCTCATATTATATGAGTTAGCGAAAGCGGACAACGGATGATGTCACATCTTTTAGCGATTTTTTTAGGGATCATTATCGACCGCATTGTTGGAGATCCACTTAATTGGCCACACCCCGTTCGTTGGATTGGGAGAGCAATAAAAAACTTAACCAATCGGTGGAATCGTGGGAATGTTGCATTCCAAAACGGATTTTTGCTTCTTGCAACCATTGCGGTTGCTGTATTCATAATTGTATATGCCATTGTCTTTTTAGCTTATTCGATTCATCCAGTTGTTGGTATTGCGATAGAAGCGTTGTTAATCGCTTCAGGACTGGCGCAAAAAAGTTTGAAAGATGCAGCAATGGATGTTTATCACCCACTTATCGATCAAAATATGGAATTGGCACGTGAGAAGTTGTCCTGGATTGTTGGAAGAGATACAGATGGATTAGATGAAAGTGAGATTACGCGTGGCGTTGTCGAAACGGTTTCCGAAAACACAAGTGATGGCGTAACCGCACCGTTATTTTGGGCGTTTTTATTAGGAGCGCCTGGTTTATGGCTCTACAAAGCGGTGAATACACTGGATTCAATGGTAGGTTACAAAAATGATGAATTTAAGGAATTTGGATTTGCTTCGGCAAAAGCGGACGATGTCTTGAATTTCATTCCGAGTCGCATAACAGGCTTTTTACTTATAATCATGACAAAAAGCCACCAAACACTCTCATTACGTCAGCGTCTTCAAATTTGGTTGCAAGATGCCCCTAAGCATCCAAGTCCAAATAGCGGCTGGTTAGAAGCGGCAACGGCTGTACAGTTAGGCGTTCAATTAGGCGGAACCAATTGGTACCGGGGTGTTAAATCTCACCGTGCGCTCATGGGAAGGCCGGTTTACCAACTCAAAGCACATCATATTAAAGAAACAATTCAACAGATGAAAAAAGTGACAATTGGATTTTTTATTTTATTTGCGTTAGGAGGAGTCTTACTTGGAATTGCCTAATCATGGAGCCAATCCACTGCGCTTATATAAACAAGCGGGTATCAGCCCGCCCGAACAACTAATAGATTTCAGTGAAAATGTCCATCCATTTGGACCTCCTGCGTTTTTAAAAGAACAATGGTCGGAAATGTACGCGTTAATCGGCTCTTATCCAGATCCGGACGGTGAACCGTTTCGAACGTCAGCAGCACATTTTCATCAAGTTGATGTGGACCAAGTAGCTACAGGAAACGGAGCAGCTGAGGTGTTTACTTGGCTGGCTAAAAGGTATAGAAACCAACAGGTTGTGTTAGTTGAACCGGCATTTTCGGAATACCGTCAAACTTTAGAAGCAGAAAATGTTGAAATTCAGACGATTCAATTACAACCGGGAAACGGCTGGATATTAACACTTGAAAGCATTCAAACTACTATATCCGGCTGCAAAGCGCTTTATATATGCAATCCGCATAATCCGACCGGTGTTTTCATACATATTAAAAAGCTTCAGCAAATCGCGAAAACCTGTCTCGAACACGATTGTGAACTGGTACTTGATGAAGCATTTATCGATTTTATTGGTGAGGAAGCTTCTTTTATCCCTTTTTTAAACGAGTTTCCAAATGTCATTATTGTTCGGTCAATGACCAAAATGTATGCGATTCCGGGTCTGCGTCTTGGCTATGTAGTTAGTCAGAGGAAAACAATTGAGCGATTAAAAAAAGGAGCGGCGCATTGGAACGTCAATGCGTTGTCCGCGACAATCGGCGCAAGTTGTTTGGAACAACGAGATTATCGTGAAAAGGTGATCAAAGTGGCAACAGCTGAACGAGAAAAAATGCAACAATTTTTAGCCATGTATCACTGCGAGACTACCCATTCTGCGGTGAACTTTTTGTCTTTTAAGCTGCCTGAATCAAAAAACACTTCTGCCTTTTTTACAGACCTTTTAAAAAAAGGAATTGTTCTTCGCCATACCGAATCTTTTCAAGGAATGAATGGCCAGTGGTTCCGAATCGGGATGAAATCACCTGACAATATGGAAAAACTTCGGGAGGCGATTAGCGAATGGCTCGAGGCGAATTGATTTTTATTAGCGGCGGCGTTCGCAGTGGCAAAAGTGCTTATGCCGAAACGATTGTCCGCACATTTGGCGAGACTCGTAAAGTTTATATCGCAAGTGGACAAGCGTACGATGAGGAAATGAAAGAACGGATTGAACGCCACCGTGACGACCGTTTGCAAGACAACTGGTTCACAATCGAACAAGCACACAAAATGGAAAATGCTATCGAAAAACTACAACCGCATGATTTAGTGTTGTGGGATTGTGTGACGACCTGGCTTGCCAACGAACTATACGAAGGCTGGGAAACGGGTAATATGTGCGTTGATAAAGCCGGATGTATGGAAGCGAAATGGACGAGGTTGCAAGAGACAATCGATCAAATGCTAAACGCAGTTGAACTATTGACCATTGTTTCAAACGAAGTGTTAGATGACTTCGTGCGTGATGAACGATACCAAGCATGGCTCGGTAAAATTCACATTTGGTTAGTGGAGAAAGCGGATCAAGCAATTGAGATGGAGAACGGTCTGGCTTTTAGAAGGAAGTGAAAACATGCGCGGAATAATGATTCAAGGAACTTCTTCAGATGTCGGCAAAAGTATGCTGTGTACCGCTTTTTGCCGAATTCTTTCGGATGAAAGCGTGAAAGTTGCTCCTTTTAAATCACAGAACATGTCAAATAACTCTTATGTGACGATACTTGGCGAAGAAATTGGTCGCGCGCAAGGCGTGCAAGCAGAAGCAGCTCGGACGATAGCTACTGTCGACATGAATCCGATTTTATTAAAACCTGAAAGCGGCATGAAATCGCAAGTGGTGTTGTTCGGTAAAAAACTTGAAACGATGGACGGCATGGACTACCGAGCGCAATTTTACGAAAAAGGATTACAAGCAATCGATCAAGCACTGACCAATTTAGCAAAAGATTTCACGCATTTAGTTATTGAAGGAGCGGGAAGTCCCGCTGAAATGAATTTAAACGACCGCGAACTGGTCAATATGACAGTTGCAAAACGGGCAGATGTTCCCGTAATTCTTGTGGCTGACATTGAACGTGGTGGCGTCTTTGCCTCAATTGTTGGAACGCTCGCTTTAATCCCAGAAAAACAACGAGTGAAAGGCTTGATCATCAACAAATTCAGAGGGGACGCCAAACTTTTTGAAGATGGTGTGCAGTTTTTAGAATCGTATACAGGAATTCCAGTTCTTGGTGTGATTCCTTATATGGACAGTCACGAAATCGAGCAAGAAGATTCACTTGGAGTGGGTGCGGTACAAAAACAATCCACGATTAAAGGTGCAATCGATTTGGTGGTGTGTGAGCATCCATACATATCCAACTTCACGGATATTGAACCGTTTTTAACAGAGCCGGACGTATCGGTTCGTTGGGTAAAAACCGTTGAAGAAATCGGACAACCCGATATTTTACTAGTGCCTGGCACGAAGAGCACGGTTGCGGATTTGCGGTATTGGAAAAAGCAGGGGTTAGCAGAAAAATTACAATCATTAGCAAAAGATACATGGATTGTCGGTTTATGTGGTGGCTTTCAAATGTTTGCGGAAACCTTGTCAGATCCATATGGACACGACGGTGTTGCAGTAAAAGTTGAAGCGGGTTTTGGCTTGGTGCCAAATATGCACGTTAGTTTTGAAAAAGAAAAAACCGTTCAACGTCAAAAAGGCATAGTGAAATTTGATGCTTTAGAAGTCGAAGTGAGCGGCTATGAAATTCATCATGGTCGAGTCACAGGAATCGAACATTCGCTAGTTGATTATGGAGAGTCAGTTGAAGGGTATTATCGTGACCGCATGATTGGAACGCATTTACATGGTTTTTTCCGCGATCGGAGCTGTAGAACTGCATTTTTAACACCGATTCGCAAACAGAAAAACTTACCGATTCAAGTACATGAAAAATCGGAAGATCCTTTTAATCGCTGGGCCAAACATGTTAAAAACCATATAGACTGGCAGAAAGTCACAGAAATAATGGGGGCAACACCATGACTCGGCAATTAAAAACCGGATTTTTATTGGCGCTTCAATTTTTCTCAGTCATTCCTGTTAAAAAACAATTGCCGATGGAGAAAGAATACATTACGACTATGTATGCCATGCTCCCTCTATTAGGTTTGTTGTTCGGCAGTGTTTTGGCTAGCACTGTCTGGTTGCTGCGTGATGCAACAGATATTAGCTCTTTACTGCTCGGCTTTATCGTGGTGTTGATTGGGATGGTGATGACCGGTGGATTGCATATGGACGGTTTGGCAGATACGGGAGATGCCTATTTTTCTTACCAAGATCGGGACAAGCGGTTGGCGATTATGGGAGACCCGCGAATTGGAGCTTTTGGTGCGATGGTGTTAGTAGTGGCCATTGTGGGCAAAATTATCCTTGTTGCAGAAATCATTAACGAAGTGTCGTTTTTATGGATTTTGTTAGTTCCTGTGTTTTCACGAATTGGCTTATTGGGCTTATTCAGTACTACAAAGCCAGCCAAGCCTGATGGGGTAGCAGCTTTTTTTCAGCAACGAACCAATCATAAAAAGCTGCGACTACTTGCAATTATCGCAACTGTAGTGAATGTAGCGCTCTTGATTGCAAGTATGGGCAATGGAAATGCGCTGTTAATTGTAGTTGTTGTGATTCTTGTTTCGTGGCTATACCGCATTTGGTGCTTACGCAATTTTGGCGGTGTCACAGGTGATTTGTTAGGTGCATATGTGGAAGGAGTGGAGATTTTAGTATGGATGACTTTTTTGTTCTTCGTTTAATTCGCCATGCTCCAACACGAGGAAACGAGCAAAAACGTTATATTGGCTGGACCGATGAATCGGTTTTGCCATTTGACGCTAAACCTGATTTGCAGAAGAAAGAAGTTATGGGCAGTGATTTAAAGAGATGTCGAGAAACGGCAGCTGTGTTGTTTCCAAATGCCATATACCGAGCAAACAGAGAGTTACGGGAATGTCATTTTGGACAATGGGAAATGAAAACCTATGAACAGTTAAACAATATTCAACATTATCGCGACTGGATAGATGATCCGTGGAACATCAGTCCGCCTGGTGGTGAAAGTTTAAAAGACATGGCGGAGCGGGTTGAACGAGGTATGCGAAAAATACCAAATGGCAACGAAGTTACGTTAGTTCTACACGGGGGACCGATTCGTTACTTAATCGCGCAAGCTTTAGGTGAGAGATTTCAAGATCAAATTGCGCTACACGGAGGTTGCCATAAGTTAACATGGCAAAGTCGCCAAGCGTTTGAGGAGCGAGCATTATGCACATCGTTTTCGGTGGAGCCTTTAACGGCAAACGACAATATGTGAAAAACTTGATACAAAATGAAGAAGCATCTTGGCATGAAGGTATGATGCCACCATTGATACGTAATGATTCCGTGACGGTAATTGCTGGAGTGGAGCGTTGGGTAAAAGATGAACTCGAACAAGGTTTAACAGAACCGCAAATAATAGAGCAAGTCAAAAAAACGCTAAGCTCTAGTCAATCAAAACAAATCTGGGTGTTAACAGATTTAAACCGAGGCATTGTACCAACAGAACGGATCGAGCGTGAAACGCGCGACCTTGTTGGCCGAATGTATCAATTTTTATTTTCAGAAGCACAACAAATTACACGGATTTGGTACGGTATTCCACAAACGATAAAAGGGGCGGATCAAAATGAAAATTTACACGAAAACCGGGGATAAAGGACAAACAAGTTTAATCGGAGCGCGTACTGATAAAGATGCACCGCGCGTTGAAGCATACGGAACGATTGATGAAGTTAATTCATTTATCGGCAAAGCGATGACTGAATTGGCACCTGAAACTTATGCGGATCTGTTGGAAGATTTAGAAGCGATTCAAAATGAATTATTTGATTGCGGTGGCGATTTGGCAGATGTTCGAAAAGAGCCAAATTATAAAATGACGGAAGAACCAGTAGAAGTTCTAGAAAAACGCATTGATGAATTGATGGAAGAACCACCACTTCTCGAACGTTTTATTTTGCCAGGAGGAACTCCGGCTGCTGCAACGCTTCACATCGCGCGCACAATTACGCGTCGTGCTGAAAGACAAACAGTTACGTTGCTGAAGTCTGGAGAGGACTTTCCTCCAGTGGTACAGCGATATTTAAATCGGTTGTCGGATTATTTATTCGCAGCGTCACGTGTCGTCAATTCACGTGCTAATGTGCCAGATAACGAATATGTGCGTAGTGCCAAAGTATTTAAGAACGGCGGACGCAGTAAGAAATCGGTAGAGTAAGATGACTACGAAAAAATTAGCACTTGCGGCTTTATTTATCAGCTTGTCCGCAATAGGGGGCATGATTAAAATTCCGCTCGGCATAGCGTCTATTGCACTTGATGCAACACCAGCGCTAGTAGCGGTACTTTTTTTTTCAGCGCCACTTGTTGGGACTATAGCGGCGTTCGGGCATTTGATTTCCGCATTGTTCGGTGGCATGCCACTCGGCCCCTTTCACGTAATAATCGCAATCGAAATGTGGGCAGTCGTATGGTTGTTTGCAAAACTGCATCATGCAGGTAAACATTGGCTGAAATGGCTAGCATTTATCATTGGTAACGGTGTGGTAGCGGCTATCCCGTTTTACTTTTTATTGTCGCCCGCATTTTTTTATGCGGCTGTCCCCGCACTATTAATAGCTTCCTTGATCAATGCCGCAGTAGCCGCGCTCTTACTGCCGTATGTAGTAAAGGCTAGTGGAGGTTCGGGGCATGCGACATGAGTTATTAATAGATGGGCTTGTCATCACTTCCGATAACTCGGCAGCAATCGGTAGAAAAGAACAAGATGTGGTACAAGTTTCTGACACCGTTACAGCAAAATTTGCGGCACGTGTCGCCTTGCTCGAACAATGGGCAGCAGGCAGCGAACCGCAAGCAGTACTCATTCACAATTTTAGTGGAGCTTCGAGTTGGGAGGCCTATGTCGAAGGGGTAACCGAACTTTTCGTAGAAGCGCAATTAGTGCTTCCAGCTATTTCTGGGAGTACTGAAACCAATATGCCTACAGTGCAATCGGGTATCGCAGTGACGATGATCGGCAAGGAATTGCGAAAGTACATGTCAGTCGACTCTTTAGATTGGTTTGTTTACGGCGTCCCGCTAGTTGGCCAAGAAGTCTTGACTCATGTGCATCAAACGGCCAATCTGGCACTACTTAAAAAAGCGCTCGATACATCTTTAGTAGAACGAATTTGGCCGGTTGGCTCAAAAGGCATATCGAAAGAATTCGAATTGCTAATGAAGCGACCGGTGAAAATTTTAACTTCAGTAGATTCAAAAAAATCTAGCGGACCTGCTAGTTGTGTTTTAGTTGGTGTGCAACACGACAACCTGGAACAAGCAAGGCGGTATTTTGGGGAGCATATGTATTCCATCCAATTTGTATAAAATCTAAGCCGTATCCTATTACAGGATACGGCTTTATTTAATCCATCGCTTTTATTATAAAAAAGAATTTGAAAACTCTTATATATTTAGGTTGACTGAATGCTCATTCATATTTTAATATAGAACATAGTATCGACAAGTTGTAGTCATTCACGTAAACTTTGAGTAAGTTATTTTTTGAATATACACAACACAAGGGGGATATCGCGATGGAGCCATTGTTAATTGCAAACTGGATTTTATTCATAGCTGTAACCGCTTACGCTATCTATCTCTTCATCTATTTATTGAAGTCGAGATATGATTTTATCCAACTCGGTAAAAAAGTCGAGTTTGAAGAAAACTTCAATGAGCGTTTGCGTAAAGTCATGGTCAACGTGTTTGGTCAGAAAAAGTTATTGAAAGATAAGAAGAGTGGAACGATTCACGTTATGTTCTTTTATGGCTTCTTGTTAGTGCAGGCGAGTGCCATTGATTTTATTATTAAAGGCTTATCTCCTGATTCACATTTACCACTAGGACCTCTTTATCCGGCATTCACGTTCTTCCAAGAAATCGTGACATTAACGATTTTGGTAGCAGTGATTTGGGCGTTCTACAGACGTTATATTGAAAAGCTGGTTCGTTTGAAACGCGGATGGAAATCAGGGCTTGTTCTTATTTTCATTGGTGGTTTAATGGTGACAGTATTGATCGGTAACGGCATGAACATGAACTGGCACGGGCATGAAACTGCTTGGACTGAGCCAGTGGCTTCTTTAGTAGCTAGCGCATTTGCTTGGTTACCGGAAGCTGCAACCGTTACAATTTTCTACGTGATGTGGTGGGCGCATTTACTATTCCTACTCACATTTTTAGTGTATGTACCACAATCGAAACACGCTCACTTAATTTTCGGACCCGTTAACACATGGTTCCACAGAGTTGATCATGTTGGTCGTTTAAAACCAATCAACTTTGAAGAGATGGAAGATGAAGACGAAGACGATCCAGATGCAATGCCGTCATTTGGTGTTGGGAAAATCACGGATTTCTCACAAAGCCAAATGATTGATTTCTACGCTTGCGTAGAATGTGGCCGCTGTACGAATATGTGTCCGGCGACTGGAACAGGGAAAATGCTGTCACCAATGGATTTGATTACAAAACTTCGTGACAACCTAACAAATACAGGTGCAGTCATGACGCAGAAAAAACCGTGGGTGCCGGCAATGGCATTTAACAATACACAAGGAAATCAGTTGGCAATGGCTGCTGGCGCTGAAGGCATTACAATCGATGAGCTTTATAGCCCGAGCTTAATCGGAGACGTGATCACAGAAGAAGAAATTTGGGCATGTACCACTTGCCGTAACTGTGAAGACCAATGTCCGGTTATGAACGAGCACGTAGACAAAATTATCGACCTTCGCCGTTACCTTGTAATGACAGAAGGAAAAATGGATCCCGACGCACAGCGTGCGATGACAAACATCGAACGTCAAGGAAATCCATGGGGTCTGAATCGTAAAGAAAAAGAAAACTGGAGAGATGCACGTCCAGATATTCATATTCCAACTGTAAAAGAAATGAACAAAGCAGGAGAAGAATTCGAATTCTTATTCTGGGTTGGTTCGATGGGATCATTCGACAGCCGTTCACAAAAAATCGCTTTATCATTTGCTCGATTGATGAATGAAGCCGGCGTGAAATTCGCGATTCTCGGAAACAAAGAGAAAAACTCAGGCGATACACCACGTCGTCTTGGGAATGAATTCTTATTCCAAGAGCTTGCAACTGGAAATATTAAAGAATTTGAAAAAGCAGAGATTAAAAAGATCGTTACAATCGATCCTCACGCTTACAACATTTTCAAAAATGAATACCCAGACTTCGGTTTTAAAGCAGAAGTGTATCATCATACGGAAATGTTGTTTGACCTCGTTCAAGATGGTCGATTAAAACCGCAATTCCCAGTAAACGAACGAATTACGTTCCATGATTCTTGTTACCTTGGTCGCTATAACGATGTGTACGACGCACCACGCGAAATATTGAAAGCAATCGAAGGCGTAGAATTAGTGGAAATGAAACGTAACCGTGAAGACGGCATGTGCTGTGGAGCCGGCGGCGGAATGATGTGGATGGAAGAAGATGCAGGTCACCGCGTTAACGTTGCTCGTACTGAACAAGCGCTTGAAGTAAGCCCAACAATGATTTCTTCTGGTTGCCCATACTGCTTGACGATGTTATCGGATGGGACGAAAGCAAAAGAAGTCGAAGAACAAGTTGGAACTTACGACGTAGCTGAACTATTGGAAATGGCTGTTCTCGGAAATGAAGCGCCAGAGCCGGAAGCGATTGTTCAATAAGTCACTACAAGGCTAGCAAAAAATAATTGCTAAATAACAGAAAATTAAGTAGAATAATAGAATAAGTATAAAAAAAGAAAGGGAGTCGAATGCTCCCTTTTCTTTTGCATAAAAACCGAGCGAGCGTTCAGTCAATATAAATTTTATAAAAAAGCAACTCGCTTTATTTTTTTAGTGAAATTGAAACCGTTTACAATGAAGCATATTAAGGGAGGAAAATCATCATGGCAAAAACAGTGATTATTGACGGAGCACGCACAGCATTTGGGAAATTCGGCGGAAACTTGAGCACGTTATCAGCAAGTGACCTTGGAGCAGAAGCGATCAAAGCTGCAATGAACCGCGCAGATATCCAACCAGAAGATGTTCAAGAAGTAATTATGGGGAACGTTTTACAAGCTGGTCAAGGGCAAATTCCATCCCGCCAAGCAGCAACAAAAGCGGGAATTCCGTATAACGTAAAATCTGAAACAATCAATAAAGTTTGTGCATCGGGCATGCGCAGTGTCACATTGGCAGATCAATTGATTCGCTTAGGGGATGAAGAAGTAATCGTAGCAGGCGGCATGGAATCGATGTCTAACGCACCTTATTATTTGCCAAAAGCACGTTGGGGTCTTCGCATGGGCGATTCACAAGTTATTGATGGCATGGTCCATGATGGCTTGTCTTGTTCTTTCCACCCTGACAAAGTTCATATGGGAACTTACGGCAACTCAACTGCCAAAGATTTTGATTTGTCTCGTGAAGAACAAGACAAATGGTCAGCTCGTTCGCATGAACGTGCGATCAAAGCAAAAGATTTATTTGCTGAAGAAATCGTTGCCATCGATATTCCTCAGCGTAAAGGAGATCCAATTACAGTCGATGTAGATGAAGCGCCTCGAGCTAACTCTACAATTGAAGCGTTGGCAAAACTAAAACCTGCATTCGGAAAAGACGGCACCATCACTGCCGGAAATGCACCTGGTATTAATGACGGGGCAGCGGCACTTGTCTTAATGAGTGAAGAACGCGCACAAAAAGAAAACAAAAATGTATTGGCTCATGTTCTATCCCATACAGAAGTGGCAATCGAACCACACCGTTTCCCTGAAACGCCAGGAATCGTCATTAACGAATTATTGAAGAAAACAGGCAAAACAATCGATGAAATTGATTTGTTCGAAATTAACGAAGCGTTTGCAGCCGTCGCATTAGCAAGCTCGAAAATTGCTGGACTTGATGCTGAAAAAGTCAACGTTAACGGTGGATCTGTAGCACTTGGACATCCAATCGGAGCAAGCGGTGCGCGCATTATCTTAACGCTCGCTTACGAATTGAAACGTCGCGGAGGCGGCATTGGTATCGCGGCAATCTGTTCAGGTGGCGGACAAGGCGACGCTATCATGATTAGAGTTCCTAAGGAGGAAGAATAAAAATGTCGATTCAAAACGTAATGGTAATCGGGGCCGGACAAATGGGTTCTGGTATCGCACAAGTTTGTGCACAAGCAGGATTAAATGTGAAATTAAACGATATGAAGCAAGAAGCATACGATAAAGGCATTGCTACAATTACGAAAAATTTATCACGCAATGTTGAAAAAGGACGTATGACTGAAGATGAAAAAACAGCGGTACTTGGCCGCATTACAGCTTCATTGGATTTAAAAGACGCTCATGACGTTGACATTGTGATTGAAGCAGCTGTTGAAAATATGGCGATTAAACATAGCATTTTTAAAACATTGGACGAAGTAACTCCAAAGCACGCAATTTTAGCAACAAACACATCATCGCTACCAATTACAGAAATCGCAGCGGTGACAAATCGTCCTGAACAAGTAATCGGCATGCACTTCATGAATCCAGTACCTGTTATGAAATTAGTGGAAATTATCCGCGGCTTGGCAACTTCAGATGAAGTGTACAAAAAAGTAGAAGAAATGACGGTGCAACTGTCGAAAACACCAGTAGAAGTAAATGATTTCCCAGGATTTGTTTCAAACCGAATTTTAATGCCAATGATCAACGAAGCGATTTTCACGCTTCAAGAAGGAGTCGCAACAAAAGAAGCAATTGACGACATCATGAAAATGGGCATGAATCATCCGATGGGACCACTAGAACTGGCTGATTTTATAGGACTAGATACGTGTCTTTATATCATGGAAGTATTGCATGAAGGATTTGGCGACAGTAAATATCGTCCGAGCCCATTATTACGTCAATACGTAAAAGCGGGATGGCTAGGTAAGAAGACCGGACGCGGTTTCTATAACTACTCATAATATTAGGAGGAACCGAAATGGATTTGCACTTTACAGATGAACAACTTATGATGCGCAACATGGTGCGAGATTTCGCAAAAGAAGAAATTACGCCTTTTATCGAAAATATGGAAAACGACGAATTTCCAACAGCTATTTTAAAGAAAATGGGCGAACTTGGATTGATGGGGATTACCGCTCCTGAAAAATACGGCGGTTCGGAAATGGATTTCACTTCTTATATCACAGCGATTCATGAATTATCGAAAGCTAGCGGTGTAATCGGAGTGATCTTGTCTGTTCATACGTCTGTCGGAACAAACCCAATTCTCAATTTCGGAACACAGCAACAAATCGAAAAATATGTACCGAAACTAGCTAGTGGCGAATACTTAGGCGCTTTTTGTTTAACAGAACCAGCTGCCGGGTCTGACGCAGGAAGCTTGAAAACAAAAGCAGTTCTAGACGGTGAGGACTACGTCATAAACGGTTCTAAAGTTTTTATCACGAACGGCGGAGCAGCTGATACGTATATCGTCTTTGCTTCCACAAAACCAGCAGCTGGTTCTCGTGGAATTTCAGCTTTTATTGTTGAAAAAGACACACCGGGCTTGATCATCGGCAAAAACGAAAAGAAAATGGGTCTTCATGGTTCGAAAACCGTTCAGTTAACATTCGAAAACATGCGCGTACCGGCTGAAAACCTATTAGGCGAAGAAAATAAAGGATTCAGCATCGCAATGGCGAATTTGAATGTTGGACGTATTGGTATCGCGGCACAAGCATTGGGCATCGCTGAAGCGGCTTATGAATACGCAGTGGCTTATGCGAAAGAACGTGAGCAATTCGGTAAACCGATTGCTCAGCAACAAGGTGTGGGCTTTAAACTAGCAGATATGGCAACGCAAGTAGAAGCGTCAAAATTGCTCGTTTATAACGCAGCTGATTTGTATTCAAAAGGAAAAGACTGTAACAAAGAAGCTTCAATGGCGAAACTTTTCGCTTCAAAAACAGCAATGGACGTAACTATTGAAGCCATTCAAGTGTTCGGCGGTTACGGTTATACAAAAGACTATCCAGTTGAGCGCCTGTTCCGTGACGCAAAAGTAACGGAAATTTACGAAGGCACGAGTGAAATTCAACGCATCGTTATTAGCAAGCAACTAACCAAATAATTGGAGGAATATAAAAATGAATTTTCAACTATCTGAAGAACACCAAATGATCCGCAAAATGGTAAGAGATTTCGCAAATAAAGAAGTAGCTCCAACAGCAGAAGAACGTGACGAAGAAGAACGCTTTGATCGTGAAATTTTCGATAAAATGGCTGAACTTGGCTTAACAGGAATTCCATGGCCAGAAGAGTACGGCGGAATCGGTTCGGATTATTTGGCATACTGCATCGCAGTTGAAGAATTATCACGTGTGTGCGCATCAACGGGCGTTACATTATCCGCACATACTTCACTAGCTGGATGGCCAGTATACACATTCGGAACAGAAGAACAAAAACAAAAATACCTTCGTCCGATGGCTGAAGGAACAAAAATTGGGGCATACGGGTTAACAGAACCAGCTTCAGGATCTGACGCAGGTGCGATGCGCACTTCGGCTAAAGAAGATGGCGACCATTACGTGTTAAACGGGTCGAAAATATTTATCACAAACGGTGGCATTGCAGACATTTACATCGTATTTGCAGTAACAGATCCAGAATCAAAACATAAAGGCACAACAGCATTTATCATTGAAAAAGACTTTGAAGGTTTCTCGGTTGGTAAAAAAGAACGCAAGCTAGGAATTCGTTCAAGCCCGACAACAGAAATCATTTTCGATAACTGCCGCGTACCAAAAGAAAACGTTTTAGGCGAACTAGGACAAGGATTCAAAATTGCGATGCAAACACTTGATGGTGGTCGTAACGGAATCGCAGCGCAAGCAGTCGGAATTGCACAAGGTGCACTTGACGCTTCAATCGATTACGCAAAAGAGCGCGAGCAATTCGGTAAGCCAATTGTTGCAAACCAAGGCGTTTCGTTCAAATTGGCAGATATGGCGACTTCAATCGAAGCTTCTCGTTTGTTGACATACCAAGCTGCATGGCTTGAGTCGAACAAATTGTCATACAGCAAAGAGTCCGCAATGGCGAAATTGATGGCTGGTGATACGGCTATGAAAGTGACTGTTGAAGCGGTTCAAGTATTTGGTGGTTACGGTTATACAAAAGATTATCCAGTTGAACGCTATATGCGCGATGCGAAAATCACACAAATTTATGAAGGTACACAAGAAGTTCAGCGTCTAGTTATTTCCCGGATGGTCACGAAATAAGCGGAGGGTTGCCTTATGAACAAAAAGCGTGAGATTGAGTCTTCCGTTAAAGATGAAAGCTTAATAGAAAAGCGCCGTGAACAAATGATTCGCGGCGCTGTCACGCTATTTAAAGAAAAAGGCTTTCACCGGACGACAACGCGAGAAATTGCAAAAGCAGCAGGCTTTAGCATCGGAACGTTATATGAATACATTCGGACAAAAGAAGATGTACTGTATCTCGTTTGTGACTCGATTTACGACGAAGTGCACAGTCGCCTTGATCGGTTGGATATTGAAAAAGGATCGATTAGTGTTTTAGTAGCCGCAATCGAACATTATTACACATTAATCGACGAAATGCAGGATGAATTTGTCGTCATGTACCAGGAATCCAAATCTTTGCCAAAAGACGCATTAAATTATGTCTTAAACAAAGAACTCCAAATGGTAGCGATTTTTGAACGGCTACTAACCCAATGCGTCGATAATGAAGAAATTCAAATGACGCCAAAAGAAGTGGTCATGGCGGCTCATCATTTATTCGTTCAAGGGCAAATGTGGGCTTTCAGACGCTGGGCATTAGACGATTTCACCATTCAGGAATTTATCGATATACAAACTAAATTTCTTTTGCAGGGGATGGCAGGGGAAAACATCTCAATACAGGAGGCTAAATCATAATGGCAATTATTGAAGAAACGAAAACCTATCAGCCGAAAAACCATATCCGTTTTGTCACAGCTTCCAGCTTGTTTGACGGGCACGACGCGTCGATCAACATCATGCGCCGTATTTTACAAGCAAGCGGTGCCGAAGTGATTCACTTAGGACATAACCGGTCGGTTGAAGAAGTGGTCAATGCTGCAATCCAAGAAGATGTTCAAGGAATTTGTATTTCTTCTTACCAAGGCGGTCACATGGAATACTTCAAGTATATGCACGATTTACTAAAGGAAAAAGGCGCTTCGCATATCCGCATTTATGGCGGAGGCGGAGGCGTTATTTTACCTCGTGAAATTAAAGAACTTGAAGCATATGGTATCGCGGGTATTTTCTCACCAGAAGATGGTCGTAAAAAAGGGTTACAAGGCATGATTACGGAAATTGTGGAAGAATGTGATTTCTCCACAGTTAAAGAAAATCAGTCTTTCGACAACTTATCAACCGAAGAGCCAGTTGTATTAGCAAACGCTATTACAGCGGCAGAAGAAGCGCACACACGTGATACAGATACAACGAAGTTACTAGAAACGGTTCGAGCAAAAACGAAAAATACGCCGATTCTCGGGATTACAGGAACAGGCGGAGCTGGTAAAAGTTCATTAACAGATGAATTGATTCGTCGTTTCTTATCAGAACTTCCAGACAAAAAAATCGCGATTTTATCAATCGATCCAACAAAACAAAAAACAGGCGGCGCACTGCTAGGTGACCGTATTCGCATGAACGCGATTTTCAACAAGCGCGTATTCATGAGAAGTCTTGCGACACGTGGTTCGCGTTCTGAATTGTCAGGCGCAATTGGTGACGTATTAGATGTTGTGAAATCGGCTGATTTTGACTTGATTGTTGTAGAAACAAGCGGAATTGGACAAGGCGATGCAGAAATTGCGAACTTCTCTGATGTCTCGATGTATGTCATGACAAGTGAATTTGGCGCGCCGTCCCAGCTTGAAAAAATCGATATGATCGATTACGCAGATTTAATTTGCATCAATAAATTCGAACGTAGCGGTTCACAAGATGCGCTTCGTCAAGTACAAAAACAATATCAGCGTAGCCGTTTACTGTGGGATAAAGAGCTAGATGATATGCCAGTTTACGGTACTATTGCGAGTCAGTTTAACGATAAAGGCACAAACTCATTGTTCGCGGCACTAGTCGGCAAAGTAAACGAAAAATGTGGGACGGATTGGGAGACAGATTACGATAAATTCGTTAAAACCCAAAAAGAAAACCTCATTATTCCAAACGAACGTCGCTATTATTTACGCGAGTTAACCGATACGGTTCGTGGCTATCACGCGAAAACAAAAGAACAAGCAGCGTTCGCGCGTCGTTTGTTCCAATTAGAAGGCGCGATTGAAGCAGTTAAAGAAAAAGCGCCAGATGATGCGTTAGTCGCGTCACTCGAGTCGCTTGCAGAAGGCGTTCGTGATGAATTAACAGCCGAATCAAAACGTATACTAAATAACTGGGATGCCTTAAAAGAAATGTATGCGGGTGACGAATTTGTCACAACGGTACGTGACAAAGAAATCCGCACAATTTTACGTACAGAAAGCTTGTCCGGCATTAAAGTGCCACGTGTTGTCTTGCCGAAATTCGTTGATTACGGCGAAATTTTGTCATGGGTTTATTTAGAAAACGCGCCAGGTTCATTCCCTTATACGGCAGGAGTATTCCCGTTCAAGCGTGCAGGAGAAGATCCAAAGCGTCAGTTTGCGGGTGAAGGTACGCCTGAACGCACAAACCGTCGCTTCCATTACTTATCAAAAGACGACGATGCAAAACGTCTCTCAACAGCATTTGACTCGGTAACGCTTTACGGGGAAGACCCGGATCACCGCCCGGATATTTACGGGAAAGTCGGCGAGTCTGGCGTATCGATCTGTACATTGGATGATATGAAGAAATTGTATGCAGGGTTTGACCTTTGCGCACCAACAACTTCAGTATCGATGACCATTAACGGCCCTGCGCCGATTATTTTGGCGATGTTCATGAACACGGCAATTGATCAGCAAGTAAAAATTAATGAAGAAAAATTAGGCCGCACGTTAACAGTAGAAGAATTCACAGAAGTTCGTGAAGGCACACTGCAAGTGGTTCGCGGAACTGTACAAGCGGATATTTTAAAAGAAGACCAAGGACAAAATACGTGTATCTTCTCGACTGAATTTGCACTTCGCATGATGGGCGATATTCAGCAATACTTTATCGACCACAAAGTACGTAACTACTATTCGGTATCGATTTCTGGCTACCACATTGCAGAAGCAGGCGCGAATCCGATTTCACAATTGGCGTTTACGTTGTCGAACGGATTTACGTACGTGGAATATTACTTAAGCCGCGGCATGCACATTGATGACTTTGCGCCGAACTTGTCGTTCTTCTTCTCGAACGGACTCGATCCGGAGTATACCGTTATCGGACGTGTAGCACGTCGCATTTGGGCAGTCGTGATGCGCGATAAATACGGCGCGAACGAACGTAGCCAAAAATTGAAATACCATGTACAAACTTCAGGACGTAGCTTGCACGCACAGGAAATTGATTTTAACGATATTCGCACAACGCTTCAAGCATTAATGGCGTTGCAAGACAACTGTAACTCGTTGCACACAAACGCTTACGATGAGGCCATCACAACGCCGACAGAAGAATCTGTGCGTCGCGCAATGGCCATTCAAATGATCATCACTAAAGAACACGGTCTTTCGAAAAACGAGAACCCGTTACAAGGTGCGTTTATCATTGAAGAAATGACACAATTGGTAGAAGAAGCGGTGCTAACAGAATTTGACCGCATCAACGACCGCGGAGGCGTCTTAGGCGCAATGGAAACACAGTACCAGCGCGGCAAAATCCAAGAAGAGTCGATGCACTACGAAATGAAAAAACACACAGGTGAATTGCCGATTATCGGAGTCAACACGTACTTGAATCCGAATCCGCAATCGGACGACGACATTAACGCAATGGAAATCGCCCGCGCCACAACAGAAGAAAAAGAAACACAAATCAGCAACTTGCGCGCATTCCAAGAACGCAACGATTCAACGGAAGCATTAAACCGCTTGAAGCAAGTAGCAAAAACAGGCGGAAACATCTTCGAAGAATTGATGGAAACCGTAAAAGTCGCAAGTCTCGGCCAAATCACGACAGCTTTATACGAAGTAGGCGGGCAGTATAGACGAAATATGTAAGTAGAAGCTAGATAAAAAGATGGAACCTTTGTCGTTCGACAAAGGTTCCATCTTTTTTGCGCGGAGCAGTGGAAATACGCGCGGAGCAGTGGAAATACGCGCGGAGCAGTGGAAATACGCGCGGTGCGAGAGAAAAACGCGCGGAGCGGGAGAAATACGCGCGGTGCGAGAGAAATACGCGCGGAGCAGGAGAAAAACGCGCGGAGCAGGAGAAATACACGCGGTGCGAGAGAAATACGCGCGGTGCGAGAGAAATACGCGCGGTGCAGGAGGAATACGCGCGGAGCAGAAGAAATACGCGCGGAGCAGGAGAAAAACGCGCGGAGCGGGAGAAATACGCGCGGAGCGGGAGAAATACGCGCGGTGCGAGAGAAATACGCGCGGAGCAGTGGAAATACGCGCGGAGCAGTGGAAATACGCGCGGAGCAGGAGAAATACGCGCGGTGCGAGAGAAATACGCGCGGAGCAGGAGAAAAACGCGCGGAGCGGGAGAAATACGCGCGGAGCGGGAGAAATACGCGCGGTGCGAGAGAAATACGCGCGGAGCAGGAGAAAAACGCGCGGAGCGGGAGAAATACGCGCGGAGCGGGAGAAATACGCGCGGTGCGAGAGAAATACGCGCGGAGCAGGAGAAAAACGCGCGGTGCGAGAGAAATACGCGCGGAGCGGGAGAAATACGCGCGGAGCAGGAGAAAAACGCGCGGAGCGGGAGAAAAACGCGCGTTCCAACAAAAATACGCACGCTAGCCACAAATCCGGCAATTTCTTTTATTCAATGAGGTAGGCGGTCGATATCCCCTACTATCTTCTGTATAATAAAAGAATACGCATCACAGAAATCAAGAAGGATGGATCCTATGCGAAAAGCTGTACACTACATAATCATTGCAATTTGTGTCATACTGATTTTCTTCCTGTACAATAAAGCTTTGGGATCGATTCCATTTATGGTTCTGGCGATTTATTTATTTTATTTCGGATGGAAACAAATAGATCCGAGAAAAAAGAATACACGGTAGCGGAGACTAGTTAGTTTGTATATAATGAATTAAGTTAAGAAGAAGAAGGGACGTGCACGGAATGAAAATTCGTGAATTATCTAAAGAAGAACTAATAGAAGAGTCGTTTGTTGACTTGACATATGCAATGTTGGAAGAGACACATGAAACAAAAACATATGCAGAACTTGTTGCAGAAATCGAGAAATTATTGAACTTATCGAAAGAAGATATGAAAGAACGTTTAGTCCAATTCTATACGGATCTGAATATCGACGGACGCTTTTTAATCTTGGGCGAAAACCGTTGGGGTCTTCGTGAGTGGTACCCGGTTGAACAAATTGAAGAAGAATCGGCACCAACTGTTAAAGCGCGTAAAAAGAAAGCGAAAGTTGCTGACGATGAAGGCTTTGACGATTTAGATGAATTGGCATTAGAAGATGAGTTGGAATTTGAAGATTTCGGCGAAGACGACGACGATGATGACGACGACGATGAAGTGGTTAAATCACCTATCGAAGTGCTAGATTTTGATGCGGATGACGACAAAGATGAAGACGACGTACTAGTTGAAGACATGGATGGCAATATCATCGATGACGAAGATGACGACGAAGACGAAGACGACGACGAAGATGACTTGAAGTAATCTGAACATTTTTTTACCTTGACTTATGAGTCCGGACTGGATAAGATTTTATTTGGGCTCCTTAAAATAGGAGAGATGATTCGTACAGTTTACGCGCTCCCCCTGCATGCAGCAGGAGGAGCGCTTTTTATTTTTATAATAAGAGGAGGAACAAAGCATGACAAAGTATATTTTTGTAACTGGTGGCGTTGTATCATCACTAGGTAAAGGGATTACAGCTGCATCATTAGGACGTTTATTGAAAAATAGAGGGTTGAACGTAACAATCCAGAAATTTGATCCGTACATCAACATTGACCCAGGTACAATGAGTCCTTACCAACACGGAGAAGTTTTTGTAACCGATGATGGTGCGGAAACGGATTTGGATCTTGGTCATTACGAGCGCTTTATCGACATCAACTTAAATAAATACTCAAACGTAACAACAGGGAAAGTCTATTCGACTGTTATCCAAAAAGAACGTCGCGGTGATTACTTAGGCGGAACAGTTCAAGTGATTCCCCATATTACAAATGAAATCAAAGATCGCTTGTTGCGTGCTGCAAAAACAGCAAATGCAGATGTGGTTATCACTGAAATTGGTGGTACCGTTGGTGATATTGAATCACTGCCATTCTTAGAAGCGATTCGCCAAATGAAATCAGATCTTGGCCGTGAAGAAGTAATGTACGTTCACTGTACGTTAATCCCGTACCTGGGCGCAGCAAAAGAAATGAAAACAAAACCAACTCAGCACAGCGTAAAAGAGCTTCGCAGCCTTGGAATTCAACCAAATCTAATTGTTGTGCGTACAGAACACCCAGTGCCACAAGACATGAAAGATAAAATTGCGTTGTTCTGCGACATCAAATCAGAAGAAGTTATCGAATCCCGCGATGTTGATGTAATTTACGAAATGCCTCTTCGTTTGCAAGAGCAGCATATGGATCAAATCGTTTTAGATCATTTCGGAATCGAAGCTCCAGAAGCAGACATGACGGATTGGAAAGCACTTGTTGAGAAAGTGCAATCTCTTAAGAACCGCGTTCGTATCGGCCTAGTTGGTAAATACGTTGAGCTACAAGATGCTTATATTTCTGTAGTAGAAGCGTTAAAGCATGCCGGCTTTGCATTCGATTCTGAAATCGAAGTAGATTGGATTAATGCAGAACACGTAACTGCTGAAAATGTAGCAGAAAAACTAAAAGATTGCGACGGCATCTTGGTTCCTGGTGGATTTGGCGATCGTGGTGTTGAAGGGAAAATTGCGGCAACTCAATATGCACGTGAAAACAATGTACCGTTCTTCGGTATTTGCTTGGGCATGCAATTAGCATCTGTTGAATTTGCTCGAAACATCATGAATTTAGAAGGCGCACATTCTTCTGAATTGAACGCAAAAACAGCTTACCCAGTTATCGATTTACTACCTGAACAAAAAGACATCGAAGATTTAGGTGGTACACTTCGTCTTGGACTGTACCCAGCGAAACTTGAAAAAGGTTCAAGAGCGCATGAAGCATACGGCGAAGAGTTAGTATACGAAAGACACCGTCACCGTTATGAGTTTAACAATGAGTACCGTGAAGCTTTCGAAAACGCTGGATTCAAATTTACAGGTACAAGCCCAGATGGTCGTCTAGTGGAAATTATTGAAGTGACAGATCACCCTTGGTTTGTAGCTTGCCAATTCCACCCAGAGTTTATCTCACGTCCAAACCGTCCGCAACCATTGTTCCGTGACTTTGTTAAAGCGTCTATCGCTAACAAATAAACGACAAAAGCCTTCCCTTGAAAAAAGGGAAGGCTTTTGTATATAAGATGTTTTATTGAGCTAGTAGTTTATCTATGCGCAATTTAACGGCATAATAAATATACAGGCCAGCAAACGCATGCGGAACTAACGCTAGTCTGTTATCGTCTTGTAATAAGGGAGTTTTTTCATTAGGCAAGGCTAGAAAAGCCTCGGCCAACTCGCTGTCGGTTGAAGGCGGTGCAACGAGCGCAAAAGAGATGCCGGCATCTGATAACCTGCCGGCAAGTTCTGTGCCTTCGCTATGGGGTGTTAAAATGAAGACGCGATCGATACCGGTCACAATGCTTGCAGGCGACCATTCAGCTGCAGCGACTAGAGGTGCATCGCTATAGAGGGCAACGGCTGTCACAGCTTTCATCTCACCAAAAGCAGCGATGAAAATAGTGCCTTCTGCAACAGCAGCTTGCGCTAACACAGAAGCGATGCTGTCGATAGCTTCGTGTTCTTCTGAAAGAGGTTCGAATACGCGGGTCAATTGAATTGTGGATAAATCCATAAAATCACCTCGTTTTTTAAAAGTATAGCAGATAAAGGAGAGGCTTTTTTTGAAAACCGTTTTGATAGTAGACGATCAACCGGGAATTCGGTTGTTGTTAAAAGAAGTCTTTACTAAAGAAGGTTACCTAGCGATAACAGCCGGAAGTGGTTTAGAGGCGATTGAAAAAGTTCAGGAATCTCCACCAGACCTTGTTTTATTAGATATGAAAATTCCAGGAATGGATGGCATTGAAATCTTGAAGCGGTTGAAAAAAAGCAACCCAAGCATTCATGTTTTGATGATGACTGCATACGGAGAGCTTGACCTGATTAGAGAGTCGATTAATTGGGGAGCAGCGCATTATTTTACAAAGCCTTTTGATGTTTTTGAAGTGCGTGATGCGGTTAAGCAATTATTAGATTAGTAATTGTCGAAGAAGTAGCGTAAATAATGGGTTTTTGATATAGTATAAAAGATATTCGCTTTAAACATTGCTGAGGAGGAATTTTGAATGCCGTTAGTTTCTATGAAAGAAATGATGATAAAAGGTAAAGAAGAAGGATACGCAATTGGTCAATTTAATTTAAATAACTTAGAGTTTACTCAGGCTATTCTTCAAGCCGCACAAGAAGAAAATTCACCAGTTATTTGTGGAGTTTCTGAAGGTGCAGCTCGTTACATGGGTGGATTCACAACAGTGGTTAATATGGTCAAAGGATTAATGCACGACTACAAAATCACAGTACCTGTGGCAGTCCATTTAGATCACGGTTCAAGCTTTGAAAAATGTAAAGAAGCGATTGATGCAGGATTCACATCTGTTATGATCGATGCTTCTCATCATCCGTTTGAAGAAAATATTGAAATCACAAAACAAGTTGTAGAATATGCTCGCCAAAATAATGTTTCGGTTGAAGCTGAATTAGGAACTGTTGGTGGACAAGAAGACGATATTATTGCTGACGGCGTTATTTATGCAGATCCACAAGAATGCAAGCAAATGGTTGACGAAACAGGTATTGATTGCCTAGCGCCTGCGCTTGGTTCTGTTCATGGTCCTTATAAAGGAGAACCGAACTTAGGATTTAAAGAAATGGAAGAAATCTCACAGCAATGTGACGTGCCACTTGTGTTACATGGTGGAACAGGAATTCCATTAAAAGATATTCAACGTGCAGTATCTCTAGGTACATCAAAAATTAATGTAAATACAGAAAGCCAAATTACATCGGCTCAAGCAGTACGCGATGCATTAAACAATGATCCGGATGTTTACGATCCACGTAAATACATGGGGCCAGCTCGCGAAGCTATTAAAAAGACAGTAATGGGCAAAATGCGTGAGTTTGGAAGTTCTCAAAAAGCGTAAGTAGAAAACAAAAAGAGGCAAGAGAAGCGTTCGAAAGACGGCTTCTCTTTTTCCCATCATACTGGAGGAGAAAAAAACAATGAAATTTTTTATTGATACAGCAAACTTTGATGAAATTAAAGAAGCGCATGCTTGGGGAATTCTATCAGGTGTAACGACAAATCCATCATTGGTGGCAAAAGAGAAAAATGTCTCATTTCACGACCGCTTAAAAGAAATTGCCGCTCTAGTTGATGGTTCAATTAGCGGAGAAGTTATTGCCCTTGATGCAGAAGGCATGATTAAAGAAGGCCGCGAGCTTGCGGATCTTGCTCCAAACATTACAGTGAAATTGCCGATGACACCAGAAGGCTTGAAAGCTTGTGCAGTTCTTGCTTCAGAAGGCAAAAAAGTAAACGTTACATTGATCTTCAGCGCTAATCAAGCATTGCTTGCAGCACGTGCAGGAGCAGCTTACGTTTCCCCATTCCTTGGCCGTCTTGATGATATCGGACATAACGGCATGGACTTGATCGCAACAATCGCAGAGATGTTTGCAATCCACGATATTTCTTCAGAAATTATTGCAGCATCTATCCGTCATCCACAGCACGTTACAGAAGCTGCTTTGAACGGTGCACATATTGCAACAATGCCGATTAAAGTAATGCACCAGATGTTTAAACACCCATTAACAGATCAAGGAATCGAAGCGTTCCTTGCAGATTGGGAAAAACGTTCAGTTTAAAATAATGTGAAATAAAAAATAGCAGTATCCTTTTTGCCGATAAAGTAGAAAAGGGTGCTGACCGCTTGAGCGGAGAAAACCTAAGTTGTGATCGGCAAGCCATTTTATAGCCGAACCAATTGAACTTTTCAGGCTAACGTAACAGCCAGAAAAGTGGATAAAGGAGAAATTCAATGGATGTTTATAAAATAAAGGGCGGCAATCGCCTTTCCGGAACAATTAAAGTCAATGGCGCTAAAAATAGTGCAGTTGCTTTGATTCCTGCATCGATTTTGGCGAATTCGCCTGTGTCGATTGAAGGATTACCGGGAATTTCTGATGCATGGACACTGAAAAGTATTTTGGAAGAAATCGGTGGCGAAGTCACATTTGAAGATGGAACGATGAATATCGATCCAACGAAAATGATTGATATGCCATTGCCAAATGGCAACGTCAAAAAATTGCGAGCATCTTATTACATGATGGGCGCGATGTTAGGGCGTTTTAAGCATGCGGCAATCGGTCTACCAGGTGGCTGTTTCTTAGGACCTCGTCCAATCGACCAACATATTAAAGGCTTTGAAGCGCTTGGCGCAAAAGTAACAAATGAACACGGCGCCATTTATTTGCGTGCTGATGAACTTCGTGGAGCTAAAATTTACCTAGACGTAGTGAGTGTTGGGGCAACTATCAATATTATGTTGGCAGCTGTTATGGCAAAAGGTCAAACAACGATCGAAAATGCTGCAAAAGAGCCAGAAATTATTGATGTAGCAACATTATTAACGAATATGGGTGCAAAGATCAAAGGTGCTGGAACGGACGTTATCCGTATCGACGGAGTGGAAGAATTGCATGGAACAAACCATACAATTATTCCTGACCGTATCGAAGCTGGAACATTTATGATTATGGCAGCAGCTGTAGGCGACGGTATAACGATTGATAACGTTATCCCATTCCATATGGAAGCCTTGACTGCTAAATTACGTGAAATGGGCGTTGATGTCCAAGAAGGCGAAGAATCGATTTATATTCCAAAGTCTAATCAATTAAATGCGATTGATGTAAAGACATTGGTTTATCCTGGATTCCCGACCGATCTGCAACAACCATTTTCTGTCTTAATGACCCAAGCTCATGGATCTTCTATGATTACGGATACAATTTACTCAGCTCGCTTCAAGCATATTGATGAACTTCGTCGGATGAATGCAAGTGGTCGCGTTGAGGGAAGAGCTGCAATTGTTACAGGTCCAACCCCGTTGACATCTGCGACTGTAGTCGCATCTGACTTACGTGCAGGAGCCGCTTTAGTAATTGCTGGTTTACTTGCAGAAGGCGAAACCGAAATTCGTGAAATTTATCATATTGAACGAGGCTATTCATCTATTATCGAAAAACTACAAGGTTTAGGTGCTGATATTCGGAGAGAGACCATTGATCCGGTAACAAGCATGAAGTCTGACCTTAGCCAAGACGCGAATTGACTCTCTGTTAGTGCAAAAATATATGCTACAATAATATAGATATAGTTAATGCCGAACGGAGGAACTAAAAGTATGGAACGAAGTTTATCGATGGAATTAGTGCGCATCACCGAAGCAGCAGCAATTGCTTCTTCAAAATGGATGGGGCGCGGCTTAAAGAACGAAGCAGATGACGCAGCAACAACAGCAATGAGAACTGTATTTGATACGATTCCTATGCGTGGAGTTGTCGTTATTGGTGAAGGAGAAATGGACGAGGCACCTATGCTTTATATCGGTGAAGAGTTAGGAACAGGCAATGGTCCAGAAGTGGATGTTGCTGTGGACCCTCTAGAAGGTACAAATATTGTAGCAGCGGGTGGTTGGAATGCGTTAGCAGTTCTAGCAATCGCTGACCGCGGTAACCTTTTAAATGCACCGGATATGTATATGGAAAAAATAGCGGTTGGACCCGAATCAGTCGGCAAAATCGATATTAATGCACCGGTCATTGATAACCTTCGTGCAGTGGCAAAAGCCAAAAATAAAAACATAGAGGAAGTTGTTGCTACATTGATGGATCGACCGCGTCATCAAGACATCATCGATCAAATCCGTGCAGCAGGCGCACGCATCAAACTAATTTCAGATGGCGATGTAGCTGGTGCGATTAATACAGCGTTTGACCAAACGGGTGTAGATATTTTATTCGGCATCGGTGGTGCACCTGAGGGCGTTATCGCCGCAGTAGGTTTAAAATGCCTAGGTGGGGAAATCCAAGGGAAACTTCTTCCTCAAAACGAAGAAGAAGCACAGCGTTGCATTGATATGGGCATTGACGTAAGCAAAGTCCTAATGATGGACGACCTCGTTAAAGGCGACGATGCTATTTTTGCGGCAACCGGTGTTACAGACGGTGAACTGCTAAAAGGCGTTCAGCTAAAAGGTGGTTTTGCAGAAAGTCATACATTGGTTATGCGTGCAAAATCAGGAACAATCCGCTTTATCGAAGGGCGACACAGCCTACAGAAAAAGCCGAATCTCGTAATGAACGATTAACGATCCTACTTCATAAAATGAGTCCGGCATTTTGCCGGGCTTCTTCTTTAAAGATCTTCTCAATCATTCACTACTGATCCTCAGTAATTCTACAAACAAAAATAATACAAATAAGAGTGGTGTCCGATACATGGCAACGATTACAATCTCCGCATTGGAGAATATGACGCTAAAAGAACTTTATAATTTAGCGAAAGAATACAAACTAACCAATTACAGTAAACTGACCAAAAAGGAACTTATTTTTGCGATTTTAAAAACACGCGCAGAACTAGAAGGCTTTTTCTTTATGGAAGGCGTATTAGAAATTATTCAATCTGAAGGCTTTGGTTTCTTACGACCAATCAACTACTCGCCAAGTTCCCAAGACATTTACATTTCGGCTTCACAAATTCGTCGTTTTGATTTAAGAAATGGCGATAAAGTTTCTGGGAAAGTGCGTCCACCGAAAGAAAACGAACGTTATTTTGGTTTGCTTCAAGTTGAAGCGGTAAATGGGGAAGATCCAGAAGTGGCAAAAGAACGCGTCCATTTCCCAGGACTTACTCCACTTTATCCAGATCGACATATTCGTTTAGAAACGACACCGGCCCATTTGTCTACGCGCATTATGGATTTGGTTTCACCTGTTGGATTTGGTCAACGCGGATTGATCGTAGCGCCACCAAAAGCAGGAAAGACGATGTTGTTAAAAGAAATCGCTAATTCGATTACAACCAACCATCCAGAAGCCGAATTAATCGTATTGCTAATCGACGAACGTCCTGAAGAAGTAACGGATATCGAGCGCTCTGTAGATGCTGACGTTGTGTCGTCGACATTTGACGAAGTGCCTGAAAACCATGTAAAAGTGGCAGAACTTGTTCTTGAGCGTGCAATGCGTCTTGTCGAACACAAGCGCGATGTGGTTATTTTGATGGATTCGATTACGCGTTTAGCGCGAGCATATAATTTGGTTATTCCGCCGAGTGGTCGTACACTATCAGGAGGAATTGATCCAGCTGCTTTCCATAGACCTAAACGCTTTTTTGGGGCAGCCCGTAATATTGAAGAAGGTGGTAGCTTAACAATTTTAGCTACAGCTTTAGTAGAAACAGGGTCACGCATGGACGAAGTCATTTACGAGGAATTTAAAGGAACAGGCAATATGGAATTGCATCTTGATCGTTCTTTGGCAGAGCGCCGTATTTTCCCAGCACTTGATATTCGCCGTTCAGGTACACGTAAGGAAGAATTATTGATTGATCCAAAACAACTTGAAAAGCTTTGGGCAATTCGAAAAACTTTCTCAGATTCGCATGATTTTGGCGAACGTTTCTTAAAGAAATTAGGTCAAACCAATACGAATGAAGAATTTTTTGAGCAATTGGCTACAGAAATGAAAACTCATCGCAGCAACAAGAAGATGATCTAAGTACTTGCAAAAAACCGCAGCATTTGATAAGATAATGTTAGTGATTTAAATTAAAGCTATTGCATATACGGTCTAAAGAACCGTGTAAGGCAATAGTAAAATAGATTAAACTCTGTTCCAGATGGTTCAGGGCGAGAGGAGAAAATTATTATGAAAACAGGAATTCACCCAGATTACAAACAAGCTACAGTAACTTGCTCATGTGGAAACTCTTTCACAACTGGTTCTGTAAAAGAAAACATCAACGTTGAGCTTTGCTCTGAATGTCATCCATTCTACACTGGACGTCAGAAGTTCGCAGCAGCAGATGGCCGCGTAGATCGTTTCAACAAAAAGTACGGCTTAAAAGAAGAAATCAACGAGTAATATTTGCTCAGCATCAGACTGGAATTGGAAATTTTCAATTTGCGAATTTCCATTATCCAGTCTTTTGCTTTCAAGTATCAATTAAAATTATACCTGCCTCGCGCG
The DNA here is from genome assembly GCF_001687665.2 of Planococcus donghaensis. Taxonomy (NCBI): domain Bacteria; kingdom Bacillati; phylum Bacillota; class Bacilli; order Caryophanales; family Caryophanaceae; genus Planococcus; species Planococcus donghaensis. Next base: position 2,655,726 of record NZ_CP016543.2, on the reverse strand, counting down.
AAAACGCCAGGCGGGTATTTTTTTCGTTTTAAATCTGAAAAAACACCTTACATATCCCAAAAAATCCGCAGAATGCAGCATTATTTTGGTATGATAAATAAAGGGCTGACTTACGAAAATAAGCTTACGATTAAGAATACAAGTCTGTAGATAGCATCACCTATTAACGATAAAGCCATGGTAAAGTAAGATTACAAAGTGTTTGAAAGGGGTCTCACCTATGTATGTCATGAAACAAACAGGATGGGTCGAACTGATTTGCGGGAGTATGTTTTCTGGGAAATCAGAAGAATTGATCCGACGTGTTCGCCGTTCCCAATTCGCCAAACAAAAAATCGCTGTATTTAAACCAAAAATCGATGACCGTTATAGTAAAGAAGCGGTTGTTTCGCATAATGGTGCAACTGTTATTGCACTACCCATTTCTCGCTCTTCGGAAATGTGGGATTACATCACAGACGAATTTGATGTAATTGCTATTGATGAAGCTCAATTTTTCGATGAAGCCATTATCGAAAATGTTCAGAAACTCGCCAATCACGGTTTCCGCGTAATTGTTGCAGGACTCGACCAAGACTTTCGAGGCCGTCCGTTCGGACCGATGCCCGCACTACTCGCAATCGCTGAACAAGTAACCAAACTTCAAGCGGTCTGTACAGTTTGTGGTTCTCCAGCCAGCCGAACGCAACGTTTAATCGACGGAAAACCAGCAGGCTCAGATGATCCAACTATTTTAGTAGGTGCATCAGAAGCATACGAACCGCGCTGCCGCCACCACCACGAAGTTCCAACAGGTGTAACTGTTAGCGAATAAATTCTAAAAACTTACTCTCTACTAATTATCAGGAATTTTTAATAGTACTTAATTATTAAGATATGAAGCAAACTGGCGGAGACTCCCGCGGGATAGCGAAGTACCGAAATCCACTCGGGCATAAAGCCCGAGTTAGTTCGGTGCAAGCCCGCAGGAAAGCGGAGCTAGTTTGCGGAATATCACAACAATAACCAAAAATTAGAACTTGAGGTGACACCTATGTTTGATCGATTACAATCAGTAGAAGATCGGTATGACCGTTTAAATGAATTGCTAAGTGATCCAGATATCGTCAGTGATACCAACAAGCTACGTGACTATTCTAAAGAACAATCAGACTTACAAGAAACGGTTGAAGCATACCGTGAATATAAAGATTTAACAACTCAATTGGCTGAAGCGAAAGCAATGTTTGATGAGAAAATGGATGCCGATATGCGTGAAATGGTCAAAGAGGAAGTTAATGAACTAGAACAACAGGTTTCTGTTGTAGAAGAACGTCTTCACAAATTATTGATCCCAAAAGATCCGAATGATGATAAAAACGTTATTATGGAAATTCGCGGAGCAGCAGGTGGAGACGAAGCGGCTTTGTTCGCTGGAGATTTATACCGCATGTACACGCGCTTTGCTGAATCTAACGGGTGGAAAGTTCAAGTAATGGATTCCAACCCGACTGGTCTTGGCGGATTCAAGGAAATCGTCTTTATGATTACCGGTAAAGGCGCATATTCAAAAATGAAATACGAAAACGGTGCACACCGTGTGCAACGAGTTCCAGAAACAGAATCCGGTGGGCGTATCCATACGTCAACTGCTACAGTGGCTTGTTTGCCAGAAGTTGAAGAAGTAGAAGTGGATATTCATGAAAACGACATCCGCACGGATACGTATGCATCTTCTGGAGCAGGTGGGCAATCGGTAAACACGACCATGTCAGCTGTCCGATTAACTCACCTTCCAACGAATACGGTAGTAACGTGTCAAGATGAGAAATCACAAATTAAAAACAAAGCGAGCGCTATGAAAGTATTGCGAGCGCGTGTTTATGAGAAATTCCAGCAAGAAGCTCAAGCTGAATACGATGCAGTTCGTAAATCAGCTGTTGGAACAGGTGACCGTTCTGAGCGAATCCGCACTTATAATTTCCCTCAAAACCGTGTAACTGATCACCGAATCGGCTTGACGATTCAAAAACTAGATCAGATTTTGCAAGGGAAAATGGATGAAATTGTGGATGCATTAATTATTGAAGAACAATCTGCGCGTATGGAAAGTCTCAATAATGACCAAGCTTAAGTATGTTTATGAGGCCCTGAAGAGGGCTTCTTCTTTTTTACAGGAACACGGCCGTGAAGAAGGAGCAGCACGTATTCTTCTTCAGCATGAACTGGGCCTTTCGTATTCTGGCTTAATCGGAGCGATGCGTGATGAAATTACTGAAGCGCAATTTAAGAATTTCTGGGACACTATAGAAAAACACGCAAAAGGTATCCCAGTGCAACATATAAAAGGAACCGAAGAATTTTACGGCAGATCCTTTCAAGTTAATGCAGATGTATTAATTCCAAGACCAGAAACAGAAGAGTTAATAGAAGAAACTTTGCAATTGATCGATCGCCATATGATAAAAAAAGAATTAGCAATTGCAGATATTGGCACGGGAAGTGGTGTAATCGCCATTACGATGAAATGTGAATTGCCACAAGCCCAAGTCACTGCTACAGATATTTCGAAGCCCGCGCTACAAACAGCAAAACAAAATGCAGAAGAGTTGAATGCTCTAATTGATTTTCGGTTAGGAGATTTAACAAAACCGATTGAAAATCAAAAATGGGACGTTATTTTATCCAATCCCCCTTACATTGCCCATGCCGAAGCGCCTGGATTATCAGATAGTGTTCGGGATTTTGAACCGCACAATGCCTTGTTTGCAGATAATGAAGGGTTAGCACTATATGAAAACATGGCAAAGCAATTTCCAAAAATGCTAAATAAACCTGGAATAATTGGCTTTGAAATAGGTTATCAACAAGGTGTAGCAGTTGAAAAAATGTTAAAAGATGCTTTTCCCGATGCTTTCGTCTATTGTAAAAAAGATATCAACAAAAACGACCGAATGGTTTTTGCGGTAATTGAGTAACTTATACACAAATTACGCACAAGTCGCATATATTTATCCACAAAATGTGGGTAAAGATTGAAAAACCCTTAAAAATAGGAGTTGTTCGTGTGAAAACGGAAATGATTGTTGTGGATAAAAATGTGGATGAAGAAAATAGTTATGCACAAGCTGTGGAAATGTTGAAATCAGGTGAAGTTGTCGCTTTTCCAACCGAAACGGTTTACGGATTAGGAGCAGATGCAACAAATTTTGAAGCAGTTAGCAAAATTTTCGAAGCAAAAGGACGTCCGGCAGATAATCCTTTAATAGTTCATGTGGATTCAAAAGAGTCTGCATTAAATTATGTGCAAGAAGTTTCTGCAAAAGCGTTACAATGTATGGATGCTTTTTGGCCCGGTGCATTAACATTGATTATGCAAGCCAAACCAGAAACGTTTGCTAGCAATGTAACAGCAAATCTTCAAACGGTCGGAGTGCGAGTTCCAAACCATCCTGTAGCGTTAAAGCTATTGCAAGAAGTTCAGTTACCTTTAGCTGCACCGAGTGCAAATACTAGTGGAAAACCAAGTCCAACCTTAGCGCATCATGTACGTCACGACATGGATGGCAAAATTCCGCTAATTTTAGATGGTGGGGCTACAGAAATCGGTATAGAGTCAACGGTTTTGGATACAACTTGTGAACCGCCAGTCATATTACGTCCTGGAAAAATAACAAAAGAGCAAATCGAGCATGTGATTGGAACAGTTCGCACATCATCTGGAAACAAAGATAATGTGCCCAAATCACCAGGGATGAAATATATGCATTATGCACCAACTGCACCTTTGTATTTGATTGAAGATGAAAAAGGTTTGATCGAAAAAGCGATTCAATATGTTCAAGAAAAAGGGAAGCGGGTAGCTGTTATTAGTGAAACGGATTATCCGCTTGCTGATTTTAATTTTCCGTTATCCATGGAGAATTTATATGCCAGTTTGCGAGAATGTGATTTAACTGATGCGGATTTAATATTAGCGCCAGTGAAATCAAGTGATCAAGATCAGGACGCATTGATGAACAGACTTGAAAAAGCAGCAGATCATAAGTGGTTTAGTTAATCGGGTGAAGGGAGATAGATGATGAAGATTCTTTTTGTTTGTACAGGTAATACATGTCGCAGCCCAATGGCCGAAGCCATTGTGACAACTAAAAATCTGAAAGAAGTAGAAGCTCGTTCTGCAGGAATATTTGCAGGAGAAGCACCTCTTTCTGAAAACGCACAGTTAGTATTAAGCCAACAACAAATTTCATTTAGTCATACTTCAAAACCATTAGATAAAGAAGATTTGGACTGGGCAGAACTGGTCTTAACGATGACCAATTCGCATAAAATGGCGATATTGCAAGCGTATCCTGAAACAGCGACAAAGCTTTTTACGTTAAAAGAATTTGCAGCTGATTCAACAGAGGATGTTAGGGATCCCTACGGCGGACCAATCACACTTTATGAAAAAACATTTCACGAATTAAAATTATTAATCGACAAATTAATTATGAAAATCACGTGAATGAAAAGACAGACAATCCGAGAGGCTTGTCTGTCTTTTTTGTGTGAAAATGGTAGAATTGATTTAAAGCGTAAAAGCGTTTCGGCATAATTCGACAAGAACACTTTTGCGGATCTATAAATTTGATTTCAAGAAAAGAGGGTTTATTATGAAAGTAGCAATCTCATCAGATCACGGCGGCAATAATCTGCGTAAAGAAATCGTCAATTTAATGAACGAAATCGGAATTGAATATCAGGATTTTGGTCCACATACAGACGATTCAGTAGACTATCCGGATTATGCAACACCGGTTGCAGATCGCGTAGCAAGTGGAGAATTTGATCGTGGGATTTTGATTTGTGGGACAGGTATTGGCATGTCCATTTCTGCGAATAAAGTCAAAGGAATTCGTTGTGCACTTGTTCATGATGTCTTCAGCGCAAAAGCAACAAGAGGACATAATGATTCAAATATTTTAGCAATGGGTGAGCGTGTTATTGGCCCTGGCCTTGCGCGTGAAATAGCTCAAACTTGGTTGACTGAAGAATTCGAAGGCGGCAGACACGAAAAACGCATCCAAAAAATCACGGACCTCGAAAAATAAGGAGGAGTCGATATGCAAACTTTATGGCAGTTGCAACTTGAAGAGGTTTTAAGCGAATTAGAGCAGCAGATCGAGTTCAGGAAAGGCCAAGTGTTTGTAGTCGGCTGTTCAACATCAGAAGTAGCAGGAAAACGCATCGGAACAGGCGGCGGACTTGATATTGCAGAAAGTTTGTTTGAACCTTTGGAAAAATTCGCAGCTCGTCACCATATTTTTTTAGCATTTCAAGGTTGTGAACACATTAACCGTGCTTTGACAGTCGAACGTCGAGCAGCTGAAAAATATGGCTGGGAGCCAGTCTCTGTTGTTCCGGCACCAAAAGCGGGCGGCTCAATGAGTGCATATGCATTCAGCAATATGGTCGATCCGGTAGTGGTAGAAGAAATTCAGGCACATGCGGGAATAGATATCGGACAAACAATGATCGGAATGCATTTAAAAAGAGTTGCCGTTCCCTTGCGTACTTCTGTTAAACTAGTAGGTGAAGCGATCGTAGCATCTGCAACTACACGGCCGAAACTAATTGGCGGTGAACGTGCAACCTACAATCGTGAGCTTGTTCAATCACGGGAGGGATATACGGATGGAATTGATTAAGGCGCAAGACCCAGCAGTATATGAAGCGATGAATGCAGAGAAAGAAAGACAGGAAGCGAACATCGAATTGATCGCTTCGGAAAACTTTGTTTCACAAGCGGTAATGGATGCACAAGGATCGGTGTTAACAAACAAATATGCAGAAGGCTATCCGGGCAAACGCTATTACGGAGGCTGTGAACATGTAGACGTTGTGGAAAACATCGCTCGCGACCGTCTGAAAGAAATTTTTGGTGCGGAACATGCGAACGTTCAACCCCATTCTGGATCACAGGCCAACATGGCTGTTTATACAGCAGTTCTAGATAAAGGGGATACGATTCTTGGAATGAACTTGAACCATGGTGGACATTTGACGCATGGTAGTAAAGTGAATTTTAGTGGGATGCAATATAATTTCGTTGAGTATGGCGTGACTGAAGAAGAGCAATTGGTTGATTACGAGGCGGTTCGTCAAGCGGCATTGGAACATAAGCCAAAAATGGTTGTAGCTGGAGCAAGCGCATATTCTCGTCAATTAGATTTTGCTAAATTCCGTGAAATTGCTGATGAAGTCGGTGCATATTTGATGGTGGATATGGCTCATATCGCCGGTCTAGTTGCTACTGGTGCTCATCCAAACCCAGTTCCACATGCTCATTTTGTTACATCGACTACGCATAAAACGCTTCGTGGCCCACGCGGTGGATTGATTCTCTGCAAAGAGGAATTTGCGAAAAAAATCGATAAAACAATTTTCCCTGGAATTCAAGGCGGCCCGCTAATGCACGTAATTGCAGCAAAAGCTGTTGCATTCGGTGAAGCGCAAAAGCCAGAATTCAAAACGTATATTGAACAAGTCGTGAAAAATGCTGACGCATTGGCAAAAGAGCTAATCGCAGAAGGTGTAAATATCGTCTCTGGCGGCACAGACAATCACTTGCTGTTGCTTGACCTTCGCTCGTTAAACTTGACGGGGAAAGTTGCAGAACATGTTCTTGATGAAGTTGGTATTACGACAAATAAAAATACCATTCCTTTCGATCCGGAAAGTCCATTTGTTACTTCTGGTATTCGTCTAGGAACTGCTGCCGTTACATCTCGTGGATTTAAAGAAGAAGATATGAAAGAAATTGCTGCAATCATGGCAATGCTTCTGAAAAATCCAGAAGATGAAAATAGCAAAAAAGAAGCTGCAGAACGTGTTGCAAAGTTAACTGCTGCGCACCCGTTATATAAATAAGTTCACACAGCTGCCAATTATATATGTTGGCAGCTGTATTTTTATACTATAATAGAACCATCATCAAGAAATTAAAGGCGGACCTAATCATCCAAAACCGACTATACATATTTTTAAAAGGGGGCGCGTCGTATGCACACGCATGAGGTAATGAATGACAACAAAGTAATCATGGAGTGGCTACGCCGTCTCGGTGTTAAATTTCATACATCGTTCTTAGTCATCAACTCGGAAATAGAAGATCAGCCCATTGTCTATGCAAATGATGCCTTCTTTAAAATGATTGGCTATAGTGAAGAAGAGACACTAGGACGTAATGGACGTTTTTTACATGGAGAGAAAACATCTCGAAAAGCGGGTGAAAAAATTCATGAGTGCATCGCTTCAGGGGAAACTGGAGTTTTTGAAATCATCAATTACCGGAAAAACGGCACACCTTTTTGGAATGAATTATCTATCCAGCCGTTAACGTTTCCAGAAAAAAACCTGAAATTTACGTTGTTGCTCCAACGAGATATTACCGAACGCAAGCGTACTGAAGCTTTAATTAAGCTTCAAAAGCAAACCTATAAAAAAATTGAAAGTGGTCACAAACTTAGTTCGATCTTGCAAAATATATGCCATACGTGTGAATTATTCTTTATTGATGGGGCAAAATGTACCGTGCTGTTAATTGACAGTGAAGAAAAAATATACACAGTTGGCGCCACTCAATCAATGCCCAAAAGCTTTGAAAACGCGATTATTGGTTTAAAAGTAGAGGAAGATATAGGTACGTGTGGAGCTGCATTTTACCAAGGGCAGCCGGTAGTAGTTGAAGATATGACCACAGATTATTTATGGAGAAATCATCAGGATTTAGTAGGGAAATATGGGTTGGTTTCAAGTTGGTCAATTCCAATTTTGAATATAGAAAATGTCACTATCGGGACGTTCGGAATTTATTTTCCAGCACCAGTAACGCCTGGTGAACAAGATTTAAAATTCATGGAAAGTGTGGCTTCGATTGTCTCCGTGGCGCTCAAGTATTCACACCAACATGAGGAAATTTTAAGACTCGCTTATAGTGACGGAGATACAGATTTACCTAATCGGAATTACTTTAGAAACGAAATTGATCAATTGCTGAAAAAAGGCAAAGAAGGTTTTGTCGCTTTTATTTCAACAGATGAATACACAAAAGTAGTAGATCAGTATGGCCATCGGGCTGGAGATACACTTATGTACGAAATCGGAAGACGATTAACGTTGCATCAAAATTCCTCGGATAATTTGATTGCACGATTTTCAGACTCTACGTTATCGTTGTATAGCATTACGCCATTTACTAAAATACCAGAATACCTAGAACAATTGATGCGTGGATTTACTGACCCTATTCAAGTGGGGGACATGGAATTATTTTTAACTTTGAAAATAGGCGTCGCAATCGTAATGCCACATCAAAAAAATTCGGAAGAGCTAATTCGTTGCTCGGACAGTGCCTTGTCCCAGGCGAAGCTGCGCACAGGCGAAGCAATTTGTTATTTTGAAAGTGAGCTAGATGAGTTTCTAATGAGAGACTTGCGAGTTGCTAATGAATTGACGGCGGCATTAAACCGCAATGAAATTGGCGTTCACCTACAACCCAAAGTCGATTTGAAAACGGGTGAAGTTTTAAGTTTTGAAGCTTTGGCGCGCTGGACATCTCCAGACTTAGGCGTTATTCCTCCGGATATTTTTATTCCGGCTGCTGAAAAAAATGGGAAAATACGATTGTTGGAAAAAAGTATTTTGAGGCAAGTGTTGGAATGGATGAAGAAAAGAGTAGATCAAGGTCTGAAGTTGCGTCAAGTAGCCATTAACATATCAGCTGATCATTTTTTTCATCATTCTTTTGTTCCAAACTTACTAGAGATGACAACTGAGTATGGAATTGAACCAAAGTGGATTCGATTAGAAATTACAGAGCGAATTGGCTTTGTAGACATTGAAACGGCCAATAAAGTTTTCAAGCATTTAAAATATTGTGGCTTTACAGCATCTATTGATGATTTTGGCACAGGGTATTCGTCGCTGAGCTATCTCCAGAAGTTGCCGATTGAAGAATTGAAAATTGATCGTTCGTTTATTTCGAACATGGATGAGCCAGGAACTTTGGCGATCATCCGAACGATTATCCAACTTGCGAATAATTTAAATATGCATGCAGTTGCGGAAGGCATAGAGACAGAAAAAGAACGAAAGATCCTGTTGTATCTCGGATGTAAAGAAGGGCAAGGTTATTTGTTTTATAAACCGATGCCATTGAACGAAGCTTTTCTACTATAAGAAGAAATAATGATAAAGACCAGAGGTGTATTCTCTGGTCTTTTTATTTTGCTGAAAATTATATAGGTGAAAATAACTGAATAGTCCCAAAGCAGAAACTGACAACTTGAACGAAAGATTTTCTGTTATACTATTTAAGATAATGTTTGAAAAGGAGAGATAGGCCGTGGGAAAAGTATATGTTTTTGATCATCCATTGATCCAGCATAAAGTGACTTACATCCGTGATAAGTCGACAGGTACAAAAGAGTTTCGTGAATTGGTAGATGAAATTGCTACGTTGATGGCATTTGAAATCACACGTGACTTGCCATTACAAGAAATCGATGTGGAAACACCGGTTCAAATGGCTAAATCAAATGTTCTTGCAGGGAAAAAATTAGGGGTAGTTCCTATTTTGCGTGCAGGAATTGGTATGGTAGATGGTATTTTGAAATTGATTCCAGCTGCTAAAGTTGGCCATATCGGTTTATACCGTGACCCGGTTACTTTACAACCAGTCGAATATTACTTGAAACTACCTTCCGATGTTCAAGAACGTGAATTCATCGTTGTTGACCCAATGCTTGCTACAGGTGGATCTGCAATTGAAGCAGTTAACTCGATGAAAAAACGAGGCGCTGTAAAAATTCGCTTTATGTGTATCATTGCAGCTCCTGAAGGCGTAGAAGCTTTACAAGAAGCGCATCCGGATGTAGACATCTTCATCGCGGCTTTAGATGAAAAATTAAATGAAAAAGGATATATTGTCCCAGGTCTTGGAGATGCTGGCGACCGTTTATTCGGAACAAAGTAAGAGAGCGGGGTAAATCAGCTTGACGAAAAAGTGGAAAGTAATGACGATATTTGGTACGCGACCAGAAGCAATTAAAATGGCGCCGCTTGTTTTAGAACTTCAAAAACATCCGGAAACTATTGAACCACTTGTAACGGTAACCGCACAGCATAGAGAAATGCTTGATCAAGTATTAGAGACATTCAAAATCACGCCTGACTTTGATCTGAACATCATGAAAGATCGCCAAACATTGACTGACGTTACGATGCGCGCAATGCAAGGCCTTGATACGATCATGAAAGAAGCAAAGCCAGATATCGTGTTAGTGCATGGCGATACGACGACAACTTTTGCCGCTAGTCTTGCTGCTTTTTACAACCAAGTAGCGGTCGGTCACGTAGAAGCGGGTTTACGTACGCATAACAAATACTCGCCGTTTCCTGAGGAGATGAACCGTCAATTGACGGGAGTCATGGCAGACATTCATTTTTCACCAACTGAAAAATCAGCTCAAAACTTGCTTGATGAGAACAAAAAACCAGAAACAATTTATGTTACGGGCAATACAGCAATCGATGCTCTTCAAACGACAGTACGTGAAACGTATTCGCACCCAATTTTAGAGAAAATCGGGAGCGATCGGATGATTTTGCTAACCGCACATCGACGTGAAAATCTAGGTCAGCCGATGCGCAATATGTTTCGTGCGATTAAGCGCTTGATTGAAGAGCATGACGATATTCAAGTGGTGTATCCAGTACATATGAACCCGGCTGTTCGTGAAGTAGCAGACGAAGTATTAGGTCGCGATTCACGCATTCACTTGATCGAACCACTCGAAGTTTTGGATTTCCACAACTTTGCAGCTCGCTCATTCTTTATTTTGACCGATTCTGGTGGGATTCAAGAAGAAGCGCCATCGCTTGGTAAACCAGTTTTGGTGTTGCGTGATACGACTGAACGGCCTGAAGGCATTAGTGCAGGAACGTTGAAGCTAGCTGGTACTGATGAAGAAACGATCTATGGATTGGCGAAAGAATTGTTAACGGACGAAGCTGCGTATAAAGCAATGTCTCACGCATCTAATCCTTATGGAGATGGAAAAGCATCTGCGCGAATCGTAGAAGCGTTGCATACGTATTTTTCAAAACTGTAAGTAAATCGGCCGACTTCACTTTTTTTGTTGGCTAGTTGCACCGGTCAGCTCTTAGGGGTCTTAAGTCAGCCTGGCTTTGTGACAAAAAGCGCCACGATGCCATTCTGTCTTAAGTCCGTCAGAGCTAAAGTGGCCGAGCCTACTTTTCTTGTTGAAATTTGTCCACAATATGTCAGAGGAAAATCGCTTGTGAAGTTTTTCACTTCTACTAATTGACATGATTTTACCCCTAATGTATGCTTACAAAGGGTATGCATGAGATGGTTTTCTTACATAGATTATGTAGGTGGAA